>CAZMZJ010000015.1:0-52358 GCA_964570825.1 uncultured Lachnospiraceae bacterium | reverse complement strand
ACATTAAGATTCAATTACTAACATTGCTCCTGGTACAATAAACGGGGGCAGGGCAAAATCATAATAAAAGTACCTCGGTATAATTAATGAAGCAATACATGAAGGTATATAAATAAAATCTTCCGATTGTTGAAGCGCTATTCTACAAATTACTGCACAATTATTGAATAATAGGTTGTAATTATAATTTGTATAATCACCCTTACTTAATGATTCATTAAAATATTTAGCAACAAGCGAAATACAATATTCGGCAGTATTTGTATAGTCACCAGTTAGATATACTGAATCTGTGTATGCTCTCAACGAATACTGAGTTTCATTAAAAGCATCTAAAGTGTCCGGTAATTCTTTTCCAATATAAGTCCATATAACAGCATCTGCACCGAAGAAGAAATAATACCATCCTCCATTATATTGCAATAGCAGAGCAGTATCTCCCATACCGTCATTATCATAAAGCAAGATTGCATCTAATCCAAATGGATCAATATATGATATTGGATTACAATTACAATATGTATACCAGTTTAATCCTGCATTTGCCGGATCTTCCGAAGTGAACCTTCCCAATGCTGGATCATAATACCTCGCCCTGAGATAATATGTCCCGCTCTCGGTATCGAAGTACTGGCCGCAATAGCGGAAGTAGTTGGTGTCGTTCGCGTCGGGGGTATACTCCCCTCCGAAGGCGTCATACCTGTATGTCTTTGTCACTGTTCCGCTGCTGCTGACTAATTGTACCACATCACCATGGGCGTTGTAAAGGTAATAATTAGAACAATTTGAAAAATTTTTACTCTATTAATCGCTTTGGGCTGTACTGTTATAATATTGATTGACCAAAACAACATTTAACAGCTTTCTTGTTACAGGCAGACATTTTAATTTAATTGTCATTCGCGCCGCCTATAGAGGTCCGCGCATTATTTTTGAGGCTGCCGGTATCAGAAATACTGCCGGCGGCCGCCTGCTTCTCACCCTGCTATACCAGTTCGAACAACAGCTTAAAAAATTACAGTATGCCGGAATTATCGATGGGAAAATAACAACCGTTCAAGCAGATCAACCATACATATTTGATGACAGTAAATTATATTTTGATCTGTTCGGCCCTAAGTCGTATTATGATATAATAAAGTTAATCATAATTTCAATCTCGCTTCTTATGAATAAAACTCAATATTAAGTTTTTTTAATATTGACATTGTTATATAAATATGGTAATATAGTATTAGAATTATTTAACTATGGAGGAATACATATGGCTTATTGTCCGCATTGCGGTAAAGAAGTTAACGACGAAGCGGTCGTCTGCATTCACTGCGGCTGTTCTATCAAGCAGGATCTGAATCAGGCTCCAGCAGTTCAGGATGCATCAAGCTTCGGTTTTGGTGTTCTCGGTTTCTGTATTCCGATTGTCGGATTGATTTTATATTTAATCTGGAAAGACAAGACTCCGCTTAAGGCAAAAAGCGCTGGTATAGGCGCGCTGGTTTGATTTATTCTGGGAGTAATAGTCAACATCATCTACTTCTCCTTTTTTGCGTCAATGCTAGGCTCGCTTGGAAGTGCTTTTTAATTGACCTGGAACAAATTTTTAAGAATCGCCTTTATGTGCCATCAGCGGCCTGACCGGTCTTTTTTCATCCGCGGCAAACAAATGCCGCTGTGCGCAAGATGCACCGGAATCGCTGTCGGTTATATTTTAGGTATAATTTTACTTATAATATTTAGGCATATTCCATACTGGCTGTTTCTGCCGCTGCAGCTTCCCGCATTCATAGATGGACTTGTTCAATTGAAAACATCTTATGAAAGCAAAAATTACAGACGTTTTTATACCGGTGTGCTTTCTGGCTGCGGAATAATATTTTTCTTTTATGATTTTCATTGCTTCAATGTTTTTTTAGCTAAAGCCGAGCTGGCAGCACTATTGAAGGCATAATTTATTGATCACGGTAAATAAAAAAGCAGGCATACAGTCTGCTTTTTGATGTGTATTTATAATAAGCGTTCACCTTAATTATAATATGATGCAGCTTTATATAATAGAAATCAAGCGGTCTTACAGGCGGATTTATTGGGAGGATGTCTTATGTATTGTCACCACTGCGGTAAAGAAGTATCTGATAAAGCAGTAGTTTGCATCAACTGCGGCCGCTCTTTGAACAACAAACCGGTAAGCGAAAAACCCGACGCTCCGGACATAGGCTATGCTATACTCGGCTTTTTTGTACCTATTGCAGGACTCATTCTATATCTTATATGGAAAGATGAAACACCGCTGCGCGCCAAGAGCGCCGGCAAAGGTGCTCTTATAAGCGTGATTGTCAGCGCGGCTCTTATTATTCTTTATATTATTTTAATTGTGCTTATCGTATCAACAGTTATAACCACCGGCATAGCATCGGCCGGCAACATAATTATGTAGACAAACTATAATAATTTTTTAAACATGATAGGCTGTCCGGAAGGGCAGCCTATCTTTTTTTGTTTTTATGTATACGCCGCAACACTTTTAATTATTGCTCAACATCAGATATTTTAGCAATATCCCGGCTCTCCGCCTAATCCTTCACCTTCTTCAGAACAGATACAGAACCAAATACAGCAGCAAGTGCGAAAAATACTGCACACGTGCCAACCGCCGAACCGCAGCCGCCGGATTTTCCGGAATCCGTATCTGCCGTAGCCGTAACCGCTTGCCGGGTATCTTTTTCGGCTGATTCGGTAAAAGCTGTCGTCAGCGTTCCGTTAGCTTTGTATTTGACTGTTATTGTTCTGTTTGTTTCATACTTACCTTCGACAACCGCAAAATTCGGAACATATCCGGCAATCTCGGGAGATTTGACGCTGAATTCTGTACCATACGGCTGAGTCGCGACATATGAATCCGCAGCCATTGCTCCGTCTTCATATACATATTCGATAGTGAGATTGCACATCCTTACAGAGTATCTGACTGTAATTTCTGCCGACGACCCGCCCATTTTGCCGCTTACTATCGCAGCATCAGCGGAATAACCTGTAATAGATGGCGAGTCTATGCTGTAATCTGCGCCTTCACGAAGCTCACAGACATAATCGTCGGCCGCTTTCTCCCCGTTTTCATAAACATAATGAATTGTAAGCTTGTATGTGACATCGAAAATCGCTCTCTCAATTGCTGCTGCCGCGCTCTCAAATGCAGCATATCCGGCGTCTGTCTTGGCTACTATTTTAACATTGGATACCGTAAATCCTGCAGCTATAGTCGAGCCTGTAGCGGCAAGGCTTCCCGACGGAACAGAATAGCAGCTTTCTATTGTACCAATCACCGCCGGCAGCCCGGCAAGAAGGCCGGTCTGCGTTGTATCGCCTGCTTTTCCTTGCACCGAACCGAAGTTGTAGCAATTTATTATGCTTGAGTTAGCGCCACTGTGGAACTTGCCGACAATACCTCCCGTGCCTGTATTTGAATTCAAATAATCAATAAAAGAAATATTTCCATAGTTGACGCAGTCTGAGATAGTTGCTGCGTTGACAAATCCCGAAATGCCTGCGGCGCCCGCCTGGCTCGGAAGCCCGGTCTGTGCGAGAGCGGTTACATCGCCGTAGTTGACACAGTTTTTGACTGTACTTGAAGCCGCAAGACCGACTATACCGCCAACTATAACGTTACCAGTAGCGGCGTCAAGACCATATCCTGTAATTGTACCGTAGTTTATGCAGGAGTCGATTGTGCCTCCTGTCTCTACACGACCGGCAATCATGCCGTTGGCTGTTGTATAACACTCGACAATTGAACCTGCATCCACAGTACAGCGAGCAACGGTGCCGCCGCCGATATATCCTGCCACAACAGCTGAATAGCAACCGGCGTTTGTTATTATTCTTGCGTTTTTGAAGTTTATATCCTTTGCCATACCACTGATGTGTCCGAAAAAGCCATAACGGATTCCGTTTGTTGCAGTTTCGGACATTGTTATAGAAAGGTTGCTGACAGTATGCTTCTGTCCGTCGAATGTTCCCTTAAAAGAGTATATGACGCTGCTTGACATCTGCAAACCGATTGGAGTCCAGTTCCGGCTGCCAAGATCCACATCGGCGCCGAGGATAATTGTTTTGCCTGAAAAATCGTCTATTGCAATACCGTTTGCCCTGCCGCCAACTATTGCAGCAAGTCCGGCAAGCTGCGCGCCGGTAGTAAGCGTAAACCGTGTATCTGTTGTGTTATACCATGAGGTATCGACAGATGATCCGTCCCATGCATCAGCCGAGATGCCGACGGTAAACGCAAATACCGCAAAAATACTTAAGGTTGTCAGAGTAAGCAATAATGCTGTGATTTTTTTCATAATTTTTTCCTTTCATATATAGGCGGGATATAACAAACAATTCTATTTGCCCGCAAGCTTTTTATCTGTGTCAGCCGGTGATTTCAGCTATGAATTTTTCAAGATAAGACTGCAGTGCTTTTGACTGCATTTTAAATGAAGACGCGAAATTGGGATTGTTGTTTTTTATACAGTCGCGCCAGATATTAAACGTCAGATTGTTGAAAGCATAGGAATAAACCTTGCCCACCTCGAAAATAACGCTGTCGCGAAGTATGTCGAGCATCTTTCCTGTATCCTCGTCTGAAGCATACTTCGACTGAAGCGTTACATTAAAAACCTCCGGAGTGACGCTGCGGTAGCTCTCCGAAGCAAGGCACTCCATAAGATATGCGCAATGCTCTTTTTTCTGGGAAGCGATGGATATCGAATAAAGCGTATGTGGAGTCGACACTGCGGTAATATAACTTTCCTGATAAACATCGTATTTAGGAGGCGGTACTATTCCGTAAAATTCAAGCCCCACAAAACTGTTAAACGCGGCATTGAGAGACGCAAACTCAAACAGACAGCGTCCATCGGCAAAAATCTTGGTTCCGACCGCCGCATAAACATCACCGGTGTTGTAGAAAAAGTTCAAAAGCTTTGAGAGTACATCCATCGTTTTTTCACTGTTCCACTTTTCCGAAATATACGGCAGGTCGTTGTTGTCCTTTTCCATTGTGATGAGCCCGCAGCTGTAGAACGCTGTGTCATAAGCGTTTGAGGTAGATGAAAGCGTAAAACCGTATATGTCGCCTTCATCAGACAAGCCGTTGCCGTTGAAATCCTGATAAACGCCTTTTGCCATAGACATCATCTTTTCAAGTGTCCATGTGCCGTTTTTCACTAATTCGTACGGCGACTCAAGCCCGAGACTGTTTTGCATTTCCTTGTTGAAGTATGTAGCCTGAAGCATCAAAATAAGGTTCGTCGATATATCACCGGTTGCAAAGAAAAGCTTATTGTAGATTGTAGCTTCTTTAACCATCTTTGACGGCCACCACGGGTAGTCAAACTCGAATATATCATCGTACTGCATGAGGTCCGCGCAGTATCCCTTGACTGTCAAGGAAGCGTTCGCAAGGCTGTATCCCGCCACTATGTCATATTCGCCCGTACCCGAATCGACATCGACAATAACCTTCTGGGCAAATGAATTGTAATAGCTTGCATTTCCTGGTTCCCCGACGTACCTTACAGTGTCGTTTAGCCTCTCGCCGACCTTGAGATTGCGGTTGAAAATTGCGTCGTTGACGTTTTCTCCGTTAAGTTCATTCGCAAAAAATTCCTGATACTGACGGTCTGACCAGAAAAGCATAGTAAGCTGTTCGCCGCCAAAATCAATTTTTTGGGGCAACCGGTCAAGAATATAACCGTTAGCGTCATACAGCATTTCTGTTTCGGCTGCCGTCACGGTAGCACCCGAATCTGCCGCCGTTGTTCCGCCTTCGCCGCCATCTCTGACCTGAGCGCAGGCCGCAATTGAAATAACCATTAAAATCAATAATAACAAAGCCGTGATTTTTCTGAACATTTTATAAAATCTCCTTTCAGGTTTTCGGGGTTAAAATAGTTTTCTCATAGTATATCAGAATTATCAGGAACGTTCCGGATGCAAAGTGTATAAAAAGGCGTGTTTCATCTCTCGGGAACGTTCCGTATTTTACAGAAGAAACTCGCCGCCAAGTACAAACGGATTTAATTCGATTTATAATCGACCCATTATTCAATAAATTTGGATTAAATTTTTTTCTAATATTTTCTTACCGAATCCCTCACTGTCAGCATCGGTTCAATGTACCGGCATACCGGCTTGCCATCGTTATTTCCGGAAAGACGCTCAAGAAGCAGTTCCGCCGCTTGGCTGCCGGTTAATTCCTTTCGGATATTGATAGCCGTCAGCGCGGGAGCCGCGTAGCTATACATAACCGAGTCCTCGTGTCCGATAACAGATATGTCGTCCGGCACGCGGATTTTATTCTGATAAAGATATCTTAAAACTCCCATTGTAATGGAAACATTCGCCGCTACAAGAGCGCTCGGAGATGCGTCCGAAGTGAGAAGATGCTGAGCCGCATTGTAGCCCGAACAGCCGGTATTGTCACGGCAGTCGACCACAAGCGATCTGTCAAAATCAATGCCCGCCTCGCCAAGCGCGCGGCGGTAGCCTTCAAGCCGCTCGCTGTTCGAAACATAATTAGGCGCGCAGTTCACAAGCGCAATACGGCGATGACCGTTTGCTATAAGATACTGTGTGGCAAGACAGACGGCGCGGGGCACGTCTACTCTGATTGAATCAAATTCATTATATGTGCGCCCTATTGCGACAACCGGTATGCCGCGTTCAATAAGAAACTGCTTTACAGCAGACGGCATCTCGATAGATCCTATGGCAAACATACCGTCAATTCTGTTGTCGGCAAGCATAGGCGGAAGAACATTTTCACCCGGATATATATACGCGGTCATAAGTCCGTATCTGGTGGTTGAAAGGCGCGAGATAATTCCGCGGCTTATGTCCTGCGCATATACGCCGGTTTCGTTTGCAAACTCATAGCTTGTTGACCTCTTATCGGCCGACATGATAAGCGCTCCGAGTATGTTTGTGCGTTTCTGAACAAAATTGCGCGCGTTGAAGTTTGGAACATAGTGCAGCTCGTTTATTGTGTCGAGAACAAGCTGACGTGTCTCTTCCTTTACTCCGCTTTTTCCGCATATGACAGCCGATACTGTCGTCTTTGATACTCCCGCGGCGCGCGCAACATCAATTATAGTAACAGACATCGCATCCCCCTTAACATGGAACGTTCCGTTTTAATAATAACATATCCGCCATTATCTGTCAATGCACATATTCTCTAATTTTTTAATCTCCGTTTTATACAATATGAGGTTTTCAGACCAGTTTTAAAACAAACAGCTTTGGCGGTAACGGTTCATAAAAATTCATAAGCCAGCCCCTCGCGATAGGGGCTGGCTTTCTGTTTACTTGAACATCTTCATCTTTTTGAATATAAGCGCCATTATAAAGCTCAATGCGGCAGATATAACGCAGACAATCAAAAAGCCGTACGGACTTTGGGAAAATGGCATCCCGTCCAAATTAACATTCATGCCATATGCACTGAATATCAGAGTCGGAATCGACATTACGACTGTAATTATGGCGAGTACCTTCATAACTATGTTTAGGTTGTTAGAAATTACCGACGCAAATGCATCCATCATGCCCGACAGAATACCGCTGTAAATATTCGCCATCTCAATAGCCTGCTTGTTCTCGACTATGACATCCTCAAGCAGCTCGGCGTCGTCCGGATACTTTTTCACGTTGTCATCCCGCAGCATCTTCTCGAGCACAGATTCGTTGGAACGCAGCGCCGTTGTGAAATATACAAGGCTTTTTTCAAGTCTTAACAGCTCAATCAGCTCGCTGTTCTTCGTCGACTTGTGTAACTTTTCTTCAACTTCGTCGCTTTTTCGGTCAATATTGCGCAAATACTGCAAATACAGTGAGTCTGTCCTGTAGAGCAGCTGAAGTATGAAGCGAGATTTTAAGTTGCTTCTGAAGTCGCGAACTTTCCCTTCTGAAAACTGCCGCAGAATCGGTGAATTTTCACTGCAGACAGTTACAACCGCCGTTTTTGTGAGGAACACCGCAAGCGGAACAGTACTGTAAAGGTCATTTTTGTCCTGTTCCTCGACGGTCGGTATATTTACAATTATCATTGTATAGTTTTCTTCCGTGTCAATGCGCGACCTCTCGTCGGCATCAAGCGCCGCACGGAGCGCATCGGTGTCGATTCCGCAGCTTTTTGATACTTCCGACAGCTCATCATCGCTCGGTTTAATGAGCGAAATCCAGCATCCTTCCTCCGGAGCCTGGATGTTTTCGATAAAATTGTTTTTTGTGGTGATGTAATTGATCATGCCGATAAACTCCCTCCGCGCCTTTGAACAAGGCTGCGAAAGCCCTGTTCACGGCTAATAATTTAATTTTTTACTTCGAGGACTTGAATCTGAACTCATATGTAGTTCCTTTCGCCGCCATATTTTTACTTCGGCAGCAACTCATTATAATTCATATATTTACAATTGTCAACAAATATTTTTCATGAAAATTATTGTTTGAATATTCAATTTTGCATTCATATTACAGATATTAAAATATTGACTTTCCGGCTTCTTAGAGATATACTGTACTATAATAAATTCATTAAACTGTTCTTCGTAATATAACAGCGTGATGGAGATTATGCTCATGAAAGATATCTATGAAATAAAATACCACGCTGTCGGGTATGACAAACTTAGCAACCGCCAGCATACACACACCGGCAGCCATGAGCTGCTGCTCTGTCACTCGGACGGAGGAACAATGCTAATAAACGACAATATCTTTCCGATTAAAAAGAACACGCTGTTCATTATCAACGCCGATTATATCCACTGTTCAAACCCGTCAGACGCCGTAAGCTATGAGCGCAGCGCGGTGCTATTCAACACAAACTATATGCGTTCTGTGCTTGGAGTTCTCGGAATCACAGATATGCTCGGCGGACTGATTCCCTCCCGCGGAGGCATTCGCCTTTTGCTGGGCAGCGACACCGGCGAATTTGTCAACGACTGTTTCAACCGTATGAATATAGCAGCGCTTGGAAAATCGCCATATAAGCGCGCTGAAATAACCAATCTAATCCTCACTGTAATGTTTCGCATTGTCAGCGAAAAAGAACTAAGTATGCCGGGTATCGACGTGCAAAATGACCGCAGCGGGACTTACGGCAGTCAGCTGATCCTGCAGATACTCGAGTTTATAAATCTCAATCTTCCGTATGATGTGTCCGCAGACAGAATAGCGGAAAAAATCGGGATAAACCGCTCCTATCTCTGCCGGCTTTTCCGCAGAAAAACAACCATGACTCTGACGCAGTATGTAACAGAACAGAGATTATCCCTCTCACGTTCGATGCTTCTTCAGACCGAACACAGTGTTCTTGAAATCGCCCTGTCCTGCGGCTTCGGAAGCCCGTCCTATTTTTGCCGCTTATTCCGCGACACATACGGAGTCTCTCCCCTTGCCTTTCGTCAGAACAACAGGGGGCATAATATGATAATTCCCAATGCGGCCGACCCGTCCTCTTCAAATGTACAGTGTAAAGACATGAAAAGCAATTAAAATTAGCCCCGTGAAAAATATCTCTGCTGAATATAATTCTTGACGGGAAGCCGCCGGACGCTGATGCCCGGCGGCTTTTGTATAAAGCAGCGGCTTAACCTGCTTAAACATCAAGGTCAAAACGTATTTTCTGCGATATCGGAACGGCTGCTCCAACGCTCTATATATTTATGTTCGCCATAAAATTCATAAAACCATAGTTCATATCCGCGCGTCCAGCTTGCGCAAAAGTTTTGATAGCGGAAGGACAAGAAGTCCTGCCGCAGTATTTCCGGCGCAGTGAATAAGGTCGTACGGCAGTCCGGCGGCAATCCATGCTACCGTCTGCTGAAACGAAAAACCGTAAAGAAGCGCCTGCGCCGGGGCATAAAGCGTTCCGAAAGCAAGTCCGTGAAGTCCGCAGACAAGCGGATAGACAAATGCAGCGACAATATCGGGCATATGTCGCGGAAGAAGCATCGTTACGCCCCATAAGACAGTCCAGATGTAAAGATACGGAATCCACCAGATACTAAAGCCGGCGTAAAACCCGTTAAGCATAACATATATATATATCGGAATCAGCGCCCGGGTTCGATATACCACTGTCAGCAGTATTGTAAACATCCCGAGCAGATGAAAATTCGGTATTATTTCAAACCCCGCTTTTGACACGAACATCATGGCTCCGAACATTGCGAACACCACCGTGTCGCGCAGCACTCTATGTCCCCGCTCCGCCGCCCGCGGACTCCCCGCCGAGATGTCACGGGCAGCAGCTTTGTTTTCGGCTTTCAGTTCACCCCTTCGTGTAAACAAGCTCATAATGTTCGCCGTCGGCTATAGTTGTTGTGTCGGCGCCAGAGGTCGCATATGCACCGTTCTTATACAGCGCCCAGTACGCGTGGTCAGTATCGTAATCGGCCTTGATTCCGTTGACCGCCTTTATATAAAGCCCGTACGCGCCGTTTTCTCCTTCGACAAGATTATTTTCAAGCAGCGCATCTGCTAATATGGTTTTATTGGTTTTTATAGTAATATCAATCGATTTTTCACCAGCCCGGACTTCTACCGTTATAGTTGTGCTGCCGGAACCGAAGGTCTGATTTTCGGTATAAATCGCGCTCCGCCATAGCTCGGGAAGAGTATCTGTCTGTTCTGTTCCCGTATTTTTGGTTGTTTCATGATCGTTTGTCTCATTTTTATCGCAGCCTGTCACTGCGATAAGCAAAACAAGGCAAATCAGCCACATTGAAGCTAAAATAAGTGTTTTTGTTTTTTTCATTCAACGATACTCCTTTATAAAGTGATTTTTGAATGAAAAGCAAAAGCGCCCTTCAGCCAAAGGCGTAAGGACGCAACAAAAACACCCGCATGGAGAAACGGCGGTTTCCCCCTGCAAGGTTGTATGCTGCGCTCTTCCGTTTTCATCAATACGGAGTTCAAATGCCGTATTGGTCTTCGACCTGCCCAAGAACGTTTCGCATTTCACGGGACGATAAGCATTCCGGCTTGTGAGAGTGTTGCCCTCATATACGGCAATGGCTGTTGCGGCGGATTTTCACCGCTCTTTCCTTATCTCCGAAGTCCGGCCTCGTGTGCCGGCCCCGGCTGCGCCGTCAGTAAATCATGCGGCGCCGAACCGTGTTTCATTTTCGGATATATCATAACACAACAGAAGCTTAAAATCAATAGAAAAAGAAATAATATGGTCTGCCGCCCAAAGCGGCAGACCTATTCTTTAATTATCTGACAATAAATCTTGTTTTTCCAAATACTTGGCAGCCGGTTTTATTTCTTTTTTCTTTTAATGCTGTACGCGGCTCCAAAAATTACCGCAAGCACACCTGCACCGCCGGTCATCACTGAGCCGCAACCTGATTTTGAAGCAGCCGTGGTTTCAGCTGCCTTTGTGGTTACTGCCGCCGTAGTTTCAGGCGCCTTTGTGGTATCATTAACCCTTGCTGTTGTTTCTGCTTTTGTTGTTTCGGGTAATTTTGTGGTTTCAGGGGCTTTTGTAGTCTCCGGAGCGGCAGTCGTCTCTGGCAGCTTTTCACCCGATACGATGTATCCTTTGTAAATCATTATATCGCCTATAGTTGCCTTCTGTGTATAATAGCTGTAGAAATAAATACCGAGATTATATGTCGCAAAAGTCAGAATCTCTCCGTCGTGCGACTCGTCTATAAGCCTCCAGACGCCGGATTTATCCTTTACATAGAACCGAAGATTATAATTGAATCCATCCACTTCGAGGGCATATTCCTGCATCGATCCGTCGTTGAGCGCCGTTCCGTCTGCGGCTACGCCCGGGAATTCATATCCGAGAGTACTGTATTTTACATACGGGTGAACAGTGGAAGAGGTCAGCGGTGAGCCGCCGTTCATAATGTGATACTGCTCGGCATACCCGTAAGCACCGTATGTACCGTCCACATAAAGGCCAAAGCAGGCCTTCTCACTGCGTATGATTGTCATTGTTATTGTGTAGCCTGCGTTATCAATCGGGAGCCCCTCAAGCTCGCCGCCATACCAGTTCTGTGAGGAATTGTTGAGTCCGACAATCTCGGCTGATTTGGAGCTAATTGCGGTAAAGCCAAAATTACCTTTATATGCTGTCGGTTTCCAGCGGCTATCGCTGATGAAATCGATCTCGTGAAGAAGTTCACCTTCTTTTGCGGGTGTGTAAATGTCGGTACCGGAAGTTGCGTTTGCAGGCATCAGGGCTGCCGCCATAACAGCAATCATGATAATCGACACAAGGCAGAATAACACCTTTTTCATTTCAATTATCTCCTGTAAAAAATATTTGCGTGAAAAGACGTTCAACTCTTCACTATTGTAATAATTATATATTAGACACTGTTGTTTGTCAATAAATTTATGCAACATAATCAACATAAAGAGAATTTTTGTTCAGTTAAGGCTCAGCGGCAATCATTAAGCGCTAATAACATCTGTCGTCGTTTACAACAAAAAACAATATAATATTCCGGGGGCACACCTTTTTGTGACGTGCCCCCGGCCATATTTGCTTAAACATAACTGAACAACATATGTTTGCTTTTTCTGTCAAGCAGACGAAAGTTTGGGATTTCATATCTGTTGTCATCCGAGTCGCGAATTATTATTCGTCCGGAACCGCTTAACGTCTTTATGTCGCTGTGGCGGTTTCGAATGCGGAACTCTATCTCCCCGCGATCTGTCATAACTCTGAATGTAAGCATACCGAATTTTTCGGTTACATCAAGAACCTGGGATATTTTCGGAATTAAATAAAATTCACGGAAACAGTCCTCAAGCGCCTGTTTCGATACGGCGTCGAGATTGTCAATATCCCTTATAAGCGCAACTTCCTTCTCCATATTGTCCAAAAGGGTTATATAATGCGTCGTATCACTCAGCGGGAAAAGACGCCTCGGTTCGAGATTTTCAATAACCCGACCGTCGTTCATTATAAGCTTCACAAGATACAGGTCTGTGCGCTCAAGGCGGCCGGTAGTCTTATCAACATAGATTCTTTCCATCAGTCAAAGTTCTCCTTCTGCTTGTCTGCCTTGACTTTGTCAGACATGGTTTGAATCTGTACAAGCCGATAGTACTTGCCTTGAAGAGCCATCAGCTCCTCCGGCGTGCCGCATTCGATTATCTCACCGTTGTCAATAACGATAATCTTATTCGCTTTGCCAAGTGTCGAAAGGCGGTGCGCTATCATAATGGTGGTGCGGCCGCTGATAAGGCGTTCGATAGCTTCCTGAATTAAATGTTCGGTTTCCGAGTCGACAGATGCCGTAGCTTCGTCAAAAACGAGAATGCTTGGGTTCTTCAGCACCGCACGAGCAATTGAAATCCTCTGCCGCTCGCCGCCCGAAAGACCTACGCCGCGCTCGCCGAGCACAGAATCGTAACCGTCCGGCTGCCGTATTATAAACTCGTGCGCGTTGGCTATATCCGCCGCCGCTATTACCTGCTCGACGCCGTAACGCGAATCACCATAGGCGATGTTGTTGAAAATCGTATCGTGGAACATCATCGGCTCCTGCTGCACATAACCGATGCACGAGCGGTAGAACTCCATATCTATGTTGCGTATATTCACCCCGTCAAGAAGTATCGTGCCTTCATAATGGTCGTAATACCTCAAGAACAGGTTGGCGAGAGTTGATTTGCCCGAACCGGTAGTTCCCACTATTCCAACGATATCCCCGGGATTTATCTTAAGATTGATATTTTTAAGCACCTTTTTAGTGCGGTCGAACGAGAAAGAAACATTGCGGAACTCGATCTCTCCTCTGACCTTCGGCAAAGTCTTACCCTTGCCAAAGTCTTGCTCGGGCTCTGCGTCGAGTATGTCGAAAATCCGCTCAGCAGATGAGAGCGCGCTCTGATACGAGTCGTTCAGGTTTGCGAAAAAGTTCACCGGCTCATAGAACATAGAGGCATACGATATGAATGAAACCAGAAGACCAACCGTAAGCGAGCCTGAAGCATTGGTAGCGCCGATGACGGCAAGTCCGCCAAGCATCCAAATTACTATAGAACCAAAGCTTACAAAACAGTTGACGACGGCGGGATAGATATTGAGTATCTTTCCAGCTTTAATATCGGTCTCCATCCACTCCTGGTTTTTATCCTCGAAGAACTTGGTGGAGTTCTTTTCATTGGTAAACGATTTTATAACGCGTATGCCCGGTATGGTATCGGTAAGTACTCCTGAAACGGTTGACCAGCGTCGCCAAATCCGGCGGTAGTATGGCGCGATCTTTTCCGAGAAAATGCGCGCACCGATAGCCACGAACGGCACAGGTATTAGCGAATAAATCGCAAGCCTCCAGTTCATCACGATCATGATCACAATTATTCCGATCATCTTGAAGAACTGAACGACAACCTCCTGCGTGATGCGCAGCATGAAAGACTGCAGTGTCGCGCTGTCTCCCGCAATTCGGTTAATGACAGAACCGGTCGAAGTTTTGTCATAAAAGCGCATAGGCAGGTACTGCGCGTGCTCGTAAACATCATCGCGCAACGACTTAACTATTCTGTCTCCGGATTTGCGGAGATAATAGCCGCGAACCGCTCCGAGACCGTAACGTATGATGTAGTTGGCGGCAAGCAAAATGCCTATGAATATCAGGCTGTTCTTAACATTCATGTCATAATAACCGAACAGCTTGACCACAGTGTCGGCCTTATTTCCGGCTACGAGAATATCATCGACAATGGTGCGAGTAAGATACGGAGGTATCAGAGCCAGCGCTGTTGTGATAATTGATATGATAACCGAAAAAATGAGGATCTTTATCTCCGGCTTCATGTATTTTGCAAGCTTTGAGATAATTTTGCCCTTGTTTTCGCAGTTGATACATTTCACGCCAGGCGACGAGAGGGTGCGCCCGCATTTGGGGCAGATTGACAGCTGCTTTTCGTAAGTAGCCTCTATTCCGCCCATCGCCTCCTTAAGATCCGTGCCTCCGTTGATTGAGTTGACAAAATAAACGGCGGCATCACAGAGACCGGCGACCGCAAAAGTAAAGCGGTAGATGTCTCTTATTTTCCCGCCAATTCTTGCGCGCATAACTCCGTTGCTGTACATGCGCTTATTATATATTTCGCTGATATCGGAAATTTGATATTTCTCGCCGCATTTGCCGCTGTCAAGGTCATATGTAAAAATGCATTTTGAGGAAACCGCAAGAACATTGTGGTTGTAATGAGCTTTTTCCGAGATATCTCCGACGATCGCAAAAAGAATAGGGTCATCATCGGGTGCTTGAGATCTAAGTTCGGCAAGCTGTTCAGGTTTCAGCTGCCGGTTAATCAATAGGTCCATTCATCCTCCGTATATCATAGCGCAGGTAAATATTTTTTGCATGCGCTATTTAGCTTCTGCGACATTATCGGTCAGTTCAAAATATGACATTAATAAAATGACTCAGCAAGCATCTTATTGTATAATAAAAATAGAAATAAGTCAACTCAAAAAGCGCAAATGATCCATAAACTTTTGGTATATTACGCTGACTTGTTTTGTGCATACTGACGAACCGCAAAAGGCGGTTTCCGGAACCCGGAAACCGCCTGCTTTTTAATTTATATGTTCGTTCAGAAATATTTTTTCAGCTCAGTTATTAAATTTTTTGCATAAATAACAAATCCGATATCATTAGGATGGAGCTTAAGGTCAGAATAAAAGGCGCTGATACGCGGAGTAAGTTTTGACCCGTCAATAACCGTCATATTCGAGTACCTTGACGCTTCCGCAGCAATCTGAGCTACCGCGCCTTCGAATGTTCCAACCTTTGTAACACGGTTTCCGTCAGCGCGCCAGAGTGGCGTTATGACGAAAATTTTTGCATGCGGACACATTTTCGCAAGCTTTTCAAAATACCTCGGCATATCGCTGTCGAAATTTTCCTTGAGAGACCCCGACCAGTCGTTTGTGCCATAAGCTACGGTTACAATATCCGGCTCAAAATTCATTTCCGCGTCAAGATGCTCCGGATGAAACCTGTCACCGCCTATAGCTTGGTTGACCATATTTGCCCCGAACTCGTCAGCGACAAGGTTGGCATAGCACAAAGATGGATATTCTGCGTCGTACCCTTGCGTTATCGAATCACCTACACAGAGCATTTTCAGCTTCCTGTCGGCCGGGGTGATTTCCGAACCATCGGCAAGCTCGACATTGTTCAGCTCCGCCGAGGCAAGGCAGGGCATATAAACAGTCACTCTATGCCGTCCCCCGGGAAGAGTTGTTTTAACCTCGCCCTTCATTATCCACATTTCGCGCTCGCCATAATGGCCTGTCATTACTCCGTCTGTGTAGATGTCAAAATAGTAAAAGTTTCTGCTTGAACCGCTCTTTACTCTGAAACTGAAATTAAAAAACTGGGAATCCGTGAAAAAATCGAACTTTACACCGGATGTCGCTGCGCATTTAAGCGAATCTCCGACGCTCGGCGAGTATGCAGCATAGATGTTTTTGGTCATGCGGTGAAAGATGTAATATCCGTCCGCGCTAATAGTCACATCGAGTGCTCCGAAGGTTATCCGCCGGATCTGGTCAAGAGATAAGAACATACAAATCCTCCGAAAACGAAAATTAATCAAACAAACAGATTATACCACACTAATTGTTTACGTTCAATAAATATTTGAAATTTACATTCAGCCTTGCGTTCGGCTTGACAAAAACCGCCTTCTGTCTTACAATTATTATTACCTCTGTCTGCGGAGGATTTTACTTTTTAGAGGCTTAAAGTGCGTTTACACAAAACTTCGATATATACTTTCCGGGACGGTCTGCGCGACAGCATCCCGATAGGACTCGGTTATCTTTCTGTTTCTTTCGGCTTTGGAATCGCTGCGGCAAATCTTGGTATTCCGGCGCTTGTATCAGTGATAATTTCTCTGACAAACCTTACATCCGCCGGACAGATGGCCGGCATTGCAATCATAGCAACCTCGGGCTCCCTGGTCGAGATGGCGCTCACCCAGCTCACAATAAATCTTCGATACTCACTTATGAGCATATCCCTCTCTCAAAAGCTTGACTGTACCTTTACCCCTATTCACCGCGCTCTCGCCGGCTTCGGAATGACTGATGAAATTTTCGCTGTCGCTTCTTCCAAGACCGATCCGGTCAGTCCGCGCTATATGTACGGACTGATTTTTTTCCCGTACATATGCTGGTCGCTCGGTACTCTTCTCGGTGCCGTTGCTGGAAATATTCTACCCGGCAGCGTCAAGGCAGCACTTGGAATAGCTATCTTTGGAATGTTCGTCGCAATAGTCGTGCCTCCTGCAAAAAAAAGCCGCGGTATTGCCACGGCTGCTCTGCTCGCATCTGCATTCAGCTGCTGCCTGCGTTTCATTCCTGTGTTTTCTGCGGTAACACAAGGATTCAGCATAATTATCTGCGGCGTTCTTGCCGCCGGATGCGCAGCGCTGTTTTTTCCGGTTGCTGACGAGCCGGACAACTGTGAAACCGAGGTAAAAATTCATGAGTGACACAATTAAAATTATTCTTTACATTCTGGTGATGGCCGGGGTCACTTACCTTATCCGGGCACTGCCATTTGTCGCATTCCGTAAAAAGATCAAATCCCGCTTTTCAAAAAGTCTGCTGCACTATCTTCCCTACACTGTTCTGTCGGCAATGGTAATTCCGTCTGTCTTCTCTTCAACCGGAAGTATAATAACCGCAGCGGCGGGTTTTTTTGCGGCTGTAATTCTTGCATTTTTTAATCAGTCGCTGATTAAAGTCGCTCTCGGAGCAAGCGCCGCGGCGTTTCTGACAAGCCTCATAATATGATATAGAGGACAGAAGCTCAATAAGGCGATTCTGCGCTTTCATTGATGAATACTACGCCAACAAGAACGAACAATGCTCGTTTGCCGTCGGACAAAAGTATTAAGTATAATTTTTTTCTGACACCGCAACCGATCAATATATTATATACTCTTGAAACATGAGTGAAAATGTTGTAATATACTGTAGTATAACTGCGGTTTTGAAGTATTTGTGTCAGAATCAGCAGCGAAGACGATTGAATATATATGTTTTAAGGAGACTGAAGTGATTTGCAATAATGTGCTTGAAGCCATAGGGCATACACCGCTTATCCGGCTGAACCGCCTGCCTGATCCCGAAGGCGCCGAAATTCTTGTTAAATTTGAAGGATTGAATGCCGGCGGTTCGATCAAAACCCGCACGGCTTATAATATGATAGTCGACGCCGAAGAGCGTGAGCTCATCAGCAAAGATACAGTAATAGTGGAACCGACATCCGGCAACCAGGGAATAGGACTCGCCCTGATTGGCGCGGTGCGCGGCTACCGTACGGTAATCATTATGCCCGACTCTGTCAGCGAGGAAAGGCGCAAGCTCGTGCGCCACTACGGGGCCGAGGTTGTGCTGATACACGACAACGGAAACATAGGCGACTGCATTGACCGCTGCCTTAAGACAGCCCTTAAAATGGCGGCGGAAAACCCTAAGGTATTTGTTCCACAGCAATTTGAAAACCCCGCCAACCCAAGTGTTCACCACCACCACACGGCTCTTGAGATTCTTGAGCAGGCGGCAAAGCCGATTCACGGCTTCTGCTCCGGAATAGGCACCGGAGGCACTATTTCCGGCATCGGCGAAGTTTTGAAGGCGCAGAACCCCGATATTGAAATCTGGGCCGTAGAACCAGAGAACGCCGCAATTCTTGCCGGAGGCACCGTCGGAACACATGTGCAGATGGGAATCGGCGACGGACTCATCCCGGCAATACTCAACACAAAAATTTATAGTGATATCTGCATAATTTCAGACAAAGAAGCAATCGGCACCTCCCGCGCCCTTGCTCGCGAGGAAGGTCTGATGTGCGGCATTTCAAGCGGAACAAACGTCGCAGCCGCCATACGCCTTGCCAGAAAGCTCGGGAAAGGAAAAACCGTCGTCACCATACTCCCTGATACAGCCGAGCGCTACTTTTCAACGCCACTGTTTGACGGCGAGTAATAAAAATAAACAATAGATACGCCGAGGGGGTTTCCATAAGAGACTCCCCGGCTATTAAAAAATATAAATCAATCCGGCAGAAGCAATATAAGCTTCTTTTTTGCATTGTACTTAATATTTATTGTATTTTTTCTCCGCCTGTGCTAAAATATTCTAAAATCTTAATTAAATTTTGGATAAATTGTTTTGAAAAAAATCAATAAGCCGACCCTTCCGACAGTTCTGCGCTGCCTGCCGCTTCTGCTCTGTTTCGTCGCAATAATCACATACTTCCTTTCAAAGGATGACATATCCCTTGACGCAATAATCAACCGCGCGCCGGAGCAGCCCGGACTTGCGGCGCTTTTTCTGATAATCGTTTATATTATTCAGAGTCTGACAATCTTTTTCCCGGTCATACTGCTCTACCTTGCCGGCGGATATATTTTCGGCCCTCCAGTCGGAATGCTCGTAAATACGGCCGGCATGACCGGAGCCCTTCTGCTGCAATACTGCATTGGACGTTTCTCAGGCAAATCGGCAACTGAAAAAATTCTCCGTAAATATCCAAAAGCCGCTCCTTTTATCAAGGCGCAGAGCGGCAACGGTTTTATGGTGTCATTTTTCATGCGTCTGAATGTAATTCTGCCGAGCGACCTTGTAAGCATGTATCTCGGCGCCGTAAACGTGCCGATATTACCTTTTTTAACCGGAAGCCTTGCCGGACTTCTGCCGGGTATTATAGCCTCAACCCTGCTCGGCACAAGCATAACCGACCCTGATTCGCCGCTCTTCGTCATATCGGCTGCCGCCGTCACAGTGCTGACGGTTATATCGTCAATCGGATATTACAAATTCATAAAAAGAAAAGCCCAAAAAACTGGGAGGTAAGCCGATGAGGAAAAAATGGTTTAGAATAATTCTGCAGCGCCGTCTTGTCGTACTTCTTATCATTCTGCTTCAGATAGCTTTCCTGACTTTCATCATATCTGTCGGAAGCAGCTATTATTCGATAATTTCTCTCCTCTTGTTTGCGGTCAGCGCCGGAGTTTCGTTCCACATCTTATCGCGCAAGGAGAAAGAAGCATATAAATTGACCTGGATTGTCCCCATAATGCTCTTTCCTCTTTTTGGCGGCCTTATGTACCTTTTTTTCAAGCTTCAGACCTCGACCCGGGAATTTTCGCGCCGACAGGAACGCATATACAGCGAAAACCGTTCGTACTATCTGCTTGAAGGCGATGTCCTAAGCCGCGCCGTCGCAGAGCATCCCGAAAATTCAGCGCAGATGCGTTATCTTGAAAACTTTGCGGGCTTTCCGGTATACGATGGCACCGAAGCCGAGTATCTTTCCCCTGGCGAACGGAAATTCACCAGCCTTATAAATGAGCTTAGAAAAGCTGAAAAATACGTTTTCCTCGAATACTTTATCATCGAGGAGGGCGTAATGTGGGATAGTATTCTTAATATTCTAAAAGAAAAAGCCGCCGCCGGAGTCGAAGTGCGTGTGATGTACGACGATGTTGGATGTTTCCTTACGCTGCCAAAGAATTATAGTAAATATCTTAGGGGATTCGGAATAAAATGCACTGTTTTCAATCCTTTCCGCCCTGTGCTTAGCACCCTGCAGAACAACCGTGACCACCGCAAGATTTTTGTCATCGACGGAAAGGTAGCCTTTACGGGCGGCATCAACCTTGCGGACGAATATATTAACGCTTTTGATAAGTACGGCCATTGGAAAGACGCTTCTATGGTTCTTCGCGGTCGTGCCGCATGGAGCTTTACGCTCATGTTTCTTGAAATGTGGTCACTCGCCAACAACACCACGGAGGACTACGGCAAATATTATCCCTGGAAAAATGAACCCTGCCGTATCACCGGCGGCGGATATCTGCAGCCATATGCCGACAGCCCTATGGACAATGACAACGTCGGAGAGCATGTGTACCTTCAGATTCTCGGGAACGCAAAGCGGTATGTCTATATCAACACGCCCTACCTCATTGTAGACGACAGCGTGCTCTCGGCTCTGATGCTGGCAGCAAAAAGCGGCGTCGACGTCCGTATTGTGACTCCGCACACCCCCGATAAAAAGCTGGTTCATATCACAACGCGTTCGTTTTACGGCGACCTTATAAAATCCGGCGTGCGCATCTACGAATATTCAAAAGGCTTCATACATTCAAAAACTTTTGTTTCAGACGACTCTGTAGCAACTGTCGGAACAACCAATCTCGACTACCGCAGCCTGTACCTGCATTTCGAGTGCGGCGTGATAATGTACGGCGCCCCGGCTGTTATGCAGGTCAAAAAAGATTTTCTTGACACGCTTGAACACTGCGAGGAAATTACTTCTGATAAATGCCGCGTAAATCTGGCAACGCAGTTGTTTCAGAGCATACTTCGTCTGTTTGCGCCGCTTATGTGATTTAATAAAACCTTATTTATTTATAAATTCGTCCGTCTGCGCTCAATAATCAACAACCGCGCCGGATGACCGATTTGGGCCATCCGGCGCGGTTGTTTTTGTTCTATAATCAGATTAAGAGCAGAATTCGGTAATTATACGTACCATCAGATCGTTAAGCTTCTCGACAGTGTACTGCCCGACATTCTGGGCTGCGTGTCCGTAGCCAACGCCGCTGTCGTCCGTCAGGAACGCGTATGTTCCGCCGGTCATCACCGCGATGCTGCGGTAAAGCACTTCACAGGTGGTATCCGTTCCGCTTGACAGCACCGGAATTATTCTTATTCCTCTTGCAGCAGCCTCTCTTACTGTAGAAAGCAGCGATTCCTTTACCTGTGCGTCATCATGGGGAGGCGCGTCAAGAATGAGGAACAGCAGTTTGACCGAATCACCGTCATCCCACGCGTGGTCATATACTGCGTTGTAGAGCGCGGTATGCACCGCCTCGGCATAATCGCCTCCGCCATATGCCGACTGCGCCGAAATATTGTTTACCGCGTCATTTATATCGTCTTTGAATCCAAAATAGCGTACGACATACTCGTCGCCATCATCACGGTAGAAGTTAACGCTCGTGCGGACTGCAGTTCCGCTTGCCGCCGATGCGCGGGCGACCACATCCTTGAGCTCGGCTTTGAGATACTCAAGCTCGTCTCCCATAGAACCGGTGGTGTCGACCACGAACATAAGGTCAAGCTTTTTTGCGGCAGGTGCCGACGCCGCATTGTTCAATGTAACATTCAGCTTCTCCTCGCCGTTAAATGCGACAGATATGCTTTCGGCTCCCGCCGCCGTGATCTTGACGGATTTGGGCTGGTTTGCTTCTGGATAGTTAGCCGAGGCAGCAGTGTCTTTTGAGCTCCAGAAAAGGTATGCGTTGCCCTCGTAATCGGTAACGGCGCGGTAAAGCTCGTTTCCAGAGCCGTCATAAAGGATTACTTTTGCGTTTTTCACCGGCGCCGTGCCATTCGTGACCTCAACGCACACGCGGTTTTTAACACTCACTCCCCAGCTTTCCGCAATCTGCGTCCATTCGGGAACGGCGATCTTTGTCAGCCAGTCGGACCAGTTTTTGTTGTCCCTCCATTCGCCGGCGGTTAGCGTTCCGGCAGTGTATGTCTCCTGAGATGTTCCGTCAGGAAACAGAACGCCCCCGTCTATCGGATATACTGTTCCGTCAGAAGTATATGTTGCTGACGGATAGGCATAAGTCCATTCAGATGCGGTTGCAACACCGCTTAAGTAGTCGCCGGACCTTGCCTCTGCCGCGGCTTCCTTAGTATAATAGTCTTTCGTCGAATAATATGCGGATCCCTTATCTTCCGAACCGCCAATTTCTCCGTCTTTATTCGGAACCGCAGTTGAAATGCCGTATTTTTCATTGGTTTCCGCAGTATTATCATCACCGTTTACCGGATTTTTTGTACCAGCGCATGAGAGCAGCGAAAGGCTCATGCAGGCTGCGATAAGAAATGCAATTATTTTTATTATCTTCATTGTGTGTCCCTTTCTCCGGATTATTAACTGGAAATACCGGAAATACCGTACTGTTCATAATGACGGTTTGCCGGAGTCAAAAGTTCCCGAAAAAAGAAAAGCAGCCAGCGGAATATTTTTCCTCCAGCTGCTTATGTTCATACATTATGCTTAGGCTTAAATTGAAAACTCGTAAGATAGTTTAAGATTTAATATAAATTATTTTAAAAAGCTACTCTTACGTCACTCTTTACTTTACGGCTCGTCATGCCTTGCGCGTCTGCCCCGGATTATTATGTATGTGACGAATGCCGTTGCGGCAAGCGACACTATTGCAATCGAAATAACGGTGCCTATTGTGAATCCGTCAGGATTTTCTGACGGCTCCACGGTTTTATTTGCCTTGAAGGTAAACTGCGCGGTAAACTTCATATTTCCGTTCACAGGAGTAATTTCAGGAGACCATCCCGTAAACGTGTAGGTCCCGGACGAGGAAGTGCGCACGGGATCCGGCGGAATCTCGATTGTGTCTCCGAAATTATATGTAGCTGTTTTATATACCGTACCGTCGGCATTAAAGAACGTTACTGTATATACCCTCATAACTCTCTCGAAAACAGCCTTATATTCAGCATCTCCTGATACCTTCTTTATTTCGCTGTCCCAGCCGGTGAACCTGTATTCGTACATCTGATCGGCCTGCTTTGTCGGCGTAATCTCGGGAGCCGATACCGTATCGCCGTAATGCGCGTTAAGCTCGGAAACAGTATTTCCGTTGCCATCGATAAATTTTATTTTATAATCAATATATGTACTCACAAACTGAGCGGTATAGACCGTATCGGAAAGCACCGCTCCCGGTTCGGCGTTCCATCCGCTGAACGTATATGTATATGTTTCATCGGCATTCTTTTGCGGAGTCGTCTCGGGAACCTTAACGATTTCGTTATATCTGTACTCGCCGCTCAGCATGACATTTCCGTTGCCGTCTATAAAACTAACCGTATAGAATGCTGTGCTTTCGCTGAAAACGGCGATGTATGAAGCCTCTGCCGTCACTGTTGTCGACACAGGCACGTTCCATCCTGTAAATGTGTATTTAACCGCTCCTTCGCGGTAGTCGGCCACTGCCGGAATTTCAACTGTGTCGCCGTAATGATAATTTTTCGAGGAGATAACCGCCGTTCCGCCGCGGCCAAAGAAAGTCACCTTGTATTCTATATAAGTTTTGTCAAAAACAGCGTAATACTTTGTGTTCCCGGTAACAATTATTTTGTCGCCAACCTTGATATCTGCCTTGCCGTCGGAATTTGTGTCCCAGCCAGCAAAGGTATATTTATATGTCATATCCGGTTCTTTTATCGGCGCGGCAGGCTGAGGAGCTTCAGCGCCGTTTTTGAACGAACCCGAAACAAGCAGAGTATCGCCGTTATAAAAGCTTATTGTATATTCGCCAACTGTCCAGACAGCATAAAGCGTGGTGTCGGCGTCGGTTGTGAAGACTGAACCAGCGACATATTCGGCGGTGACAGCGTCCGCTTTTGTTGACCACCCGATAAAATTATATCCCGCTTTTGTCGGAACAGCCGCCGTAATTGTCGTGCTTGCCCCATCGGCCTTGGGCTGCGAAGGAACCACCGAGCCGCCGTTTGTATTGTAATAAATAGTATATCTCGCGCTCGGCACATACTGCGCGTAACCAAGGTAAATCCAGCCGTCCCGCCCGTTATACCTTATTTTCCCCCAGTTGGAGCTTTCGGCAATTACAGTTACTTTTGTCCCGTAACTGAGTCCGCCTAATATCTCATATGAGGTTGAAGGCCCGCTTCGGACGTTTAAGGGAGAAGCGTTAATATAATATGTACCCGGAAGATATCCGCGAGACATACTGAAATCAATTGCCTTAGAAGCGTTCACTGTGTACGCCGGAACGCCGTAACCGACAAT
Organism: uncultured Lachnospiraceae bacterium; assembly: GCA_964570825.1. Classification (GTDB taxonomy): domain Bacteria; phylum Bacillota; class Clostridia; order Oscillospirales; family CAG-272; genus UMGS1002. Next base: position 27,453 of record CAZMZJ010000015.1, on the reverse strand, counting down.
GTATGTATCTGTCAGCTCATAGCTGCGAAGCGCGACATTTCCGGTCGAGGTGTTGCCTTCTATTGTATATACAGTCGCCCCGCTGACATAGCGTACTATTCCGACATGCGTTGATATTGCGGTGGATGTCGGGTTCTTGAAAAAAATCAGATCTCCGGTCTGAGGCACATAACCGCTGTCGCTGGTGTTGTATGTGGAGTAAGCTTTCAGCCATGTGATAAGGCGCGGGCAGCTTACCTCGGTTTTGACTATGCTGACCGGAACTCCCGCAGTCCTAACGCACCATGTCGCAAAAGCGCAACACCACGCATATCCGTAGCTGATGCCGTTGCCCTCATCGTTGTCAAGTTTGCCGTAGAGCCGATTGTACTCGACAAAGTTTTTCGTACCGGATATGTTTCCGCCGCCCATATCGGCGTCACTGTCTCCTTCATGATATCCAAGCTGCGATAAGGCGACAAGCACCACGTCGGTGCGCTGGTCGCCTGTCAGCGTTACCGATTTGAGGTTTGCATAATATTGACTCACGTAATATTCATCGGATACATTATGTACTGGCTCGACTGCCGCCGCAGGCAAAACAAAGCAAACCGCCAGTATCGCCGTCGCCGCGACGAACGTCAGGAAAATAAGTGCCGGGACTTGTTTTTGCTTCATTATCCGGTTCTCCGTATGTAGTGATTTTCAATTCAGATATACATATATATTGTCAAAATAAGTAATTATCCCGGACAATTATATCATAGATTCCTGCTGTTTGTAAATACCGCAGCCGAAATTTGTAGGGTGCCTATTGCAACCAATATTGCCATATGCTATAATTATAAGGGAATTTTATGTCTCTTTTCTTAAGCCATGAATTTCAAAATCTTTTCAAGCCGCCAAAACGGCATGGTGTAGTTATGAAAAAAATATTGCGCTGTATTGCAATTCTTCTCTGTACCGCAACGCTGCTGGTTCCGTCAGCTTTTCCGGTATCGGCCGTATCGGGTAACGATTATTATACATATCTAATAAGCCTCGGTTTTCCGGACGCGTATGCCGAAAAGCTTGCGGAACTGCATATTTTGCATCCGAACTGGACATTTGAACCCCTTCTTGTCACAGAGTTAAACAGCAGCTACACATGGAGCTACGTCATACATATGGAAACCGATGACAATGTGAAACGTTCGCTCGTGTCATCGTCCTCTGCATACACAGCTTACCGCCACCCTACAAACACCACTCTCTACGATACCGGCTGGTATCAGGCGTCAGCAGCAGCCGTCGAATACATGATGGATCCGCGCAATTTTCTCAACGAAAAGGACATATTCCAGTTTGAGGATTTAAGCTTCAAAGATTCGGTTACGGTTGCTCAGATCGAATCGTCGCTTGTGGGAACATTCATGGCGGGAGCATACCTTGAAAACGGAAAAACTTATGCTGAATATTTCTGGGAAGTCGGCAAGGAACTCGGAATCAGTCCGCTTCATCTTGCAGCCCGCGCACGTCAGGAGCAGGGTATTTACGGAACATCTCCACAGATAACCGGCACCTGCGGCGACAGGCTCTGGTATTATTACAGCAACAATATTCAATATGAGGGAAATTCATATATTAAGGCCCCGTCCAGCGGATATACCGAAGCCTCGCTCAAGCAGTACAACGGACTTTATAATTTCTTTAATATTAACGCCGCCGGTACCGGAAAATTCGCCGTCCTGCTCGGCGCCATGCAGGAAGCGCAGACAGGAACTGCCTCTATGGCGTCAGTCTGGGGCGGCAGCGGCAAATGGGACACAAAGTGGAAATCAATTTACGGCGGAGCATATAAGCTCTGCAGTTCATATATCGGCAATTACCAGAACACCCTGTATCTTCAGAAATGGAATGTTGACAACAGGTCAAAAACATCATCCGGCTCTTCGCGCAACTTCTGGGGGCAGTATATGCAGAATATAGGTGCCGCCCTGTCAGAAGCGCGGACAACCTATACCTCGCTCGCTGCAAACGGCTGTCTTGACTGCGCCTACAGATTTCTTGTCCCAGTGTACTCAGGAATGCCTTCCTCCTGCCCTGATCCGGCAAACGGCTCTTGCCTTGCATATGCCGTATCGGACATTAAATACAGCTATGTAAACCAGCTTGATCTGCCCGTATCCGCATCCAGCAGAAACGGTTATATAAAAACCAATAAAATAAGCGCTGTATCGGGAAACAGCGTCAGCGTCAGCGGGTGGTCGGTACATACCTACGGCCTTGACGGATATGAATACAGTATTGACGGAGGCAACTGGATATCCATGTCCTCCTCTTTCAGGCAGGATGTCGCAACGTCTAACGCCGGCTACATCAACTGCATTCTGTCAACATCAATAAATTCGTTTTCAGCAGATATTAGCACAAAAGGTCTTTCTTCCGGAAACCACATGATCGCTTTGCGCGGCGCCGCGGACTACGGTTCCTCCGCCGGATATATCGACAGCAGCTATTATCTTATCGCCGTAATAGACCTTGAGGTAACGAACTCGGCAAATGTCACAGTGACGGTCAACGTGGATTCCGGTGTAACAACCTCAAATGCGGCCATGAACAGCGTCTATATCCTTCCGCAGGCGCCGTCGGAACCGGCGAATGACTCTTACTTTGCAGGCTGGTCGGTTGTATCCGACACCGCACATATGTTCCTGCCTGCAGGAGCCGGGATTACTCTGCTCGGCAACATTTCAATTACTCCTGTTTATATCGACATACGCACGCTGAACGGCGCATCGCTGAAAATCAGCGAGCCGACATATTTGCGTTTCACCGCAGCAATATCATATGACGGTTATAAAGCCCTTACCGACGCAGCCGGCGAGCGCAATATCAGTTTGGGAATGATTATTGTAAAAACCTCCGACCTGGGAATCCTTGTCCCCAATCCCGTCATCCTTGACGCCGCAGGTAAAACCTATACAAAAACCTCAGCAGCCGAATGGTGCCACATTGCGGAAAAGAGCGGAGAATATTTCGGATTTACCGGTGATACTGCAAATATAAATTCTGATGACTATTCAACCGCGTATTCAGCCGTCGCATACATCTGTATAAAATATACTAATTCATCTGTCGCCTACATCTGCTCGTCCTATTCGGCCGTCAATAATTCACGCTCGGCAAAATATGTCGCCAGAGCGGCGCTTGCAGACACATCAAAGAGCTACAGCAACTCGGCGCGAGAGACGCTTGGCAAAATTGCGCAGTAATAATATAGCGCTGACAGCTGACAGCTGACAGCTGACAAAGATAATTATACCGTCTGAAGCATTGTCTCTTCAGACGGTATTTTACTCTAAAATTAGTTTTTAATAATTCGATATAACCGCTGTAAATCCGCCATAATATGACAAAAAAGCGCTCGAGACCTTATTTCAGCTCTTCAGCCTCAATCACACTCCGGTGCTTTTCAACCTCTCCAAATCCGAGGCCGTAAGCTTCATACTCAGCCTCGCCGCTCTGGTTGTCATACGGGTCTTCGCGCATGAAAACTTTAGGCGGATCAAAATTCTGCTGAAATTCAACATTCGCCACAAGCCGGTACGGGTCGATGTTGCAGAAATAGTGATCCCAAAGCATCCTGTTTCCGTCACGCAGTTCACCGCCGCCATATGACGGGTCGCAGTAAAGCCAGCCGTACGGCGCGATATAGAACTGCGCCCAGTCATGGCTTCCGATATCCCCCGGGTGCACGCAGCTGCCCGACTCCCAGCGCGCCGGAATGCCAAGCCGGCGGCAGAGCGTGATGAATGTAAGTGCCATAACGCCGCAGTCGCCACGACCGTTCAGTATCGCAAACTCAACAATATTGTCAAGATAAAGATACTCGCGCATATATGAATATTTAACATTGTTCGTCACCCAGTCGTACACACGGCGCGCGACGAGAAGCGGATTTTTCTCGCTCCCCGCAATTTCCTTTGCCAGCTCCGACACAAGCGGAGTAAAGCGTATATGAGGAAACATCTCGCCGGTGAAAAAATCAGGCTGTTCTGTGCTAACCGCCGCAGGATCCGGCTCAACGTATTCCGCGCGGTTGACATAGCTGAACCTGATGCTGTATTTCTCGCCTTCGCGGTGGATGTTCTCAATATAAGCCGTTCGCTGTGCGGCGTCGGATATGTACGCCTTGTGCGATGAGGCAAGCAGTTTTATCTCGCTCGCCGGCTGCGACTTGCATACCGCCGGATATGGCAGATGAATCCGGATTTTTTCGCCTGCACGCTCAGCTTCCCGGGCCGGAGCGATGACCTCCTCCACCGTAAACCTGAACGCCTGATATCCCTGCTTTTTCATAACATTATGACTTTGGATTCTGTCGGTATGGATTTCCGGCTCGGCTTCCCGGTCAGTAAGGCTCATTAAATATATTTTGTGGCATTTGAATATATTTGACGCCGCCGAATTCTGAAAAAACATACGGGAGAACCCGCCCTTATAGATATAATCGACCTGCCCCATGCGTACAATTTCGCAGAGATTCTGCATTTCACATGCAGGATATTTCTCCCGGATTTTTTCGAGCAGCCCGTCGATGTCTGTTTTATAATCATTTTTCATTCCCTCGGCTATCACGCGCTCTATTGTAAGGCGCATACGCAAAGCATACGGGATATTGCGAGCAAGAAGAATATCTATTTCATTTATCTCGCCGCTGAAGTCTCCTATATATTTGCTGTATTTTATGCTGTCAGGCAGCTCAACCGCAAGATATTTTATATCGTCATTGTTGAATTTTATCATCTATCAAACCTCCAGACCTTGTTCAATAAAGTATAACATATGCAGTACGCCGGCGCAAGTGAAAAGTCTTAAAAAATATTTAACTAACTGTTAATATATTGTCTACAGATTCCATATTTATTGACACCGCCGACTAAGGATGCTATAATAATAATATAATTAAAAAGAAACAGCCGCAGTTCCGATGTGTTTTCCTGCGGCTTCGGTTAAATAAAGAATTTTTCCCGAATCACACAAAATATTAATAGAACAGAGGCATTGAAACATGGAAAATCTCGGCTATTACAATGGCCGCTTCGGCCCTATCAATGAAATGTCTATTCCCATGAACGACCGCGTGTGCTGGTTCGGTGACGGTGTATATGACGCCACATACAGCCGCAATTATATCATATATAATCTCAATGAACACCTTGACCGCTTTTTCAGCAGCGCGGCTCAGCTCCGCATCGTTATCCCGCATTCCAAGGAAAAACTGGGCGAGCTGCTCTCCGAAATGGTAAAAAAGCTCGATTCGGGTGAGCAGTTTGTCTATTGGCAGGTAACGCGCGGAACCGCAATGCGCAATCATGCTTTTCCGGATACGGCCGCGCCGGGCAATATGTGGATTATGCTCCGTCCGGTCAATGTTAAGGACACCTACAAAAAAATCAAGCTTATCACATACCCCGACACCCGTTTTTTGCACTGCAACATCAAAACCCTAAACCTTATCCCCTCTGTGATGGCCGCTCAGGCAGCAGCCGAAGCCGGATGCGATGAAGCCGTGTTTCACAGAAACGGACGTGTTACCGAATGCGCTCATTCAAACGTGCATATTCTGAAAAACGGTGTTTTCCGCACCGCACCTACCGACAACCTTATACTGCCCGGCATCGCACGCGCCAATCTCATCAAATTCTGCAGGCAGCTTGGCATACCTGTGGATGAAACCGCTTTCACTCTCAGCGATCTGATGGAGGCGGACGAAGTCATCGTGTCAAGTTCGGGCTCCTTCTGTGTTCCTGCCGGTGAAATTGACGGCAAAGCCGTGGGAGGAAAAGCGCCTAAACTACTTAAGCTGCTCCAGGATACCGCGGTTCGGGATTTCATGGAAAAAACAAACAAATAATATGTTAAAACCGCGCATCGCTTTGATTTAACATCCGATGCGCGGTCTTTTTTATTTTTCTTAAGTGCCAGTCTTTCCGGCGCTGTTTTTAATATTATATTTATAAAGCATATATTTCGGCAACCTTACGCCTTCTTCCTCGTCTCCGAAGTCAACCGTGTCGAGCGATATAAGCTCAAAACCATTCTGGTCATAAAATTTCGTATCGCAGTAGGTATCAGTGTAAAGATAGTAGCTCTCCGCACCGTTTTTTCTCATAAACTCGTGAAAATGCTCAAGCAGCATAATTCCTATACCGTGTTTGCGGTATTCTTGCGAAACGGCAAAAAGACAAAGCTCTCCGTCAAATTCATTTGCATGATCGCGGAGCAGCTTATTGTCTACATGAAGCGTTTTATTTATTATTTCAAGCCCTTCTCTGCCCGATGAGCTGAAGAAAAGCCGCAGCTTGGCCATATAGTACCGTATCCAGTACCTTGCATGAGCGGCACCCGTTTTTACATAATCGCAGCGCCCCATAAGGTACCCGACAACCTTTCCATCGGCCACCGCCACCTCATAATAATTTGAATTGCCTAAATAAAAATAAAGATACGCGTTCTCATAGAACGCGAGCGATCGTCGATCCTCCACATCCTCATCAAGATGCCATATCTCGCTCATTATATCCTTTATTGCCCTGTAGTCGCTTACTTTAATTTTCCGAAATTTCAAATTCATAAATACCTTATGAGGCAAAGGCGCCTTTGACGCCCGATTTTTTCTCGGAATTCAGACGCGAATGCGGACTGAATGCCAGTTTGCCGTTCGAAATGCAGCCAAAGACATCTCTTCCTCCGGCTTTATAATTTAACATATTCAGTATAACACAAATATCTGCTTAAATCAATAATAAGATCAAATACCGTGCATATCATTTGCAAAATTTGCCGATGCAATAATCTTTGTAAATAAAAAACAAAACCCTCCTGCCATGCGGAGCATAACAGAATGCAGCCGGTCCCCGGCAACAGACAATGGGCGATAGGCTATAGGCGACAGGCAATATAAAATATACGAACGGCTTTGTTGTCAAAGACCGGAGGGCTTCCTTTGGGAAGCCCTCCGGTTTTCATATTATTTATGATCTTTTGCGCCTGATCCAATAACAAATCAGCCCAGTGTATTGTACACCTTTTCAACCGCCTTGCTCCAGACTGCTTTATTTCCGGCGTAAGTCGAGGACCATTCGGTTCCCGCGGTGGCTGCCTTGCGGAACGCGGCAAAAATGTTAATCTGATCGCAGAAGGTACGCCCGGTGTCATATACAAGAGTATTATGCAAAAGGTCAAACATCCGCGCGTTCACCTCGGTGTTGAGATACCTGTACTGGAATGAATCGCGGTAAAAAGCCGGGGTTATGTTCCGGTAGGCCGAGGAGGCAAGCGCCTCAAGCACCGCTCCCGACATATCCATATCCGGCGCGTCAATCGGGATGCTGTACATCGTAACCCAGTACCCGCAGATTGTGCAGTAATCCTCCTGCGCCGTGTCGTACTTCGGATACGGCAGGATTGCAAAGTTAATAGTAATGTTTTTCAGGTAATTCTGAACATCAGAAATCTGACCGAAATGAAAAATCGAATCCCCGGTCGTAAAGGCACCGTTTATCGCAAAAAGCGCTACATCATTATGGTCGCAGAGAAAACTCTGGCATTTTTTATACCAGTCTATCATTTTTTCGCCGGCAATATCGTCCGAAAGCTTTATTGTTCCGTCCTTGTTCGTATCGACAAACTTGAAACCGCCAGAGTAAAACAAATTATCATAAAGCACATCGCTTGTAACGGTAACTCCGTATTTCTGCTGCCCTCCGTTAATGTCTCCCACAACGCCGACGGCGATTTCCTGAACTTTATCGAGCGTCCATTCACCGCTGTCGACCAGGGCATACACATCGCCTATGTTGTACGCGCTTGTAAGATCAAGATTTGCCATGACGGTTCCCATGCTGCGTATAAGAGTCGGTGTTATATCTCCCGTCGTAAAATAAAGCTTTCCGTTTATTGAGCTTGACTCGATAATGTCGCCCGGCCACCACGGCTTGCTGAAATCAATATACTGAATATCTTTTAGATTCAGATAAAGGTTCTGCATCGCTCCGATCGCGGCAGCGGGAGTATACTGACCGATCAGGTCGAACGCATGCGCACCGGCAAGCACATTGTTTGCAACAGTTTTGATAAAATTATTGCGGTTCTCCCATTCGCCTGCCTGCTTGGAAATCACCAGTTTTACGCCAAGTCTTTCTTCAACCTGAATAACCCGGGTATAAAGAGCGTCCTTGATTATGTCGCCGGTAAATTCAGCGGCATCCCATTCCCATGTTGTCTGATTTGACCATGTGAAAATCCGGTATTCCTTATTATCAAATTTCAAATCTGACGGAATACTGTCAAGCAAATATCCCTTTTCATCATAAATAGCGGCTGTGGTTTCCGGCTCGTTTCCGGATTCTTCCGCCATACCGGTAGTTGTCTGATCCTGATTTTTCTCGCCGCGGGCACAGGCTGGCAGCACAATGGCAAACATGAAGATAACAAGCATAAGCGCGCAAATTCTTCTGAATTTCATATGTACCCCCGATATTATTTTAATTTAACATCGCAATATTTCGGAGAGTGGTCGGATAGGTCCCAGGTCTGGTTGACAACCACAGTTTCAAAAGCACATATTATACATGAATGAGACATGAATATATGATCGATGGAATTGCCGGACTCGCCTCTCGGAGAACCGAGAGTCCCGCAGCCGCCCGATGTGTTGAGCAGCACGCCGGCGTCTTTGGCGGCATATTTCGCGTCTACGGCACCAGTTAGCTCAATGAAATAGTTATAATTTTCCGTCAGCTGTATCGTGTTGTAATCCGCCGTGCAGAAATACGGATAATCGTACTTATCGGTTACCTGCTTTATCAGATCGGCTTCCTCTTTCGCCTGCGTATGGGCATGCTCGGCATAATCCCAGCACCAGTGCGTATTAAAGAGGATGAAGCGCTCCTTTGTTGTCTTGTTCTCGAAAACTCCCCAGGTCACAAGGCGGATATTGTTCTTTCCTTCGGTAGAAAAATATTTGACGCCGCTGTCGATTACATTGTATTTATCCTTCTTGTACAGAATGGAGGAATAGTTTGTCAGGCCATCCTGTGTTTTCGCCCAGAGAAACGAGTATGTATCGCCGATATATTCAGGAAGTATCTTATACCACTGGTCTGTAACCTCCTGTACACCCGCAACGTCGGGACCGTAAACCTTCAGCACCGCTGCAAATATCTCTGCCCGCTCATAAACCGGTGTCGTTCCGCCCCAGCTTTCGAATTCCGCAAGTATGTTCGCTGTCATAACGCGGATATCGGCGCCGGACGCAAGCGGCACGACCGGCTTAGACAGATAAGAATAGCTCACAGTGTCACCCGCCGAAATGCTCACATTGCTTTTCCCGCTATAAAGATATTTCGACGAGAAGCGCTGAGCCGCCATCCGGCAGGCGTACGGGTGCGCGTTTACCACAAACTTGCCGTTCTGTACTCCCATTGAATAGCCGAGAAGGTCAGCCGGGTTTTTTGCTGCGAAATCCGCAGATTCCGTACGGTTCGTGGGGCCGACAAGAAATTCGTATGCAGATGCCGGCGCATTCTTGTCTGCAATAACTTCAAGAACATAGCCGTAGCGCTCTGATATCAGATCCCTAAAATATTCGGCCTCGGCGTCATATCCCACCTCAGAGGAGGCATACACAATTTTGAAGTTTTTCAGTTCGACGCCGTCAATTTTCAAAGAAGCCACAGCCGGAGTGCTTATAAAAGTATACTCTTCAAACATGAGGCTTACTTTTCCGTCGCTTCCTTTAACAATATTTTTGTTCACAAGATTTTTGCAAAAATAGCCGACCGCGCGTTTGATCATATCGGTTGAATGGCCTATTATCACTATCTTGTGCCCGACCAGTCTGATGGCATAATCTTCTGCTCTAAGTTCCGAGAGCACCTTGGCTGATTCCTCATAATTGGTCTTGCCGATTAAAATTTCATATGCCTCACTGTCGCGGGTATCTTTCCAGCCGAGAAAATCGCTTTTTGCTTCAAGCTTCACGCCTGTTGCTTTTTTAACTGTGTCGACAAAAGCTGTCACCTGAGCGAAAAGCTCGGTTCCCGGTTCGTCGGGATATATTACGCGAAATACTGCTGTGCCATTGTCGATAATTTTTATCTTATTTGCTTCATTTTCCTCTGTTGTTCCCGCTTTATCTTCATCTTCATCTTCCGTCAAAGATACATCGTTTGTTTCTATTTTGCCTGTGTTTGTGTTGCCGCAGGCTCCAAGCAAGAACAGAAAAGCCGTGGCGCATAAAATTAATATATATTTTTTCATTTTACAAAATCAGCCAGATTTGATTCGCATATTCCGGCTGCCTCTGAAAAGCTGTCTGCCATGCGTATTGCATCAAGTCCTTTTAGCGAATGCGCGTCCGTGCCGAAGGTAAATTTGCATCCAGTCGCAAGAGCAAGCTTCATTACGCGCAGCATAGGCTCTTCCGCCCAATTGTTATCCGGAAATTTAAGCGCTCCAGTGTTGACCTCGATGGCGACGCCGAGAGATTTTGCGCTTTTGAAACATTTTGTCAGCTCGTCATCGGGGATCAGGTTTATCATGCGTCTCTGGACTTCCTTCGGAAATCCGCATGGAGTGAAGGGATGCGCCACCGCTGTCGGAACTGCCGACGCGATTTTTTGAAATTCACTGTTTGCCATAAGCGAGTTGAAGCTGTCCACAAGAAAACGCGCGCAGTACTTTTCCATATCTACTGTTGGCTTGAAAAACACTCCCGATGCGACTATAGCGTCAAGTTCGGCGTATCCGAGGGCATTTGCCATTCGTCTGACCTGATCAGCAGTCAGTTCCGGAAGAGCTCCGGCGATTCTGTCGGCAAATATCGCCCTGACCGCCTTTGCGTCGGCGTTGTCTTCTAAAACCTGACCGCGCATATGTGTATGCGAATGCGGTACAAGTACATAGTCGAATTTCTTTGCAGTTTCGGCAAGCATCCCAAGATATCCCTGAGCCGCAAAATATTCGGTTTCAGTGCCTATCATAACGCGTACTCCGTATGTATCAGCCGGAACACAGTCGCGTAGCTGCAGCCCGTAGCTTATCATCTGATTTTTATACCACGGCGAAGCTCCCGGAGTTTTTTCATCCCACAGATGGTTCGATATGCCGAAAACGGTATGTCCGAGCTCGGCGGCGCGGCGTATGAACGCAGGGGCAGTCGCCTCGGGGTCGTAGCAGCAGTGTGATAAAGTCGTATGGTTGTGAATATCATGTTTTATTTTCATTAAATTGACCTCCGTTTTTTGTCCAGTATATCACTTTTATACCGCATCGTCAATGAAGACCTCTGCAAATAAGGTGTTCATAATATCTGATTGCAGCATTGAATAAATCAGCATATTTGCATAAGATCATTTCTTTTTTCTGATTGTCAGCACCGCTGCAGGAATAATTGCCGTGAAAACACATATGCTGATTGCAGATTTGCATCCGCCGCCCTCTGCCGCGGTCGTAACCGGTGACGCTGTTGTTTCAGGTGTTTTTGTAGTTTCGGCAGCTGAAGCGGTGGCCGGTGCTGCAGTCGTAATCTGTGCTTTTGTAATCGGTTCCGTTGTTACGGGCGCGGCAGTCGTCACCACAGCGGGTGCTGTTGTTTCGGGCGCTGAGGTCTCTTCTGCCGTCTGTACGGGAGCGTAGACGTCCAGGACTCCTACCGATATTACAGTTGTTCCAAGAATTCTTGCATAGCTGTATTCCGTGCTGTTTTCAACTGCAATGCTGACTATCGCAAGGTCGCCGAATGTAAAAGTATCCTTTGCGTTTGCCGGAAGAACCACCAAGTCAACCCAGTCGGTTCCGTTGACAGACGCCTGAAATTTCACATTGTTCCATCTCTCGTAGAATGTGTCGCCGCTTCTCTGTGCAAAGGCGAATCCGTTGATTGCAGCCGGAGCGGCAAACTTCACCGTCAGAGAATATATTCCGTCGGTTGCGCTGACCACATCCCCCTTGCTCCACTGGTTGATTGTGTGGTTGCCGACATTTTTATATCTGTCGTCTTTGTAATATGATGTCGCCTTGACTCCGTTTGAACCAAAGCTCTTGTCATACTCTACCGTCCTGCCTGTGAGATTGGTTTCATAGCCGTACAGTTCATATGTAAAACTTGCTGTCGTCGGAGTTGATGTAATCCGGAGTTTTGTCCATGCATAAGTCATGGATGTATCCATCACCGCTTTATCGGCATAGTTTGCATAAATGCCATGGGTAAGGCCGAAATCAGTCTTAGTCTTTAAGTTATCGGTTTGCCAGATTTTAATCCAGTTCACCCCGTCCTGCGTGCCTTCAATGACCGCAGAGATAGTACCTGCCGGAGTTATGCTGATGCCGCTTACAACAGTCTGCTTATTAAACGTTCCGGTTGTGACGCCGTCTTTCTCAGAAACTGCAGAAAAATCAATTTTTCCGATTGAATAATCCGTAAACACCGGTTCCGCGGCTCCGATGCCGAGAATTGACATCATTACGAAACAAATCGCAAATGCCGCAAGGCTACAAACGACACGCGTTTTCATAATACTCCTCCCTGAATAAAATAATTTTTCAGAACCTAATATCAGCAATATTATTGTATCATTTGTATAATAACAGAATGGTTATTTTGTGTCAATGTATGAAAGTTGATATAAATTGTATATTTCCGACTTTAGTTTTATTGATTTTATGAAGATTTTATGGTACTATTTCAGTAAGGATATAATTTTATAAGCCGCGGAGGTTCATCATGCCTGCGTTTTATTATAAAAGCCTGAGGTACATACCTGAAAAATCCGACAGCATCGATATAGTCTGCAATTCGTATGACGAGTTTATAAACCTGGACAAAAATGGTTATTATATAAACCGCGTTTCATTCCAATATCACCCCGACAACAACGCATATTTATCAAGCATCGGACACGACCGCAGTTGGCCCGGACGGATTGTAAGCCTGCAGTCGGACAAGGAAATGCGTCTTCACTATATTACAGAGGGCGAGGTCAGCATTGACGGCATAAGACGCGGAAAGGGAGAATTTTTCTTCATTATTCCCGGTCAGAGCCCGGCGCGGGAGTTGAAATTCATCAGTGAGGACGCCGAGCTGTACTATATTATTATTAAAGGAAAATGCCTTGCGGAGCTTATAATCAACAATTGTTTTTATAAGATCCGGACCGGCTCGTATGCCTCAATTATGCCTGAAATCAAAAAACTGTTCAATGATATCATATACGGAAAACATGACGGAATGGACGCGACCCTTCATATATACGGATTGTTCTACCATATCCTTGCGTATCAGAAATACTTGAACCTGCAGCTCGGCACAAAAGAGCATAAGACTGCCAATCCACTCGCCATTCAGGCGATGCGAATAATATCTGACGAATTCACCAACAAATTGTCCGTATCGGACATAGCCGAGCAACTTCATGTCTGCCCCGACTATCTTTCAAGGATTCTTAGAAATGAAATAGGATATTCGGCACAAACAATAATTACAAAAAAACGTATGGAGCTGGCGCAAGCTCTGCTGCTTGAGAAGCCGTACAAGCCCCTCGCCGATATCGCCATGCTGTGCGGATATGACGACTATGTTTATTTCTGCAAACAATTTCACAAGCACGCCCTTATGACTCCCAACGCCTACAGAAAAAAATCAGAATTATCTGACGAACCGAATAAAAAATAAAAGCAGTATCGCCGCTTAAAAGCTTGAAATCAAAATACAAAATAAAAGTGAGGCTTTACAAGAAAGCCCCCCTTTTATTATATACTTAAACCCTACTTTCCGGTCTGTGTTATAAATGTAAACTCTGCAGATGTGAGCGCCGTGTTTCCCTCACCGATTATCACCGACTTCCAGTCGTCAGAACTGCCCTCATAAAGAACTTTTTTAAGAGCCGTGCAGCCGGATGTCGCTCTGTCGGCGATTTTTGTTACCTGTTTTGTCAGAGTCAGCGACACATAGGCAGACCCCGCCGGAACACATAAAAGTGTGCTCCCATTCCTGCTGTAAAGTATTCCTCCGGAATCAACGAACGAACTGTTACCGTCGGCGACAGATATGTAGGCGAGCTTTGTGCAGTCAGCAAAGGCTCCCGCGCCTATCTCTGTCACGCCTGCCGGTATCTGAACCGCTGTTATCGTATTGTTCCCAGCAAATGCTGATGACGCAATGATTGTCACCTTGTCGCCGCTGTCAGATTTATCAGGTATTATCAGGCACATGTCGGTGCAGGTGCCGATGCCCGTCAGCGTGCAGGTGCCGTCGCCGTTGCTGCTGAACTGAAGCCCCCGGCTGGCTGCAGTCATCGGATCAACCGATGCTAATACCGACCCATCTGTCGTTTCAAACAACAGAGCGTTTGTTTCCGGCGGCAGCGTTCCGGCATCCGTAAACCGATCCTCGCCGCAGGCCGGCATAAGCAAAAAGCAGACGGCTATCAGCGCCGCAATCATAATTTTCATTCCGCAATTTTTCATGGTAGTCTCCTCCGTTTTCATGACCGAATAAATATTTTATTCCTGACTGCCATGGATTATACCAATTATTACCATCTTTGTCAACAACAATCGTCCGACATAAGCCGCCGCCGCGCGTCCCCGAACAACAAAATAGCGCTCATATCGCCGCATAACTGCAGGATATAAGCGCTTTTTTATATATCGGAGTTAACTTCCGAAGCTGCTGTCACCGTATATTTTTCCCATAAATTTTGCAATATCGGTATTGTCGACCTTTTTATCCTTGAAAAATTCGGTGCCGAAACCGATGGCGTATACAGGAACGTCGCGGTTGCTGTGGGTTGTGGTCTTGAATTCGTACTTACCGGAAGCATTATTATACGTAAGAGTGCCGGTTTCATGGTCGGCTGTAACAATTAGGGCGGTGTCCGGATGGCAGAGTGTGAACTCAACCGCATAGGCGATAAGGTCATTATACCTTCTTACCGTATATATGGCGCCGGTGAGATCATTGTCGTGCGACTCCTTGTCGATATAACCCTCCTCAATCATCGAAAAAAAGCGGGAACCGTTCGCGGAAATCGTCCAAAGTTCGTGTCTTGCCTCTGAAACCAGTTTGTCTCCGATGCCTCCGACCGCAAAATCAACCGCGCGGCCGGCAACAAGCGCGTCAATCTGCGCCTTGATCTCATCTGTCGAGCTTCTGCTTCCGACATGGACAAGGAAGCCGCCCGGCGTCGCGCCGGTTATAACGTCTGTTGTAAGTATTGCCGATTTTGCTCCGATGGAAGCGGCAAGCTCACGGATATTGCGAAGGCTTTTCCCTGCCTTGTTGACACCCACGTAGCCGTTTAATGTCTTGTTTGCGCAGGCAAGAGCCGTAGCCGCCGCAGCGCTGTCGGTATATGCGGCGCTGCCGAGAGTGACAGAATACGAATATGTTGTCGCTGTGCCGCAGTTTGGAAGTTCCCTTGCCACAAATGCAGGAAGCCCGGCTGCAAGCGTCGCCTCCACATGGTTGAACCCCATGCCGTCCCCGATGAGAAGCAGAGCGTTTCTGGCTTCCTTGAACGTGAATGACGACGCGGTGTACGATGTCGGCAGGCCGGCAATGTCGAAATCAACATTGACCCCGCGCGAAGCCGCGTAATTATTTATGAATTCGCTTACTCCTCCGCCAACCATGTATGAATTTCCTGTCATGATTACTTTGGTCCCGCTTCCGGCAAGTATGTACTGGTCAGGCGCGAGGCTGACAGCCGACGCCGTCACGCTCTCCGGCCGGTTCGTGCTGCCGATGAGTATTTCATACTGTGACGGCGCTTCGGTGTCCTTCACTATATCAAGTGATATACCGTTGTTATAATAAAAGTAATCCGCGAGGTTTTCAGCCGCCGCGACGGTGTAAAGCCCGCAGCCTTCCGGAATGACGATCCGGTATTCGCTGAGCCTTACTCCTCCGATCGACACTATCCCGAGCGGATATTCAAACCTGCTTATGTAATAAAGATTATCCGGAACAATAACGGATTTTGATTCAGCGTCGACATATCTGTTGCAGAAATAATCCACTCCGAAGGCGGTTGCTTCCGGTCCGCCGCCGATAATAAATATCCTTTCGTTTTTGTAAACTATTGCAAAGTCCTTTTCACGCAGCTCTTTTGCTATATCTTCTATACCGGGGCGGTCGCATCGGCCGATTACGATTTCCCTTGCACGCTCCGGAGACGTTTCGTCTTTCTTATGCCAGTCGGTTCCTATTCCGACAGATACTCCCGTCGCTTCACTTAAGTTTGTCCGCAGTCCTATGGCGGCAGACAAAATTATATCGTCAGGCTTGTCCGGGCGGATTATTTTATATTCGGTAACTCCTTCCGAGATAATGCTGACCGGCATTACCGGCGGTTCGGTAGCAGCGGCTGTTGTTTCAACTTCTGTTGAAATTTTGTCTTTCCCAGAATTTGCGTCCTGCTGCCCGCAGGCGGCAAGCCCAAGGCAAAA
This sequence comes from uncultured Lachnospiraceae bacterium, assembly GCA_964570825.1. Taxonomy (GTDB): domain Bacteria; phylum Bacillota; class Clostridia; order Oscillospirales; family CAG-272; genus UMGS1002. Next base: position 10,977 of record CAZMZJ010000015.1, on the reverse strand, counting down.
AAGCACGGCGGTTAGAATGGCGAGAAAACGTTTCATAATGACCTCTTCAATTGACTTTGTTGATTTTCATAATACATTTTAAGTCATTCTAACATATACGGACACCCCTGTCAATTCAACCGGTTGATTTTTATCGTTTTGCACAATAAAATCCTCTCACAAATGGGAGAAGCAATAGACTGTAGTTGACACAAAAGAGTGTTTGTGATATTATATTCGCAGTGAAAATCATCATCCCGCTATAAAGGATATAAATAAATGAAAAACAATATTAGAATTCTTTTTATCGGTAACAGCCACACATATTACAATGACCTGCCGTTGATTGTAAAGGAACTTTTTGCGTCGGCCGGAATCAAAGCTGAAGTCGCCATGCAGACCGAAGGCGGTAAAAACCTTCTATATCATTGCGATAGAAAAGATGTGATTTTCAATATTGTTCACGGCGGATATGATTATGTGGTGCTGCAGGAAGCCGCAAAAGACTTTGAGCGCCAGAAATTTTTTGAAGGTGTCGAAAAAATACGCATAAACGCTCTCGACCGCTCAGTTGCCAAACCGATTTTCTACATGATATGGGCGAGGAGAGAGCAGAAAAATCTCGAACCCGAAATCGAAGCCGCATACGAAGAGGTCGCCCAAAAATACAACGCACCTCTCGCTCCCGCCGGAGTTGTCTGGTATAAGCTGCTGCGCGGGAATAAATCGCTTGAACTATTCCGCGCCGACGGAATACACGCAACACCTCTCGGATCATATATCGCCGCCTCCTGTATTTTTTATGCCATTTCACAGCGCGAACGCCCGCTTCGCCTAACTGACGGCGGCGAACCTCATAAAAGACTCGGACTTGATTTCGAGTTGTGCCGAAAAATTCAGAGCGAGTCCTGCCGCGCCGCAAAAAAATATTACTTAAAATGAGCTTTTCAATCGGTACGGCAAAACTCATACACGGCATCATGCTTGCCCCGATGGCGGGAGCAGGCGACTCGAGCTTCAGAAAAATCTGCCGGCTATACGGCGCGGAATACACTGTAACTGAAATGCTCTCCGCAAAGGCCCTATGTTATGAGCAGCTTTGCAGAAAAAGTGGGACAGAAACAGTCAAAACAGCGCTAATCGCCCGGATAAGCGAAGAGGAGACTCCTTGCGCCGTCCAGATCTTTGGATCGGAACCTATATATATGGCGCGCGCCGCAGAAATGATTTCAATCGGTAAATACCGCGGGTACGGCGGCTGGAAGCTGCCGGCCGCAATCGACATAAACATGGGCTGTCCGGTTCACAAGATCGTTTCAAACGGCGAAGGCAGCGCCCTTATGAAAAACCCGGATCTTGCCGGAAAAATAATCCGCGAGGTCTGTCGCGCAACAAATCTTCCCGTGACTGTCAAAATGCGCGCCGGCTGGGATTCCGGTAATATAAACGCTCCCGATATCGCAAAAATCGCCGAGCAGAACGGCGCCGCCGCAATATGCGTACACGCGCGCACGCGCACCCAGATGTACGCTCCCGGAGCCGACTGGTCGGTAATAAAAAAGGTAAAGGAATCTGTATCCATTCCTGTTATAGGCAACGGCGACATATACACCTCCAGCGACGCTCTCAGGATGCTCTCCGAAACAGGCTGCGACGGTATAGCCGTCGCCCGCGGGGCGTTGGGCAACCCTTGGATTTTTTCTGAAATCGCAGCCGCCCTCGACGGCAGACCGTACACTCCCCCTTCGCATGCCGAGCGCCTTTCGCTTGCCCTGTCTCACGCAGCCGATGTTATCGGGCAAAAAGGCGAGAGAGCCGGCCTTGCCGAGGTTCGTCAGCATCTATCATGGTATATTAGAGATTTCCCGGGCTCAGCCGCCGCCCGCGCCGCAGTTATGAATGCTTCCTCCTTTGATAAAATAAATGAAATTATAAAAAGGATGATGCAGGGGATGTGAATAAATATATTCATGATTACTTAAATTGCTTGTAAAATTTTATAGTATATAATAATTTTCAATCAGGGGAGTCCCGCGCAGAGCCCGAGTTCCCCGTTTTTAACGCCACTACGAAAGGAGCCGCCATGCTGCCGGACAATCAAATACTTGCCGACCTGATGAAGCAGGCGGCCGGAGGAGACGAGACAGCGTTCTCCGAGATAGTTAGATATTTTGAAAAAACGGTTTATAATATTGCGATGCAGGCGGTAAAAAACCGCGACGATGCTCTTGACGTTTCACAGGATGTCTTCCTGAAGCTCTGGAGGACGCTCGGCTCATACCGCGGTGAATGTTCCGTCAGCTCATGGGTAATCAAGATAGCAAGAAACACTGCGCTTGACCTGATACGAAGGCGGACGTCTCATCCAACAGACTCTCTGTCTGTCGAGGACGAGGACGGAGAAACAACAGAGCGCGACATACCGTCCAGCGGCGGGGAGGACGATCCGGTAGCCGCATACGAGCGTCAAGAAAGAATAAATATCGTCCGTGCAGCGATAGATTCTCTTAGCGAAGAACATAAGGAGATAATACTTCTGCGCGATATAAACGGTCTTTCATACACCGAAATAGCAGAAATTTTGGGAATCGAGGAAGGGACGGTAAAGAGCAGACTAAACCGCGCCAGGAATTCCCTTAAAGAAATTTTACTAAAACGGAACATTTTTTGAACATGCTCGTCATAATACATAGAAATTCAAAGAAAGGAGCATCCGCATGGAACACGAAAGAAAACTCGGCTGCAAGGAAATCAGCAGCCTTGTAATTGAATATATCGACGGCGAACTTGACAGTGTGACTGCGGAGCTTGTGAAGCTTCATATCAGCGAATGCGCCGACTGCCGAAAACTTTATAACGATATGAGAGCTGTTTGTAGTGCGGCGGCAGAAAGCGCATACGAGGCTCCTTGTGAGCTTCATGACCGCGTAATGACTGCCGTCAGAGCGGAAAAACTGGCGAAAGCACGTCGGTATGGAATGAAACGCATATCAATGTATTTTGGAATCGGAATCGCCGCCATGTTATGCATCAGCGTCGGAGCATCTGCGCTGTTTAATTATTTTTCAAAAAATTCTAAAATTTACACTATCGGAGCAAACGGCGCTTTTGAAATAAAAAACGATTCCGGCAGCAGCTATGCTTCAAACTCGTTTATATTTAATAACTCCTGCCTTGACAAAAGCTATATTTATCAAGCCGATCGCGCACCCAAAGCTGAGACATCTTCAGAAGAGGATTTCAACGATAAAAATCTGTCTCCTGACAGCACGTCATCGGTCGAAGGAAAAAATTCCGAATCATCCGCAGAAACTTATACAATATCGGAAACGACTTATGCCGCCTGCGCAACATGCGTACCCGAATTCAATTATGCTGCGTCCGATAAAGCAGCCAACTTTGTCGGCGAATGGACCCTCACAGATACGGAGGGAAAACGGATTGTCATCGTATTTTCAAACGTTAACGATTTTACGCTCACCGACACAACAGGGAAAGTAACGGCAGGAACCTATGAAGTGTCCGAAACAATAATAATATTCAGGTACAACGGCATTACAGCCGAGTACAGATATTACCTTAACGGCAGTGAGCTTGTTCTCACATATCTTTCCGGCGACGGTCTTATTAAATGAACCAAAACGAAAAACCACTTTATGACGCCGCGGTAATCTGCGAAAGCAACGACCTTGCCGAGCTCTTAAAGCTTCTTTTAGATGAGTCGGGGTTCAGTTCCGTCCGGGCAACCATAGCCACATTGCCGACGGCAAGGTTCATGATAATAAACCTGGACGATGAGATCTCAAAAAATTTCCTGTCTCAGCCTGCAGCCGACTTCAGACACATCATCGGCATAACGGCTGACAGTAATAAAATACCAGACATAATCCTGTCAAAATGCGCTGCGATCCTTTGCCGTCCGCTCAGTTTTGCAGAATTCAGAAAAAAAGTCAGGCTCGTTTTCGACAGCAGCATAAAGCAATCTGTAAAAACCTTCCCGATTCCCGGCCAGTTCAGCCTTGATCTTGATTCATCAGAGCGACGTGTATCGTTGGGCAGCTCCGGAGTGCAGCTTACGCCAAACGAATTCATTATTTTTTCTCATCTGGTACAAAAACGCGGAGAACCGGTGTCGCGAAGCGAGCTTGCGTTATTGATTACCAAAAACGGTGGAGACGCCTTATCAAACGAAACCGACGTATACATCTGCACATTGCGCGAAAAGCTTGAGAAAACTTTCGGCTCCCGGCTTATTTTCACAGTCCGCGGCAAGGGATACATGATAAAATAACAAAGCCTTCAGTAAAGGAAGCAGACCGGAAAAAACCGGTCTGCTTCTTTAATTTTCTCTTTTGTATGGTCTTAATGTCTTCGGGTCGACGGCGGCGCAGAGCGCGGTGACAATCACAACAGCAAGCGCCGTATTAGGAATCATATATGAACCGTTGTATGTCAGCGAATACCACCAGACGTTCATTCCCTCCGGCGCATACGAGCCCCATATCAGGACTCCCGAAAGAACGCTGCTTAAATATCTGAGCAGGCAGACAACCGCCGCGCCGACTCCATATCCGAGCAGTTTTCTCTTTCCGAAAAATCCCGCAAAAAGCTGAGCGGTTCCGATCACTGTAAACGCGATGACGTAATCAAGCAGCACGCAGAGGAAAACTGCCGCTGCTGTGTTCGCCGGCGGGGTGTACCACGGACCTATTATCAGCTGCGTCGCCGACCATACAAGACCTGCCATACTGCCCATCATTAGACCGCGCCGATATGCATAATAAATAATCGGAACCGCAGCTACCGATATCGATCCTCCCTGTGGCCACTTCGGCAGCGGAAGCAAATCGAGTATGACAGCGAGAGCCACCATAATCGCACCCTCGACAATAGCGAGAGTCCTCCTAAATGTTGTTGTTTTCATTTTATCCTCCTTAAAAATAAATCGTGCCGCGCGGGATAAAATCACTCGTGCAGCACGAAATAAAATCTCCCTTCGCCGGTATTATCCGTATCAGGTTCTGGGGTTCGGATATCATTATCCATCTCAGCCGCCGCAGGGCAGCACCCCCGATTCCCAATATTTAATTTTCGTATTTTTTTAATCAGTAATCAAAATTCGGCTTGACATCAATAATGCTGACGCCGGATGCCAGCTTTTCGTCAATCACTATCATATCCACATAGCTTTCGCATTTTTTAGTGAAGAGCCACTGAATTACGCCCGAAGCGAAATTCTCGAACCATTCGGCATTGTCGCTATCCGAATATGCGCCTTTGTCGAGTTCATATTTCATAATAACATGATATCCGTAATCAGATTCGACAATACGCACCTCTCCAGTCTGCATGCTGTCAAGCTCGCCGACTATATCGTTTATATAGCCGTAACTATATTTTGAGCTTTTAAGGAAATAATATCCGTTCGGATATTCAGCCTGCGACTCGTCTTCGTTATACTTTTCTATCATTTTCTCAAAAGTGTCGGTATCACCCGCCGGAGTGAATTCAACAATTTCCTCGGCGGTCTTGTAAATTTTTTTCAGTTCCTCCTGAGAGTACGCCGCAGTCTTGTACTGGCCGTTGCTGTCATATTGATGCGCCGGCACCCCGTTTTTTTCATCGTAAGCGATAGAACCGTCCTCATGGTAATAGATAACATTGCCGTTTTTGTCTGTCAGCGCCCTGCCTTCAGAATCAAATTTCCTGATGCCGGTTGAACTGTCGTAAAGGATTATTCCCTTGCCTTCGGTGTCGTTGGGGTCATAATATATTACGTCACCGTTGCTGTCCGTTTCATAAACATAGTAGTAGTTCGCGAAAAACACCTGCTTGAATCTCACATAGTTGTCCTGATAATACTCTTCTTTTACGTCGGCAGACACTTTTGAAAGGTCTGCGCCATACAAGTATTCCTGAAGATAATTTATTTTGGCCTCAAGCAGATAAATATCGCGGAGTATTCCGTAGTTTACGCCGTAATTCGAAAGTATCGCATTCAGCGCAGCCTTCGAGCCGTTTCCGTCGTAATCCACCAGTTCCGCAAGCTTTGCGTCAACCTCGTCGACATCCTCCGCGGGAAGCGAAAGATTGTATTTCTCCTCAAAAAGATAGAGCGCCGCCAGATAGATTTTTGTACACTCAAGTATATATGAAGTCCAGAAATCGTTGTAGGTCTTACCATCGGATGATATTGTGGTTTTCCAGAAATCGTCAGACTTGGCGTCCGAGCCGTAATAATAGGTTGTGCAGAGAGTCCCTTTCTGACGAGAAAGGAAAAATTCGTACATATTGACCGATATCGACTGACCTGAAAGCGTCATCATCTTCTTGCCGGATGAGCACGAGCCCATCGTAAAGCAGAGAATTACAACCGCCAGCACAAGTGCGGCCGTTCTTGTGATCCTTTTTTTCATTATTAATCCTCAAATTTTTTTGCGTGGACTGCCGACAAGACTATTATACAACATTTTTTATTCAGCGTCCACAGTTTTTGTATTCTTTATTTCAGAATATTTAATTAAAATTCTGCCCAGAAAAGAGCATATGTCCTCTCTTCGGTCAACCTTGATCAGAATATGCTCCTCCGGTCCTGACACAAACTTGAGGGTATTCGGGTATGCCTTTGACACGGCAAGCCAAATGCCAAAATCCGCTTCCTCCTGATAAAGTCTAACATTCCCGCCGTCCTGCACAATCTTGCCGATGCCGCATTCAATTGCCTCCGAGCGCAGAAGGGCAACGGAGAGCAGACTTGACACCGGTTCCGGCAGGTCGCCGTACCTGTCTACAAGCTCGTCTGTTATGTCGCGCCTGTCATACTCGTTCCTGATCATTGCGATTCTCTTGTAAAGCGCCATACGCTGCGCCGTGCTTGACACATAGCTTGCCGGAATGAAAGCGCTGACGTCGAGCGTGACGGTGCAGTCCGGCTTGACCTTTGGCTTTTCTCCCCTCTCCTCAAGCACCGCTTCGTTTAGCAGCTTGATATAAAGGTCGTAGCCGACCGCGTCGAGGTGTCCGTGCTGTTCGGTTCCGAGCAGATTCCCGGCTCCGCGCAGCTCAAGGTCGCGCAGGGCAATGCGGAATCCCGCTCCGAACTCCGCGTATTCGCGAACAGCCTCAAGCCGTTTCTCTGCAATCTCGGTAAGCGAGCGCGCCGGCGGATACGTAAAATATGCGTAGGCACGCCTTGACGAACGCCCGACGCGTCCGCGTATCTGGTGAAGCTGCGAAAGCCCCAGCCGGTGGGCGTTGTCAACTATAAGCGTGTTTGCGTTCGGAACGTCGACTCCGGTCTCGATAATTGTCGTGCAGACAAGAATGTCTATTTCGCCGAGCAGCATATGTCCCCAGATTTCCTCAAGCTGCTCCTTCTCCATTTTTCCGTGCGCGGTGACAATCCGCGCGTCCGGCAGAGCTTTGCGCAGATTTATCGCAACAGCGTCGATGTCTTCGACGATATTATGCAGGTAAAACACCTGCCCGCCCCGGCGCAGTTCGCGCCGGATAGCTTCGGTGATTATCAGCTCGTCGTGTTCAAGCACGTATGTCTGCACAGGCAGACGGTCGCCCGGGGCTTCATCAAGAACTGATATATCGCGTATTCCACCCATCGCCATATTGAGAGTACGCGGAATAGGAGTCGCGGTCAACGTAAGTACGTCGATATTTCCGCAAAGCTGTTTGATCTTTTCTTTCTGCGCCACTCCGAACCGCTGCTCCTCATCAACAATCAACAACCCGAGGTTATGGAACTCAACGTCTTTTGACAACAGCCGGTGAGTGCCTACTATTATATCAATGTCTCCTCGTTTGAGGGCGCGCAGCGTCGCCGCCTGCTCCTTTGACGAACGGAACCGCGACACCATGTCAATTTTAACCGGAAATCCGCGCATACGGCTGGTCGCGGTCTGAAAATGCTGAAGCGCGAGAATGGTGGTCGGCACAAGTATCGCCACCTGCTTGCCCCCCATCACCGCCTTGAAAGCGGCACGTAAAGCCACCTCGGTTTTACCATAGCCGACGTCTCCGCAGAGCAGTCTGTCCATCGGAACCGGACGGATCATATCAGCTTTAATGTCCTCGGCCGCCGCGAGCTGTCCGTCGGTCTCCTCATATTCAAACGCAGCCTCAAAATCGCGCTGGAAATCGTCATCCGGAGGAAATGCGAAGCCCTCGCGGCGCATTCTCTCGGCATAAAGCCGGATAAGATCCTTCGCGATGTCCTTTACCGCCGCCTTTGCCTTTGCCTTTGCTCTTCCCCACTCGACGCCTCCGAAATGCGAAAGCTTGACATTTCCGTCCTCGGCAGAGGCTCCGATATAGCGGGACACCATGTCCATCTTTTCTACAGGCAGGAACAACCGGTCGCTTCCGGCATACTGTATCTTTATATAGTCGCGGCTGACGCCCTGAACCGTCAGATTTTCAATGCCTAAATACCGACCGATGCCGTAAGTTTCGTGAACCACAAGATCCCCGACCTCAAGCTCGTTGTAGGACATTATCGCCTCTGTCCCGGCTCTTCTCCTTGCCTTTTTCTTTATTTTCGCCCCGCCGGCGCTGCCTCCGCGGCTTTCGGGGTTTGTGGAAAGTACGGCTATTTTGGGAACCGTCAGCTCATACCCGTGTATTCCGTAGCCCCAGAGAATAAGGATAGAACCGGCGGGCAGAGTGGATATGGTGAAATCGCCTTTGCCGCCGCCAAGGCTTAGGTATGACTTGTATCCTTTGTCGGTCAGTAGCTCATGTATATTTTTCGCCGCTGTTTCGTTCTCAACCGAAAGCAGCACTTTGAACCCGTTCCGCGTGTAGCTGTCAAGGTCATCCGAGAGCAGCGGGAAATTGCCTGCGTAGCTCACTGTGTGTTTTGTACGGAAACCGAAAAGCCCCCCGAGCTTTCTCCCGGACATACCGTGTGAAAGCGAGTCAAGGTGCAGCGTCAGGCAAGAGTCGCAGAATCGGTCAAACGATGTCTGGGGCTTTGAATATTCCGCGTATTTTCCGGCGACAGTACCCCCTTCGAGCAGCTCGGTCACCGTTTGGTTTACAAGCCATTGGGAAGCCTTGAGTCTGTCGGTGACAGCTGGCGTGTTCCTGATGAAAACGGGAGACATTGCCGGAAAATAATCAAGCAGGCACTGTTTTTCGGGATAAACAAGTGTAATGTACTTGTCAAGAAAGTGAATTTCGCCTCCGGTGTCAAAAGCGGCAAGCTCGCCCTTCAGTTCGGTCTTCACCCGGTCGTCCTCTGCCTTTTTCAGCTGCGAAGCAACCGCGTGTCTGACCGCCTCGATGGAGTCCGCGTCCGGAAGCACTTCGCGCGCAGGAGTGATGGTAACTCCCGCGATTCCTTCTGTAAACCTCTGGCTTTCGGGCGCAAAAATACCTATGCGGTCGATTTCATCCCCGAAAAGTTCAATGCGGACAGGCGATGAACCGTCGCATTTCCTATCACCCATGTCGTAAACAGCGCAGGGCGGGTATATGTCTATAATGCCGCCGCGAACCGCAAACTGCCCGGCAACTTCCACCATATCGACTCGCATATAACCGGCGTCGCTCAGCGAGCGTGTCAATTTATCCAGATTTACACTGTCATCCGCGTAAATGGTTATCTCGGCCTTCTTAAGTCTTTTCTCCGGAATGGTATAGCCGAGCGCGGCGTCCGGCGTTGTGATCACCGCGTCGTATCTGCCCGAGGCAAGGCCGGACAGCACTTTAAGCCTCTCATGCTCAAAGTCATGAGAGGCGGTAACATTATATAGTGTCAGATCCCGCGCCGGAAAAAATGCAGCGCGCAGACCTGCGTTCTGAAGCAGTGTGCAGCAGTGCACGCACTCCTTTTCCTCGGGACAGACAATCAGCACGCATCCAAATCCGTCCGACTTAATGTCGGCGATAAGAGATACCGTAAGCGCGTCTGTCGCTCCATCCGAGAGCCCTGCGGCAATTACAGGCAGAGGATTTGTGCCGCGCAGCGATTTCAGCGTGTGCAAAAGATGCCCATACTCGCTGTCTGCCCGGATACAGTCAGTTAAAATATTCATTTACAAAGCAGCCTTTTTAAGATTTTCAGCAGGATGCAACGGTCTTGCCGAGTCCTGCTGTCATATTTGCTTTTTTATTGATTACGGACGCCGTTACAGAGCTGCATAGCCGTATCGATGTCCCCCGATATAATTTTTTCAACTCCCGTAAAAACCGTTGCAAGGCTTCTAAAAATTATTTCATGTTCATCCTTTGAAAACTCCGAAAGAACCCAGTCTGGAATATCGTAATTTTGGCAGGGGGGAGCGCCGACCCCTATGCGGATTCGGGGGAAATCCTCGGTTCCAAGCTGTTCGATTATACTGCGAAGTCCCTTCTGCCCCCCGTCGCTGCCCGAGCGGCGAACACGCAGTCTGCCTATGTCAAGGTTAATATCATCAGATATTACTATAATATTTGACGGCGGAATCTTATAGAACGCAGCGCATTCGCGCACGGCTTCGCCCGAAGCGTTCATAAATGTCTGCGGTGCGAGCAGCAGCACACGTTTACCGGCAATTTCCGCTTCCCCGGTCAACGCATGGAATTTTATACGGTCGACTTTCACGCCAAGTTTCTGGGCGATATAGCCCAAAGCCATAAAACCCGCGTTGTGGCGGGTGAAGGTGTATTTATTCCCAGGGTTGCCGAGACCGACCAAAATATGCGTCGGCTGCATGTGCGGCTCCGGCTCCTTCGTGGAAATTTTCTTAAAAAGGTCGAAGATATCGGACATAAATCTTTCCGCCGCTCAGCGGCTTTTTCAAATTAGGGTATTGTTTATTATACATCCTTTTCCTTAGATTGTCAAATACTTTTTGATTGTAAACAAATAATGTACTTTATGTGTATTTTATCTGTTTTTGTTGACAATTCTATACTATGGTTTTATAATGGAATTAATTACATATTAAGGAGACTAACTATTAAATGTCAAGCCCCAAAATGAAATTATTGCAAAAAATA
>CAZMZJ010000014.1:0-54692 GCA_964570825.1 uncultured Lachnospiraceae bacterium | reverse complement strand
TATTTTTTGCAATAATTTCATTTTGGGGCTTGACATTTAATAGTTAGTCTCCTTACAATATGAAGCTGCCATATGACCTAAGCTATCGCGGCGGACGTCCTTGCCATTACGGTAAGAGCAAATATGAAAAGGACTGAGCATGAAGCGACGACTGCGAGAAGATAGCCATAAATATTTGTCATCTCGCCGAGAAGGTCGGACTCTGCGGAGCAGCCGAGCAGCCGGGCCGAGGTTCCGGCAGCCATGAAGGCAAGTCGGGTTGTTATTATTGAGATAAGCGTTGGCAGAAGAATGAGAATAATTACCACTATGCCGCCGATGCCGACGCCGGTTCTAATGTATTGTATACTCCCGGCGACCGTTTTCAGGCTGTCTCCGACAGATCCGCCGACCACGGGAATTATGCTCCCTGCTATAAATTTTGCGGCTTTTGCGCTTACGCTGTCGCCTGCCGCGGCAAGAGTGGACTGCATGGCGAGGACTGTTATAAGAAGCGTCATTATAAAACCGATAATGAAAGTAAAAGTTTTCTTTATAACGGCTGTTACTCCCCTGAGGTCCATGGCCGGAGCGAAAGCGGATACCAGAGAGAGCGCAAGGCAGACTGCAGTGACGGGAATCACAGTGCGGTTGCAGATATTTTCGGAAACAGTGAGAAACACAAGCATCGCGCTGTTATTGACTGCTGCCGCGGCGACGTTCCCTCCCATCGCATACAGCGCCCCCATGAGCGGGATCATCGAATCGGCATATACATTCAGCTGGCTGAGAAAGCGCGATATAGCGCTCAGCTGCTCGTACTGCACCGAGACGACAGACGCTAAAATTGCTGCCAGGCAGCAAAGCGACACTGCCTGGGACAGGGCGGGAGATTTTATCAGCTCGCGCGTCGAACGCAAAAGAGCAGATAGAACGATAAGGCCAAGCAGCTCGGCAAACAGCTTAAGAGCGCCGCCGATTCGCACTCCGGAGAGTGAGGCGATTGTTTCGATTATGTATGAAAATCCGCTCATTTCTTTGACGGCGCCGTAGACTTCCTCCGGGTTGTCTGAAAATATGCCGTCCGGCAAAAGACCGGCTATGTCATCTGGAATGCCGTTGAGCATATCTTCATATTCTTTTGAATAATCTCCGCTATAATCGGACGCCGCTGCGGTCACCGCAAAGAAAGCGGCGGCAAGGAGCAGCGCTGCTGCTGCTGAAAAGATTTTTACTGTTTTTTTCATAATTAAAACTGCCAGTTTAGTATCTCTGCAGCCGTTCCGAGTATTGATGATACAAGAGGAAGGCAAAGCAGAAGTATTTCAAGCTTTCCGGCCAATTCGACATACGATGCGGCAGAACTGTTGCCGCAGTCGCGGCACACTTCGGATGTGATATGCGTCAGCACGGTAATTCCGAGAGCTTTTATTAAAATTCCTGCATACTCAGACAGCGCCGAGGATGATATCATACGGTTAAGGTACTCAAAAAGCGGGATCCCGATAGCGAGCGTGATGCCGAGCAGCAAAATGCTGCCGGTAAGACGCACCGGCGTCTCAAATTCTGCGCGCATATGTTTCATCAGCATCGCTGCCACTGCGCAAAGCAGCGCGACGCCGCAGATCTGCCAGCTTTCCATCAGAATCCGAATACGGTCATTACCGAATCGAAAAGATCGGCAATTTCCGGAAGCAGCATCAGCAGCACAACGACAAACCCGCTGAGTATGACATACGGCGAATATTCTTCGCGGCTCTGCTTCGGAAGCACCTGCAGTGCGGCGGAAACAAGCAGGCCGACACCGGCTACTTTCAATATCAGTGTAATATCCATGGTAATTTTATTCCTTTCCTGCGCTCCGGAGGCGGCGACAGTTAAAAATACTTGAGTATTCCGTCACTTCGCCGTATCTCCGGCTTCAAAGCATGATAACAGCCGCTCCGGCGGCGGCGCAAAGGCAGAGCGTCATTATCATTTTTCGCCGGGCGGGGTATTCCGACTGCATGCGGTCGCGCTCTGATGTGAGTTTTCCTATGTAATAGTCGCAGAGCTTTAGCTGAGTATCCCGGTAGCCCGAGCCAAGCTCCGCCGCAAATTTATTCAAAAGGTTTACAGATTCGTCGGATAATTGTAAGTCGCAGGAGCCAAGAAACTCAAAAATAGTCTTGGCGCCGCGGATTGAGCCGCAGGCTTCTAAAATATCATCCGGGCATCCGGCGAGTATTTTTTCGAGCGGCATAAGATAACAGTCTATCTGGTTGCGGATGTATTTAATCAGGGCTATGAAGCCTTCGGTCCGGGTCAGGACGGTTTTGCTTTTTTCGCAGATGGCACGTCCGGTCATGCCGCCGCAGAAAAGCAGAAGCGCTGTACCCGCCAGCTTATAAAAAAGCATCTGCCGCCTCCCAGTCCGAGACATCATAGCTGTATGTGAACGGGCGGTCCGGAAGCCGTCCGAGGCAAGCGTAAGCTCCGAAGCAGCGCGACCTGTGAAGTCTTGCTATGCCTGGCTTTTTCATAAGCTCGCATATATTACCCGCGTGTGCCGAGGCAAGAAGCGGCACCCCGCAGTTATGCGCGTTCATTATCGCCTCCGCCTCTGCTGAATCTCCGATTTCATCGCAGATAATAACCTGCGCGCCGAGTGTTCTCGCGGCTATTTCTATTCCCTCGCCTCGAGGATAACCTGAAAGAATATCAAGAGTAAGCATTTTTGAGTCAAGCCCCGCCGCAAGCTCCCCTCGCGTGTCCACAACTGCGACACGAAGGGGCTCCGGTCCTGACGAAAGCCGTACTGCGGCTCCCCTCAGCACTGTCGTCTTGCCGACGCCGGGAGGCGAGAAAACAAGCACTCCACGGGAAAAGTTCATTGAATTAAGCAGCCGGACAAGCTCCTCCCCGGTTTCGGGAGCTTTATGCGGCAGACGCAGCACTATCGATGAAACCTCGCTTACCCCTATAATCTTCCCTGCCTCTGTTGCGGCCGTGCCGCATATGCCGGCACGGACACCTCCGGGAAGAGATATGTAGCCGCGCCGGATTGTGTCTCCGAACGCGTAAAGCGAGCCTCCGCAGAGCCGATTGAGAAGGGCGTCCATTTCGTCGCCGCTCAACACAATGTCAAGGACTATGCTGCGGCCGCCGGCCGTAATTGACGCGCATCTGCCCCGGCGCAGCCTTAACTCCTCAATGATGCCGGTGTTAGGCGGAATAACGGCCCTTTTCACCGCGTCGGCGAGACGGAATGGCAGCAGCTCTTCAACAGACGCCGGTATGATATTCCCGGCCTCGCGGTTGATTATCACTGTTTTCATGCGTCAAACCTCCGGCATCGTGCTTTCACTAAAATATATTGTATGTCCCTGCCGGATAGACCTGTCCCGGACAAACTTTTTTGATATTCGCAGCTTCGATTGACAAAGAGGCAGGCTTGTGCTATACTGAACCTGCAGTATTTTTTGAATAATGAAAGGACCGTTTATATGGACACAATAAAAGTACCGTCCAAAAAGGGCGTAAAATTCATCGCTCACAGAGGCGTGAGCGGCATTGAGCGTGAAAATACGAACGCCGCCTTTGTCGCGGCAGGAAACCGCTCGTATTTTGGAATCGAAACAGATATACACAAAACGGTGGACGGCAATTACGTCATCATACACGACGACACCACCGGACGTGTTGCGATTGACAATCTGACCGTCGAGCTTTCAACATACGATACCCTGCGCTCATTGACACTTCTCAATACGGACGGCAAAAAGTCGCGCAGCGACCTTAAAATTCCGAACCTTGCCGAATATATCGGAATAAACAAAAAATACGGCAAAGTCGCCGTTCTCGAACTAAAAAACGCTTTCATGGAAGCCGAAATATTTGACATCTGCGAAAAGATTGACGAGCTCGGATATCTTGACAATGTTATATTCATATCCTTCTGTTATGACAATCTTGTTTATCTGCGCAAAAAATATCCGAAACAGCCCGCGCAGTTTTTGACGTCAAAATATGACGAATTTCTTATCAGCCGTCTTAAAGAGCACAGTCTTGATCTTGATATCCGCGAGTCCGCCCTCACGGCTGAAAACACCGCCGCCCTCAAAGCTGCCGGAATCACTATCAACTGCTGGACCGTCGACGACGCAGCGCGCGCCGAAGAGCTTATCGGATACGGCGTCGATATGATTACAACAAACATTCTTGAATAATTTATAAGTTTAAGAAAAAAGCATCCCCCGGCATAGCGCTCGGGAGATGCTTTTATGTATGAAAAAACGAAATAATTCATTTTTTCAAGTATTTTTATAAAATTCCTCAAATGTGATGCGGCAGCCAACGACATTTAACACATCGTTTTTTATTCCTGAAAGGTTGCGGCTGCGCAGTATCGGCGTATAGCTTCGTCCGGCTATTATTATGTGTTCGATAAGCTGAATCCCCATAAGGTCGAAAGCTGAACGTAGCATTTCGGTTGTCGTGATGTCGTCGCCAGACGGGACGGCGATGCCGTTGGGATGATTATGTGCGACAACGACCGCAGACGCATGTTTGAGCAGCGCCTTCTCGACCATCACTCTCGGCTGCATCACCGCGGCGTTGACCGAGCCATCGCAAATGCGGACGCAGTCGATCAGCTTCATGCCGTTGTCGAACATCATCATATACACGCGTTCGACCGTTATGCCGACGTAAATATTGGCAAGGTACCGGCATATCTTTCCTATAGTGTCATAGCACACGCCTTCCTTGTTTTCGGAAAGCGCTATTTTGCGGTTGACACCGGCGACAAGTTTTATAAGCAGCGCGCTTGTCTCGCCAACTCCCTCCACGTTCATCAGCTCCTCGCGCGAGGCTGAAAGCACTCCCGCCAGTGAGCCGAACTCATCGATCAGACGGTGAGCTGTTTCGTTTGTATCCGCTCGCGGAATCGAGAAAAACAGCAGCGCCTCAAGCAGCTGGTGTTCCTCGAAATTATCGGTTCCTTCCTTTATTATCCGCTGTCTTATTCGTTCCCGGTGCCCATCGTGCATATTAAACCTCCGTCTTTATACTCTGTGTAGCTTTGCCTCTGTATTTCCTTAAAATCCCTAAAAGTATTTCGACTGCATCATCCATACCCTCGGCGCTGACGTGTTCATACGGGCCGTGGAACGCATACCCGCCTATTCCGAGGTTTGGACACGGCAGCCCCATAAACGATAGCCGCGCGCCGTCGGTTCCGCCGCGTATCGGTCGGATGACAGGCGTGACGCCAGCCTCCTCTGCCGCCGCTATGGCATTTTCTACCAAGTGATAGCATGGCAGTATTTTTTCGCGCATATTTCGGTATTGTTCCCTGATGGTCAGCCTTACAGTTCCCGCGCCATATTTTTTATTGATTGCATCCTCGATGCCGCGGAGCACTTTTTCTCTTCTTGCGAAAAGCTCGGCGCTGTGGTCGCGCACGATATATGAAAGCATCGCATGTTCAACAGTTCCTTCCATGCGGGTGAGATGATAAAAGCCTTCGTAATTTTCGGTGTCACGGGGGGTTTCGCCTGGCGGGAGCATTGAGTTTATCTCCATAGCCACAAGCTGCGCGTTTATCATGATATTTTTCGCGCTGCCCGGATGAACGTTGAATCCGTTAATATCAAACCTTGCGGACGACGCGTTGAAGTTTTCGAATACCACCTCGCCGGCCTCGCTGCCGTCTGCCGTATAGGCGAATTCGGCGTCGAATTCGGTGAGGTTGAAATTATCTGCGCCGGCGCCTACTTCCTCGTCGGGCGTAAAGCATATCGATATCTGTCCATGAGGCTCCCCGCTGCTGCCTAAGCGTTCCAGCATCGTCATGATTTCGGCAATTCCGGCTTTGTCGTCGGCGCCGAGCAGGGTTTGCCCGTCGGTGACAATGAGCGTCTTCCCCTTCAGTTTCGTCAGATGCGGAAAATCCGCAACGCGCAAAACTCTGCCGCTGTCCCCGAGAGCGACGTCGCCGCCGTCATAATCGCGGATTACGCGGGGGTTTACCCCTTCTCCGGAAAAATCAGGCGATGTGTCAAGGTGCGCGATAAAGCCGATTTTCGGTGAGGATTCGAAGCCATGTGTCGCCGGGATTTTTCCGTACACATAGCATTTTCCGTCGACATGCGCATCGGTTGCCCCGAGGCTGCGGAGTTCCTCTGCCAAAGGCCGTGCAAGGTCAAACTGCCGCTCGGTACTCGGTACAGTCTTGCTGTTTTCATCCGATGCTGTGTTTATTCTTGCGTATTTTATAAGCCTCTCGTATGCTTTCATATACACCTCGAACATTCGATGTTTTTTTATTTTCAACAAATTAACCGCGATACGCCCTTCATGCCGTATCTTTTGTCTGAATAATTATACTAATTATACCATATTCCGATAAAAAGTAAACACGAATTGAAAAAATGAAATAATTATCTGAAAGAATTGCCGAATATTTACCCGCTGCTCTGAAATTTATACTGCTGACCGCGGTATAACATAAATAGCCCGGGCCTTTCAGCCCAGGCATATATTATGGTTTTAATCAGCTTTAACAATCAGGCGTCTTGGTCTTGTCACAGCAATGACGCTTTCTGCAGCATAGCGTGCATTTTATATCTATCAGAATAATAAGCATTATAATAAGCAGACAGATTATGACTATACAACAGATGTTGTTGACATCAGGCTGAGGCGGCGGCAGTTCTTCAGGGCACAGAACGACCGAAACATGGCTGATATTCGCCGGCAATCCGGATGGATTTGTTGGCGAAACAAGATCGGTGTCGCTCGTTGCGGTGCCGTCATATACATACTCGTTGAAAGCCGGGCCGCCCTTTACGATAACGGCGTACAGCGGATATGAACCGGACCACGACCACGAAGCCACGCGTGTATATGAGCCGGTCGAATCCACGACAACTGTAAGAGTGTTTGTCCCGGAGGTATCAAGCTGGCCGAAATCATTGAAATTGTAATCATGAGTCCCAATTTGATCCGAATCCGGCAGCGTTGTTCTTATGCAGCCTTCAGGAGGTACATAAGTGTTTGCGTCATTGCCGGGGTGTTCAATCGGCGACACGCTTGCCGCAAAAGCGGATAAAGTCATTGCTGATGCAACAACGGCAAATATGATAAAAACAATAAAAAGTTTTTTCATTTAACAGCTCCTTGATTCATGTTTCTGTTACATTATATGAAGGAGCTGTTGCATATGTTAACGAAAAGCCTTGCGCTAAATGCTTAAACAGCATTTATGCGCAAGGCTTTTTATGGAGCTGGTAATCAGAATCGAACTGATGACCTCATCCTTACCAAGGATGTGCTCTACCGACTGAGCCATACCAGCATATTTTTATGCCGTCTTTCCGCCGGCGACGATTGATATTATATCAAATACATCCTTTCTTGTCAAGTGTTTTTTTGACTTTTTAACGATTATTTGAGCTTTTGCGACGCTTTAACCGCCGTAAAAATCGAACAAAAATATTGACAAAATATAATTATGGTGGTATACTTACTTAAATGTTATGAGGAAGATCAGTAGGCGGTTTTTATGCGCACAGAGAACGGACGGACGGTGAGAGTCCGGGGCAGACGCTGCCGAAGTCGCTTCTGAACATCGGGAACGAAACAGAGTAATACTGTTGTTTCTCTGGTTAATTTCCGACGGGCGCACCGTTATATGCATAACAGTCGAGATAAAAGGCTGTCAGAGAGCGCGCATAACGCCTATGCGCGAAATCAGGTGGTACCGCGTGCTCCACGTCCTGATACGGGATGTGGAGTTTTTGTTTTATTTGCGGAACTTTTATAAAAATGCAACGACATATATAGCAGAGGGGGATACGGATGTTGTTACGTACCGTCTTCCGTCTGCGGAAAGGTTATCATGAACGAACACGAATTACCCAAAACCTATTCACCTGCCGAATTTGAAAGCAGGATTTATCAGAACTGGTGCGATAAAGGCTATTTCACACCGTCGGTTGATGACGGAAAGACGCCCTTTTCCATTGTGATTCCGCCTCCCAACGTCACAGGACAGCTTCACATGGGCCACGCCTTTGACGAAACGCTGCAAGACATTCTTATCAGATATAAGAGGATGGACGGTTACAGCGCCCTCTGGCTTCCCGGCACCGACCACGCTGGTATCGCTACTCAGATTAAGGTCGAGGAATACCTCAGAAAAAACGAGGGGCTTACACGTTATGACCTCGGACGCGAAAAATTCCTCGAACGCGTCTGGGAGTGGAAGGAAAAATACGGCAGCCGCATTATCAGCCAGCTTAAGAAGCTCGGTTCCTCCTGCGACTGGACGCGCGAACGCTTCACAATGGACGAAGGTCTCTCGCGCGCTGTTCGCGAGGTTTTCGTAAACTTATATGACAAAGGTCTGATTTACCGTGGCTATCGGATAATAAACTGGTGCCCGCACTGCCGCACTGCGCTTTCTGACGCTGAAGTGGACTATTCCGAACAGGCAGGACACTTCTGGCACATCCGCTACCCCATGAAAGACGGCTCAGGGTATGTTGAAGTTGCGACCACACGTCCCGAAACGATGCTGGGCGACACAGCAGTGGCGGTGAACCCGAACGACTCAAGATATAAGAACATCATCGGCAAAACTCTGATTCTTCCGCTTGTGGGACGTGAAATTCCCGTTATTGACGACGATTATGTAGACATTGCGTTCGGAACCGGCTGCGTCAAAATTACGCCGGCTCACGACCCTAACGACTTTGAAGTGGGTATGCGCCACAGCCTTCCGATTATCAAGGTGATGGCGGACAACGGCTCCATCAACAGCGAGGGCGGAAAATATGCCGGACTTGACCGTTATGCGGCGCGCAAGGCTGTCGTGGCGGATCTTGAGGCAGGGGGATACCTTGTTAAGGTTGAGCCGCACACGCATAACGTTGGCGCATGCTACCGCTGCGGAACGACCGTCGAGCCTCTTACAAGCGACCAGTGGTTCGTCAAGATGGGGCCGCTCGCGGCTCCGGCGATCGAAGCGGTCAAAAACGGAAGCATAAAGTTTGAACCAGATCGTTTCAGCAAAATATATATCAACTGGATGGAAAATCTTCACGACTGGTGCATCTCGCGCCAGCTCTGGTGGGGACACAGGATACCGGCGTTTTACTGCGACAAATGCGGCGAGATGACGGTATCTAAAGAGGATATTGCGTCCTGCCCGAAATGCGGCGCTCCGGTGCGTCAGGATCCCGACGTGCTTGACACATGGTTTTCCTCGGCGCTCTGGCCGTTTTCAACAATGGGCTGGCCCGATAAGACTCCCGAACTTGAAAAATATTATCCCACCGACGTGCTTGTCACAGGATACGACATAATTACCTTCTGGGTGTCGCGTATGATATTCTCAGGGCTTGAGCACACAGGTAAAAAGCCATTCTCAACCGTTTTCATTCACGGTCTTGTGCGCGACGCACAGGGGCGAAAGATGTCGAAATCTCTCGGAAACGGCATTGACCCGCTTGAAATCATTGAAAAATACGGTGCGGACGCGCTGCGCTTTGCCCTCGCAACCGGCAACAGTCCCGGAAACGATATGCGCTTCTCTGACGAGAAAATCGAGGCGGCACGCAACTTTGCGAACAAACTCTGGAACGCCTCTCGTTTTGTCAGGATGAACCTGACCATTGACAGAATCGCCCTGCCCGACGCCGGATCTCTCGCCCTTGAAGACAAATGGATTCTTGATAAATACAATACTCTTGTCGGCGCGGTGAGGTCTAACATCGACCGCTTCGAGCTTGGAGTGGCTCTTTCCTCAATCTATGACTTCATCTGGGACGTATATTGCGACTGGTATATTGAACTTACGAAATCACGGCTCGTCGAAAAGAATACGTCAGAAAACCTCACGGCGCAGAACGTGCTCGCGTATGTCCTCACCGGAACGCTCAAGCTGCTCCATCCGTTTATGCCATTCATCACCGAGGAGATTTACCTCTCGCTGCCGCATGACGGTGACGCCGAGAGCATTATGATAGCGGGTTATCCGAAGCAAAGCGGCGAATGCTCCTTCCCTGCCGAATCCGCAGAAATGGAACGCGTCATCGGCGCAATCAAGGCTATACGCATACGCCGCAGCGAGATGAACGTCGCGCCGTCGCGCAAGGCAAAAGTTTATATTGCCACAAAATATTCTGACAGCTTCAATGAGCTGACCTCGGCTTTCTTCAAGCGGCTTGCGTCGGCCTCCGAAGTCGAAGTGTCTGAAGGCTTCGACGGCAGAATATCCGCCGACGACAGTATACAGATTATCACCGACTCGGCGACAATTTACCTTCCTCTTTCCGACATTATCGATACAGAAAAGGAGCGTGCGCGTCTTACTGCAGAGCTTGAAAAAATCAGGGGCGAAATCGAGCGTCTTGAGAAAAAGCTCTCAAGCGAAGGCTTCGTGACCAAAGCTCCGGCGGCTGTCATAGACGGCGAGAGAGCAAAGCTTGAAAAATACCATGAGAGTAAAACCGGTGTCGAAGCGGCACTTTCAAAATTAAAATAAATTTTATGGAGGTTTTGTCATGCGGAAAGGAAAAATAGCAGCTCTTATACTAAGCCTTTTGATTGCAACCGTTTTTTTTGCCGGATGCAGCAAATCCGAAAGCAGCTATGATAATGTAGAAAGCCTAAGCTCTTCATATTCAAAAAAAGAAGATTTTTCAGATCAAGACAGTATTCTGTACAATAACTATACCAATACGGGCAGCAACGGATCAACCGAAAAAACAGAATCAGAAACCGGGACTGACAACGAAAGCTATTTCGAACGCAAAATAATCAAGACGGTCACGATAAACGGTGAAACCAAAGAATTTGATGCTGTTGACATAAAAATCGACTCCTATATCGGCAAATATGGCGGATATATTGAAACTTCGACGTTTTCCGGCAAAAGCCTCTCAAGCAAATCAAAATACTACTCTCGCAGCGCTTCATATACCATCCGCGTTCCGGCGGAAAACCTTGACGCGTTTTTAACCGAACTGGGCGGCGCCATCAATATTGTAAACAGCAACAGTTCTGTCGACGATATCAGCGCGCAGTATTATGACATTCTCTCAAGGCTTAACACACTGGCGGCAGAAAAGGAAGCTCTTCTTGCTATGTATGATAAAGCCTCAACCATTGATTCTATGCTGCAGATCCAGAAGCAGCTTTATGATGTGATTGAGGAAATCGAGGCTAACACCACGAAGCTGAATTATTACAAAAACAAGGTATCCTACTCAACTTTATATCTTAATATCAGCGAGGTTATTGAATACACTGACCTGAAGACTGAGCCAGCCACCTTCGGTGAAAGAATTTCGGAAGCATTCACGACAAGCTGGAAGAATTTTGCCAACGGCTGTAAAAATTTTGCCGTAGGATTTGTGTATGCCTTCCCGACGCTGCTTGTGATATTCGCGATTTTCGGAGGTATCGGGCTGATAATCTACTTTGTCGTCCGCAAGCCGAAGAAAAACACCGTTCATCTCAAAGATTCGGAAAAGAAATAATTCAAAAATTAAGAAGGCTGCCGCATAATTTGCGGCAGCCTTCTGACTTTTCAACTGTCTTTGCAGCGCAGGCACAATATCTGAATACAATTTCTTATCAATTGTGTCTGCCGGTGACTTATCTTAAAAGCACTTGGGCATTCTCTTAATCAATTGTCGTTATTCTTCTCGTCAATCTGCTTCTGTGCGAATGCGATGAATTCGTCGGCTTTCATGGTGCCCATATCGCCGGTCTTGCGCGAACGGACTGAAACACTGCCGGACTCCACCTCATTTGCGCCGATAACAATCATATAAGGAATTTTTTCAAGCTGTGCGGCGCGTATCTTGTATCCAATCTTTTCGTTGCGTTTGTCTACGCTTACGCGCATTCCGAGCTTTGTGCACTTTGCCGCAAGAGCGTCGGCATAATCATTCTGGGCGTCGCCGATTGGCATAAAGCGAATCTGCTCGGGAGCGACCCACATCGGCAGCGCTCCGGCATACTTTTCAAGCATGAGGGCGAGCGTGCGCTCGTAGCAGCCGAGGGATGTACGGTGAATAATATACGGCGTTACGCGCTTGTCATCCTTATCTGTATACTCCATGCCGTATTTCTTGGCGAGCAGCATATCGATCTGGATTGTGACGAGCGTGTCTTCCTTGCCGTAAACATTTTTCATCTGTATATCGAGCTTCGGGCCGTAGAATGCCGCTTCACCGATTCCAATCTTGTATCCGTCTGGACCGAGGTATTTGTCAAGCAGCTTTTTCATTACTCCCTGCGCCTCGTTCCACTGCTCCGCTGTGCCTTCGTATTTCTTTTTGTTGTTGGGATCCCACTGCGAGAAGCGGTATGTGCATTCCTTCTCGATTCCGATTGTCTTCAGCATGAAGCGCGCGAGGTCGAGACATCCGTAGAATTCCTCCTCAAGCTGCTCCGGCATGATGATAAGGTGCCCTTCGGAAATTGTGAACTGGCGTACGCGGATAAGACCGTGCATCTCGCCGGAATCCTCGTTGCGGAAGAGAGTTGAGGTTTCGTTGAAGCGCATGGGCAGGTCGCGGTAGGAGCGTTTTTTATTTAAAAACACCTGATACTGGAACGGGCAGGTCATCGGTCGAAGGGCGAAGCACTCCTTTGTTTCGTCATTCGGGTCGCCGATAATAAACATCCCGTCGCGGTAATGATCCCAGTGTCCGGATATCTTGTACAGGTCGCGCTTTGCCATATATGGCGTTTTTGTGAGAAGGTATCCGCGGCGGCACTCCTCGTCCTCGACGAATCTCTGAAGCGTCTGGATTACCTTGGCGCCCTTGGGCATAATTATCGGAAGTCCCTGTCCTATATAGTCTACTGTTGTGAAGTATTCAAGTTCCCGGCCTATCTTGTTATGGTCGCGGCGCTTGGCTTCCTCAATCATTTCAAGGTGTTTTTTCAATTCATCCTTGCTTGGGAAGGCTACCCCGTAGATACGCTGCAGCATTTTATTATTCTGGTCACCCTTCCAATATGCGCCGGTGCACTGAGTAAGCTTGAACGCCTTGACTGCTCCTGTCGAATAAAGGTGCGGGCCTGCGCAGAGATCTGTAAACTCGCCCTGGCGGTAAAAACTGATTACGGCATCCGCCGGCAGCTCGTTGATAAGCTGCACTTTGTAAGGCTCTCCCTTTTCCTCCATAAATCTGACTGCTTCTGCGCGGGGCAGTTCGAATCTCTCGATCAGATAGTTTTCGTGTACTATTTTTGTCATCTCGTCCTCAAGCTTTTCAAGCACTTCCGGCGAGAATGTCACGTCGCTGTCGAAATCGTAGTAGAAACCGTTTTCGACCGCAGGGCCTATAGTCAGTTTAACACTCGGATAAAGCCGCTTGACAGCCTGCGCGAGAATGTGAGAGGCGCTGTGCCAGAAGACATGCTTGCCGCCCTCATCTTCAAATGTGAGCAGCCTGACGCTCGCGTCTTTATCTATTATTTTTGTAAGAGCACAAAGCTCTCCGTCAACCTCGGCGGCAATATGAGCGCGGGAAATTAGTCCTGCTTCTTTTGCGGCGTCAAATATGGATAATGGCGAGCCGAATTCCAACGCCTTTTCTTTGAATGTGATCTTCATTTTATCCTCCATGAAGTATTATTTTATTATTATATAAAAGCACCCCGGCGGCAAAAAATGCCGTCGGGGTGCGCCTTAGCAACGCACGGTTCCACCCGAGCTTTTAACTCACTGCAATCAGCCATGGCTTCTACAATTTTATACTTCAGTCTTGATGATTGCTATATTTTAATGATACCCACCACGGAGATGGTACTTCTGCGTCCTTGCGGGAGATCTCTCAGCTATGATCTCTTCTCTGTACGCTTGTTTCGCAAAAACATGTTCCCCGTTGAAATTGTTCATATTTTGATTATACTTTTTTTGCTTTTTTCCTGTTGTACTCCGATTTCGGATTGATGAACTCTCTCCAGTTGAGGTCGCCTCTGTCGAGCGCGCTGACGAGAGCTTCTGCCGTTGCGATATTGGTTGCAACCGGGATGTTATATACATCGCACATGCGAAGAAGTTCGTGCTCCTCCTCGTCGTATTCAGACGATGGACGTGTATCCCTGAAATAAAGAAGAAGGTCTATCTCATTATATGCAAGGCGGGAAGTTATCTGTTGCTCTCCTCCCTGTTCGCCGGCGAGCAGACGTTCGATTGTAAGACCGGTTGCATCGGATATATATTTTGCAGTTATGCTGGTTGCGCATAAATTATGTTTGCTGAGGATCCCGCAATAAGCGATACAGAATTGAGCCATCAGCTCTTTTTTGATGTCATGTGCCATTATTGCAATTTCCATCGTCAGTTATCCTCTCGTATATTTTACCGCAGTCATTCCGCCGCATATTGCCGGCAAATAATAATTGCAAATTATTTTTCAAGACTGCTGTATTTTTTCTCTGCGCGGCGTATTTTATAAATATTGTTTTTTACTTATTCGTCGTACAAAAAATATACCATCATTATTATACCACAACAATAATTATTTTGTCAACGGGATTTTTCAAAGGCTTGTAGCTTTTCGGGGAATATTTGTTCGTTTTTTCATTTTTCTTGCATATTTAATTGCTTTTATTGTTTAATATGTTAAAATACAAAAAAATCATTGTTAATGCTTGTTTTATGATGAAAAATAAGATATAATACACGTATTGGCGGTTTTTCGCCAAAAGTGATTTCACACAGACCGGCGGATGCTGCCTGTGTAGGATATAGTTATGAAAGGATATGAAATGTTAGCTGAAAGCCTCGAATGTATAGCGGCAGTAGACCCGGAAACTGCCGCGGCGATCAAAGCCGAGTACAACAGAGAGTCCTCGGGTCTTGAGATGATCGCTTCCGAAAACTTTGTTTCACCGGCTGTTCTTGCCGCAGCCGGCTGCATTATGACAAACAAATACGCCGAAGGCTATCCGTCAAAACGTTATTATGGAGGCTGCGCCTGCGTCGATGTTGTCGAGGAACTTGCAAGGAAACGCGCGTGCGAGCTCTTCGGCGCCGAGTACGCCAATGTTCAGCCGCACAGCGGCTCTCAAGCGAACACCGCAGTATACGTCGCGCTGCTTAAAGCCGGAGACACCGTAATGGGGATGAGCCTGGCTCACGGCGGCCATCTGACGCATGGAAGCCCGGTTAATTTTTCTGGCCTTTATTATAATTTTGTCCCATACGGAGTAGATTCCGTAACGCACCGCATCGACTACGACATGATGGAAAAGATTGCCGTCGAAAACAAACCGAAAATGATTGTCGCGGGTGCGTCTGCCTATCCGCGGTTTATAGATTTTCAGCGTATCCGCGAGATATGCGACAAAGTCGGCGCATATATGATGGTAGATATGGCGCACATCGCCGGACTTGTAGCCGCGGGGCTTCATCCTTCTCCCGTTCCATATGCTGATATTGTCACAACAACCACACATAAGACACTGCGCGGACCGCGCGGCGGTATAATTCTCTGTCGTGAAAAATATGCAAAACAGATTGACAAGGCAATATTCCCCGGCATACAGGGCGGTCCGCTTATGCATATCATCGCCGCAAAAGCCGTCTGCTTCAAGGAAGCGCTGACACCCGAATTCAAAGCTTATCAGCAGCAGATAGTAAAGAATGCGCAGGCGCTCGCCTCCGCGCTCAAGAGTGAAGGTTTCGATCTTGTTTCCGGCGGCACTGACAACCACTTGATGCTTCTTGACCTGCGCGGCATGAATCTGACCGGCAAAGAATTCGAGCATCGCCTTGACAATGTACGCATCACAGTCAATAAGAACGCAATACCGAACGATCCACAGTCTCCATTCATTACCTCAGGCATCCGCGTAGGCACCCCCGCTGTTACCACGCGCGGTATGAAGGAACCAGAAATGAGGAAAATTGCTCATCTGTACGCCCTTGCCGCCCGTGATTTTGAGAACAGCGCCGATTTCATCCGCGCCGAAGTCGCAAGCCTGTGTGAGGCTTTCCCGCTTTATAAGAATTATTAAACAGTGCCTGAGAAAAGTTCGGATGTAAACCATTTTAATACAAAGAAAAGAAAGCCGCCGCGTTTGCAGTGCACAGAACGCAGCGGCCTTTTAATTTATGCCTTTTCTTGATATATTCTCTGATTCAACCGCCGGGGTAAAAATAACGCCTGTCACATTTTTATTGATATAATAGATACAAAAAAGCCCGCTGTAATTCAGTCGGGCTTTTGACGTTTTACATGTATTTCAGTTATCCAGCGGTTTCATCGTCGGGAACAGGATTACATCTCTGATGCTCGGGCTGTTTGTCAGCACCATGATAAGCCTGTCGATTCCGAAGCCGAGTCCGCCCGTCGGAGGCATTCCCTGTTCGAGAGCAGAAATGAAATCCTCGTCTACCTCGGCCTTTATCCCTTCGGCAGCGCGCTGCGCCACCTGTTTTTGAAATCTTTCTCTCTGGTCTATCGGATCGTTGAGCTCTGAAAAGGCGTTGCCCATCTCCATTTTGTTTATGAAATACTCAAATCTCTGCGTAAACATCGGGTTTTCGGGGTCTCGCTTTGCAAGCGGTGATATTTCTATCGGATAGTCGTAAATAAATGTCGGCTGGATGAGATGTTCTTCGACAAAATGCTCGAACATTGCCGCAAGCACTTCTCCCTTTGTCGGCGTACCCTTTGTTTCGACGGCAACTCCAAGCGCTTTTGCGGCCGCAGCCGCGTCCTCGTCGGTCTTCCAGTCGTTGTAATCTGCGCCCGAATAAAGCTTGACCGCCTCTACCATGCTCATGCGCCGCCACGGGCTGCCCAAATCAATTTCGTTTTCGCCATATGGAATAATAGTTTTTCCGCATACTTCAAGCGCGAGCGAGCGGTAAAGGTTTTCGACAAGATCCATGATATCCTTGTAATTCGCATATGCCTGATAAAGCTCGATTGAGGTAAACTCCGGGTTGTGGCGTGTATCCATGCCTTCGTTGCGGAAGATACGTCCGACTTCGTAAACCCGTTCAAATCCGCCCACGATAAGACGCTTGAGGTAAAGCTCGGTTTCTATGCGCAGATACATATCGAGGTCAAGTGCGTTCAGATGCGTCTTGAAGGGCCGTGCGGACGCGCCGATTTCAAGCGTCTGGAGTATCGGGGTGTCCACCTCAAGAAAGCCGAGGCTGTTGAGGTAATTGCGAATAAAGCTGATTATCCGGCTGCGCATGAAGAAGGTTTTTCTGACCTCTTCATTCATTATGAGATCGACCTCGCGGTGGCGGTATTTTGCGTCGGTATCTTTAAGCCCGTTGAATTTTTCAGGCAGCGGACGGAGAGACTTCGAGAGTATTTCGATATGGTCTGTGTGGATTGAAACCTCGCCGGTCTGGGTTCTGAACACCCTGCCCTTGACGCCGATTATATCGCCGATGTCGAAATCCTTCTTGAAGGAATCATATTCCGCCTCGCCGACGTCGTCGCGTTTTACATAAAGCTGTATTTCGCCTTCTTTATCAAGAACGTGCGCAAAAGACGCCTTGCCCATAATGCGGCGGGACATCATACGCCCGGCGACCGACACTTCCTGCCCCATCATGCTGTCTGCGTTTTTGATGATTTCAGCCGAATGCGCGGTGACGTTGTATTCCGTTTTTTTATAAGGATCCCTGCCTTCCTCCTGAAGCTTTGCGAGCTTCTGGCGTCGGATCTGTTCCTGTTCGGAGAGCTGAAGCGGTGTTGACTCGTTCATTTTGTACCTCTTTTTGTGACTGGTATATGTTGTTATTTAGAATATTATACCACATTGCGTCTGTAAAATCAAGGGCTGAAGAAATTTCTTGAATGACATAGAGCGATAACGTTCTCGTCGATTTATAGGCATAATAATAAAGAGTCAAAATAAGTTCGAGGGATCTTTCATTTGAAAGTTCCCTCGAACTTCGCCTTAAAGTATAATGCAGATAAGTCCGTTGCTGCCCTCGTTGATAATGCGTTCGAGGGTTTCGGAAAGCTTCTGGCGGGATTCTTCCGGCATATGCTCAAGCTTTGTGTGCAGCCCCTCGTTGACGAGAGCGTAAAGGGATTTGCCGAACATATTGGATTCCCATATGCGCTCAGGGGCTTCCTCAAATTCGCGGAGCATGTACTTCACCAGATCTTCGGACTGCTGTTCGGTTCCTACGATGGGGCTGATTTCGGTTTCGATATTGGCGCGGATCATATGCACTGACTGTGCGGAGGCGCGCAAGCGAACGCCATAACCGCCCGCCTGCTTGACTATCTCTGGCTTCTCAAGGTGGAGATCCTCTATATCCGGCATTACAATTCCGTACCCTTTATCATTCGCGTCATTCAGAGCCTCGGCCACGCGCTCGTAGTTTGACTTCATTGTCGAGAAGTCGCGGAGCAGGCGGATCAGATCCTCCTCTCCCGAGATAGCGAAGCCGGTCAGCTCGCTGACTATTTCGTAATACAGGCCGTCCTTAAGCTTTACGTTGGCTTTTGCTTTGCCATTGCCAAGATTGATATCGGTTATTTCGGCAGCTGAAACAAATTCGTTGTTGTTAAGCTCCTTGAATGCTTCCTCGATGTCGCCGGTTTTGGTCACTTTAGCGGCGCATTTCTTTACGCTTTCAAGAAGCGAGGTGCGTATGCGGTGGGTGTCGTCGAGTGCGGCGGTCCAGTCGGGCAGTTTGACCGTGATTTCGGTCACGGGGAATTCGTGAAGCACGAGTTCAAGGATGTGTCTGATATCCTCTGCGTCAAGGTCAAGGCAGCTGACAAGAGCCACGGGGACTTTGTACTTTGACTCAAGCTCGTATGCGAGAGCTATTGCTTTTTCTGACGCAGGGTTTGCCGAATTGAGTATCATAGCAAAGGGCTTGCCGATCTGCTTCAGCTCGCGGACTACTCTTTCCTCCGCTTCGACGTAGCTTTCGCGCTTGATATCTCCGATGCTGCCGTCTGTGGTGACCAGCATGCCTATGGTGCTATGATCCTTGATTACCTTTGTCGTGCCTGTTTCGGCTGCCTGTACAAATGGCATCGGCTCGCTCTGCCAAGGGGTGCGGACCATTCTCGGCTGGCCGTTTTCGATTGTACCGAGCGCTTCCGGAACGATATAGCCGACGCAGTCGATCATTTTTACCCGAAGCGACGACACGCCGTCGATGTTTATCGGAACAGCTTCGTCCGGAATGAATTTTGGCTCGGTGGTCATAACGGTCTTCCCCGCCGCGCTTTGCGGCATTTCATCGCGCGCCCGCTCGCGACTGTAGCCCGCTGCAATGTTCGGGAGGACGAGAGCCTCCATGAAACGCTTGATAAAAGTGGACTTCCCGGTTCTGACAGGTCCGACGACCCCGATATAGATATCGCCGCCGGTCCGCTCGGCGATGTCTTTATAAATTGAATGTTCAGACATAAAACAGATCCTCCCGTATATTTGTCAGTTAAAATATATGGGAGGATAATTATGTTTAGAACACGCTTGTTTTTTTATTTTCCGGACAAGTATCAGCTGTCTTTGTTGAATTCTGCGATGAATTTCTCAAGCGATATGACCGATGATTTTTGAAGCGACTTGAAAGTAGAGGAAACTATGTTAGCGCCGTTTTTTATCGAGTCGCGGATAGAAACGTAAAGCGGCCTGCCGAACTGATAGCCGTAAGCAAGCTCAAATGGCGAGGTTATGCCCCCGCGTATTATATCAATCATGCGTGAAGACGGCTCATCCTGCGCGTACTTGAGCTTAAGAGATGTTTCGTAATAATCCGGCAGCACCTTTTCGTTTGTATAGCGCATCATGGCCTGAACCAGAATGCTGACGTCGCCGGCTATTCTGCAGGTTTTTGGAATGGCGCCCATCTCAGCAGTGTCATGCACCGTAGTGTAATACTGGCTCTGGTTCTCGTAAAGCTTTGGATACGGCACGAGTCCGACGCCGCTCATGCTTCGCAGCGCGCCATCCTCAAGGTCTCCTATTCTGAAATAGTTTAGGAAGAGTGCTTCGCCTGAGGTAAACTTCTGCATGATTGTGGATGTTTTTTGCGTAAAATCCGCGCCCTGCGATGAATATACGCCCATTATAGTATCGCAAAGCTTTGACACTTCGTCTATATCGGTAATAAACGTCGGAACATTATCTGAGCTGAACGTCACCGAGCGAATATTGCTGCTGAATATGAACGGATAGAGCGAGCCTTCTGCGCCGGGCATTATTATGCCGAAGGTATCTGCTGTATCGACAGTACCGCTGCCGTTTGAATCGAAGTATGCGTTCTTGATTTTCTCAAGCAGCACCTCGTATGTCCATCCGCCGCTCTCGACAAGTGAATAAAGGCCGTCAGGCGAGCCGAAAATGTTTGTATATATGTTTGTGTTAAAATAAAGCGCGTGCGCGTTTCGGAGAACATCTATGAAAAAGTCTCCCGCCATCAAATACATTTTTGTACTGCTGACGGTAAGTTCCTTCATATAGTCGTAATACCATCCGTCGTCCTCGAAATTGAAAGTACTATTATAGCTTGCCTCGTCAAGCAGGTTAAAAAGATAGCCGTTGTAAGCGGCGCGGACAAGGCCATACTGATCGTTTATTATAAGGTCGGTAAAATCTTCTCCTGAAGATACCGGGACTGATATAGAGCTCAGTACCTTGTCATAGTTCTGGTTAATCTGAGTAAACTTCAGTTTGCAGCCGAGTTTTTCCTGAATCAACATATTGCGCTCATACACATCGTCGCTGACAATATCGCCGTTCAGAGTTTCGGCGCCTTCTATGTATTTGTTGGAGCTTGACATTCCGTTCCCGTTGTCAACGACATTTATGCTCGTATGGATGCGTATTTCCCTGCCGCCGAGGTTTATCCCTGCATATGGGTCGAGCACGTCGGTCTCCGGAGTGGTTTCGGTTTCAGCGGCGGTAGAATCCCCGCCGCTCTGAGAGGCAGTTTCGTATGGATTGTTAACTGCGGGCGTGGCACAGGAGAGAGCGGTGAGCGGCAGCACGGAGAGTATAAGCGCGAAGCCAAGGATTCTCGACAGCGTTTTCATGTTGATATCAGCCTCCGTTAAATATTTATTTTTAGGGTATTACTTATAAAAATTATTTTCAATCAGCTTCACCGCGTCGGGATGCAGCACGCCTGAGAGCGGGCGCTCGTATTTTATCAGCTCGCGGACAAAAGCAGAGCAGATAAAAGAATACTCCGGAGAGGTAGGCAGCCAGATTGTTTCGACCGAACCGGAAAGGAACTTGTTTATGCCGGCAAGCATCATTTCATAATCAAAGTCGGAGCCGTTGCGAACGCCTTTTACAATGGCGGAAGCGCCGAGAGCGGCAACAACATCGACGAGCAGCCCGTCGGCGGTGATGACCTCAATTTCAGGGATATTCTTACAGGATACCTCTGCTATCATCTTTCGCTGGCCGAAATCAAACTGTCCCTTTTTTTCCGAGTTGACCATAACGGCGACGTAAACCTTGTCGAAAATCTTCGCCGCGCGGCGAGCTATATCAAGGTGACCGAGTGTAAAGGGATCAAAGCTTCCGGGAAATATACATGATTTCATATCAACATTTATCCTTTCTTTTGAAATCAGTCATTTTGACCTGCCGGGCATGCCGCTGAATCATTATTGTTTTTCAATTTTAATATATGAATATAAACAATGCCGTATTTAGACTCCTTGACTGTATCAAATATTCTGCCGGCCGGCGAATTTCCGAAAATATCTGCCTCCCCGCTTTCGCAGATAACTAACGCCGACGGCTTCAGCAGCTCATATTCCGCAAGAAGCTCAAGCGATTTCGCCACGAGTCCCTTGTGGTACGGGGGGTCGAGAAAAACAATATCGAACTTCACTCTGCCGCGCATACGGCTAAGTGCCGACGCGTAATCTGAAGACAATATAGTACAGCTGTCCGCAAGGTGTGTTTTTGCGGCGTTTTTCTTTATTATTTCCACAGCCTCCGGCGCCACGTCAACAAGAGTAGCGTGTGCCGCGCCCCTGCTGAGCGCCTCAAGTGCGAGCTGTCCGGAGCCTGAGAAAAGATCGAGCACTTCTCGCCCTTCGATTTCAAACTGTATCATGGAAAAAACCGCTTCCTTAACTCTCTCCGCCGTCGGTCGTGTTATGTTTCCCTCAAGCGTATAAAGACGCGTACCGCGCGCTTTCCCGGTTATTATTCTCATCATTTTAATTTTATGTCCTTGTTTAATATACTTATTTTACCAGATGCCGTGTTATATTGCAAGATACAACTTATTATTTTTAATTGCTTTCGCGGCATTATTTGTGGAAATGCGCGTAAACGGCTTTGGCGTCTTTTCCGGATATGCCCTTTACGGCTGACAGCTCGTCTATTCCGGCTTTCTTTACCGCCTCAAGGCCTCCGAAATGCGTGAGCAGAAGACCTGCTTTTTTTTCTCCTATTCCGTCGATTGCGACGAGAACTGATGTCTTAAGCGTTTTACGCTTTGCCGCGCTGGTTTTCCCGTATGTGAATCTGTGAACTTCCTCCTGGATACGGTAAATGAGCATAAAAACCTGCTTTTCTTTTGCGATATTTATTTCTCCATCTACATCGCCGCCAGAGAGCGCGCGGGTTTTATGATAATCGTCCTTCACCATTCCGAAAACCGGGATCTCGATTCCCTTTTCATCAAGCAAAGCGCGTATTGTTGAAACGTGTCCGCGTCCTCCGTCAAGAAGTATTAGGTCGGGCGCCTCCGCAAACGAGCCTGACGCGTCGGACAGGCGGGACAGCCTGCGCTCCAGTGCCTCGCGCATTGCGGCGTAGTCGTCGGCGCCCTTAATGCTTTTTATTGCAAAACTGCGATAATCCTTTTTGCTGAATCTGCCGTCGGACACGACTATCATTCCGCACCTCATGCTCTCGCTGCCGATGTTTGAAACATCATATGCCTCGATCCGCGACGGATACGTCTCGAGCTTAAGAAGTTCGGCAAGACGCACAAGAGTTCTTTCGTCGCGTTCGGCTGACGCACGGAATTCCCTGGCTTTGTCTGCGGCGTTTGCAAGAGCCATCTCGCAAAGCTTCTTCGCATCTCCGCGTTCGGGAGTACGGACGCTTATTTTTTTGCCGGCCATATCCGACAGGCAGGACGACAGTGCTTCGTTTTCATTTTCGTCAAGCTCAAATGAAAGCAGGACTTTTGCCGGAACATATCCGCGTGCCTTGTAGTACCCGCAGATGAAAGCCGACATCCCGTCGGCGTCTGCTATCTCGCCCGCACCGAAAGCAAAGTCGCTTTTGTCGCTCATTACGCCGTCACGCACAGATAATACCGATATTACCGAGCAGTCCCCGCCGTCGTACAAAGCTATTATGTCCTCCTCCTCGCCGGGAGCAGATACGACCTTCTGACGCTCCCGCAGCCGGTCGAGCGCGGCTATTGTGTCCCTGCAGCGCGCCGCTTCTTCATATTTTTCCTCAGCCGCATAGTTTTCCATTTTACAGGTCAGTTCGCGCTTTACCGCCGCGGTGTTTCCGCCGAAAATATCTGCGGCGGACTTTATGAGCGCGGCATATTCATCCCTTCCGACTTTCCCAGTGCAGACGCCGCAGCAGCGCCCCATCTGATAATATATGCAGGGCCTTCCGCGCCCGATGTCACGCGGGAAAACGCGCGAGCACAACGGAAGCCGTAGAACTTTCGAAACCGCTCCGATAACAGAATATACTGTTGAAGTACCCGAATACGGACCGAAATATTTGGCCTTATCGTCGTCCCGTCTGCGCACAGAAACAATACGCGGATATTCACCCTCGGTAATTTTAATATATGGGTATGACTTCGCGTCCTTTAATTTTATATTGTATTTCGGGGAATACTGTTTTATATAGGCATTCTCAAGCGTAAGCGCCTCGATTTCGGTATCGCATATTACGGTCTCAAATTCCCATACAAGAGAAGTCATGCGCTCGGTTTTTGGATTTTTAGCGCCTGCCTGAAAATACTGAGAAACGCGGTTTTTCAGTTTGCGTGATTTTCCCACATAAATAACCCGACCGGCCCTGTCGCGCATGATATATATGCCCGGACATGCCGGAAGAGCATTGGCTTTTTCAAGCAGATATGCTTTTCTCTCTTCGTTATTCATATTAAAATCCTGCTTTAATAAAACGGCGGGAGCATTCTTCTCCCGCCATATTGTGATATTCTATATATTATTCATTATTCGTTGAACCCTGAATCTATCAGGGTCGCGAGACCTTCGACGGCTTCATTTTCATCGGCTCCTTCAGCGCGCAAAGTTATAGTCATTCCCTTCGCTATGCCGAGCGACAGAACGCCGAGCAGACTTTTGGCGCTTACGATCCGGTCGTCCTTTTCAACCTTGATAACCGAACGGTAGCTGTTTGCTTTCTGGACAAAAAACGTCGCCGGTCTGGCGTGGAGACCAATATTGTTTGTAATTTTAACATCGCGTGAAATCATATTCAAGCTCCTATAAACATCATGCGTCGAATAGCAGTATTAGTATATCAAAATAAGCTCTTAAAATCAATAGTAATTTATTTGTATTTTTTAATGAATTTTTCTACAATGAGAAAGATGTAATATGTCATTTCACACAGAAATAAAGCTTAAGGCGCCTGTGTTATGCCGGTTATTGTCATATTGAGGGTTACCGTATCAGTATATAAAGTCAGTTTTTGCCCGACGGCAAGATATGTTTCGCCGGCGAGGCAGAAATATCCTTTGTCCCCGTATGCGCCCCGGCAGAGGAACGCTCCGTTCGCATCAACGTAAGTGTATTCAGGATAGTATGCCAGCACCAGCGTTCCGTCGCTGTTGTTAACATATTTTGAGGCCTGCGACAATATAAGCGTCTCGTTTTCAGCGGTAAGGCTTGTATAATTTGAAAATTCCGAGACTCCGAGCAGCTCGCCGACCTCTGTGCCGTCGATTAAGTAAAGCTTGTCACCGTCATTCAAAAATCCGGGAAGAGTGTAGCTTACTGTGTTCAGCTTGAAGGATATGCGATAATTTGTAAGCTCCTCTGATAAACCGAGCTTTCGCATTATGCTGTACCTGAAGCTGATGCCAACGATACACAGCACGACCAGAAGGATTATTATCGCGTCAAGTATATTGAATCTTATGCGTTTTTGCGTATTTTTATCTTTATCAGTAATCATCAGCTCACCCCATTTGCGTTGCCGATTACATAAACCGAGATGCAGTTGCCGGAGCCGGTGAAGCCGGTGAAGCAAAGCGTCATCGGACTACCAACGGAAATCCTGTTGCCGCCGACGGAATAACCTTTTCCGGCGTTGTAATCAGCCGTCGCCTGTATTGTAATTCTGAGTGTTTTCGGCACATTGCCGTTGGAATCCGGCGGGTAGGCTGAAGCCTTAAGGCCTCCCGTTTCGGAATCGTATATATATCTGAGAGTATCGCTGACTTTTACAATCGTTATAACGCCAATTTCATTTTTCCCCCCGGCATCGAAAGCCTTGTCTCCGATCACGAGAGAATCAGCCATAGAACCGTCCACGTCGTTTATCTCAACCGTATAGGAAATGATCTTCTGCTCCCCGCCGAGCCCGAAAAATGATAAAGGAGTGAAAAATGAAACAATGGAAAGAGCCATCAGAAGGATGACAATCACAAATATCACATCAAGGATATTTATACGCCGCCACAGCGGCTTTGCATCCGCTTCATCAGTTTCACGTTGCTTATTGTTAATAATGCTGTACTTCACGGATTACCTCCCATAACTGAATTTGCATTCTTTGTTCCCTTAATCCAAATGCCTGGCATTTAAGGGAGAGTTATATCCACAGAGTCGGTTTTAATTTTGTCATATACCGATTCGTTCTCGTTATGCACTGAGTTGATGAATGATACCGTAAGCGCAATAATAATCCAGAACAGGAAAAATACGCGGTAATTGTACCAAACATAGTCAAACATTCCCATTACAAGAAAAGATACAACACCTGCGATTCCGGCTGCGACTGTCAGTCTTTCTTTGCCGGGATTTTTCTTAATAAACTCAAACCCGTTTTGCAGGAACAAGAAAATAATTATTATGAATGTCACAAATCCGAATATGCCCGAATCAGAAATAATTTGCATTGCAAGATTGTGAGCATGCGGAGAAGCCTCAGTGCCTGCATAAGCGAAAAGAGGATAATACTGTTCAAAAGCAGTCTGCCCAACTCCTATGCCGGAGAGCCACACTTCCTTCAGCATCCTCAAAACGCCCCTCCATGTGAACACGCGGTAATACGTCGATGAATCGCTCATATTTCCGATGCTCATGAAGCGTCCTACTATATCAGAAGGCAAGAAATATCCGATGAAAGGAAGTGATGCTCCTACAGCCAGCAGCACGGCAAGTGTTTTGCGGCTGTATATCAGGAAAAACAGGGTTATCCCAACAATGAATCCGACCCAAGCGCCGCGCGACCATGTCCAGACAAGACAAAGAGATGAAATAGCGATAGCTAAAACGAGAAGAAAGCGTTTTTTGAATCCCCTCATATTCAAGAGCAGCACAAGGAGAAGCGGAAATAAGAGAATGATATATTCCCCGAGGACATTCGGATTGTCGAAAAATGAGGTTACCCGACCCGCAATATCCGAAAACATTTCTTTGTCGAGCCAGTTAAACGTTGCATCCCCGAAAATATACTGCAAAACCCCATAAAACGAGGCGAGAGCCATAGATATGCCGAGTGCCGTCATCGCGTGCAGACAGTTCTCGCGGGTTCTTATCAGGTTGATTGTGAGAAAATACCCGAGAATGAGAACAGCATACATAAGAGCCGAATTAAAGGAATCACTGCCGCCCGCGGTCACCAGACCGCCAAACAGCAAATTGAAACCGAATATTGTGACAAACACGCTGATAAGGCCGAGGTGCATCGTCCGCTTTCCGCGCAGATATTTTATAAGGTAGCTGACTGAGGTGACACCCACACCGAGCGACAGAAGAAGTGTCGGGTGACTGAACAACGAAATGAAAGGAGCAATTATAATAAGCCCGAGTATTCCGCTTTCAGGCTGATAAAAAACCATCCAGCAGATCACTATAAAAGCAAATAATGAAATAATATAGCCCGGATTTATAAAATATGTTAAAAATCCGGCGAACATGCCGCCGATTACCGCGGCATTGTATTTTCCGCTGCCCGGGCTCAGTTTATTGGTAAACTTCGACTCTGGAATTTTGAGGACTTCTATAAAGAAATATCGGGCAAAACGGCTTCCGGCTATGCTTTCGGCCAGTGTTTTCTTGCTGAACAGCATAGGGGTGGAAAGAATAACAAGGATTCCACCGATGATTAAATGATTGAAATCGCTCTCAAGCCCCATTGCAAACACTTTGATTGTGTACATCAGCATTGTGTATATGCCGAATATTATGCTGAACGAGCCGTACATCCGCAGGCTGCAGCCGAGCATATAATCGGCTCCCGCGTCAAAACGGTCAAGAAGAAAACTATTTTCAAAACCGCGCGCCACCCTGCGGCGTATTCTTTTATAAAATGTGTCGTGTCCTTTTTTGCGTCTTGTGCCGAAGCCGAGTATACTCCGGTTAAAAAGCGCCTCTTCGCGGCTGAAGGAAGTGAAAACGGTCCCGAATAATCCTTCTGACGCGCTGCGGTAAAGCCATGCAGCCGCGGTTCTGAAAGCGTTTACAAGAATGCTTTCGTCAAACTTTGACGATATTTTATCTTTCAACCCGGGTTCGTTGCTCAAGTCCCGTTATCCTCCTCCCGTATTTAATATTGATTTCTATGTCTTTGCTGTTTATCGGCATAACGTCATTCACAGTCATTTTCTGACTGTTGTTTGCCGCCTATGAGGTCCGGACGGCGTTCTTTCGTCAGCCTTTCAGCTTCTTTTCGGCGCCATGCTTCAATATTTGCGTGATGTCCCGAAATTAAAACATCCGGGACCTTTACTCCATGAAACTCATACGGTCGCGTATACTGCGGATATTCGAGCAGTCCTGAGGAAATGCTTTCATCGTTATAGCATTCCGCCGAAGCGAGAACTCCGTCAACAAGCCGCGCAACACAATCGACCAGGATACATGCCGGTATCTCGCCGCCGGTGAGCACAAAATCACCAATTGATATTTCCTCGTCAACTATCTCGTCGATAACGCGCTGGTCAATCCCCTCGTAATGTCCGCACAAAATTATAAGCTGGTCGTATCCGGAAAGGCGCGCCGCGGTCTTCTGATTGAGTATGCTCCCCTTCGGGGACATATAAACAACGCGGCGGCTGATGTTTTCCCCCTCGGTATCGGCGAGAATAGCCCTGTAGCAGTTGTAAACCGGCGGCGCCATCATAAGCATACCCATACCGCCGCCATAAGGTGTGTCATCCACCCTGCGGTGCTTGTCCTCTGTATAGTCGCGGATATTATACGTCCTGACACTTATGAATCCCGCTTTCTGAGCGCGTCCTATGATGCTCTCGCCGAGCACGGTCTTAACAAGATCGGGGAAAAGCGTCATAATGTCAAATCTTTTCATACAATTTCAGAACATTCCTTCGATAGGCTTTATATAAACGCCTGTATCAAGGTCTATGCGTTCAACGAATTCGGAAACGGCGGGCACCATACTTTCGCCGTCCGCTGTTCTCACAACATAAATATCAGACGCTCCGCTGTTGATTACATCCTTAATTTTACCGTATATTCTTCCGTTGACGGCGTCGATGACAGGAAGTCCGATTAGATCAGCAATGAAATGTGCGCCTTCTGCGACCGCCGGAGTCATATCTTCGC
The DNA here is from genome assembly GCA_964570825.1 of uncultured Lachnospiraceae bacterium. Taxonomy (GTDB): domain Bacteria; phylum Bacillota; class Clostridia; order Oscillospirales; family CAG-272; genus UMGS1002. Next base: position 25,929 of record CAZMZJ010000014.1, on the reverse strand, counting down.
GTTTTGCATATACTGTTCTGCCCTTGAGTGCCGCTGCAGCATCGAAATCGGTGATTCCTTCTATCTTTGCGAGCACGAAACTCTTGAAAACCGAGGTTTTCTTAACCTTGAGTGCGCTGAACCCGGCATTGCTTTTCAGATAAAGTGTCTTAAGTCCGGCTAAGATGCCGGGTGCGTCGCACCAGGACTCAAGCTTAAGAGTACCGTCTATTCCATGAGTATTTATTATTTTTCCGCATTCAAGATATTCCGCTCTCATTTATATTACAAGCCTCTTTAATTATTGTTATTCATTATAGCATATTATATCTGCTTTTGCAACGCTCCTCCCCACTTTTTTAATCAGCTGTAAAAATATTTATAATGTTTTGGATATTTTTTCATTACCTATTGAAATATCCCACTTTTTCGGATATAATATTCATGATTATAAAGAGGAGGATTCAAAATGTTAAGCAAATTCGCTACCAGCCTTACAGCTTCAGCAGATACAACCGGCAGTTGGCTTTATACGATCGGTATGCTTGTCGTTCTTGTTGCGGTATTTTATTTCTTCGCAATAAGACCGCAAAAAAAGCAGGAGAAGCAGATAAACGAAATGCGCAATTCCCTAAAGGTCGGAGATGAAATAACAACAATCGGCGGCATTATCGGGAAAATCATCAGTATAAAAGATGAAACTATTATGATTGAGACAGGTCATGACCGCACAAAGATCCGACTGCTCAAATCGGCTGTCAGCAAAATCGACGTTCATGCTGAGGATGCTGATCAATAACATTTAGATTATAGCGGCAACCGATTCATAATACACGCCTCTTTTGAATATTATCTATCAAGATTATTATTCACGGAGGCGTGTTTTATGTTAGACGATTCGAGGAGAAAAACAAAACACCGTCCGCAGAGCGGTGAACCGTCCACGCCCAGAAGCATTATGCTTGGCCTTTTCTGGACATGTGTATTGTCTTTAATTCTGCTTGTCCTTTTTTCTGCCATTGTATATTCGACGCCGGATCCCGGAAGTCTTGTCCTTCCCACCGCGCTTGCCGCAGCGTATCTTTCGGCGTTCTTTGGCGGATTTGCCGCCGCGTGGTTAAACAGGGGCGATCCTCTTCCCTGCGGTCTTATGACAGGCGGCGCTTTTTTTGTCGTAATGCTTCTTCTATCACTTGTGATTCCGGGCGGCGCCGAATCGAAGGTGGGATTCTGGACATCAGCGGGGCTTCACGCTCTGATAATCTTATTCTCGCTGCTCGGCGCCTTTGCCGGTACCAGCCTGCGAGAATCCGGAAGGCACAAACGTCATAAGAAAAGATGAGGAATAAACAGTCATTCATTAAAAAATGCCGGCTTTTTACAAGCCGGTATTTTATATTTGTGATGCCGGATCAATCAAACGCCAGCGGCGTTGTTGCGACAGCGCGGCGGGGCGAAGCCATGTATGGCGCCACTTCCTCGCGCCAGCGCAGGTAGTGTGCGGTTTTCTTGTGCGCGGCGGCCGCGTCTGCATCAGCAAAAACCTCATAAAGCGTAAACTTTGTCGGGTCGTCATTGTTCTGGAGCACGTCAAACCTCACGTTTCCGGGCTCCTTGCGCGTGTTGTCGTGATTATATACGCTAATTTTTTTGAAAGCCTCGACACATTCGGGCTTTACGTCGACAAAAACAAGTGTTGCAAGCATTTACAATTCCTCCGTCGGTTATAGTAATCAGTGGAAGTATTATACTCCAATAAAACAGTTTTGTCAATTGCCCGACGCTGAGCCCTCATAATCTATAACAAGTCCGCCGCTGACCGAATCGAAGTCGATTAAAGAAGCTCCGTCGCCGTTCACATAACGCTTCCCGTTTACGGTGGTCGGATATCCGCTGCGCAATGAACCGCTTACAGAGTCAAAATCGGCCGTAAAACCGCTTATTTCCGCTGACGGCATAATAATTCTGACTTTTCCTGAGGTTGTGTTTGCCTTAACCGAGCGTGGGAGCGGGATATGAAGCTCAAGGTTGCCGGAAACGCTATTATAACTTATATCGTCAGCTTGCCCTTTGAAATACACTTCACCGCTGACAGTGCCGATATCCAGGTCCGGTGTTTTAGAAAAGCTTATACATATCTGCCCGCTGACCGTTTGAATTTTTATGCAGTCAGAGGCGCTTATCATATCAATCAGAATATTGCCGGATACAGTATCAACTTTAACCAGGCTTATTTCAAGCAAAGCATCCGTGACAGCTGTGCCGGCTGTTTCCGACGATCCGCCGGTTTTGCCGTCGATTTTCACATTTGCGCCTACAGTCTCGATTTCAACATTCTTGAGGACTCCGCTCATGCCGTAAGGAAGCTCTATTGTGAGATCCTTTGAATAATCTCTCCCCCAGAAGCCGAAAAAGATATTGCGCGAGCGGCCGTAAACAATCTCAAGCCGGCCGTCCTTGACGCGGTAGCGCAGCTGCATATCAGAACTTATCGTATGATCCGATTTTTCGCTTATGTTGACAGTATTGCCTTCAACACATCTGACATCTACATTTCCTGCAATCCACTTAATACTGACGCCATCTATTCCGTCCGCAGATATGCTTCCGCCTCCTATGCTGTACAGTTCGTCGGCGCTTATGTAATAATTGCTTAAACTGTTGATAATACTGTGAACGATCATATTATATATAAATGTAATTATAATAAGTCCAAATATAATCGAAAGCGCTATTATCCACGCCATTGAAACGCCGCTCATTTTTTTCCGTTTCTCATTTCTGCTGTTATCTCTGCCGCAGCTCGCGCCTAATCCTCCGTCTTCTGCTCTTTTCTGTTTACTACCTGCTTTTCCTGCGTCCGCCCCTCCGGACGCATTAACATTAACCGGCCCGTCTTTACCGGAAACGCCCCCTGCATCTCTTGCGTCATTCTCTGAGCTGTTATTATCCTTATCATTTTTGTATTCACCATTGCAGTTATTTTCGCCGAGCGCTGCTATCACAGGCGTAAAATCCCCCATTGCGGATTTGATCGCCTCCATCGCCTCGCGGTCGCTTTTGCCGCCGTGAACAAGCTCGTCATATCTGTCGGAAAGGTTCTGATAGATCTCCTCCTTCAGTTCGGCGGCTTTCTTGGATTCCGGCGCGCCTCTGAACACTTCGTCAACAAGGTTTTTGATTTCGTATTTCATAAAATTGTCGCCCTCCGTCAATAATTACATCTTAAAATCGCTGCCGGGTTTTACGAGGCGCTCGATCAGCATGCTTGCTTCATGCCATTCGTTTAGGTACTGCCGGTAAACATCAATGCCATGTTTTGTTATTGTATAATATCTCCTGCGTGCGCCGGATTCACCGTCTCCCCAGTATGAGCATATGCAGCCCGATTCCTCAAGACGCCTGAACGCCGTGTAAAGAGTGGCTTCCTTAAGCTCATAACGGTTTTCGGTGGCTTCACGGATAGCCTTGTTTATCTTGTATCCGTAACTGTCCGATGCCGCAAGCTGCGCCAGAATAATCGCGTCGGTGTGCCCGCGTATCAGGTCAGCTGTTATTGACATTTTGACTCTCCTTTCGGCCGCGGACCGTTTCTCCGCTGTTCCTTTTTATTGCATACTATAATTTCAACAAATACATTATATCGCTATATACATCATCTGTCAAGGTATCTCGTAAAAAAATATTCCCGCCTGCAAAATCAGCAGACGGGATTCAGTCAAACTGCGACAAAAATTCGGGCATTTTTGAAATATAGAAATATGCCCTGAGTTTTACTATCTGCGCGTTTTTCAAAAAAGAATGATATTATTCTTTTTCGTTTATAATTTTCTTTTTCATTTTATGAAGATCGCCGAGCATTTTCAATGCGTCTTTCAAAAGATGCACTTTCGATTCACGATGGTTTATCACTTTAACAGGTATCTCTTCAATTCTCATTCCGTATTTTCCGGCGCGCAGAATCGCCTCGAAATCAAACGCGAAACCGTCGACTTCGCAACGGCTGAAAATTTTTTCAGCCGCGCCGCGCCGGAAGGCCTTGCAGCCGCACTGTGAGTCCGAAAGCCTGAAACCGCCGACAAGGCAAAGCACTTTGATATATATTTTTGACGCGAGCTTCCGTGTGAATGTATAACCGGCATAGCCGTCCTTATCGAGGTTTCGCGAGCCTATCACAATGTCTGTGTCCGGATTTTTTTCAAATTCTCCGGCGATACGGCTGATGACGTCTGTTCCGTAAGCAAGGTCGGCGTCGGTAAACATTATAATATCCCCCGCAGCCTCAAGCATACCGGTGCGCACCGCACAGCCTTTGCCTCGGTTTTTCCTATATCCTGTGACCCGTATGCCAGGCAGATTGAGACTGCGGACTGTATCTCCGCAGCCGTCTGTGCTGCCGTCGTCCGAAAACAGCACTTCCCAGTCGCCTTCGGCAAAATGCTCCGACATATAGGTGCGGAGCGCAATTGCGGTATTCTTTATAATTGTATTTTCATTATACATCGGTATTACTACAGAAATTTTCATTACATTCTCCGTACTCTTTCCGCGCCGTCAATTTAACGGTTATTTTATTTTCAGAACCGATATCCCCCGTAATTTAAGGCAAACTTTATAATATTCAATCGTACACTTAATCACATAAACTCTTTTTTATAAATATAAAGATCAATATTGGCCGAGGTATCGAGCTTTGAGATAGCCGCGATGCGTTCTGCATCAGCTTTTGACGTCCTATAGAAATATGGCGTCATCGTAAATAGCGCGGCGATGTCCTCCCGCTTTTTGAGCTTTACGTCAAACTTTATACATATTTTGTCGATCGGAGTCAGTTTCGTCGGCAGGTCGGCGCGCGGCTCGTTCAGAGTCGGTTTTTCGTACAGCAGCGACTTAAGCTCATAAAGGTGCCTCGGGCCGGCACACGCGACTATAAGATACCCTCCCGGCCTCAGCACCCGTGAAAATTCTTCTTCAGCGCATGGAGCGAAGAGATTAACCACCGCATCTGCGCAGCCGTCCCGCAGAGGCATACTGAATATGCCGGCGACGCAGAAAAGAGAGCTGACCCCGGCTCTTTTTGCGGCCTTAGCGGCTGCAGCAACTGCATACTTTGAAAGATCGATCCCCAAAACCCGGCAGCCGGGCAGTCCGGCAATCTTTATCGAATAATACCCCTCCCCGCATCCGGCGTCAATAATTGTTCCTTTTGCCGTATATCCGGATACTGCCGACAGGACAGCATCGGAAAAAGGTTTATAGTATTCCCCGGAAAGAAACGCACGTCTTGCGCGGACAAGCTCGCATGAATCTCCTCCGAAAGACTGTTTAGGCCCCGCAAGATTAAGGTAATCCGACGCCGCAACGTCAAATGAGTGTGTCCTTGCTCCCCTGCATCTGACAATATGCCCGCCGTCACAAAGCTCCATGCCGGCTCCGCAGACCGGACAGGCGAGCGCTTCGCTTATCAAATCATAATTCATAAATTATCTCTCGATGCTTATAAGCACCGCGTGGACAGCGAGGCGGGCGTCAACAGTCGTGTTAAGGCAGGTCGAAAGCGTTATTATCTGATCGGCCGCCGTCAGCTTCATATTGCTTGACAGCATGGAAAGGCTCTGCATTTTTTTAAGATACGCAAGATATTCGGCGTCGCTGTTGAAGAAAACATTGGTGTAATCGTCGCCTGCTTTTGCATTGTGTACTGAAAAAACCTTGTAGGTATAGATGCCCTGCAGCGTATAGATTGTTATATTGACATTGTTGAAATATTTTGATTCCTTGAATTTGGTGAGCTTTGAGAACATCGAGCCGTCGTTCATATTATGTCCGAAAATAAGCGACGACCGGTTGTTTGAAATAACCGGGTCGCATCTGTTGTCGAGAAAAATGGCGCCGGATTTAAGCTCCGAGCGGTCTGACGCATGGGTTGTATAGTACAGGTTGTCGTCGTTGCGGCAGATAGGATAACTTATATACACGCCGGGTTCAAATTGAATCATAATATACCCGATTATATCGGGGTTCTTCGCCTGCCAGCTTTTTATAAGGTTAATTGCGTTAAGAAATTTTTCGCTGTAAACAATCTGAGTTTCGGCAGTCGTGTCTGTAATGGTTGTTTGAGTAGTAGTTGCAGTGACGCCGCTTGTCGTCACAATTCCGGATGTATCTGGTAAAGTGACAGACGGTAATCCGGTTGTTTCAAACGGAACAGTATCGGAAGGTCTTGTCCACTCTATTACAGCTTCGGCGCCGGATCCGGTTCCCGTCGTCTTATTTATCTCTTGAATAAACTGATTGTGTATATCATCATAAAAAGATTTGGCTTTTCCGTACTGCAGCACCGTGTTTGTAAGCATTACTGCGCTGACTATGAAAACAGATGCGAAAACGCAGATAAGAGCAATCCTGACGACCTTAAATATTTTAGACTTCTTTCCGTCCTGTGGCATTGGAATGGTGTTCCTTTCTGAACATTATATCTGGCTTTTAATTTTTATTTTGTTAAATTACTCAACAGTATTCGCTGTTTTGTCCGGCTCTTCCGGCGCGGCACGCAGCTCGAACCAGAACGTGCTTCCATGCCCCGGCGTGCTGTCGACGCCGTAATGAGCGCCATGTAGTTCAAGCACGCTCTTGACTATAGACAATCCGATTCCTGTGCCTACCGAAGCGCGGCGGTGAACCTTGTCAACCTTGTAGTACCTGTCCCAGATTAAAGGCAGCTGCTCCGGCGCGATTCCCTCTCCCGTATCTGTCACCGAAATCCGGACAATTCCGTTGTGGACGCTCTGATCCACGCGCACAAGCTTGTCGTCGCCGGTATAGTTAATTGCGTTGTTTATCAGGTTGTACAGCACCTGAAGTATCATCTTGCGATCGGCGTCGACCTTTACCTCGCAGTCCGACCAGAAATAAATCTGATATCCGTCGCGTTCGGTAAGCTTTCTGTACCGGTCCATGGTCGAGCGGACTGTTTCAGTCAGATTGAAGCGCGAGATATCAAGCCGTCCCGTACCTGCCTGCAGCTTTGAAAGGTCGAGCAGATCGGTTACAAGCTCCGAGAGGCGGGTCGCCTCGTCGATTATAACCTGAACGTTTTCGGGTGTATTTTCGCCGGGGATGTCGCGCATCACCTCGCTGTAGCCGGTTATCATAGTAAGCGGCGTGCGCAGGTCATGTGAAATGTTTGCAATCAGTTCCTTCTGAAGCCTGTCGTTTTTTGACAGCTCGTTAGATGCGTAATTCAGCGTGTCGGCCAGCTCTTTAGTTTCCCGAAAGCCTTCACCCGAAAATTTGGCGTTATAATTGCCAGCTGCAAGCTGCTTTGCGGCACGGTTCATTCTCTCAATCGGTATTGAAATATTCCTTGATATGATGAAGGCAAGAACAAGAGCGCCGATAATCAGCACAAATGCAATCCAAATATACTGAAGCGAAAGCATGCTCACGACGGCGCTGACCGGCGTCATTTCGGCGCCAAGCATTATCGCGTACTGAACTCCGTCCGAGCTGGTCACAAGCCGGATCAGAATCGTGTTTTCTACCTCCATAGCTTCCTTTGATATTTCGTCTTTCCGGGGCGAAAAATAGAACATGGGGTAATAAAGCCCCTCTTCGCTGAGCGACTTTTTCGTTCTTTTCTCGGCATATTCCCCTCCGTTCGCCACAGCTCTGGAATAGAGCAAGGAAAGGTATTTGTCGGTTATATTGTAAAGAACGCTGTCACCAGAAACATCAACCGAAACGAGCTCAGATGCGGTTGTTCCTTCGATGCGGTATATTTTAACGCATATGCCGTAATCGACCGCGTACTGATACGCTGTCGACTGCATCGTATCCTCCGCGATCGAGCTTTCAATCACGTCAGCCGCTTTTTCAAGCTCTTTCTTTTTTATATTGCCGTAGAATGTGCCTATGAGCCTGACCTGAAACAGCCAGACCACACTAAGAGCGAATACGATAAAAAGAGCAAGGTATAAAAACAGTTCCCAGCGTATGCTTATGTCGCGCGGTTTGTGCCGGTTTTTATTGTTCCTTTTAATATTAAACATTGATTCTGAACACCTCCCGGCATTTCGCACTTAATATAAAATTATCAGTTCCCTTCAAATCTGTAACCTACTCCGCGCAGCGTCACTATGTACTCCGCGTATTTTCCAAGGCTCTTACGGAGCAGTTTTACATGTGTGTCGAGCGTACGCGCGTCGCCGTAGAAGTCGTATCCCCATACCTCGCTTATCAGCTTTTCCCGGGACAGCGCTATGTTGCGGTTGGTCAGCATATAGAAGAATAGATCGTATTCCTTAGGTGACATATCTACTCTCTTCCCGTCTATATACACAAGACGTGCGGTAAGATCCGCCTTGAGCCCGCCGCCGTCAAGCTCGATTACCTGATTCTTTTGCTCCGGCTTTTTTTCCTGTCCGCGTCCGGCGCGTTTCATGACCGCGTCTATTCTGAGCATCAGTTCCTTAGGCGAGAAAGGTTTGACTACATAGTCGTCGATTCCAAGCTCGAACCCGTTAATTTTGTCATACTCCTCGCCGCGCGCCGACAGCATGATAATCGGTGTCTGCGAAGTTTTGCGTATCTCACGGCAGGCTGAAAAGCCGTCAAGCTCCGGCATCATAATATCCATAATAATTATGTCATACCGTCCGCGGCGGCATAAATTGACCGCCTCCATACCGTCAGAAGCTTCTGTTACTGTATGTCCCTCAAATTCTGCGTATTTTTTTATTATAGTGCGGATTCTTGCCTCATCGTCAACCACAAGTATATTGTACATATCCGAATCCTCTCTTTTTACGTCTTTTATTTATTATATCTCAAATGCCGGCTTTTTTCAACAGCGAAATGAGCGGCCGACAGAATAAAGGGGCTATCGGCAGCCTGACGCAGATGCACATTCAGCCGCCGGAGATATTATCTTCCGGCGGCTTTTAATTTTAATTTAGTTTGATTTGGTTGTCTCTGTCGCCGCGACGGTATCGGGGACATATTCCCTTAGCTTAAGACTGATGTCATACTGTTTTCCTTTGCGGGACACCCGTATTGTAATTGTATCGCCGACAGAACAGTCGCTTATAACGCTTTTTATATCTGCCGACGTTGATACCTCTACGCCGTTGACCGATACTATGCGGTCTCCCGACTTTATATCGGTGCTGTATTTTGACTCGTAGACATACACGCCGAGCGTGCTGACGCCGTAATACCAAGCCGTATAAGTATCGGTAATATCTATAAGCGTAAGCCCCGCGTCGACTCTTCCTGTGACATATCCGAACTCAATCAATTCCTTGATTACGTCATAAGCCGTGTCAATTGGGATTGCGAAGCCAATGTTGTCGATGTTTTCGCCTGACGATTTGGCGTTTACTATACCGATAAGCTCGCCTCTCATATTGAACAGTCCGCCGCCGGAGTTGCCGGGGTTGACTGCCGCGCTTGTCTGAAGGAGCTTCATTGAGGTGCCGTCGATATCGACTTCGCGGGCAAGGGCGCTGATGATTCCGTTTGTAACCGTTCCGCCGAGCTCTCCGAGCGGGTTGCCTATAGCAATAACCGTTTCGCCGACCTTAAGCGACGCGCTCGAGCCGAGCTGCGCCACAGTGACCGGCTCGTTTACCGATATGGTTAGCACGGCAATATCCGAAACCGTATCGGTTCCCCGCAGGGTTGCTGCGTATTGGTTGCCGTTTGTCAGTCTTATGTTGATTGTATCGGCTGCTGCGATGACATGATTGTTTGTAACTATATAAACTGTTTTGCCGTCCTCGGACTTGCCGATTATGACGCCGGAACCCGCGCCGCTTTCAACAAATCTGCCATTATAAACGCTTGTTTCGGTTGTGATTTCGACGACTGAATCCTTGACCAGAGCCACAACGTCTGGCATTGTAAGGTTGCTGTCCCCGATGCTGCCGCTTACTGTTTCAACCGATACCGAACTGTTGTTCTTAATAATGATCGCCGATGAATCGCCCGAACTTTTTCCGTCCGTCACGGCGGTTTCGCCCGTGTTATTATTTTGGTTATCGCCTGTGTCAATGGTGTTTCCGTAGCTGCTTATAACGTATTTGTTTGCAAGCATTGCACCGCCGAAGCCCGCGAATGCCGAGGCTATGATAACCGCTGCGACAAGGAAAGCAGCAAGACAAATTTTTCCGGATCTGCTCTTCTTTTTCTTCTCCGCCGCCGGCTGAGAATTCTGTGAAAATGCACACCTGCAATCAGAAATGTCATCCTTCTTGCTCTTGTTGTATTCGCTGTGCGAATATTCGTTTTCCGGATATGTTTTTATTGGATTGTACTCCTCGCCGCTGCGTCCGCCTACCGAGTAGACGTATCCGTCGTGCGAAGCCCGGCTTTCTCCTGCCGTGCCGTCCGTCTTTTCGTTTTCCTTCTTTTCTTTATCAGCCGGGGTGGCGTCGCAGACGTTGTTCTCCCCGCTGTTTTTATCAACCGAGCCGTCATTTCTCAAATTGTTAAGCTCGTTGTTGTTCATATTCTGCCTCCCGTTATTTGGATATAAAATTACACTTATCAATTAACCACTGATTTGCTTTCCGGTCCGGAGCCACCTCCATCCCGGTACGCCATAATTATAGAAATCCAATGTGACAGCATTATGACGAGATATTAAAAAGTCATTGAATTGATATGAAATGTTATACTGTTATTGTGATTTTCCTTTAAAATGCGCGCTGCGTTTTTCATAAACAGAAGGTTATTATTGTCATACATCCTGTTTTCTGATATAATAGATATACATAAAAATTATCAAGGAGTCATATGATTGAATCGGTTCGCAGGCTTTTATCGGAGCACGGCATAGATCTTTGCGAAGCCCTGCCGCTTGAATCATGCCGGATTATCAGAGCATATCTGCTTGAAAAAAGCGGTCTTGCCACCGGAAAATGCGGTACTGTCTTTATTTTCGCGGTTCCCTACCGCGCAAAAACAGAGATGGCGTCGAATATTTCCGCCTACGCAGTGCCGCGCGACTATCACCAGTTTATGAACGGCCTTTTTGCCGATATTCTGCCGCGCCTTCGCGCCGAATTTCCGGAATACAGATTTGCAGGCTTCACCGACCACTCTCCGATAGACGAGCGTCATGCCGCCGCCGCGGCTGGAGTAGGTGTCGTCGGAAAAAACGGCCTTATTATAACCGAGAAATATTCGTCTTTTGTTTTCATCGGTGAAATTATAACCGACGCCGAAACTTCCTGCTCTCCTCATGAAATCGGGTATTGCGAAAACTGCGGAAAATGTATTTCCGCGTGCCCCTTTAATATGTCCGGCAGCTGCCTTTCCGCAGTTACACAAAAAAAAGGTGAGCTGTCAGATGACGACAAGGCTGCGATGCTCAAGTATGGCACAGCATGGGGCTGCGATATATGTCAGGAAGTCTGTCCGCACACAAAGCGGGCGATTGAGCGCGGCAGCATATATACGAAAATACCATATTTCAATCAGGAGCTTACACCGCGGCTTACTTACGAAGCTGTTGCGTCAATGAGCGACGGCGAATTTTCGCTTCGCGCATACTCGTGGCGAGGCAGAGAGACAATATTGAGGAATCTTGAACTTCTTGAAAGTAAAAAAAGCTTAAAATGAAGAAATAAACCGATAAAGCAGTCAATGCGTCCTCGGCGGCATTTCAGCAGCGCTTTATGCCGGGCGCGCCGCGCTAAACGCGAAACGTGAAATGCAAAATACGGAGGTTTCCCGATGAAGACAGGCATAAAAAAAAATAATATTACAGAGGATGAATATCGCGAGGAAATAAAAGAACTGAAGCATGAGCTGGCAAGACTTCGCCGCGAAAACAGACGGCTCTCGCAGCTTGTTATCCTGCAGAACAACTCAGGGATTCGTTCATCAGAAGCGTTCGCGTATCAGGCCGCCGTTCACCGGCTGATGAACAGCAGCTCGTATTTCTCGTATCTCGGCAGTTATATCAAGTCGTCTTCGCCATACCGCATCTGGAACAGGCTGCTCGTCTATTCAAGGCGTTTCCGGTTCTTCTCCACTCTGCTCAGAATGTCGGCGCGGATTGTGGCCTTCATCGAGGCAAGCGCCGTGCTGCTGCTTTTATCATCGGCGGCAATAATTCTTATTCCTGTCCTTCTTTTGGTTACGCTGTTTACTGTCCTTATGACTCTGCTTGAGGGAAGAAAAATGCTCGATGAAATTTCCGGCGCCATTAAAGGACACCGTGTGTATGTTTTCTTTCCGGTCAAAAAGAAGCAGCTTCTGCCCGGCTCGTTTTACCGCGGAACGCTTGAGAGCCTCGCCGCGGACGAGCATAATATTGTTATCGTTGTTTCCCCTTCGGTTTTATCCGAGAGCCGCTCGATGTTTCTTTCGGCAAAGAAAAAAGGAGAACGTTTTTATATAATCCGCCGGCATTTCTACTTCCGCTTGTGCGGCGTGCTGCGGCATTATCCTACGTCGGCGGCTTATGTTTATTAAAAGTTAAATAACGAATTGAGGCTTGCCAGGGAAAGGAGCCGATCATGATCACATTTGTTTTCGGCGTATCCGGAAGCGGAAAATCAACTTATCTTGAAAACAGGATAAAAGCCGATGTTGACGTGGGATGCGAGGCATATCTCATCGTCCCCGAGCAGCAGACATACATCGCCGAGCGCAGGTATGCAAAGATCCTGCCGCCGTCCGCTCAGCTCATCTTCGAGGTCGTTAATTTTACACGCCTTGCCAACAAAGCCGCCCGACAGTACGGCGGTCTTTCGTATAATTATATCGACCGGGGTATGAAGTCTTTGCTGATGTGGCACAATCTGCGCGAACTTGCCCCGCTGCTTGAGGAATACGGCTCAGCTGCCGGCAGCCCGGCGCAGGTCAGCCAGCTGACCTCACTCATGCTTGCGGCGGTGGGAGAGCTGAAAGCAGCGGCAATCACCCCGGTGATGCTTGAGAAAGCAGCTGAACGACTCCCCGATGAAAGCTCGCTGCGTCGTCGGCTGCGCGATATGGCTCTTATCGCCGCGTCATACAACAATCTTGTCTTAGAACGTTACGATGATGCGGCCGACGATCTTGCGAAGCTGTCGGCACAGCTTGACGAACATAATTTTTTTGCGGACAAGCATGTTTACATAGACTCCTTTACAAGCTACACCGCGCAGGAATACGCGGTGATGCGTCATATCTTCCGTCAGGCGGCTTCAGTGACCGTCACCGTCGGATGCGACAGGCCGGATACCAACCTGATTCATTTCGCATCGCTTCGCGACACCGCGGAGCGGCTACACAGACTCGCATCAGAGTGCGGAGGCTATGAAGACGTAATTCTCGGGGCGCCGCATCGTTTTGCCTCGCCGGACCTTGCTCTTGTTGAAAAATATCTATGGCGGATGGAAACGCCCGCAATTCCGGAATGCGAACGCATTCCTGCGAAAAACATTTTACTAATCCGCTGCCCGAATCCCTACGCGGAGGCGGAGGCGGCTGCGAACAATATAGTCAGAAGCCTGCGTGAGGGTTTCCGCTACCGGGACATAGCAGTAATCATGCGGGACACAGAAAGATGGAGAGGCGTTGCAGACGCTGTCTTTGATAAATTCGGAATACCGTATTTCATGTCCGAACGCACCGACCTGTCGACAAAACCGCTTATCAAGCTTCTGCTTTCCGCCCTGCGCATAAAAAACCGCGGCTGGCGGCAGAGCGACGTCATATCATATATAAAAACCGGACTGTGCGGCATTGGCGACAAGGAGAGCGATATATTTGAGGACTACTGTTCCACATGGAATATAAACGGCGCGGGCTTCACAGGCGAGAACTGGAGCATGAACCCCGACGGATATACAACTGTTCTGACCGAGCGCGGAGCCGAAATTCTACGCATAGCGAACGATGTAAAGCAGCGGCTGATGCAGCCTTTAGCTGAGCTTTTCACTTTGCTCGACTCAGCAGAAAACGTGCGAGGTATGTGCCGCGCCATTTACGGATTCACCGAAAGGCTTGATGTCGGCGCCCGACTTGACGAGCTTGCCGCGCGGGAAAAGGAAGCCGGAAGCCTGCGCGAAGCCGGAGAAACGTCGCGCATTTATGACATATACATAGACACTCTTGACAAAATCGCCGCCGCGCTGCCGGACGAGCGGCTTGACACCGAAGAATTTGCTTGCGCACTGAAAATCGTGTTTGACAACACCGACATCGGTTCGCTTCCGACAAGGCAGGACGAGGTTGCTATCGGTTCGGCCTCGCTGATGCGCGCCGACTCGCCGAGGCTTGTTATCGCCATGGGGCTTAACGAAGGGGAGTTTCCCGCCGATATAGGCGACAGCGGAATTTTCAGCAGCGCGGACCGGATGCTGCTCGGAAGCCTCGGAATCGAACTTTCCGGAGATCCGGCAAAGCGCTCCTCGGAAGAGCTGTTCTTTGCTTACCGCGCGCTGACCGCTGCGTCAGACAAGCTTGTGCTGACCTGTTCCGAGGCTTTGGCCACAGGCTCGCGCCGTCAGCCTTCCGCCGCGTTTATCAGAGTCGGAGCGCTTTTCCCCGAACTCAAGGTCACGGAGTATGACAAAGCAGATATTCTGACAAAAATCGAGACACCGCAAGCGGCGCTTGAATATCTGAGAATGCTCGGCGGCACGCCGAAAGCGGAGGCGGTTCGTTTGTCGCTTTCAAAAATAAAGGATATGGGCGAGTGCCTGAAAACGTTTGACACGCCTTTTGCCGAAAGCGATTGCAGCATAAGCCCGGATACAGCATACGATCTTTTCGGCGATAGGCTGACCCTGTCGCAATCGCAGCTTGAAAGCTATGTCAACTGTCCTTTCAGCTATTACTGCAATTATGTTCTCGTCCTGCGCGACAGCCGGCGCGCCGAATTTACATCAAACCGGATTGGAATTTTCATTCATTATGTAATGGAGCAATTCATGCGTGAGGCGACCCGCTCGGGCAGATTCGACTCGGAGCTTACCGATAAGGCTTTGGAATCTCTTGCAGACAGAATAATTACGGAATACGCGGAAAAAATCCTTCCCGGAAGCACCGAACGCGAAAGCCGGCTTGGCTACCTTTTTGCAAGATTGCGCCGTATTGCTATTGTGATGATGATAAACATTCGCGATGAATTCAGGCACAGCCTGTTTACACCGGCTTTTTTTGAGCTTCGTCTTGACGGCAGCGATCCGGCTTTCCCGAATCCGGCGGAGTTCAGAACTCCCGGCGGCGAGTCTGTTTCTCTGCGGGGTGTCGTCGATCGCATCGACCTATTCAGGCGCGGCAAAGATGTGTTCATACGCGTGGTTGACTATAAAACCGGAAGCAAGGAATACTCAATATCCGACATTGCCGAAGGACTCGGCTTGCAGCTTTTGCTTTACCTGTTTTTGCTCTGCCGTACCTCTTCTGAAGAGTTCCGCGAAGCTCTTGGGTGCGGCGGCGACTGCCGCATTCGTCCCGCCGGCGCTCTATACCTATCCGCCGATCTCCCGATAATCAGCGTTGACGACGATGTTGACGAAGAAACCATAAAGGCTGCAGCCGCAAAAATGATAAAACGTTCCGGCCCCCTTCTCTCTGACGACGAAGTACTTGCCGCGATGAACGATAACTTTGACCCTGACTTTCTCGGGGGCGTAAAAAAAGACGCAAAGGGGGTCACTTATGGCAAAAATCTGCAAGACGCAAACGGTTTCAACCTGCTATATGACACAATAGGAGCTACTATCGGTGAAATCGCACAGCGCATGCGAAAAGGGCTTGCCTCCGCTTCCCCAAATATACGCAAAGACGATTCCCCCTGCAACTGGTGCTCATATGGTGCCGTATGCCGCAGCTCAAAACCGTCAAAAAGGTGAAAAGCAGACGTAAAGACGCCATAATGATTCAAAGAAAAAACTTGCGTACCGCTTCAAATGTTTTCATGAAAACGCAATCGACAATCAAATTGCGTTCGACGTCATTTTGGTCAGGGACGCAAGTAAATGAAAAAATGAATAAATGAAGAAATATAAAATCGGAATGATATTATTTAATTATTTATCCGAAAGGAGACAATGAAATAATGGCTCCTGAATGGACCGCGGCGCAGCTTGCCGCGATAGACACACGCGGCTGCAACCTGCTCGTGTCGGCGGCAGCCGGTTCCGGCAAAACCGCAGCGCTTACCGAACGAATAATACGTTCGCTCACAAGAGAAAGCAATCCAGCCGACATAACGCGAATTCTTGCGGTAACATTTACCCGCGCTTCTGCGGCAGAACTTAGAAGAAGAATTTCAAAGGCGCTTGCCGAGCGGCTTTCACAGGACCCCGGCAATAGACACCTCATCCGGCAGCTTATGCTGCTTGGCTCGGCGAAGATATGCACGATTGATTCATTTTACAATGAAATCGTGAAATCGAATTTTCAGCGGCTCTCCCTTCCCGCCGGATTCCGCATTGCCGATGATGCCGAGCTCAGACTTCTTGAAAAATCGGTCATGGAAGACCTCATCGACCGCAGTTTTTGGGATCCCGGCTTTGCCGCCCTTTCCGATAACTTTATCGGCAACAAAGAGGACAAATTGCTTTCCGAATTTTTTATAAAGCTATATGAGTCCGTCAGGAAATACCCCGAGGGAATAGAATATCTGAAAACCGGAGCAGAACAGCTTAAAGCCGAAGCCAAAATGAGCTTTTTCAAAACACGCGCCGGCGGTCTTATCGCCTCGCAGCTTATTGAAGAACTTAATTTTTACCTTCGCATATTTAATTCAGCGTGTGCTGAATTCTGGGCCGACGATACGCTCCGCACGGCATATTTTGATGGATTCGCTTCGGACTGTGACTTTATATCTTCTTTTATCGAAGCCGTAATATGCCTTGACTATGAGAAAGCGCGGAATATTATATACTCATATTCGCCGAAGAAGCTCGGCCGTCTTAATGCTGATAGCAAGACACCCGCAATCGAAAGCTATAAGGCATGGCGCGACAAAATCAAAAAACGACTGAAAGATATAGCGTCGACATATTTCAAAAGGGCCGAATCATCAATTCCGGAAACCTTCAAAAAAACCGCCGACGTCTGTATGCAGCTTTATAATTTTATATCACAATATGACAAATTGCTTCATGACGAGAAACTTTCTCGCGGAATTTGTGACTTTGAAGATATACGTCGATACACACTTGCGCTTCTGACCGACGGCGACGGAAATCCCACGGACATAGCGCGCAGCTACGCGTCGCAGTTTGATGAAATACTCATAGACGAATATCAGGACGTCGACGAGGTTCAGGATATCATTTTCCGCGCTCTCTCGGTTTCGTCGCACCGCTTTATGGTCGGAGACATAAAGCAGAGCATTTACGGTTTCCGCGGCGCCGAGCCTTCGCTTTTTGCAGGCTACCGCAAGGCTTTTTTGGCATGGGAGCCCGGTTGCGGCAACAATAATAAAGCCGGCGGCGAAAGCTGCGGCGGGATGTCGATATTCATGTCTGAAAACTTCAGGTGCGACGAGAACGTGATAAAGTTTGTCAACCTTGTATGCTCGCGTATTTTTCCGGCTTGCGGAGAATCGGTCGGATATGTCGGCGCGGACGACTTGATATTCTCAAAAGGAAAGCCGGACGGGTATTTATCTTTGCCTGTAAGCGTAACTCTGATACATAAAGAGAAAACAATTTCCGGAAAAGAAGATCCGGATAACTCCTTAGCGGATGATTCTTCCGCCGAATCCGAATCAAATGATATAAGGCTGCCGGAGATGCGCTTCATCGCGGCTGAAATATCGCGTCTTTTGCGCGAGGGGAAAAAGGCTGACGGTTCGGCGATAAAGCCCGGCGACATCGCCGTGCTGTGCCGTTCCAGGCGGGTCTGCGCGAATGTTTCGGAATCTCTGCGATCGCTCGGAATACCGACTGCCGGAGACATTGCGGAAGAGTATTTCTCTGATCCCGAAGCCTCGCTGATGCTCAGCCTGTTGACCTTGATCGACAATCCGCAGAAGGATATTCCTGCCGCTGCGGTGATGCGCTCTCCGTTATTCGGCTTTACGATGGACGAGATGGCCTGCATACGTAAAAAATCAGGCAAATCCGTTTCGCTTTTTGAAGCGGCTGAGAAAGCGGCTCAAACCGATATGGAATGCGCTTCAAAGTGCCGGCGATTCGTTGAACAGATAAACGCATACCGCGTGCTTGCGCGTTCCCTGCCCGCCGACAGGCTTATGAAGCATATCATACTCTCGACGCCGTCTTTTTCGCTCTCAAACGCAGCGGACGGCAAAAAAAGCGGACGGCTACTTGGGCTATATGAATACGCGCGGCAGTTCGAGGCAGGCTCGTTCAAGGGGCTGTATAATTTTATAAAATATGTAAACAGCGCCGTTGATGAGGATGCCGAACTTACAGCCGAGTGCGCCGAGCCGGGCGCCGACGCTGTGACCGTCATCACGATACATCACTCGAAGGGGCTTGAATTTCCCGTCTGCTTTGTCGTCGGCTGCGCGATTAGATTCAACACTAATGAGGACGCGAAAAAAGACTTTATTCCCGACCGCGCCGTCGGACCCGCAGTGAGAATCAAAGATTCCACCGGGCTTGCAAAAATAGGCACACAGATAAGGAGGGCTTCGCAGCTTTATACAGAGAGAAAGCAAATCGAGGAGGAAATGCGTCTTCTCTATGTCGCGATGACTCGGGCGCGCGAGCGGCTTTATCTTACGGCTCGCTATGCCGGCAGCCTTGAAAACAAACTTAACGTCGCGGAATTCAAACGTCGGTACGGCGAGAGTTACGGTGTTCTGTCTGCAAAATGTTATCTCGACTGGCTGCTGCTCACGATTTCGGAAGGACAGCCGAACGGCGCGCCTTACATTTTCAACATAATAACAGACAGCGAGGTGCCGGCTCCCGTTCCGGTAAAACCTGACGCCGTGACGCAGGGCGCGCCGGAAGAAAAATGCGACGCGGATAAGCTTGAGATGCTGCTCGATGAAAAATTTTCTTATGTCTATCCTTACGCGCACCTGACTAAAATTCCGGCTAAGCTGTCCGTATCCCGCCTGTATCCGGGAGTGCTCGATGAAAGCTCGGACAATGGCGTTCAGCTTGAGGAATGCGGCGTTGATGAAGGCTCCAAGAACAAAGGCGGCATTCAAGATACATATTCCGGAACCCGCCTAAAAGCCCCTGCTCTTCCCGCGTTTCTTGCCGGAAGCGAAGAAAAAATAAAAAGCGCCGATCGCGGAACGGCGACGCATGTTTTTCTGCAGTTCTGCGACTTCCTCCGCTGCCGTAAAAATGGTATTGAGAGTGAGCTTCAATTTCTTGCTGAAAAAGGATTTATATCATCTCATATGGCGTCGCTTGTCGACAGGCGGCAGATAGAGGCCTTTTTTGCTTCGGATTTTTACGCATCTCTCATCGGCGCGGCATGGATAAAGCGCGAGCAGCGGTTCAATATTCTGCTTCCGGCGGCTTCATTTTCAGAAAGCGCGGATTTTGCCGAAACGCTTCGTGGCGAGGAGCTGCTTGTCCAGGGCGTTATAGACATATTTTTCGAAGACTCGAACGGCAGACTGATCCTCGCCGATTATAAGACAGACTATCTGACAGGGGCCGAGATTTCCGACGCAGGGCTTGCCGCGGCAAAACTTGCCGGACGTCACCGTATGCAGCTCTCATACTATGCCGCCGCGCTCTCACGAATCTGCGGGAAGCGTCCCGACAAAGTATTGATTTACTCGCTGCCGCTCGGCGGTGCGGTGGAAGTAAACGTGGAAATATTATAATAAAATATTACGGCAGCGCAGCCGTTTGTCCGGCTGCGCTGCCGTTTTTTCAAATTCATTTTGATTATAATTTTTAATGCAGTGAAAAATGTGCCGTTTGGGGGCAAAAGAGTAAAATATAATCTGTATTCATCAATCACCCGGACATAAGAAGCCTAATAATCTTTTCTCCCGTCGATTGCCCTTGAGAGGGTTACCTCGTCTGCATATTCGAGGTCGCCTCCTACCGGAATACCGTAGGCGAGGCGCGATACCTTGATTCCCAGTGGTTTTATCAGTTTGGCTATGTACATTGCTGTCGCTTCGCCCTCGACGTTCGGGTCAGTGGCGATAATTACTTCTTTTACAGTGTCGCCGCGCAGGCGTTCAAGCAGCTCGGCAAGCCTTATTTTATCCGGAGTAACTCCGTTCACAGGAGAGATAGCGCCATGAAGCACATGATATGTGCCCCGATATTCTCGGACCTTTTCGATAGCCATTAGCACGCGCACGTCTTCGACAACGCATATGATGGAATGGTCGCGCGAGGCATCCTGACAGACCGAGCACAGCTCGCGATCGGTCAGATTCTGGCAGACCGGGCAGAGGTGGATTTTACGCTTTGCGTCGAGTATAGCGCCGGCGAACGCCTCAGCCTCGGCGTCGGTAAAATCAAGTACCGAAAATGCCATCCGCATGGCGCTTTTACGTCCCACACCCTGAAGTCTTCCGAACTGTTCGCACAGCACCTGCAGGGATTCGATGTAATCCGCCATATCAGAACAGTCCCGGCATACCCGGCATCTGACCGGTTATTTTGGACATTTCCGCGCTGTTAGTGTCATCGACACGCTTGATCGCCTCGTTAACCGCGGCGGTCAGTATATCGCTCAATGTTTCGATATCGTCGGGATCGACAATTTCGGGTTTGATGTCAATAGAAAGAATCTGTCTTTTGCCGTTGATTTTTATTATGACCATGCCTCCGCCGGCTGTAACGGTATATTCGCGCGCGTCAAGGTCTGCCTGAAGCGCTGCCATATCCTCCTGCAGCTTCTGCGCCTGACGGATCATTGCGTTCATATTGGTCTGCGGGCCTCCGCCCACGCCGCTCGGTAATCTTACTTTCATTTTCAGAACTCCTTTTATGGTTTGTTGATCTGTTCAATCTCATCAAATATCGCGTCTTCGGCATTGATGGCGATGTCCTGGGCAGTATCTTCGATAATTATGTCGTTATCCTTAAGTTCTCTTCCAAGCTCTGCGGACAGGGCCGCGCGTATTATATCTTTATCGTGATCGCGCTCTATTATCGATACAAATAAATTGCTCCTGATGCGCAGAAGCACACGTCCTTCAGAATCGGTGTAAGCTTTGCTGCCGTTGAGCATGGCAGCTAACGGCTGTTTTACCTTTGACACACGTTCTACCGCCTCGGCCCAGCAGCGAAGTGTCTTAAGCACGCGCTTGGGTTTTTCCTTTACGCTGTCTGGATCTGCTTTGTCTATCTTTGAATTGTTATTTACTGTTTTGTCTTGAACCGGATTATTTTGCTCTTTATTGTTCCGCGCGCTATTGTTCTTCGCTGCGTTATCCCCTTCCGCTGCGGACAGTCCTAAATTACCTGACGGTTTGTTTAAGATTTCGCTTTTTGAACTTCCGTCCTGCGGATTTCTGACAGCCCCGGAATTTTCCGTATTTTGCTCTCCATCCTCAAGGTGGGGCGAGCCGGATTTCACGCAAGAGGCGGATCCGTTCTCATTTGCAATATTTGTCTGCATTTGGAATCCGCCGCACGCTGCTGCATCCTCGAGTTTTGCTATGCGGGCAAGAAGAGCTTCGTTTGAGGTGTCAAGCCTGCCGTCACTCATGCGGATAAGAGTAAGCTCGGCTATCGTACGCCTGACTGCATTTGAGCGCTGAATGTTCATATATGCGTCGTCAAGCAGCCGGCAATGAGAAAGGAGCGTTTCTTTTCTGAAAAGTTTTGTTATCTCTTTTAGCTGTGCCGTTTCGGAGTCAGTCAGGTCGAGGTAACGGGATGCGTCGGGTGTTGTTTTCATTACGAGCATGTCGCGGTAAAGCGATATCAACTCCTGCCAGAATACCGCAATATCCTTTGACGAGCTTGCCACCTCGGCAACGATACGGAAAATTGAGTCGTAATCGGCGCGTGCTATAGCAGACGCGGCTTCGACGACTTTGCTCCTGCCTGTCGAACCAACCGCATCAGCTACTGTATCAGCAGTTATTTTTCTCTGCCCTCCTGCGCAAAGCTCAAGCAGACTAATCGCGTCGCGCATACCGCCCTGTGCAAGGCGGGCAATCTGATGCGCCGCTTCGCTGTCAATATCAATTCCCTCCTCGGCGGCGATACGGATAAGATGCGTTTTTATGACTTCCGTTGAAATCCTGCGGAAATCAAATCTCTGGCAGCGTGAAATAATGGTCGCCGGGAGCTTATGCAGCTCGGTTGTGGCAAGGATGAACACCACGTGCGCCGGCGGCTCTTCAAGAGTTTTGAGCAGCGCGTTGAAGGCGCTCTGCGAGAGCATATGGACTTCGTCGATAATATAAACCCGGTATTTCAGAGACGATGGCGAATATATAACCTCGTCGCGTATGTCGCGTATATCGTCGACGCCGTTGTTAGACGCGGCATCCATTTCGAGTACGTCTGTCGTGCTGCCCGAATCAATTGTTCGGCAGGCAGCACAAAGCCCGCAGGGGTTTCCTCCCTGCGGATTTTCACAGTTTACAGCTTTTGCGAGTATTTTGGCGCAGCTTGTTTTGCCGGTTCCGCGCGAACCGCAAAAAAGATATGCATGGCTCAAGCGGCCGTTGCATACTTCGTATTTCAGCACCGACGTTATGTGCTCCTGTCCGTATACCTCATCGAAGGTTTGCGGGCGCCATTTCCGGTACAACGCGAGATGTACTTTATTTTCCATGAATTTTCGTCCGGTATTATGTAGCCTTAATATATGAAAAACAGGCTGCAAAGTAAGGCCATACACCTCAAATTCGACTTTTCCTTCCGCGCGATATCCGATATTTCTGCTCGGAACAGGCATCCCCGCGGCACATTATGTTGACCGTTTAATGCTGCTTGGTTCCCCACCTGACATGGTTCACGGCTCATAATTGCGCAAGACCCGTTCGTCACCGCAGAAAATAATGGTTCAATACGCAGAAGTTCTACCCTCATAAGAGGATTCCACCCCTGCTACAGCGGATTGCAGGTACAGGGCACCGCTAACTCCCCGGCTGGTATGGCCTTATTTTGCAGCCCGCCTTACACTCATATTTTTTGTTCTTTCCTAAAGGTTTATACATGACTGCCTTCAGGTAAATTTTGTGTTATGCGGGTTTAGCCGCTTAAGTTAAATAATCAATAAAACTTTTAATTTGCGGCTGCCGATTTTTTGTCGGCAATAATATTATATCTCTCTCGGGCGGAATTATTCAGCCTTTTGAACTTTTTAACGGAAATATAATATTTTTCAGTCCTACGACCTTCCGACGTTAATATTGTTCCGCCGTTTGGAGTTAATATACCACCTGGCGGCAGGAAATTTCCGGATTACGGGTTTATAATGTCCGGATGTCATTATTTTAGCATAAAAAATAGACTTTTGCAATAGCGGATTATGAGTTTTTATCTTTGATTATGCAAAGCTTAAACCAATTATCCTGACGAATGTGCAAGCCGTAAATTTTTTTCAATATTATTTTTATATTTTTTATAGCCTGTTGCAGTTCAACAAATTAAATTATATAAACCGCATAATAAAAGGCGTTTACAATATTCAATCAGCATAAGACAATGCCTGATTAAATTCACGGCATAAAATTGTTCTTTAATTATTGTCAACAGTTCTTTTTATTCTAATCTTAATTAGTCTTACCAAAATATAATTGGCGTTTCATTTTCGCCTGTAGCTGGAGCTGTGGTCGTAGCCGCCGGCGCAGTTGTAACTGCCGGTGCTGTTGTAACCGCAGGTGCTGTTGTAACCGCAGGCGCTGTAGTCACCGCCGGTGCGGTCGTCACCTCTGGCGCTGTAGTCACCACCGGAGCTGTTGTAACCGCTGGCGCTGTTGTAACCGCTGGCGCTGTTGTAACCGCAGGCGCAGTTGTAACCGCCGTTGATGTTGTAACCGCCGGCGCTGTAGTCACCGCCGGAGCTGTTGTAACCGCTGGCGCTGCAGTTACCGCCGGCGCGGTCGTTTCGGCCATAGTATTGAGCTCTGTGATTGAAGTCACATCATCGGCTGAAGTTTCCGGTTTCTCAGTAATAAATTTAATTTCTGTGCCTATTATGTCAGAATTATTACTCTGATTATTCAGCACCTCACTGGTCAAACTGTCCTGAGGATTGAGTGCGCCGGCTTTTTCGCAACCGATTACCGCAAGAACCGCACATGATAAGATAAGCATTATAAGTAATAAACGTTTCATAATATACTCCATATTTTCAGCAGAGGCGCGATTATTCGCGCCTCTGCTCAGTTTAAATACTAAAGCGGCAGCACATAACGTCTTCGCTTGATGTGTTGCCGCTTTAGACTAAAACCAAATGCCCGGCTCAAGCCGGGCATTTGGTTTTCATCCATTATCATTTTTTTATTAACGAATATATTTACCCCAGCATTGAGAGGAAGCTTACAGTAAAATCGTTTCAAGAGAAACAAAAAATGACCGGGGATACGCCAAACTGAATTTTTATATAAATTTCGGGTTCTATACCTTCATGGCGGAATCCGTGAACTTTTCGGTTTTGCAGGTTGCCGATGGTGTTATGCTGCCCGATATGCTCCTGACCATTTATGTAATGTGCACAAGCATAGCATCGGCGATAAACGGCATATCGAAGAGCTATCAGCGCATGGATTACGGGCTTTATGGGCTGGACATTCAGCGAACTTTCTTTGAAGGTCATAAAGCTCTTAGCCCAGCCGCAAGGCTGCGGACAAACGACGGCGGTGATGCTTGGCTTACTTCATCCTACATCAGGTGAAATTTATTTTATGGGTAAGCCGGCTCGAAGTTACGAGGATGGTTTTATCAGCAGGCATGTAGGCTCATTTTTTCGGGAACATAAAATATATTAAGAATTTTTTCGACCTGACCATGACACCGCGTGAAAAGCTTGAGGATCATCCGAAGAAGATCAATGAAGCGGATATAAAGTTTGAAGGGGTCAGTTTTACCTATCCTGGCTCGGAGCACGAGGCACTGAAAGACATCAATGTTACAATAAAACAGGGAGAAAAGGTTGCGATAGTCGGCGAGAACGGCTCAGGAAAATCCACTTTCATCAATCTGCTTGTCGGTATGTACGAGCCTGACCTAGGCAGAATTTCTGTCTCCGGAAAAAATGTAAAAGACAATCTGCTTTCAGTACGTCGAGCGGTGTCGGTTGTGTTCCAGAATTTCGGTCAATATGAATCCACAATCAGAGAAAACATAATAATATCCGATATCTCAAAAAAATACGAAGAAGAGCAGCTTGCAAAGCTTGCTAAGAGCACCGGGGCTTATGAACTCATACAGAAGCAGCCGGGAGGATTCGACGAGGTAATCGGAAACTTCAGCGATTCCGGGAACAATCTCTCGGGCGGTCAGTGGCAGAAAGTTGCTCTAACACGCGCTCTTTACAGGAATAAAGCCAGAATTCTTGTACTCGACGAGCCGACCGCAGCACTCGACCCCATATCAGAAGCGAAGCTTTACCGCGACTTTGCCGCTCTGACAGGTGACAAAACCACACTTTTCATTTCTCACAGGCTGGGGATAACCAGCATAGTTGACCGCATATTAGTGTTTTCAGAGGGTCGCATTGTTGAAGATGGAACACACAAGGATTTGATGAAGGCTGATGGCTGTTATTCAAAAATGTACCGTACCCAAGCGCAATGGTACGAAAAGTAATTGGAAAAAATATTGCGGAACTGAAGAAGGAAGACAGGTTTCTGCTTTGTCTGATAAGAGCTGATTTTATATTGACCGATGAATTGTGTTTCGGTTCCATACAAAACAGTACCGTCAAGTGTCATGTGGCGAATCGTTCTATTTGAAGCCCTTTTAACATAAATTATACATATCTTTTATTTCACGATAAATATTTTCTCATAAAACTAAGCACAAATAAAAGCCATCCTATAAAAATAGGATGGCTTTTAATGGCTCCCCC
>CAZMZJ010000013.1:0-56574 GCA_964570825.1 uncultured Lachnospiraceae bacterium | reverse complement strand
TCTTCGTTCTTGGAGAGGAACTATAAAAACTACTACTTTTATATTATACGAGGTGTGAACCAATGAATTACTAATTTTTAATTACCTTTTTCAAAGTGAGAATGTCGTTTTGTTTCGAAAATATGCATATGAAAACAAACAACACACATGATGAAAGGAATAAATCATGAAAAAAACAATTAAGATATTCCTCAAGGCCGCTCTTTGCGTTATAATGGCAATAGTAATCACAGTCGGCGGTTTATTACCAGCAACAGCTGCAGGAAGCATCAAAAAAGACATTGCCCAGAAAACGGTCATAACAGAGACTCTTGAATATATGTACAAAACCAACCCCGGTGAAAAACAGCGTGTGATGATCTGGCTTATGGATATCGACACAACCGCCGCTGTCCGCGAAGCATTCAAGAGCGTCCCGAATTATGCTGATCGTCTAACTTATTTAACAGAAGTCGTAAAATTCTCAGATAAAGAAAATCAGGAATTGAGCAGCTATATTTCAACAAAAAGAGAAGCAATGAAAAGCTGCTATCAGGAATATACCCAGAATTTTAATGACAAATATTTAAGTAGCGATGATGTTATTTACATAAGTCAATATACCCCCACAATCATTGCGGAACTAACTTATGAAAAAGCCGTAAAATTATCAAAGAACAAACAGGTAAAAAGCATTGATTTTTACTGTGATGATATTGTTATGCCTGATGAAGTAAATTCTGATAATTTGTCATTATTATCTGTCCCATATTATTCTGTATCAAATCAAGTAAGTTACATACATGCAGATGATGTCTGGGGAACTTATGCTGATACGGGTGCAGGTGTAAATGTAGGAATGATTGATGTATCTTTACCAAATACATCTACAGGTATTATTTTTACACCCCATTACACAGGCGAATATAATGGATATTATCCTGGTACTGGTGATGTCCCACATGCGTCAAATGTACTAGAAATTATATATTCTATCGCTCCAGACGCTAATTTTTATTGCACAAGTTATAATACTATTTATTCTCATACACCAACCCCAACCTTGATAACTGAGATTGAATGGCTATTAGGTTGTAATGTTGATGTTATTAATATTAGCATGTCATTAGATATAAATGGTATTGATGATGGAGAAAATTCATACGGTGCAATATCACAATATTTAGATTCAATAATCTATGCTTATGATGTATCTATTGTAATGGCTGCTGGTAATTCTGGTAGTACGGGAATATTAAGCGGTGGTATGGCTTATAATGCTGTTACAGTAGGAAATTACAACAGATATTCAAGCGTTATTTCAGGAGATTCCAGCTATTATTCTGGAAGTTCTCTTGCATATAAACCTGATATAAGCGCTCCGGGATATTTTACATTTACTTTTAGCGGCGAAGACAGTCATGGTACCAGCTTTGCAGCTCCAATGGTTACGGGTACTATAGCTTTGATTATGTCATACCGCGGTTCACTTCGAGTAAATCCGACTGGTATTAAGTCAATATTAACCTCTTCTGTTTCACTTTCAACGTCACATCATTATGATACACGTTTATCACTAAATAGTTATAAACAATATGGTGCTGGTATTTTAGATGCATACAGAGCGGTTTCTAATGCCGCAAGTTACAGATATACAACAGACTGGATGGATGTAGATGCGACCATAGTCGATTATTATAATTATTTTTCATATGGAAACACCGTCCGTATTTCATTGGCATTTGAAAAAATTAATTTCGGTGCATATGGTGAAGATGTTACACTTGCAGATTTAAATATTCATATTTATGATGATAGTAATAATTTGGTGTGTTATAGTACAACATCAAATAATAATGTTGAAATTGTGGAGTTTACACCATCAGCTACTGGTACTTATAGAATAAAAATAAGTAATTATGAACCTGCTACGGGTTATAGAGATTATTATTCTATTTATTCATTTTCTTGGGTGTATTCGTGAGGCTATCGATGAATAGAAAAATAACAGTAATATTTCTATTGCTTGTCTTACTACTATTTTCAGGTTGTAAGGTATTAAATCCGCAAACCGAAAGTACCACATCAGCCGATATTACATCCTCCGTATTCATGCAAACAACCACCGAGCCTGAAACAATAAAATGGTATCTTGAGATGCAGACCGATAGATTAATCGAAACAATGTCTGTTCCTGCTGAGCTTTCCGAATACACTGTAAAAGTTCCGCTTCAGTACACAGAAACAGTCGACAATATAGTTTTTACCTTCAATTTCTTTCAGGAGTATTATCCGCTCGGCGGTCTGATACAATTAAGGGTAACTGTTACCAACAACACTGGTGCTGATATTAAATTCGTCGGAAACAACTCGCCCGGCTATTTCAGTGATAATAAACAATGTTTGACAATTACAGGCATAACCGTTTATCAGGCGGCATATTACGCAATGACGTCAGTGGAGATGGAAACAATAAAAGCCGGTGAAACAGTCATTTATGAGCGTCTTTATACTGCAAGCCCCGATTTTTTCATGCCTGGCAAAACAATTATGTATGTTTATGATAGCTTAGGAGCATTGTATAAAATCAAAATCCCCGTCGATGTAGTCAAGCTAAGTTAATAATTTTTCCCATTCCCGGATGCTGCGCCTTAAGGCGCAGCATCCGGGAATATTTTTTCCCCCCGTTCACTTCGTCATTTTCAGTTAATAATATATATAATCCCAGCCGATTTTGACACTTTCTCTCACCTTTGTCCGATAAATCGTGGATTTTTTCAAAAAATTGCAAAAATATATAGTAATTTTTTCAAAAGTATGATATAATGAACTTTGAGACTTATCGGATATGCTATAAGCGGCCGTACAGTTCTTTTGATTTTTTCAAAATCATTTATTTATAAATGGAGGATTTACCAGATGTCCAAGAAGTACTGTTACCTGTTTACCGAAGGTAACGCAAAGATGCGCGAGATACTCGGCGGCAAAGGCGCCAACCTCGCGGAAATGACCAATATTGGTCTCCCCGTCCCCCAGGGCTTCACAATTTCCACCGAGGCCTGCACAAAATATTATGAGGACGGCAAGAAAATCAACCCCGAAATCCAAGCCGAAATCATGGAATACATCGACAAAATGGAGAAAATCACCGGTAAAAAGTTCGGTGACAAGGAAAATCCCCTTCTCGTTTCTGTCCGCTCTGGTGCGCGCGCCTCAATGCCCGGCATGATGGACACCATTCTCAATCTCGGTCTCAACGAAGAAGTAGTAAATGTCATAGCCAAGAAATCGAACAATCCCCGCTGGGCATGGGACTGCTACCGCCGCTTTATCCAGATGTACTCCGACGTTGTTATGGAGGTCGGCAAGAAATATTTTGAGCAGCTCATCGACAAGATGAAAGAGGAAAAAGGCGTTACCGAAGATATTCAGCTCGACGCAAACGACCTTAAAAAGCTCGCCAACCAGTTCAAAGCTGAATATAAGGCGAAAATCGGCGAGGACTTCCCATCGGATCCCAAAGAACAGCTTTTCGGCGCAATCAAGGCCGTGTTCCGCAGCTGGGACAACCCCCGCGCCAATGTTTACAGACGCGATAACGACATACCCTACTCGTGGGGCACAGCCGTCAACGTCCAGATGATGGCGTTCGGCAATATGGGCGAGACGTCCGGCACCGGCGTCGCTTTCACACGCGACCCCGCGACCGGCGAAAAGAAACTCATGGGCGAGTTCCTGATGAACGCACAGGGTGAAGACGTCGTTGCCGGCGTCCGCACACCGATGAAGATTGAAAAGATGGCTGAGATTATGCCCGAAGTGTTCGAGCAGTTCAAAAAAATCTGCGCTACGCTCGAAAACCACTACCGCGATATGCAGGACATGGAGTTCACCATCGAAAACAAGAAGCTTTATATGCTCCAGACACGCAACGGCAAGAGAACTGCAAAGGCAGCTCTTAAGATTGCCTGCGACCTTGTTGACGAAGGTATGATCACCGAACAGCAGGCGGTTATGATGATTGACCCGCGCAACCTTGATACTCTGCTCCATCCGCAGTTTGACTCAAAGGCGCTCAAGGCTGCCACCCCGATCGGCAAAGGACTCGGAGCTTCCCCCGGAGCAGCATGCGGCCAGATTGTATTTACCGCTGAAGATGCAAAGAAATGGAAGGCTGCCGGCAAGAAGGTTGTTCTTGTCCGCCTTGAAACCTCTCCCGAGGACATCGAGGGCATGAAGGCCGCTCAGGGTATTCTCACTGTCCGCGGAGGTATGACATCCCACGCAGCCGTTGTTGCGCGCGGCATGGGTACCTGCTGCGTTTCTGGCTGCCAGGAAATAAATATGGACGAGGAAGGCAAGAAGTTTACCCTTTCCGGAAAAACCTATAAAGAAGGAGACATCATCTCCATCGACGGCTCGACAGGAAATATTTACGGCACCGCAATTCCCACAGTTGACGCCACAATCTCCGGCGAGTTCGGCCGCATTATGGCATGGGCCGACAAATACCGCAAACTAAAAGTACGCACCAACGCCGACACACCGCGCGACGCTAAGAAAGCGCGCGAACTGGGAGCCGAGGGCATCGGTCTCTGCCGCACCGAGCATATGTTCTTTGAAAAAGACCGTATAGCCGCCTTCCGTGAAATGATCTGCTCCGACACCGTCGCTGAAAGAGAGGCGGCGCTCGCCAAGATTATGCCCTATCAGCAGGGCGACTTTGAAGCTCTCTACGAAGCTCTCGAGGGCTGCCCCGTCTGCATAAGATTCCTTGATCCCCCGCTTCACGAATTTGTCCCGACCGAGGAAAAGGATATTGAGGAGCTTGCAAAGGCACAGCATAAGAGCGTTGAGGAAATCAAGGCCATTATCGCTTCTCTCCATGAGTTCAACCCGATGATGGGACACCGCGGCTGCCGTCTGACTGTCACATATCCCGAAATAGCAAAAATGCAGACCAGAGCCGTAATACGCGCAGCTATAAATGTTAAGAAAAAGCATCCCAACTGGAATATTGTTCCCGAAATTATGGTTCCGCTGGTCGGAGAGGTCAAGGAGCTTAAGTATGTGAAGGATACTATCGTTGAAACAGCCGACGCCGAAATCAAGGCTGCCGGAGCAGACATTAAGTATCAGGTCGGAACAATGATCGAAATTCCGAGAGCTGCGCTGACCGCCGATGAAATCGCCAAAGAGGCAGATTTCTTCTGCTTCGGAACAAACGACCTCACCCAGATGACCTTCGGCTTCTCGCGCGACGACGCCGGAAAATTCCTTGGCGCATACTATGATTCAAAGATTTACGAAAGCGATCCGTTTGCAAAGCTGGATCAGAACGGCGTAGGCAAGTTGATGAAGATGGCAATACAGCTCGGCAAACCGGTCAACCCGCATCTGCATATAGGCATCTGCGGAGAGCACGGAGGCGACCCGTCCTCGGTTGAGTTCTGCCACAAGATCGGTCTTGACTATGTGTCATGCTCGCCTTTCAGAGTACCGATCGCGCGCCTTGCTGCAGCACAGGCAGCACTCAGAAAATAATTACGAGGCATTAGGGCGGGCCGTCATGCTCCAGGTGATGTTCCGCAACCTGCTTTAATGCAACAGACGCAGGTAGCGCTCAAAATAAAAACACGGGGAACTTCTCTCAAGAAGTTCCCCGATTTTTCCCCTGATCTCTTGACATCATCGCAAAACTGCATTTTGAAAATGGTATTTTTATGTAAGTTTGTTTGTTTTTACGTTCTTAAAAAGAAATTAATATATTATTAAAAAAAGATATGTTGAAATAATAATTCCAAATGTTATAATTTCTATATAAAGATGCCTGCAGCTTAAAGCAAGGATACAAATCAATGAATATATTCGTCAGGAAACTGATACTCTGGGTTCTAGTAATTTTCAAAGGCGCTTTCATAGGCTCGGCGGGTATTCTGCCTGGTCTTAGCGGAGGCGTCCTTATGCTCGTTTTCGGGTTTTACGAACCTTTCATGGAAATCCTTGCGCATCCAAAAGAAGGCATTAAAAAGCATTGGCGACTAATATTCCCCTTCACGTTCGGTGTTGTCGGAGGATTCTGGCTTACAGCGGTTTTCCTGTCGAAGGTTTTTTCCGTATATGAGATTGAAGCCACCTGTCTCTTTACCGGGATTGTTGCCGGTATGTTTCCCGCGATGTTCCGCGACGCCGACAAAAAAGGCCATGAACGCGGCGCTTGGGCGGCATTCGGTATTAGCACGGTCTTTATGCTCGCGATGCTGGAATTTTTCCAGTTCGGTCCGGGCATATCGGTAAAGCCGGACTTTGGCTGGTATGTTTTCTGCGGGCTTATCTGGGGCTTATCCATGATAATTCCCGGAATGAACACGACCTCCCTTCAGCTTTTCATGGGGCTGTATATCCCCATGACGACAGGGCTTGGAAAACTCGATATGTCTGTGGTTGTTCCGTGGTTAATAGGAATCGCGCTGGCTCTTTTTATATTCTCACGTCTGGTCAAATTGGTTTTTGACAGATTTTACGGCATTGCCATGTACTGTATAATCGGAACCGCGCTCGCCTCCACAATCCCGACTATACCTATCAAATACGAAAGCAGCGGGCAAATTATTCTTTGCATTATGCTTGCGGTCGCCGGAGCTGTTTTTGCTGTAGGAATCGACAAGCTTGAAAAAATCAGCAGAGAGCGTCTTTTCAATATGTTCAATCTTGAAAAAATGATTGATAAATAAAAACAATCAAAAAATTTTGTAAAAATACGGAGCAAACGGCCAGATCGATGCCTGAAGTTCATCTTTAATCCATATGTCTAAATAAAGAACGCGGAAACAAAAAAGTTCCGCGTTCTTTGTTATTTAACGATTATAAATGTAAAAATATATCCCGAACCACTGGATAATCGCCCCGGCAAGCACAAAGAAGTGCCATATGAAATGCGATACTTTTCTTTTTATCCTGAATGGTATTGTACCGAGCGTATATACAATGCCTCCGCCTAAAATCCATACGGAGAAACCCGGATCATGCTTTATTATATACGGCATAAAAAGCAGCGCGCTCCAGCCGAGAATCAGATAAAGTGAAAAATTCAGACGTTTGAACTTCGTCGGTCCGAACACACCTATGAGCGTGACCCCAAGCGCTATTACAGCCCATTGGACAATAAAGAACACAAGGCCCCGGACTCCGCCTATATATGCAAGCAGTATCGGAGCAAAGGTCGCGCCGATAAGCAGATAGATCGAGGCGTGGTCAAACCGCCTGAACACTCGCTTGACTGTCGAACCATATTTGAAAGAATGGTAAAGGCAGCTCATCGTGAAAAGAATAAATAAGCCGAAGAAATAAACGCAGGCTGAAACCGTCTCAGCCGCCGACCCGGAGCCTGTCAGCATCAGCACAAAACCCGCGATTGAGAGAAGCGAACCGACGCCGTGCGTCACAGCGTTTCCAATCTCCTCAAGAACAGACAGCCGCATCGGCTGTTTTCCGGATACCGCAGGAGGACAGCAAGTGTTTATGTCCCGCTTTAGCTTGTCCTTAAGTTGACGCTTTCCTTGACGATATTCATCTTTCAGTTTCTTTTTACCGTTTTTGTATTCAGTTCTTATATCTTTTATGTCCATTATTTCCCCCGCCGGCACTGCCAGGCGATATTTCAAACTCAAATATGTTTTGAATATAACATAAAACGCATTGTGTGTCAAGTGAAATGCCTAATTTAAGAAATTTCGGCGCAATCTGTCGCGCAAATCAAATAATTATTTCATCACCTGTTGAGATATATCTGATCTTTTCACCGAGAATCTCCTTAAGCATATCGAAAGCCGCAGCCCCGGTACAGTGCCCGGTATAATACCGTGTCGGATATCCGTCAAGGCGCTTAGCTATACCACGTATCACCTCAGCGGAAACGGTCCTTCCTTCACTCGGTATCATCAGGTGAAACCCTCCGAACACAGCCGCGGGAGGCTCGCCGGTTTTTTCAATAAATCGATTGATAATATTGACAATTCCAAGGTGCGAGCAGCCGGCGTACAATACTCTCTTGCCGTCCTCATTTATAACAAAGTTCTGCTCGCTTAAAAATCTATCCTCGATATACTCTTCCCCATGTTTTTCAAAAAGTCTCCTGTTTGCCTCCGAAGCAAACTCGTTCGTTTTTATGCCACGAAAAACCGAGAGCTCCCCGTCAATTGAATAATCGCCATCCGTTAAAACTACCTGCGGGTTGGATCTGAGTGCGGCATCCGTTCCTATAAAAACAAATTCACCCCCGTGAAGCGAGTAAAGCCCGTCAAAAGCATGCCTGTTAATGAATATTCGTGCGGTTTTATTAACAGTAAGAAAAGGACGGATTCCGCCAGTATGGTCATAATGGCCGTGCGAGATGAACACTGTGTCAACCGAGCTGATGTCTATGCCGGCGATTTTGGCGTTTTCAATAAAAAGACCGCTTTTTCCCGTGTCGAGCAGCATTTTATGAGTTTTGGTTTCCGTGTAAATGCAAAGTCCATGTTCTCCGCAATATGGCGCGGAAGCAGTGTTTTCGGCAAGTATTTTAAGCCTCATTGTTCACCTTCCTTATCCGTTGAAATGCCCCCAGTAAATCAACTCATCCGATATTTCCATCCCAAGCTTTTTCTGAAGCGAAAGCGACGGAATGTTATCATAAAGTATATGCGCGAACGGTATCCTGCCCTCCCCTGTGATACGGTTTATCATAAACAGCTCCATCTCCTCGGCATACCCCATTCGGCGGAATTGCGGCAGCACATGAAGCATTCCAATGCTGCCCTCAAGGTGCTGTCCTATAAAACCGACAAATACCCCTTCCTTATATCCGCAAAAAAGATTTCCTAATTTCCGCACGCGCTCAAGATCCTCAGCCGAGATAACGCTGTAGTACCGCGAAACAATCTTTTCCTCGTCCTCGCTTGCCCTAACTATGGAAAGCCGCGGCTCATATGAGATTCTGCCGCCGAGATACACAGCCTGTCTGCATGTCATATCCATGCTGATTTTGAACCGCGTACTTATATTATCTATCATAGCCCGGCTGTTCGTACACATAAGCGAACAGCTTTTTAGGCTTTTGGCAAATTCAAGCGCCTCGGCGTCGTCAACAGTATACGCCATTACAGTCCTGCTCTGAGTGTCATAAAATATAAGAGATGTATCCGAGCGGTACAGAATATCCGCCGTCTCCCGCTTTATCGGGTCAATCATATATATGCTGAAAGGATAATTATCAGCAAGAAGTTTAATGTCCATTTATTTAATATTCATTCCTTGTTAATCGGCAGCGCGGATTATTCGGGTTCCGCCGTAGCCGAGGTTATTTGTATATCATAATATAGCTGTATAAAAGGCACGCCACCTGTCATTAGAGGTATTTTCCGGCCCGCTTTTATGCCTTTGGTTTCCCTTTTATGGTTTAATCCCGCGCAAAGTGAGTGTAAGAGCTAATTTGTTATATAAGCAAAAGCGCCGCAAGTTTTTCCGGCGTTGTGCAGCCAGCTTCCCCGAGCAGAATTGCCGCGTTGCGGTCAAATCCCGAGTGCTCGATAAGTCTGAACGCGGCCGCAATAACGTTTATAAGCTTTCTGTCCCCTCCCCCGCTCATAAAGCAGCAGGTTTTCAACATGCGCGCAAAAGCGTAAACCGCACATAGCGCCATATACTCGCTCCACAGACCGTTCCGCTGATCTGAATACGGAAATCCCGAGTAAAAAACATGATTTACAAGTATCTGCTCAGACATCGTGCTGAAATCAGGATAAGCATTTCTGAAGTCCAAACGCGCGCGGCGGTATTTTTCCACGGCGACGGCGGCAATATCCTCGTCAAGCTGTTGAATTCCCTCGATTTGAAGATAGTTCTGCGCTTCTGTGAAATATTCATGAACCGCGCATTCCGGCTTGTTTTCTTCGAACCAGGTTATAAGTCGGTGCAGGATTGCTATTGCATAATTGTCGTCCGCCCGATATTCTTTGTCCGGCAGAGCTGCAAGCAGCGCTTTTATGTCGGCTTCACCATTCTGCTCAAGCTCCCCGATAAAGCTCCCCAGCCTTATCATACGCTCAGGAAACGCACGCGAGCGGTCCTGAAGAATCCTGATGCAGCAGTCGCGTATCCTGTTCTTTTTTCGGGCGGTATCTGTTTTTCGGAAGCTGACAGGGTCTTCGTCGCAGCGGAATGAAAGATTTATGCGTTTGAATTTTATCGGCTCGTCCCTGTACAACAGCATCTCAACAACGCCTTCGCAGCTGTTCGCACAGGAGCATTCATATCTGTATTCGCTTCGCATACTGCGGGGATAATAGCGGCAGACCTCCGTAAGCATGCCCTCGCCGCATTCAAGCTGAAGCGCGCAAAGCCCGTTTTCGTTAAGAACCGGACAGTTGCCGTCCCATGT
Organism: uncultured Lachnospiraceae bacterium; assembly: GCA_964570825.1. Lineage (GTDB taxonomy): Bacteria > Bacillota > Clostridia > Oscillospirales > CAG-272 > UMGS1002. Next base: position 46,175 of record CAZMZJ010000013.1, on the reverse strand, counting down.
CGGGACAATCTCGGCATATTTTTCCGGAGTCGGGCAGTTGCAAAGACAAAAAGCGCGGTCAAGACGCCGCCGCAGATCTTTTGAACATTCAAGGCCGAGCAGTTCGAAATATTTCTGCATTGATATGGTTATCCGCCAGCCGGAGCAGCAGGTATGGGTACAGCTACCCCCCTTGCAGCGAAATTCTGTATAATAGTCAGGTACAAGATATGAATGCGCCTTCAAGTATAATACTCCTAAAGAAACAGCAGAGTGTGTGCATATTTCTTGATTTATACGAATGATATTTTAAACAAAAACCATAAAAAGTCAATAGTTTTTAATAACAGCTATGAATTTTATTTTATGTATCCGGACTGTTTAATAATATGTTGACCTTACAGATCCGAACTGCTATAATTAGCTCATAACTCATAAAACCACAGGGGGTATCTCAGTATGAAATTATTGATCGCTTCCGATATACACGGCTCTGCAAGCGGCTGCCGTTCCCTTATCGACGCCTTTGAGGCCGAACATGCCGATCGTCTTATTCTTCTCGGAGATATACTTTATCATGGCCCGCGCAACGACCTGCCCGATGAATATTTTCCAAAAGGCGTCATCACTATGCTGAACAGAATTCATGACAAACTTTTATGCGTACGCGGAAACTGCGACAGCGAGGTCGACCAGATGGTTCTGAACTTCCCGATCATGGCAGAATACGCCGTGTTTTTTGAAGCTGGTCATATGATTTATCTCACTCACGGGCACAAAAACGATGCCTTGACGCCCTTTTTGAGCGAAGGCGACATAATAATTTCAGGCCACACTCATATCCCCGCCTGTGAAAGAAGAAACGGTTACGAATATCTTAACCCCGGCTCAATCTCAATTCCAAAGAACAACACCCCTCACAGCTATATGCTGCTTGATGGCGGAAAATTTATATGGAAAGACATTCTGAGCGGCGATATATTTAACACCATATCGATATGAAACGGGAGCCTTGCGGCTCCCGTTTTTCATTATTTTATGCTGTAAAGTATAAATATATATGCGTTAACGTTCTCCTCATCCCCTGAGCCGTAAATTGAAATGCTTCTGAACACCACCCGGATTTTTGCAGAAACGTTTTCATAATCGAATGTCAGTTTCTCCGAACCAAGAAAACCGTCCGCGTCCGAATAGCCTCTTATAGTATCGATCATACCGCCAAGAGGAGCTTCAAGCAGCTTTTCGTTGCCGCGATATAGAATCGCCGCCGTTTTAGTTTTATCGTTATTGCCAACCAGTTTGAGGATGTACTCCTCTCCGCCTTGTACAGTTGTCACGTCAACCACATTTTCATTTTTGCCGAGCGGCAGGTAAATCGACGCCGAGACAAGATAATCGTAGCCGGAAATACCGGCAGGACGGCTCTCGTCAATATAATATGACTTGCTTGTTTTATCTATAATCTCTGTTCTGTACGGATCGAATCCGAGCACAGCTTCAAAATTCTGATATGGATTAAATCCATCAGGAAGGAATTCAAGTCTGTCAATCTCATTGAAAGAGTAAAGATATTCAATTCCTCTGGTTATCCTGCTCTTGTCTTCTTCCGTCAAATTATCACTTGGCGTCAGCACATTCCCGCTCAGCATCCCGTTATCCTTAAGAGTATTTCTTACAATCGCACTTTGGCTGCCAAAACTCACATCCGATGCTCCGATAATGGGCGCCGCCGAGATAAGAGCAAAAATAATCGCAAAATAAGCTACATAGCCGTTTTTCTTTTTAGACAATAAGGAAAGCAGCACGCCGATAATTATCGAATAGATGCTAAACATCAGAACATAATAGCGCGATATGAAAAAACCTTCTTCTTGAGCCTTCATGATTGACTCGGCAAGCTGGAAAACGGCAATCGCTGCCATCAAGGCCGGAAAGATTCTGACAAAATATCTTGTAAACGCATTCCCGAGCCTTTTGACAAGAACATAAATTATGACGACAGCCACAAGATACGACAGCAGCAGCGGCTCGAGCAGATTGTTGCTCCAGTCACCCACCGCCACGGTTTTTACCATATATATGACAAGTACAAGCGTATAAACCGAGATAAGCGGAATTAGCACATAAGTGAGCAGAATTTCAAGAAATTTCGGATAGCTTGTCGCCTTCTCCACTTTCGCAGCGTCAGACATCCCGCCTTGAAATACCGGAATCAACGAGAGCATCAGCATAGGAGCCCATACTATCCAAACAACGAACGACGTGTGCCCGTATGCATTGTAATCGACATTGAACAGCAGCTGATCTATGGCCGTGATAATCAGGCAGATGCCGCCATATATTATGCCTGAAAAAAATACCGACGTGAAAAATGCTTTGAAAACGCTGAGAAATACCGCATTAAAATCTGTATCCCGCTTAATGGACGGAATCCATATGAAAGCGACGAAAAGCGCAAAAATCAGTGTTATAGTCCTTATAATGACGGCTTCTTCCACCCTGTCAACATTCAGCATATATGCATAATACGCGGCTGTCGCAGCTAAAGCCCCGGCAAGATAAAGCCCTTTGACAACCGCGTTCTTTCCGAATCTCTCGCCCATAACATGAGCTGTAAGGAAACAGAACGCACCGAAGACAAGCGATATAATATGCCTCTCCATATCAACATCGGTTTCAATTGATATGCTGCTGAGAACGGCAACTGACACAAGCAGAACAAACACCGTATAGAATCGGACGATGGCGTCAAAAATGCCTTTCAGCTTTGCTTTTGTAAATTCGATAAATTTCATAATCATTCTCCCATAAAGTCCTCAGTAATTTATTATACATATGTCCCCGAATCTATATGCTGCTTTAATCGTATACAAAAAAACTATTTTTGTCAAGTAAAATCTATTCAATCAACGCCGCAGACCGGTTATTTTCTGCAATATTCAGAGAAACTCCTCCAGATGACGCCTTAACATGATAATAATTGATTTTTACATTGACATTTAATATATATTTCGATATAATATACACATTGGCTGGTTTTTGACAGGTCTGCTTTAACGCAGCATATAAGCACCATAATAAATATTATTCTCTTAATAATCACGTTTTGATTCCCGCAGGCGACTGCATATGCCATGGAGCGGAACCTTAACACAGATTTAGGGAAAAACCACCCGTAATATTTTTTAGTTATTCGTGAAAGCGCGTTTTATGAAACACAAGTGCATCCGTCAGATTTTATTCCCTGTAACATCCGCCATGATCTGGGGAGCGGCGTTTGTCTCTCAAAGCATTAGTGCAGGTTACATCGGTCCATATACCTTCAACACCCTTCGCAGCGTCATTGCAGCCGCGATTTTAGGACTGCTGCTGTTAACAATTAAAACTGTAAAAAAGCATAAATGTAATAAATCCACTAAAATTAACTCTTCAGCGCCGGTCCTTACGGAACAGACACTTTCTACCGTTTCCCCCGTACATAAAAAGAATTTGACCAAAATAATACTCGGCGGAATTTTCTGCGGAACAGTTCTTACCGCCGCCTCAAACCTTCAGCAGCTCGGTCTTGCAGAAACCCCCGCTGGTAAAGCCGGTTTCATAACTGCGCTATACATAGTCATAGTACCGATACTGGGCCTTTTTCTTCACAAAAAGGTCACTCCTCTTATCATCGGCAGCGTGCTTCTGGCTGCTGCAGGACTGTATTTTCTCTGCATCGACGGCAGCCTCACAATTGCCTCGGGCGATATATATGTTATCCTCTGCGCCGTCTGTTTCTCTATCCATATTCTTACAATCGACTATTTTACAAAATATGTCGACGGAATCGTGCTTTCATTCGCGCAGTTTATAGTAGTGTCCATTGAGTCGGGAATCATAATGTTCATTACTGAAAGACCGTCATGGACCGGAATCACAGGCTGCTTCTGGCAGATCATGTATGTCGGCGTGTTTTCAAGCGGCGTCGCGTATACACTTCAGATTCTCGCCCAGAAGGACTCGAACCCGACTGTTGTATCGCTTATTCTAAGCCTCGAATCTGTCTTTGCAACTATTGCCGGCGCGATATTCCTACATGAGGTTATGAGCGTGCGCGAATATTTTGGCTGCGCATTGATGCTTTGCGCAGTAATGCTTGCACAGCTTCCGTCTCGGGTTTTCAGCAGAAATAAAATTAAAAGATCGGTTAAAATTAAAAATTCGTAAATATTATTTCTGAAATTCCTTAATATAGCTTTTCAATTCATTAACATATAAAACCGGGCATACTGAATGCCCGGTTTTCTGCTTTTTTCAGGAAATATTTTCCGGCGTTACACCGCCTGTGATGTTAAAACACCGCCTTTAATTTTTTTGTCCCGTTCCGTTATGACTGCTTAAGGGGATTATCGAAAAAATACTATGGTGATGTTCCTGTCCATCTTTGCCTGCGCCATTCCTGCCGTCCTTTTTCAAATCTGCAACTGTCTGTTCTAAAGTATTATCAGCCTCGTGTACGCTATTGGCTTCCGGCAGAGCTTTGCTATGCTTATCTCCTCCCTCGGGCAGCACTTTCTTTGCCGATGGATCTTCCCTGCCGCCGTTGAGAAGCCTCATAAGCAGGCGGGTAACAACAGTTCTTGAATCGCGGTCAAGTCCGCGAAACGCTTTCATAATAAGATTGAAATTTTTCAGCCTCGCGCCGTTTAAATCGGTCAGGGTTTTAGCGCCTGTTGAATCAATGATTGTGAACAGTATCTCCACAAACTTCGCCTTCTCCTCCTGGCTCATTGAATAAACCCATCCCTTGAACGCCTCCTCCGATTGCCGTCCGAACTTTGACCTCTTGTCAAGATACACAAAATGCGCGCCGAGCACTTCCCACGAGAGCGGGTCGTGCTGCATTATAGCAGTTTCCGTGCTTTTGATTATCTGGCATATGGGGCTCTGCTCAAGCAGCGCGCCGACGATGGAAGACTGCGGCACAAAGGTTATTATCCTGTCGGCTATGGCGATATAGGACTGTTCCCTTATCACCTCAGGCAGAAATCCCGGCCCGTCGTTGTTGTAAACTTTTAATATCCGCGCCTGTACGCATTCCGGGGCGTGCGCAGCCGCCCACATTGCGATGTTGCCGCCCTTTGAATGTCCTCCGACGCGTATTCCTCCGTCGTGGTAAGCCGCAGCGTCGTTAATGTATTTTTCGGCATAGATGTGTGCCGGAATCGGAGTCTTGAACCCCAGCCTGAGATCTTCCTTCCACCCAACGATTGTGTCGTCGGTTCCTCGGAAAGCGATATAAATGGATTCGTCCGGCAGAATGAAGGTCAGCGCGGCAAACTGCATCTGCTCCTTTTCGTCTATTATATTGACAAAACCCGCCAGCTTCATATCCTGATATCGCCTGCACTCAACGGCCTTTTTTGCAATATCGAGCAGCCTTGATGGAATAAGCGCGCCGAGATAATTCCTCTCGCCGAAAAAACCTGCAAACTTTTTCATAGCCGTGGTAAAATCCACCGGCTTTGAGTTAAGCTCAGGCGGTACGATCCCTGAAAAATCTACGAAAGTCGTCATCGCAAGTATGATATTATCCACTTCATTGAAGGGCGAACCGGCGAAAGTTACGTCACCCCGCCAGTCCATATAATCCATCATATTGCTCACAGTATCGCCTCCGTTTCGCATGTTTTATGTCTGTCAGCTGAGTAATGCGTCAACATAAACAGGGTAATGGTCTGACAGTTTAATATAGAAGTATGGGCGCACGTGATTAAAAACAAGAATTTTTGTCTCCCCGGCATTGCGCAGCAGTATATGGTCAATTGCATTCCCGGCGTATGTCCCGGCCGAAGTTTCACGGGAAAATCCTTCCGGGCTGCAGCTGTGACGTCCGCAGTGATTGTCGGCAAAAACAGATGCAAGGTCGTATGTATCGGAAAATCCGCCGTTTATGAACACCTTGAAGGCTTCCGACGCTGTGGTAGTGTTGAAATCTCCCATTGCGAACACAGGGCAGTTATACTTACTAATAAGAGATGTGGTACGCGCAACTATCTCACCCGCCTGATCCTCGCGCCACTTGTTGCTTCCAGCCTGTTCGGATTCACTCTTGTACCACAAATGTGTCGAAAGCGCGATAAAATCCTCCCCGGTTGACTTCAGCACGAAATACCCCCATGTGTACGACTTCGAACCGCCGTTATTTCCGTAGGTATACTCGTGTCTGCCTTTGTCCTTTAGCTCAACAGTGTCTGTACGATAGAGTATGCAGGTGTTGTCGGCGTCGCTGCCGGCAGTAAAGCTGAGGAGCGAATAGCTATACCCGTATTTTGATATTTCATCCCTTATCCGAGCAATCATGGCAATAGACATCTCCTGAAAGCAGATGACATCCGGCAGGTAAGCCATATATACCGCCGCAAGTCCCACCGAACGCACTTTAGCGCTGCAGTCCTCGCCGATTGCCGACCACGCCGGGGCATTGTTGTCGCAGTCCCAGACATTGTTGCTCATAATGCGAATTTCCGCGCCCTTCTCGCGCTCGTACAGATACTCTCCGTACATACTGCCCGCCTGCGTTATTCCGTCGGTTATCTGTATGTTTTTCGCCATATAGTTTTCTTTCAAGAGTTTTATCCCATAATATAGTGCAAAGCACGAACCGCCTCCTATAAGCAGCTTTTTTCCGCTCTGCGCAATTTTATAATCATATGTGCCGAACCCGTTTTTGTAAAGCGCGGCACTGACGGCTCGGTTTGCCCTCCCGATCAAAATTTCGTTGTCTGTTTCCGCCTCTGTGTCTTTTCTGACATCGAGTGAAATTCCGCACACATCAGCAATAAACTCATTCAGCTGGTTCGCAATTGTAATTCCCTCCTCATCCTCGACGGCTGCGGAATAAACAATAGCGTATTCGCCGACCGGTATACCGGCAATCGTGAAATTCTTCCCGGGATAATCTTTTTTGTATTCAACTGTACTGGCGATAGATACCCCTACTCCATCATCAAGGCTAAGGCAATTCTCTGTGAAATATTTAAGAGCTGCGATCGTAGCGCTGTCTGAGCCGCCGCAGATAACTATTTTGTTGCCTGAAACAGTTATAATGTAGTCACCTATCGACATCCCTTCAAACGCCGCCACGCTCGCCGTACGGTTTGTCCGGCCTATCAGTATCTCGCAAGACTTATTATCAATTTCAGCCTCGTTTTTAACCCAGTCTGAAAAAATTCTGAATTCTTTTCCCGTCGCTAAGCTCAATGTTTTGCGCAAATCCGCCGTCGCGCTGACAAGCGATTTGCCGGCATTTTCAGGGCGAACAATCGAGTACTTGGGGTTGCCATCCTCGTTCAAAAGTTGAATTATTTCCGAATTTCCCAAACTCTGACTTTTCCCGGTGCTTGTCGACTCAGATGTGTCGGTTATTTTTCCGCTTCCGTCAGCACAGGCATAAAAAAATATCAGCTGGAGCATTGTAAGCAAAAATGATATTAGTTTTATTATTGTACGCTTTTGCATCCGGATAACACCGCCTTTATAAAATACCTTAATATAATTATATAAGTTCAGCCAACCAGTGTCAAGAAAAATCGGGTGCATGACGCTAAAAAAAGAGCCGCGGCGAAAAATCGCCGCGGTGTTTTTAATTTGGGGTGAGATATGGGACTCGAACCCACGACCTTCAGGGCCACAACCTGACGCGCTAACCAACTGTGCTAATCCCACCATATTGCCGGGGATACTTCCCCGACTTGGCGTGCCTTGGGGGATTCGAACCCTCGACCTACTGCTTAGAAGGCAGTTGCTCTATCCATCTGAGCTAAAGGCACATATATGCCGCTGACCGCAACATACCATCCTACAGTTCAAAACAGCTGCATCTCTTGAAAATAAATAATAAATGAATAACGAATAGTGAAGGTGTAGGGCGGCAGAATATGAATAATTACTACTCACTATTCATAACTCACAACTCAATACTCAATACTCACCGCATGCCTGCGTCAGCCTTCACTATTCATTATTAAATTGGAAACAATGGAGCGAGTGATGGGAATCGAACCCACGCGGCCAGCTTGGAAGGCTGGAATTCTACCATTGAACTACACTCGCAAATAAAATCCCGGTTAAAACCGCTTAAATATAATAGCACACTTCTTTTTTATTGTCAATACCCTTTTTTAATATTTCTAAATAATGAGTTTTTGTAAAAGTCTTGATATTATATACGGCAATATGTTAGAATAATATACTAATATGAATTAACGAAGGAGCCGCCACATGGCAAAATCTCTTATTCCGGACATGAAATTTGAAAAATACAACGATATAACTCCCGCTTTCCTTATGTCCGAAGGGATTTTGGCGCTGCTCATCGACATTGACAATACTCTAGCGCCATACGAGCAGCCCGAACCCGACGAAAAGCATTTCGGATGGCTGCGTGAGCTTTCCGGCTCGGGTATCCGCTGCGCCCTCATCTCAAACAATAAGCCCGCACGGGTTGATCTTTTCGCCAGACGGCTCGGAATCCCGGCTTATGCCGACTGCGGCAAGCCAAAAACAAAATATCTCCGTATGGCTCTTGACGCCCTGGGAGTAAAGCCACAAAACGCAGCCATCCTCGGGGATCAGATATTCACAGACTGTCTCGCGGCGCGGCGTATGGGCATGAAAGCATATATAGTACTGCCGATAAAAGATAAAAAAACTCTTTTTTTCCGTATAAAAAGATTTTTTGAAAAACCTTTCCTAAGCCGCGTTAATTTCAATAAAAACAACTGATATAACAAAGGTTCAAAATCCGGCATTGAACCTGCTTTTAAAGAAAGGAAATAATAATGGGAAATCCAATTTTCGGTCCCGGCGGCAACAGCGATTCGTTCTATGCCGAGGGACATAAATCAACGCATGAAGCTCCACAGTGGCTGCACGCGCGCGGACTCGACGCATATGAATACCAGGCGGGAAACGGACTTACCGCCGGCGAAGCATCGCTGCGCCTTGTCGGAGAAGAAGCAAAAAAATACAGTATTAAAATGTCGCTTCACACCCCTTATTATATCTCGCTTTCCGGTATCGAAACCGAAAAACGGCTCAAGAGCATAACATATATCGAACAGTCGCTGCGCGCCGCGGAATTTCTCGGCGCCGACATAATAGTAATTCATACTGGCTCCGCAGCCAAAATAAGCCGCGCCGAGGCAATGTCTCTGGCTGCGGACACGCTTGAAAAAACTCTTGAGGCAATAGGAGATACAAAAATAAGGCTCGGCCTTGAAACCATGGGCAGAATAAACCAGCTCGGAACGCTCGACGAGGTGCTTGAGCTCTGCAAAATTGCTCCCTGTTTCGTTCCCGTCGTCGATTTCGGGCATCTCAACGCCCGGAACGCGGGCGGCCAGTTTCCCGATGCCGACAGTTACCGGAAAATATTTGACCGAATTGCCGAAAAACTCGGCGACAACATCGCAAAAAATCTTCATTGCCATTTTTCAAAAATCGAGTACACCGGCTCTGGGGAAAAACGTCACCTGACTTTTGCGGACACGCAGTTTGGCCCCGATTTCACCCCTCTGGCCGAGGCCATAGTGCGTGACGACCTTTCCCCCCGCATTATTTGCGAATCCGACGGAACAATGGCCGAAGACGCGCTTGCCATGAAGGCGATGTGCCGCAGTCTGATGTTCTGATTAAAATATTAAATAATTATTCGAGGCTGAAAATGACTCATCTTGAAAAACTAAAATCAATCCTCGGCGGCGAAAATCCCGATGCTGTCATCGTGTCATCCGAGGTAAACCAGCGCTATATTTCAGGCTTTCCGTTTACAGACGGGTACATTCTCGTAACCCGTGGAAAATCATATCTTATAACCGATTTCCGTTATGTCGAAGCCGCCGGAGAGAAGGCTGACCGCAGCCTTGCCGTTGCAGCTCCAGCCGATGGAATGCTGAATTTTATAGCCGGAAAACTCGCCGAAAACGAATGTAAGAACGCCGCCTTTGAGGAAGAGACACTCTCATTTTCCGGTTATGAGAAGCTGAAGAATGCTCTGCCGGGAACAGAACTTTTCCCTGGCGCCTCAAAGCTCATCGACGGACTGCGCGAAACAAAGGACTCTGATGAGATAAAATCCATCGCCGCGGCTCAGGATATTTCCGACGCCGCCTTCACCCATATACTTAAATTCATCAAGCCGGAGATGACCGAGCGCGATGTCGCCCTTGAGCTTGAGTTTTTCATGAGAAGAAATGGAGCCGAGGGAACCGCATTTGAAACCATCGCCGTCAGCGGGACCGCATCATCCATGCCGCACGGCGTTCCGCGCGATGTGAAACTTGAACGTGGTTTTCTCACAATGGACTTTGGTGCCAAGGTAAACGGGTACTGTTCGGATATGACGCGAACCGTCGTCTTAGGCCGTGCCGACGCCGATATGAAAAAGCTTTATAATACAGTGCTTAAAGCCCAGCTGGCAGCCCTCGAGGCGATAAAAGAAGGAGCAAACCAGCGTGCGGTAGACAGGATAGCGCGTGACATAATCAATTCTGCGGGGTACCAAGGCTGCTTCGGCCACGGACTCGGTCATGGCGTCGGGCTCTACATCCATGAATCCCCCCGTCTTTCCCCCGCCGCCCCAGATGGCTCACGCCTCAAAGCCGGACAGATAGTCACAGTCGAACCGGGTATTTATATTGCCGGAAAGTACGGCTGCCGGATAGAGGATATGGTTGCGGTCAAGCCTGACGGACTATATAACTTCTCTCACAGTCCGAAGGATCTGATTGAATTGTTCTAAACGTATCAAATATAAAAACGCTGCTTTTTGAAAAAAGCGCCACCATTCCATATAAATAAGGCGGCGTACGCATTAAAACGCGTACGCCGCTCTTATTGTTAAATTCTATTCGTCAATTGCCACTCGTCATTCGTCGACGCCTCTGCCGCATCTGCCCTCATTATCGCCGTCATCGCCCTCGTACGATTCAGAATAGGCATCGTCACGTGTATCCTCTTCCTGTTCTTGCTGTTCTTCTTTATCCTCAAACTTGACTCTGAGCTTTTCGGCTCTTTTTCTTGAATAAGCTATGGCTTTTTTGCGCATGGAAATTAGATTTTTTTCCTTTTCGCGCGCTGCGGCAACCGCGGCAAGACGCTCTTTTTCGGCTTTCGCGGCCTGCTCCTCCGCGGCTTTAGACATCACTTTCAGTTCTTCCTCAACCTGAGTCTGGCATTCCTTATCCTCATACGTTATGTATTTGGAAAAGGCATCCGGATAAATAAACGTTTTTTCTCCAACCGCCGGATCATCAAACAATATCTTGATATATTTCTCGCTGCGGGACTGTATGACTCCGCGCCCCCAGACGATATGTTTAACAACACAGTTCGACATAATAAGCACCAAGCCTTTCCTCGGAATAAGCGTTGATTTGCTTATCCCCTCTGAGCAATTTAATTTAAAGCCCGCGTAGCTTTTTGCTCAGCATTGTTTATTCGGACGTCAGCCAGCCAACGCCACCGTGCTGTATTTGACGGTATGGCGGATTTTTCCGCTCATTTTAAGCTTTTTCGGCTGCCGCTCAGGAATCTTCCGCGGACGGAACTTAAGAATTGCCGGATATGACCATGTATTTAAAACGTATTGTTTATATCTTGATATCGCCGGTGTCATCGGCGGAAATGCTTTTTTTATATGGTGCAAAGTTTATTTTTTGCCTGATTGTAATATTGCCGCCCTGTCGGTTATATATTTGACGACTTCATCCTTGTCTATGCCCAGTACAAACGAAAATTCCTCAATTATGATTTTTTCGGCAGCATCAAGAAGCCTTTCATCGCTTGCATAAAACCGCCTGTGCTCGTTCTCCGTCTCATCCCGGTATAATGAAAGAACCTTAAAAACCCAAAGTATATCCGAGCAGCTTCCCGAATCAAACAGCCGATCGAAATATCTTGTTCTTTCCCTGACGTCGTCATGCCATTTATTCGATGAATTTTCAGCCTTATTTATCGCATCGTCTATATCATCCCGCGAAAGTATATGGCGCATTGTCAGTTTCATGTCAACAGCGTCTTTTGGAATGTAAACAAATGAATTCTTATCGCAAACCGAGCATAAAACATAATATGTCCGCCCGTCTATTCCAAAAAACTTTTCATTTCGGATATCGATGATACGGTAAATTCCGTTATTCCGGTAAACAACAAGATCGCCTATACTGTGAACATCACCTCCGGAGCTTACTCCTTCCATGGCATATGGCCTCCGTAATATTTCAGCGCAATTTTTTTCTGTTTATCCATGTCAAGGCTCGAAAGACGCTTTCTCCAATCCGGCTTCGAATCAGGTATCCGAACACCGGTATCGGGAACAGTCCCGCTTCCGAATTTGTCGTCTTTCGGTTGCGGTTCCATTTGCGTTTTGCTAAGCATAGATGATATCCTTTCCGCAAGGCATAAAAAATTTCAAGTGCCGCGCAGCGGCTCTTTTGTCTGGCAAAAATACCGATTCTATATTTTATTCTCAATATTATCAATGCGCGCAACCATATAACAATTATTTTTCAATACTCATCCGATAGATAATAGATATTTTATTATTCTGGCATAAACGCGCATTATTTTGTACGAATGATAAATTTATACATAAGTATTAAATTTTCATTCAATAATTATTTACCTACCTCTGAATAATATTATATCACAATTTTATTATTTTTTATATGGGCATTTTGAATAAATAAATAAAAAATACACGCTTGGGCTATAAATAAATCGTCCATTTCAACAAAAATATTATTGGCTGCGCTTGAAATGTCATTGTTAACTAGTAAAAACATAAAGGGTTACCGTACCTGTCCGCTCCCGTATATTCTGTACTGCGTGGTCGTCAGCGCCTCAAGCGCGAACGGTCCTCGGACGTGCAGCTTCTGTGTTGAGATGCCTATCTCAGCACCCATGCCGAATACTCCGCCGTCAGTGAATCTGGTCGATGCGTTGTGATACACCGCCGCCGCGTCGACATTGGCAAGAAAATATTCTGCCGCATCGGCATCAGACGCGACAATCGCTTCGCTGTGCTTCGTGCCATACTTATTTATATGCTTAACAGCTTCCTTAACGTCGGACACGATCCCCACCGCAAGAATATAGTCGTTATATTCGGTGTAAAAATCTTCGTCCGTCGCAAGCTTGGCGTCGGGAATATATTTAAGACATTCCTCGCTGACACGCAGCTCAACCCCGCGCTCACGCAGAGCTTTTGCCGCCGCCGGCAGAAAAACCGGAGCAATCGCACGGTCGCAGATAAGATTCTCCGCAGCGTTGCAGACCGACGGCCGGGAGGTTTTCGCATTGACTATAATTTCCACCGCCATTTTAATATCCGCGCTTGAATGAACATAAACATGGCAGTTGCCGGCGCCAGTCTCGATCACGGGTACTTTTGAATTTTCCACCACATTCCTGATAAGCCCCGCTCCTCCGCGCGGAATAATCAGGTCGACATATCCGCGCATAGTCAGTAGTGTATTAACACTTTCGTGCGAGGTATCGGTTATAAGGTTTACCGCATCACGCGCTCCGAATGGCGCAATCGCGTCTCTGATTATTCTTACGAGCGCCTTATTTGAGTTTATCGCCTCGCGGCCTCCGCGCAGAATTACCGCGTTCCCGCTGCGCAGACACAGCACCGCAGCATCAATTGTGACATTCGGCCTCGCCTCATATATCATGGCAATAACCCCAAGCGGAACGCGCTGCTTTATGATCTTCAAACCGTTAGGGCGTATATTCTCCGAAACGGCTCCCAGAGGGTCTTGGAGCTTCGCAACCTCGAGCACCGACGCCGCTGCGTCGTCAATCCTTGCGCCTGTCAGCGTCAGGCGATCGAGCATGGCTGAATTTATTCCGTTGCGTTTAGCCTCCTCCCGGTCTGTTTCATTGGCGCGGAGAATTTCGCCTTTATTTTCAGATAACGCACAGGAAATCGCGCGCAGCATAGATTCGCGCGCGCCGGATCCGGCGAGAGACGGCAGAGTCTCTCTTGCGGAATTGCATATTTTTATAAGTTCATCGCGGTTCATACATTCCTCCGAACCGGAAAATTTCATTTTGTTATTGCAAAACGACGGATTTTGTAATAAAATACTATATAATATGTCATCACTGAATCAAATTTCCGACGCAAATTAATAAACTATTGATATTTAATTATATCACATTTCATTTTTTTTGGGAAGTGGTCGGGGCAAAATAATTGCTTTGCACCTTGTCATTCTATTTTTTTATTCGTCACTAACCGAATTTTTCACGGCATCTGTCATTTTTCAACAATAACCGAAAGGGCTGTACAACCATGGATAAAAATCAGAAAATCATAGTGGTAAAGGTAGGAACGTCAACCCTTACCCACTCAACAGGAATGCTCAACATACGCAAAATCGAACACCTCTGCCGCGTTCTCTGCGATATCGAAAACAGCGGCGTAAGCATCATACTCGTTTCATCGGGCGCCGTTTCGGCAGGCTGGGTGAAAATGGGGCTTGCCAAACGCCCGGACACTATCTCCGAAATGCAGGCGGCAGCAGCAATCGGCCAGTGCGAGCTGATGAGCATGTATGACAAATACATAATCGGTTACGGGTATGTCGTCGCCCAGATCCTGCTTACAAAAGAGGATGTCGAGGACTCCCTGCGCCGTGAAAAGGCACAAAACACTTCCCGATTTCTGCTTGAGCGCCGCAGCATCCCGATCGTAAACGAAAACGACTCGGTTTCCTTCGAAGGCATCAAAATCGGTGGCAACGACATACTCTCGGCATATGTCGCCTCTCTTGTCAAGGCAGACTTGCTTATAAATCTTTCCGATGTTGACGGATTCTACGACGCCGACCCCAAGAACAACCCGGATGCACGTCTGATCCCGGTAGTCCGCAGGATTGACGCGGCTCTTGAAAGCATCGCCGGCGGCGCCGGAACAAGCCGCGGAACAGGCGGCATGCGCGCTAAGCTCAAAGCAGCCAAAATAGCGAACGAAGCAGGCGTTCCGATGGTCATAGCCAATGGCTCCAATCCCGACATTCTCTACGATATCTGCTCAGGCAAACAGATCGGAACGCTGTTCCTGCCCGAAAAAGCAACTGACTAACATATATCCCTTTTTATCATTTACTTTTGAAATATAAACTGGTAGTTCCAAAATACAAAAAAGGAATCCCGAAAATGAAAATTGGTTATTTAGGATATGGAAACCTCGCCAAAGCGATAGACACAGGGATCGCAAAGGCAAACCTCATCCCCGCAAATGATATATTCATCTGTGCAAAAACTGAATCGACCTTTGCCGAAGCTCGTTCAAAAGGACACGGAACCTGCTCAGACGCATTTGAGCTGTTTGCAGTCTGTGATATTGTGGTGCTGCTTATCAAACCAAAGGTATTTCGCGAGCTGAAACCCGAGCTTTCAAAAATCAATACAAAAGGCAAGCGCGTCATCAGCGGCATGGCGGCTGTTCATACGGATGAAATAGTCTCGGTCTTCAACTGCCCTGTCATGCGCATAATGCCGACTCTCGCCGCCGCCGGAGCTGTCGACATACTCGGCTATTCAGACAGCAGAAATTTCGACGACATAGTCCCGCTTTTTCACCGTCTTGGAGACGCCGTCTGCCTTGACGAAGATATGCTCGACCGACTCACAGTCACCGCCTCCTGCGGTCTGGGTTTTGCCGCTCATATTATGGAAGTATATTCGGACGAATGTAAAAAATTCGGCTTCTCGGCCGAACAATCAAAAGCAATCGTCAGCCGTATCTTCTCCTTTTCTGCACAAGCAGACAGTTTCTCCGACCTTGAGAACCGCGTTGCCACCAAAGGCGGCGCTACCGAAGCCGGAATTTCAGCTATGGACGCCGACCTGCGAAAATCAATTGCTTCCGCTTTTGCAGGAGCCGCGGAGCGGGCTATACCCAAAAAATAAAAAAGCTGCAGTGCTTTTTTAAGAAATCTCAACACGTCATATCGAATTTTAACATTAAATTTTTTTAATTAGCAGGAAAAACTTTTATGTATACTCCCAACTAAAAATTCACGACTTTCTGTATAAATAAACAAATAATATTTTCAAAAAACTGTTGACATATCTTTTTATATATGATATAATTCAGCAAAATTAAGGATAGAGGCGCGATCGGACATAAGTAAACGGCGCATATGGGGTCATAGCAGGACCGCCGTGCCGTCAAAAGGGTTCATCGCCGAAGGGGATCAAGCTAAAGATCCACCCTGGGCAGACGGAAAATATCCGTCTGACTGTCGCCATACGGCGGAGAGCTATCAGAATAATGGTATTCCCGGTGCAAGTATATTTACATATGTTATATACTTTATGCGCCGTAATATTATTTTTTGAAGATAGCCGCCTCCGACGGCTATCTTTTCATTTGAATGAAAATAATATTATATGGAGGATATGCCATGAAGCTCTCAACACCCATCTTCACCGGGGCCGCCACGGCTCTCGTTACCCCTCTCACCCCGTCAGGGGTTGATTACGAAAACTTTGAAAGACTTATCAACTGGCAGATAAGCATGGGCATCGACGCCCTTGTAATCTGTGGGACCACCGGCGAGGGTTCTACCCTCTCTGACGACGAGCACCGCGAAGTGCTCGAGTTTGCAGCAAAAACGGCAAAAGGGCGTGTCCCGCTTATCGCCGGAACCGGCTCGAACGACACCGCCTATGCCATCGGCCTGACAAAACACGCCTGCAGACTCGGTTATGACGCCATGCTGCTTGTAACCCCATATTATAACAAGGCAACTCAGAAAGGGCTTATCGCTTCATTTACCGCAATAGCCGACGAAAGCACAAAGCCGTGTATTCTATATAACGTTCCCTCACGCACCGGCGTCAACATCGAACCTTCAACATACCTTGCGCTTGCAAGTCACCCTCGCATAAACGCAATAAAGGAAGCAAACGGCAATATATCAAAGATAGTTGAGACTATGGCTCTTGCCGGCGACAAACTTGATCTCTATTCGGGCAACGACGATCAGATCACGCCTCTGCTCTCGCTCGGCGGGAAAGGCGTCATTTCGGTGCTCTCGAATGTAATGCCCCGCGAGACACGAGAGATATGCAAAAAATTTTTTGACGGCGATATTGCCGGAAGCGCCGCTCTTCAATATAAATACCTTCCATTTATCAATGACCTCTTCTGCGAGGTCAATCCGATTCCCGTCAAGGCGGCTATGGCGGCAATGGGATTCTGTGAAAATTACGTGCGCCTGCCCCTCACTCCGATGGAGGATGCGCACAAAGAAGCAATGCTTGCAAAAATGCGCGCATTCGGCGTTATATAAATTTTGGAGATAAACATGAGAATCATAGTAAACGGCGCCAATGGCAGAATGGGCTCCGAGCTGCTCCGTATGATAGGAGCCGACACAAGATTTGAGCTTGCCGCAGCTGTCGACAGAGTTTTCGACGGTAAAGAACCGGGCAAATACGGCAGCCTTGATGAATACGGCGGCAAAGCCGACTGCATAATCGACTTTTCACACCATACAAGCGCCGCCGCGGTCACCTCCTATGCCGTATCTCACGGTATCGCACTCGTAATTGCAACCACAGGACAGACGCCCGAGGAACTGGCAATGATACGTGAAGCCTCAAAGTCCGTCCCGCTTCTGATTTCGGGAAATATGTCACTTGGAATAGCAACTCTTGTTGAGCTTGTCAAAACGGCTGTCAAAATGTTTCCGGATGCCGACGTTGAAATTATCGAGAAGCATCACAACCAAAAGCTCGATGTCCCGAGCGGCACCGCGCTCATGCTCGCCGACAGCGTCAAATCCGTAAGAAGCGACGCGGTGTTTCTTGTCGGCAGGCACGAGAACGGTAAAAGAACAAAAGAGGAAATCGGCATACATTCTCTGCGCATGGGCAGCATCGTCGGCGAACATGAGGTTCTGATATCCACCGGAAGTCAGACCCTCTCACTGAAGCATACCGCGCACAGCCGATCTCTATTTGCCGAAGGCGCCCTCTCCGCTGCGCTTTTTATAGCCGACAAGGTTCCCGGCCTTTACGCCATTCAGGATATGTTTAAATAAAATATAGGCCAATATATAACAGGCAGGCGCGTTTTTTACGCGCCTGCCTTATGCTGTATTCAAAGTCGTCAATCATCATTCTTTATGACGGATTATACATATTTTTCAGAATGCACCGGAATACTGGTATGCCGTTTTCCGAATCTGCTCATTGAATATCTAAAGCTTTTTACGCCGCCATCATTCCTCTCTGTGATTCTCTTCAAGCCCGCGCTTTATCTTGCGGGATGTCGTTTTCACAAACTCCTCGCGCCGGATGGAAAAACGGCGGATGGCTTTATAATTGGCGAAATGTTTATTTACCTGCTCTATCTCAAAGAGCAATATTTTTCTCATTTTATCCTCGTATTCGGGCGTGCCGGGTTTGATCCCATCTTTTGCAAAATGTGCGTCAAATTCCTCGAAATTTGGAAGAATACGGGCGGTAACGATAACGTCGCCCGCTCCGTCGCTCACGCCGCATACAAGTGATTCCTTGATGAATCTGCTCTTGTTGAGGCGGTATTCTATTTCTTCAGGAAAGATTTTCTTGCCGTTCTGGGTAACTATAACATTTTTGATGCGTCCGACAATCCGGTAATTTCCGTCTGCGTCACAGACGGCGAGGTCGCCTGTGTGAAACCAGCCGTCCTCGATGACCGCTGCCGTCGCCTCGGAATCCTTGTAATAGCCGAGCATGACATTCGGTCCTTTTACGGCAATTTCTCCGACGTCTGCCTGCCTGCTTCTGCCGTGAAGCCCGGTAAGATCCTCGGCCTCGGTCTTAAAAAGCTTTACGCGAACTCCGCAAATAGGTCTGCCGATATGGTCGGCGGAGCGGTTGAAATCGTCGTGCATAATGCATACCGGAGATGTCTCGGTAAGTCCGTATCCGCAGTATACCTTGAATCCGAATGATTCAAAATCCCGGAAAATCTGCGGTGAAAGAGGCGCCGCGCCTACGAGTATACGCGTCATCCTGCCGCCGAAAAAGTCATGAATCTGCCTGAAAATCGACGGCCCCAAATCAAGATTTAGCGCCGAGGCAGCATTTGACAGCACCCGCCCGCTGTTCAGTATAAACTTGCCTCCCCTTACCGACGCATATTTTTTCAAAAGCTTCGAGTGCAGACTTTCAAGCAGCAGCGGAACCGTCACAAAAACTGTTGGTTTATAAATCTGCAATTCCTTTACGAATGTCCTGAGGCCGTCTGAGATAGCGATGCTGGCCCCGGCCGACAGAAACGAGAGAAAACCCGCCATACATTCGTATGTATGGTGAAGCGGAAGCACGGACAAGGAACGATCGTCCGGATATATCATAACTCTGCGTCTGACCGCCGTAATATTAGAACAAATATTGTACTGGCTCAGCATTACTCCCTTTGCCATACCGGTCGTTCCCGAGGTGAAGAGCAGAATTCCCAGCCCGTCAGGGTCCACTCGGTGATTTTCATAGCTCATATCCCCGGCTTCCCGCGCGGCATGACCTTTAGCAAGATAGTCGTCAAACAGCTCTGCTTCAAGCATTATGCCCATAAACCCGGACGCCTTTACTGTTTCCGATGTTTCGCCGCTATATACCAGAGCGCTTGCCTCAGCAGTCCGCAGAATATTTCCGACATCCTCTGACTTTAATTCCTTGTCAACCGGCACGATAACGCCGACGCCGCAGGCAACCGCAAGGTATGTCAGCATCCATTGGTAACTGTTTCGGCCGATAACAGCGATTTTTTTGCCCTCAAGTCCAATTAAGTTAAGATATGCAGAAAGGTCTCGCACATCGTTTAACAGGTCACCGTAGGTTTTCTTAATCACATTTTTATCTTTACCGGTAAAGAGGATCGCTGTTCTCTCGGCATACTCGTCCGCTGAATTTTCAAGCATCTCGCGGAAGCTCCGTATAGGCTTTATGTCATAAACGAGTTTATTTGTGTTCTTTTTAATATTGATTTTTACGCTCAAACCATTTTTCATTTCGGTATCCCCGCATACTATTCATCTTTTCGGGTTGTCATAATACTCCGCCAGCAATCGTTTTATAACTTCGGAAACATAACCGTTGAGTAATTTTAACATCATACTAATACCGTGTCAACAGACACATCCGCGTATCTGCATAAAAACAGCGCCGGTGTCATAAATTAAAAGCGGCTCCGTACGAAAAAATCCGTCCGAGGCCGCTTTATTTTGTTATTTTTAATTAATACGGATGCTGAAAAAATCTCTGAGCGCTTATTAAAATAAGCTTGTTTGAAAACCTAAACATTTACTGGATTTACTGGTAATCCACCACGGATACCCATGAAAGCAGCAATTCTCTTTCTCTCGGGTTACCCTTGACAGACTGAGAAGCCGCGACGATAGGCAGCCATTTTTCTACATACTGGCGCGCTGTATCGCTCTTTTTGCAGAAAAGCTTAAGGTATTTTTCAGCCTTTTCGGACTCGCCCGCAAGCCAGAAGAGCAGATATGTGCGTGCAGCGTCCGCGGAAGCGTTTCCTTGAGTTGCATGCGACCAGTCAATGACATAGGGTGTGCCGTCATCTTTTATTATGATATTTGACGGGTTGAAATCCCCATGGCAGAGCTTGTCGTGCTTCGGCATAGACTCAAGCCGCATATAAAGGTCGTATCTTGTGGTTGCGTCGAGACTGGTCTGGGATATTTTTCGGTTCATTTTGTCGCGAAGCCTTGGCAGCAGCGGGCATTTTTTTGACTGAACCTCAATCTGGATATCTACGAAAAGTTCAAGATATTCGTTGAATTTTTCCGGATGTTCCTCCATCAGACGATCGAGCGTTTTCCCTTCAATAAAGTCTGATACAATAGCCCATTTCCCGTCAATTTTCGTCACCTCGCGCACCTTTGGAATATTGAGGCCTGTCTCCTCGACACGCGCCTGATTCAGCGCCTCGTTCAGAATATCGGATTTGGCAAAATCTTCGCCGAACACCTTGACAACCGCGTCGCCGTCGCGGTATATGGTCTTATTGGTTCTAACTGCTATAATATTATTAAAATTCATATCAGCCACCTCAGACTTTCTCACGAGTTCCATAATATGCGTTCAGGTACATCTTTTTAATTTCGCTCATAAGCGGGTAGCGGGGATTTGCGCCGGTGCACTGGTCGTCAAATGCCTGCTCGGTCATCTCGTCAAGACGGGAGAGGAAATCCGCCTCATCGATATTGTAATCTTTAATCGTCTTTTTAATCCCGACTTTTGCTTTGAGTTCGTCGATGGCAGTAATAAGGTTTTCAAGCTTTTCCTCATTATTCGAGCCTCCGAGTCCGAGATAGTCGGCGATCTCCGCGTAACGCTCAAGTGTATGCGGATGGTCATACTGAGGGAATGTTCCCATCTTTACCGGCGCCTCAGACGCGTTGAAGCGCAACACCTCGTCAATCATCAGCGCATTGGCAACACCGTGCGGCAGGTGGTGGAAAGCTCCCAGCTTGTGCGCCATAGAATGGCAGACGCCGAGGAACGCGTTTGCAAACGCCATACCTGCCATAGTGGCGGCGTTCGCCATCTTCTCGCGTGCCAAGGGGTCATTGGCGCCGTTGTCATAAGCACGGGGCAGATACTCAAATATCATTTTTAAGCTGCGCAGCGCAAGACTGTCGGTATAATCAGTCGCAAGCATCGAGGCGTAAGCTTCGAGATTGTGCGTCACCGCGTCAATTCCCGACGCAGCCGTGAGGCCTTTAGGCGCGCTCATGTGCAGGTCTGCATCGACTATCGCCATATCAGGCAACAGCTCATAGTCGGCAAGCGGATATTTGATTCCGCTCTTCTCGTCGGTTATGACCGCGAACGGGGTGACCTCCGAACCCGTTCCGGCGGAAGTGGGAACTGCGACAAAGTATGCTTTTCCGCCCATCTTCGGGAATGTATAAACACGCTTGCGGATATCGGCAAATCTCATTGCCATGTCGATGAAGTTGACTTCGGGATGCTCGTAAAGAACCCACATTATTTTGGCAGCGTCCATAGCGGAGCCGCCGCCGACAGCGATGATACAGTCAGGCTCAAAGCTTGCCATAAGTGCGGCGCCTTCTTTTGCGCATGCAAGCGTCGGGTCGGGGGCAACATTGTAAAACTCTGTGTGCGTTATCCTCATCTCATCCAGCTTTTCGGTGACAGGCTTTATCATGCCGCTCTTATAAAGAAAGCTGTCTGTTACGATAAATGCTTTCTTTTTGCCAAGCACTGTCCCAAGCTCCGAAAGAGCCACCGGCAGGCACCCTTTCTTAATATAGATTTTTTCAGGCGTGCGGAACCAGAGCATATTTTCTCTCCTTTCGGCTACCGTCTTAATATTGAGGAGGTGTTTTACTCCCACGTTATCGGAAACACTGTTGCCGCCCCATGAACCGCAGCCAAGAGTCAGAGACGGTGTGAGTTTGAAGTTGTAAAGATCGCCGATGCCGCCGTGCGAGGACGGCGTGTTGACAAGTATGCGGCAGGTCTTCATGCGCTCCGCAAATTCGGCAAGCTTGGATTTCTCAGTAATTTCGTTGAGATAAATTGAGGCTGTGTGTCCCATTCCACCGTCGGCTATAAGGCGCTCGGCCTTGGCAAACGCATCCTCTATATCCTTCGCACGGTACATTGCAAGCACCGGGGAAAGCTTCTCGTGCGCAAATTCCTCCGAAAGCTCGACGCTTTCGACCTCGCCAATAATAATCTTTGTGCTCATTGGCACTTCAACACCAGCAAGAGCGGCAATTCTGTATGCCGGCTGACCGACTATCTTTGCGTTTAGCGCGCCGTTTATGATTATAGTCTTTCTGACTTTTTCGGTTTCTTCCGGCTTGAGGAAATAACAACCACGAGCCGCGAATTCAGCCTTAACCGCATCATAAATCTTATCAAGCACAATAACAGACTGTTCGGACGCGCAAATCATGCCGTTGTCAAAAGTTTTGGAATGAATAATCGAGTTGACCGCAAGCAGAATGTCCGCGGTGTCGTCGATGATGGCAGGTGTGTTTCCCGCGCCGACGCCGATGGCAGGCTTCCCGCTCGAATATGCCGCCCTCACCATTCCAGGGCCTCCGGTGGCAAGTATTATATCGGCTTCCTTCATTACAAGGTTTGAGAGGTCGAGCGTCGGCGTGTCTATCCACGAGATAATTCCATCGGGGGCTCCGGCTTCGACCGCTGCGTCAAGCACAATTTTCGCCGCTGCAATAGTGCATTTCTTTGCACGGGGATGCGGGCTAATGATCATACCGTTGCGTGTTTTCAGAGCAAGCAGAGTTTTGAAAATTGCGGTTGACGTCGGATTTGTGGTCGGGATTATCGCGGCGATAACTCCGAGCGGCTGTGCGATCTTTTTAATTCCGTAAGCCTTGTCCTCCTCTATCACGCCGCATGTCTTTGTGTCACGGTATGCGTTGTAGATATACTCGGACGCATAATGGTTCTTGATAACCTTGTCTTCCACCACTCCCATGCCGGTCTCCTCGACCGCCATTTTGGCGAGCGGTATTCTCATCTTGTTGGCCGCGACAGCGGCGGCAAAGAATATTTTGTCAACCTGTTCCTGCGTGTATTCCGCGTAGCGTTTCTGCGCTTCCCGGACGCGTTCCATTTCGGCCGCAAGAGCTTCAACGCTATCTACCGGCGTGCGGTTAATGTTCTCCATATAATTTTTTCCTTTCGTCGGATTTTTGCATATTCAGTGTATGCAGATACCGTATCTTTAATCTGAGAATATTATATCTCATCGTTATTATTTTGTCAATATTGTGCAATAAGTCATTTTTACGTATTTTACCGCACTTAATTACAGCTTTTTGTATTATTTTGATAAATTATTAACATGGTTATGTAATACATAACGGCTCGTCCACTTGGTTTTTAATTGATATATTACCTGATGTTCAGAAATGGTTTAATAATTGCAATCCTTAGCCGACGCCTAAGGCTTCTTGCTATAATCAAAGGGCTCTTTGCAAAATATAAAAAAACAAATCGGCAGCCGAAATTCCGACTGCCGATTTTATTCTGTTCTTTGGTTTTCGACGATATTGTTTATCCAGATACCCTTTCTGATCATTGTCACTCCGATGATACATTTCCCTATTTCCAGCGAAAGGCAGGTAAAATATAAAGGCACAACCGGAATTGACGTAAAACGGCTAAGTATGAACGCAACCGGAACCGAAAAGACCCAGACATAAACGCTGTCAAAAAGCACTGTAATCCATACTTTTCCGCCCGAGCGCAGCGTGAAATAGCAGGCGTTCGCCAGCGCATTTACCGGCATACATACAGCCGCGGCAAGAATCATACGCACCGCAAGATTGCGTATGCTGTCGCTGGTATTATATATCTGAGGGAAAAACGGAGCTGCCGCCGCCATAAGAACTGCCGCCACAATGCATACAGCTACAGAAAAGGTAATCAGTTTTCTGTCCGCCGCAACCGCCTCATCATATTTTCCCGCGCCGAGCATCTGCCCGATAATAATGCCTATCGACATCCCCATTGCCATAAAGGATACGCCGAAAACATTGGTGATAGTCGAGGTGATGTTAACCGCCGACACAACGTCGTACCCTCGCGTCGAGTAGCACTGGGCGAGCACCGCCATTCCGGCAGCCCAGAAAGTTTCATTGAAAAGCAGGGGCAGTCCCTTCCATGTTATGTCAAGCGCCAGTCTGCGCGGGATTGACATACTCTTCCACAGTCCCTCGGCAAATCTGTTCTTCTCGATGTGCCGGTGAGTCCAGCTTATCACTATAAAAGCCTCAACGAAACGTGAAATAACCGTCGCCGCGGCGGCGCCCGATGCGCCGAGAGCGGGCATGCCAAATAAGCCATAAATAAGAATAGTATTGAAAACAAGATTCACCATAACCGAGGCCACTCCCGACTTCATCGGAAGCATTGTCTCACCAGTCTCGCGCAGCGTCCCCGAATAACACTGTGCTGCGGCAAAAGGCGCCAGTCCGAACAGCATAATCATAAGATACTGCTTTGCATATGCCTTGCTTGCTGCGATTTCCGCCTCGCTTCCCTCTCCCGAAAGATAAAGCGATATGAGCCTGTCGCCAAAAATCAGCAGCACTGCCGTTCCAAGCGCGATAATCAATGCTGATATTATCAGCTTGTACCGAAGTGTTGCGCGCACGCCCCTATGGTCGCCGCTGCCATAAAACTGTGCGCCAAAAATACCGGCGCCCGATACGGCTCCGAATATAGCGAGATTGAGCACAAAAATCAATTGATTGACAATAGCGACGCCTGTCATCGCTTCGGTGCCTATCCTGCCGACCATAATATTGTCCAGCAGGCTGACAAAGTTTGTTATACCGGTCTGTATCATAATAGGCATAGCGACGACAAGAGCGCTCCGGTAAAAGCTCCGGCTGCCTATGTATTTGCGTTTTAGCTCTGCAACCATAAATAAATTATCCAATCGAAAACAGTGATATGAGTATAGCAGATTACAGATAATTTGTAAATAGACCGGAGCAATAATTTTCACAGCTTCCGGTTTGTATGCCTTGCGGCAACAGGAAGCATATGCGAATATCCGGAATCAGCTGCATATATTTAACTAAAAATCAAAAGCTGCCGTAAAACAAATTAACGGCAGCATTTAATTTTGCTTTATTTTTTCTCCCTGAACTCTTTTTGAGCGCGATACTCATTCCTGTATGCCTCAAATGCGGCGTCATATACCGGTTTCTTTGAAACATCAGGCTCGTACCATCCGGATGTACGCACAAGACCTGCTGACGCCTCGGCAAGGCTTTTCCAGATGCCCGCGGCATATCCGACCAGCATTGCGGCGCCCGGTGTGCAGCCTTCGTCACCTTGTGTAACCGTCACCGGTATCTGACATACATCGGCGCGAATTTGGTTCCAGACAGAGCTCCTGCTGCCGCCTCCCATGAGCCTCAGTTCGCGTGGAAGCTCTCCTGCTGCATTGGCCGCTATCTCAAGGCAATGCCTGACGCTCATCGACACGCCTTCAAGCACGGCGCGAGTCAGATGACGGCTGTCGTGAGCGGCGGAAAGGCCTATGAAAGCGCCTCGCGCACGGCTGTCCCAAATCGGAGCGCGCTCGCCATTGAGATAAGGCAGAAACACCACTCCGCCGGCACCCGCCGGAACTTCAGCAGCTCGCATTATCCCGCCATCAAAGTCTGTTTCATGCAAAATGTTGTTATACAGCCATGTCAGCGAACTGCTGCCCGACTGCGTCGTACCGTAAATCACCGAATGCGAACCGACAATATAACCCGGCATTGTGACAAGCCCCGGAGCATGAACAATATCGCGGAGCGATACGCCGACAATCTCGGATGTCCCGGTGCAGTTATATGCAAGACCTGTATCTACCAGCACGCCGCTTGAAAGCACAGTTCCAATTGAATCGCTGAATCCGCAGGCAACCAAAGTCCCTGCCCTCAGTCCCGTTTCCTCGGCTCCCGCGGCGCTGACCCTGCCGCAGACATCATAAGACCTCATAATACCGCATAAAACATCTTCGGGCATGCCAATAAAATCGAGAAGAGGGCAAGCCGGTTTGAAGGTGTTTATATTCACAAGGCTGCGGTAACTCCAGGCATCCGATGCAGTTTCGCCCGTAAGTTTATAGTTGACATAATCCTTTGGCTGCATCACTTTCCATATCCGCTCGGCAATCTCCGGCCTGTTTTCTCGCAACCATAAAAAACGCGCCCCGGTTCCGTTCGTCGCCGATGTCTTAAAACCCAGCATCGAATAACGCTCTTCAAGGGTGAATCTTTTTGCGATTTTGTCTGCCTGCTCAGAAGCGCGTGTATCCTGCCAGGTTATCGCCGGATAAACGGGTTTCCCGTCCTTTCCGAGCATCACCTCGGTGGAGGTCTGTCCCGCGGCTGCATAACCGATTATTCGCTCCGCTGCGCCCGGAACCGCGGCGAGTATTTCCCTGATACACTCCTTGACAGCAAGCCAGTAATCCTCAGGATTCTGTTCGGCATAACCTTCCTCTGGCCTATTTACCGTATAAGACCTTTTTGCCTTTGCAATAATGTTTCCTTCTGTGTCAAAAAGCGTAAGCTTTGCGCTGCTCGTCCCTATATCGCCACCAAGTAAATATTGTCCGCTCATTTTATATTCCTCGAAGTACTGGTATTTATAACTTAAATCATTATATCATATGAAACATACTTATTCAAGCATATGAAGAAAGTACGCCCGCCAAATGTGCATCTTGCTTTTTATTCAACACATTCATTATAATTACGTTCCGCCCTGTCCCAATTTATAACCTTCATCCAATCGTCAATATAATCCGCGCGCATATTATAATGCTTAAGATAGTACGCATGCTCCCAGACGTCAATTGGCAATATTGGGCAATATCCATCGGCCACAGGACTGTTCTGATTCGGCGTTGTGACAATTCTCAACCTCCCGTGATCTAACGCCAACCATGCGTACCCTGAGCCAAAAACAGACATCGCCGCCTTTTTCATTTCCATTAGTAAATTAAACGTACCGCCATACTGCTGATCTATCAGATTTTTAAGTCTGCCGGCCGGCTCTTTATCCGATGGATTTTTCAGCGTATCAAAATACATACGGTGATTATAAACCCCTCCGGCGTTATTTGACACAATATCCCTCAGTCTGCGCGGCAGCCTGGCGGCATATTTTATCAGTTCTTCGAGCGACAGCCTTTGTAGACGCGGATAATTCTTTAGAATATCATTAAGGTTGTTTATGTATGCCTGCAGATGTCCGTCATGGTGCAGCATCATGGTTTTCGCATCGATATACGGCTCCATCGCAGAATAATCGTATGGCAGCGGCAGATTAACAAACGGATAATACTCGTTTTCCATATCATTCTCCCCCAAAAAAGTTATTAACATGATATGCGCCGAGTTATTTTTTGCCCGTCAAAATTAAATTTTAATAAACATAATATTTTTATATGTAAAAAAAATGCTCCCGGAATTTCGGGAGCATTCGTTTATACGGTTTCAAGAATGTCGGCTGTCTGCTGCGGTAATTTTTTGTTATCATGAGGAATCAGGGCTTTATCAACACTGTGATAGAAGTTGTCTCGTCCGACATACTCTGCGAATCCTGATTTTTCAAATAAAGTCATAATCTGTTCCGAAACGCCGGTAAACACCACTATCCGACCCTCCTCGCGCAGCCTCTTTACCATCTCGAAAAGTTCGCCGACTGCCGAAACGTCAAGATAAACCACGCCGCGCAGGACTATTATGTAGCGGTCGTACGTACCGTTAAGATTATAGATAATTTTTGTGAGCTCTTTCGCGTTGGCGAAGAAAAGCGCTCCGGTGTTGTAAACTATAACCGATTTATGTCCTGGCATTTCCTGTTCCGGCTCAACAGGCACATTCTCGATTTTAATCCGCGAGAGCTTGTTAACCATAAAGAGCAGCGAAACAGCGACGCCTATTATAATCGCTAACGTAAGATCAAGCAGCACTGTAGCCACCATAGTGACCAAGAACATAACGACAGCATCCCACATCTTCTTTGAGAAGAAATATTTTATTTCTTCCCAGTCGTTCATTCTCCATGCGGTAACCACAAGAATTCCGGCAAGAGCGGGATATGGCACCGCCCCCATCACTCCTGAAAGCGCAAACATACAGATGATCAGGAACAGTGACTGAAAAACGCTTGTCAGTCTTGTCTGCCCGCCGCTCTTTATTCCGACGCTGGTTCTGGCGATTGCCGCAGTCGACGGCACGCCGCCAAGAAAAGGTACAACCATATTTCCGACACCCTGCGCGATAAGCTCGACGTTAGAATCGAACTTTTCCTTTTTCATTCCCGCCGCGCAGATACCGCAGAGCAGGCTTTCAAGCATTCCAAGGATGGCGATAGTAACAGCCGCCTCAAAAACACCTTTTATCATATCAAGATTGATTGCACTGATATCAAGTCTCATCGTGTTTATAAGAGTCGACGGAATTTCGCCTATTGTCTTCACATTAAGCTTGAAAACCGCCACAACGATTGTCATAAGGATAAGCGATGCCAGGCTTCCGGGAAAATATTTAGCGAGCTTTTTGGGGTAAATAATCATAAAAAGCACAACCGCCGCCGAGCATATAAGAGCGGTATAATTTATGTTTTGCAGCTGAGTTGCAAAGAAATATGCGACTTTTTCCTCTGCTGTCTCACCGGCGAGCGACACGCCGAAGAAATTGCCAAGCTGCCCGACAGCTATGACTATAGCTATCCCTGAGGTGAATCCTGTGATAACCGGGTGCGGTATAAACTGTATCAGCTTGCCAAGACGCAATAAGCCCGCAACAAGCAAAATTATTCCGGCGATAAAGCAGGCGAGGAACATTCCATCAATTCCATATGCTCCTCCCACAATGCCGCCCAGAATTGCTGTCATCGCTCCTGTCGGCCCTGAGATCTGGAAGCTGCCGCCGCCGAGCGCCCCGGTAACTATTCCAGCGACTATAGCAGTGATCATGCCTGCGAGAATACCAACAGACGTATAATCGGGGCCGACGCTAGCAGCTCCGAAAGCGAGAGCAAGAGGAAGCGCAACCGCGGCCACAGTCATGCCGGCAAGGATATCCTTTACCAGCTTAAAACCGTTGTATCCTCTGAACTCGTTTACAAAAATCTTTTTATAATGCTTGAAAAAATTACGTTTTTTTATCTCCATATGTTATCCTTTAATTATAGCTTTTTATGCGCCTAAAACGTGTTTATTATACTACACTCAAAGAAAATTGACAATATGAATATTAAATAAAAAGCCGTTTTTTTTCTATAATATTTCATTTAATATACTGTATACGCATATTTTAATTCATTAAATTTCTAATATATTGAAAAAATATGTGTCTAAATTATTGATTATTAAAATTCGTTGTGATATAATAATTGTAATTTTCAAACCCTATTTCAGGAGGAGCAGAATGTTTAAATCGCAATACCTTGCCGACGTTTATGCGTCGGTTGTTAAGAGAAATCCCAACGAGCCGGAATTTCTTCAGGCCGTCAGGGAAGTCCTTGAAACGCTTGAACCCGTTGTCGAGAGAAGACCCGATATCGTGAAGGCAGGCGTTATCGAAAGATTTGTCGAACCCGAAAGATTCATTCAGTTCAGAGTTAGCTGGGTTGACGACAGCGGAAAAGTCCAGGTCAACCGCGGATACAGAGTACAGTTCAACTCCGCCATCGGTCCGTACAAAGGCGGTCTGCGTCTTCATCCGTCGGTCAACGCATCGGTTATCAAATTCCTTGGTTTTGAACAGATTCTCAAGAACAGCCTCACCGGTCTTCCCATGGGCGGCGGCAAAGGCGGTTCGGACTTTGATCCCAAAGGTAAGAGCGATATGGAAATCATGCGCTTCTGCCAGAGCTTCATGACTGAGCTTTCAAAGCACATCGGAGCTGACACGGACGTTCCCGCAGGCGATATCGGTGTCGGAGGACGCGAAATCGGCTTTATGTTCGGTCAGTACAAGCGTCTTCGCAACGAGTTCACCGGTGTTCTGACCGGCAAGGGACTGACATATGGCGGTTCTCTCGCCAGAAAAGAAGCAACCGGATACGGTGTCTGCTACTTTACAAATGAAATGCTCGCGTCCAAAGGCGAGAGCTTCAAGAATAAGACCATCGTTATTTCAGGTTCCGGAAACGTCGCAATTTATGCCTGCGAAAAGGCGACACAGCTCGGCGGCAAAGTCGTCGCCATGTCGGACTCCAACGGCTATATCGTTGACGAAAACGGCATCAACCTTTCTCTTGTCAAGGAAATCAAAGAGGTTAAGCGCGGCAGAATCAAGGAATATGTCGATACGGTCAAAAACGCAAAATATTTCGAAGGCTGCAATAAAATATGGACAGTTAAGTGCGATATTGCTCTTCCCTGCGCCACACAGAACGAGCTTGACGGAGATTCGGCAAAGGCTCTTATTGCAAACGGCGTAATCGCTGTTGCCGAGGGTGCCAACATGCCCTGCACTCCCGAGGCTGTTTCCGAGTTCCAGTCGCACGGCGTGCTCTTCGGGCCGGCAAAGGCTGCAAACGCAGGCGGCGTCGCCACCTCCGGCCTTGAAATGACCCAGAATTCGATAAGACTCTCCTGGACATTTGAGGAAGTTGACTCCAAGCTCCACGATATCATGGTCAATATCTACAAGAACGCCTACAAGGCTTCCAAGGATTACGGCTGCGAGGGCGACCTTGTCGCAGGCGCGAATATCGCGGGCTTTATCAAAGTCGCAGACGCTATGCTCGCTCAGGGCATCGCATATTGATTCAATCCGAATTAACCACAAAACCGTCCGGATGCAAAGCATCCGGGCGGTTTTAATATTCATTGTTATTTCGCCTTCTACACACCTTCGCGCAGTCTTCTCATCTGTTCGGTTTCTGTCACCGAATTCACCGCAACATAACCGGGAAGCGGCATAATTTTTTCGTGAATCGTATCAATTATCCAGCTGTCCTGCGGGAAGAAGAACTCGTCATATTCAAACGGAGGTGTAATCCAGTTTCTCGCACCGACGACCGATACCGGAGCGTCAAGCCAGTCGAAACAAAGCGATGAAATATTCTGCGCCATATCGTTGAGGAACGACCCGCGCGCACAAGCATCGGACACCAGCACAACCCTGCCGGTTTTCTTCACCGACTCGGCAATTTTCGAGTAGTCCAGCGGCACCAGGCTATGGACGTTGATTATCTCTGCATCGATACCGTATTTTGCTTTGAGAGTATCCGCCGCTTTGACCGCGCGATAAAGCACCGCTCCTATTGTAATTATTGTGATATCGGCGCCCTTCCTTATAAGGTCTGTGTCACCGATTGTTATTTCATACGGATCCGCGGGGACGCCTCCTTCGTGGAACTGCTCGGGTACATCGTAAATTCTTTGACTCTCGAAAAACACAACCGGATCGGTGCCGTTGAGAGCCGCTGTCATGAGCCCTCTCGCCTCGTAAGGCGTCGCCGGGAAGCATACTTTGAGCCCCGGAATGTGAGCGCAGAGAGAAGTCCAGTCCTGCGAGTGCTGCGCGCCATATTTCGAGCCAACCGAAACGCGCACAACAACCGGCATTCTAAGTATTCCAGCGCTCATTGCCTGCCATTTCGAAAGCTGGTTGAATATTTCGTCGCCGCATCTTCCGATAAAGTCGGCGTACATCAGCTCTACAACGGCGCGGCCGCCCGAAATTCCGTATCCGACAGCAGTACCTATAATAGCCGCCTCTGAAATAGGCGCGTTGAAAAGCCTGTAATGCGGCAGCGCCTCCATCAGATCGCGATAAACGGCAAATGCGCCTCCCCAGTCGCGGACGTCCTCGCCATATGAAATCATAGTCGGGTCTTCGTAATATTTGTCAATCAAAGATTCCGTAATTGCGTCGCGCAGGTTATATGCCTTAAGCTTGCTGACCGGCTTTCCGTCTGCGTCGGCAAGAGTGCGTATTTTTTCCTTTATCTTTTTGTATGCTGTGCACTGATCCTTCGGCAAAGTGTATTCGGGCGCTCTGCCGTCAAGCTTAGAAATCCGTCTGTTTGAAAACATTATTCTCTCGACGACAGCCGGGTCTGCTCTGAAATCGATGTAGGGAGAAACCGTTCTGTCATCGGCATGGCGGCATATCATAGTCATTCTATCGGCGGTTTCTGCAATAATATCTTCAAATTTTGAGTCTGCCGCGACGCCTGCCTCAACGAGTGCCTTGCGGTAGGTTATCATCGGGTCGTGCTCTCGCCACGCGTCTATTTCTTCTTTTGTACGGTATGCGTTCTGATCGGAGGTCGAATGTCCCGAATAGCGGTAGGTGACAGTATCAAGGAGCACAGGACCGTCTCCGGATTTGAGCAGCTTCAGTTTTCTTTCCATTGCATCGATAACGGCGAGCGGATTATAGCCGTCGATTCTTTCAGCATGCATCTGGTCGGGGGTAATGCCGGCTCCGAGACGAGCAAGCATATCGTATGCCATAGTTTCTCCGCGGGTCTGTCCGCCCATACCGTAGCTGTTGTCAAATATATTGAAAAGTATCGGCAGGCCGCCTTTCATGTCGCCTTCCCAAAGAGTGCGGAATTGGTCCATAGCGGCAAAATTCATCGCCTCATATACCGGTCCGCATCCTAAAGATCCGTCTCCAATGTTGCATACGACAACGCCGGGCTTGCGGTTGCACTTCTTAAACAGCGCCGCTCCTGTCGCTATCGGAGCGCTGCCGCCGACAATAGCATTGTTCGGATAAACGCCGAAAGGCAGGAAAAAGGCGTGCATCGAACCGCCGAGCCCCATGTGAAAGCCGTTCTGGCGAGCAAATATTTCTGTCAGTGTTCCGTAAAGAATAAATCTTATCGCAAGTTCCTTTACCGAATCAGCCTTTCCAAGCTTTTCTACGGCCCGCAAAGTTCGCCCACCCATAAAGTTTTCCATGATTTTAAGCAGTTCGCCGTCGGACAACTTGTTTATCGCCGAGAGTGACTTTGCAAGTATTTCGCTGTGGCTGCGGTGCGAACCGAATGTGAAGTCGTTTATTCCGAGCAGGTACGCCTGACCGACTGCTGCGGCTTCCTGCCCCATGGACAGATGAGCCGGACCCGGATATGTGGTAGATATGCCGTTGTAATTGCTTTGTGTCTTAATACGGCTTAACATCGACTCAAACTCACGGCAGATTGAAATGTCGCGAAAAATGCGGATAAAATCATCATTTGTGTAGCGTGCTTTTTCTTCATTTACAGTTTTACTGTACTGGTTTACCGGTATGTCGGTAAAAGTTATTCTGCCCGGCGCTCGCGTAGCGGCGGGATCGACATATAATGATTTCGGCATTTTTTATACCTTCTTTGTATATTATAATTTGAACAATCCTTCGCGAATAACCTCGCCGACCGTCGGATGCGGGAACACAAGCTTTTTAAGTTTTTCCGCCGGCAGTTCTGTGTCAAGCATCAACACCGCTCCGAATATCATCTCAGACGCATAAGAGCCGATGATATGAACGCCGACAAGCCTTTCACGCCCCGTGTCGTAAACGAGCTTGCAAAATCCCGAACCGCCATTTGTCTCGGCGGCATACCGTCCCGAATACATCATCGGTATTTTGACCTCTTTTACTTTTAAGCCCTTCGCCTCGGCGCTTTCCTTTGTTTCGCCTACTGCCGCAACCTCGGGGTCTGTATATATAACAGACGGAATGTGGTCGTACCTCATTTCGTCCTTTTTGCCCAGCATATGCGCAACAGCCGTCTCGGCCTCGCGGTAGGCGGTGTGCGCCAGCATCAGTTTGCCGTTGCAGTCACCGACGGCATAAACACCCGGAATATTGGTGCATAGATGAGAATCGGTCACTATCGAACCGCGGCTCAGTTCAATTCCGAGCGTTTCAAGCCCTATTCCGGCGGTGAGAGGTCGGCGCCCTGCGGCAAGCAGCACACAATCGCATTCAGATGTCCTCAATGTTCCGTTTTCCTCGTATACTACCGCTTTATCCGTCACCTGCTTAACCCTGCAGGAAAGTCTAAACTCCATCCCGCGCCTGCCGTATTCGCTCATCAGCAGACGGCTGATTTCCGCGTCAGTTGATCCGGCTATTTTGTCGGTCATTTCGATGATTGTAACCTTTACACCAACCGAAGCAAAATAGCAGGCCATCTCAAGTCCGATTACACCGCCGCCTATTACTGTGAGATTTTTAGGCAGTGTTTTCATATCAAGAATTTCGCGGCTGGTTTTTACAAAACCCGACGAAAATCCTTCGCAGAGACCTACAATCGGGGGAATCGAGGTTTCAGAGCCGGTTGCAACACAGAGTCTTGCGGCGGTGTATTTATTTCCCTCTGCATCCTCTACAAAAAATCCGTCCCCGGCTCGTCCGGCTATTTTGGCAGTTGATTTAATAACAGTAACCCCCTCTGCCTTCAATGCCCCGATAATGCCGCCGACAAGAGTTTTCACGACCCTGTCTTTGCGTTCTATGACTTTTTCATGGTCATACTTTACTTGCGAAACACTTACACCGAACTCCCCGCTCTCGGTCGTGTGACTGTAATACTTTGCGCAATTGAGCAGTGTTTTTGTAGGTATGCAGCCTTCGTTCAAACATACGCCGCCAAGTGATTTTTTCTCAAATAATGCCGTTTTCAGTCCTCCGGCAGCGGCACGCTCGGCAGCAAGATACCCACCCGGGCCTCCGCCTATAACTATCAGATCAAATTTATCCATATTCTATTTCCTCATCCTTTAACAAGCAAAGCGGTGAAGCTTTCAAGATTTGAGCAAAGTTCTTTCATAAACCTTGCCGCTGGCGCACCGTCAACAGCCCTGTGGTCGTATGTCAGCGATAATCCCATCGCCGGATAAAATTCGTACCCGCCTCCTTCTTTTTCGCGCGCTCGCTGAGTAATACAGCATACGCCGAGAATTCCTGTCTGCGGAGGATTGATAACCGGCGTAAACGACTCGACTCCCAATGCCCCAAGGTTTGATACTGTGAAGCTGCCGCCCTTCAGTAAATCCGGACTTATACTTCCGCTCCGCGCCGCCGCTGCAAGCTCCTTGACTTCCTTAGATATTTGAACCAGTGTTTTTTTATCGGCGCCAAAAATAACAGGTACCATAAGCCCGCGCGGAGTATCGATTGCTACTGAAAGATTTACGTCTTTGTAATGTCTTATTGTGTTTTCGTCGATTATTACAGCGTTAAGGTCGGGGTGGTTTTTAAGTGTTCTTGAAACGGCAAACAGTACCATATCCCCGATCGTAACCTCAGCAAGGTCGCCGCCTGCCGCCTTGAACCCCATGCGGCAGCGTTTAATGCTTGATGCATCGAAGCTGTGATTATTGGTCAGCTGCGCGCCTGACTCAAGCGATTCTTTCATCGTCTTAGCAATCACACGTCTTATGTAAGAAAACTTCACATCCTCATATTGGCTTCCTGCCGGTGCATTTGAAACTGTTTCCGCTGTAACAGCTTTCATAAGCCTGCGAATATCCGCCTCAACCACACGTCCCGCCGGTCCTGTAGCTACTGCAGATTCGGGATTCATGCCAGAACGCTCCGCTAATCCCCTGGCGCGGGGCGATATTCGAAAAATTCCATCCTCTCCGGACGCGGTCGGCGCCGCCGCGGGCGCCTGGCGCTCCGCGGCTAATGCCGCGGCGGCTGCATTAGTTTTTTCCTTACCTATATGTTTATGTTCCGCCGCCGTGGCTTCCGCCGGGCGCAGGGACGAAACGTCCTCGCCCGGCGCGCCGACCGCGCACACATTAACAAGCACCGGCACCTCATCGCCGTTTTCAAAAAACACCTCAAGCAGCGTACCCTCTGCTGTGGACTCGCACTCAAATGACGCCTTGTCGGTTTCATAGTCAAACAATATATCACCGACGGCGACCTTATCTCCCGGCTTTTTTCTCCATTCGCCAATGACGCATGTTTCGACGGTTATCCCCGCCTTTGGCATCACTACCGCCTTAGCCATATTATTCTTCTCCTATCCTCCCAAAATAAATTTCAGCTGATTCCGAAGTGCGCCAAAAGATACTTCTCCGCCTCGCCGCTCCAAAGTCCGTTATTCCGTTCTGTTATTTCGGCAAGACCTGCAAAAAACGAATCCTTTTCCCCGAGTTTTGCGAAATCGGCAATTGCCGTGAGCGGCATACTAATGCCGGTATAAATCAGTTTCTTGCCTCCCGGAATGTGAGGCAGATTAAGCGTCGTTTCGGGAACGCAGTCAAGTCCGCCGATATGAGTGACGAGTATCGCGGGATTTATCTTTCCTTTTTCCATCATTTCAAGCACTTCCCTCATATCTTCGTTGTTTCCGCCCGTTGTTCCGACAACATGAGTGCGCGAGTAATGAATATTGAAAAAGTTAAGCTTTGCAGAAAATGCGGTATCCGCCGGACCGGCGAAAAAATTTAGGCAGCCGTCAAGCCCGAGTATCCGGTCAGCCTGCTCTACGACAGATGCAACCGGCGCGAAAACAAGCACATCATCAAAGCCGCGGCCGCCCGAGAAAGCCATCAGTTCGGAGTCCGGGTCTGCGCATTTTGCCGTATTAAGGTATTTCAGCTCCACTCCGCGCACTGAAGCATATTCTAAGGATAATATTTTTCCAGCCCTTTCAAGCCGTGCGTCGTCTATATCGGTAACAATAAGTTTTTCAGGCTTGCGGTCGTAGTTGAGTATATAGTCAATAGCCGCCAGCCCCATAGGCCCAGCTCCGGCGAGCAAAGCCATGTTCCCGCCTTTTTTTATACCCATTAAATGCTCATATCTTCCCTGTTCGGTGTGATACATCGCATGGAAAGTCCCCGCAACGCAGGACATAGGCTCTGAGAGAGAACCGCTGAAAAAGCTGTCGCCGCCATAAACAAACATACAGTCCGTCGCCATAACAGAGAACGGTATGATGATATACGTCGCGTCACCGCCGAAATAAGGAAACGAGTACCCCGCTGCCGCAAGAGAACCCTGATAGTTCATCGCCGGCTGAACGGTAAATTTCTGTCCCGGTTTGTATAAGTGTTTATATTTTGACCCGACCTTAACTATCTCACCGCAAAACTCATGCCCCACGATAATAGGATTTTGGGCTATGTCAGGCGGAATTCTCTTATGCGAGGTTCCCAGCTTTGCTCCTTTGTAGGTCGAAAGGCAGAGAGAATCGGTTACTACTTTTGCCAGTATCTCGTCATCTTTAATTTCGGGCAACTCAAATTCGTCGATTCGGAGGTCTTCTGTGCCGTGCAGTCTTACCGCTCTTGTTTTCATGTTAATTTTTCTCCCTTTCTACTAATTTCCATGCAGCGCCGACCAAATGTGAAAACATCGGCTCGGCAAGCTGGCGGCAAATAAAGCTCTGCCGCGGCTGGTTTATGTCTTCACCTGAAATTTCCGTCATCCCGTACTTGCGGCATTTTGCCATAAGCCGCTCCATCTGCGCTCTTGTGTTTCGTGAAGGCATATATGTTATCCCCTTTACTCCGCGTTCATAAAGAAACCCAAACAATTCATCAAGATACTCGTCCTCAAACATTTCGGCCTTCTTGTCGCCTGTAGGCGAATCAGCAACATCCCCAAGGTATGCGTAGCAGAGTATAGCGCCGATGCCATCCGCCAGTTTAACAAGGCTGTCGATGTCCATCAGCTCGTCGTCAGCTGGAATATAGCTGCGCATGCCGAATGATGATTTAAGCACTCCCAAGAGGTCATATCTGAAATACAGCGGATCCGCCTCTGTGAGCCACTGTCGCTGACGTTGCGAGAGCGCAATTCCAAGCTGACCTTCAAGAAATCCTGCAACATTTTCGTTCCCGACCGCAGAAATTATTTTGTCCCCAAGCGCATACATAAGATGCCGCTCGGTGATGCTGCCGCCGCAGTTGAACATTGAAATCGGAACAATATCTCTTTCAAAATCAAGTTCAATCCCCCACGGCGCCATTATCCTGTTGATTTTTTCTACCATTTTTCGGTTTCGCACGTTGCGCCTTCCGCGCAACCCGGCAAATAACTGCTGGACCATGCCGAATTTTTCACGAGGCACGCTGTGCAGCGCCATATAAGCTACTCCCGGCTGGTCGGGGCAGTTGATTTTTCTTTTTTCAAATTGCGTTCCTGAAAGCGATATCCGGCATTCAATTCCACAGGTCGATCCTATTCCGGCAAGCCTGCACGCCTGTCTGAACTCATCCCCGCCGCCTATGCTGTCATGATCCATAATTCCCGCAGTGAGCAAGCCCGCGTCACGGGCGAAAAAAGCTGCGGCCGAAGGCGTGTAAGGAGAGAATGAATAAGTAGTATGTATGTGATTGTTGGCATATTCCGGCAGCGGTTTTGGTGCCGGCAACAGCCTCAGCAGTAATTCAAGGTTGTCAAGCCGTTCGTTGACATCCGGCACCGAGAGCAACCGCAGTATCTCGATTTTTTCCATAAAATCCGCCCTCTATTTTTTACAGCGATTTTCGGTAAGCCTCAGCCTCCCAGTGTACAAGAAAATCCACCAACTCAGCCGAAAGATGGCTTGCTCCTCCGAATGAACGTGAAAAGATCGCAATTTTCATAGCATCCTCGGTAAGAAGCATCGCGTTAGTTGCTTCTTTTTCGGTCTTGCCGAATGTGTAAAAACCGACGCTCCCGACAATTGCAACTTTAGAAGTGATATTGCCGGCAGCTCCAATATCTTCTATATACTGCGCTCCCGAGCCGCAATATACCACCTGATCGGGGGTGAATGGCTTCATCATATCTTTGGCGGCTTCGGAGCTTTTTGCGAAAGCTATTGCCGTACTGCTGCCGTTGAAGCGAAAATAGTCGCCACCCCAAAGCCCGGCAAGCTTTGTCCCATAACCGGGTTCGGTTTGACCGTCGCCGATTTTTGGATACTCGCGCACGCACGCATCAAGCTTTTTAATCATTGAATCAAGCAGCCCCTCAAGCCCGGACACGGTATCTGCAGCAAAAAAGACCCCGTGATTCTCGAGCAGTACGACATCTGCAAATCTTCCCGTACCAGTAAATTTTTCATGCAATTTTTTTGCAAGTATGTATCCCGGGCGGCAAGCCGGAATCCAGACTGTTTCTTCTCCGAAAAGACGTTTTGCCTCCTTTTCGCCGCCTTTTGAGCAGGTAAGACCGTTGACAAGCGAAGGGTGCAGGTGCAAAACGAATTTTTGCGGGAACAGAGCGTGCAAAAGCGTTTCGACGCTGGGACGTTTGTTTTCCTCGCCCGGGCAGCGCGCCGCCATCATATCGGCCAAAAAAGCCGCTTCTCTTTTCCTGTCGTCCTCGGGATAATTGCGTTCAAGCACCGTAAACAGTTTTTTCAGTTCCATCTTCGCGAAACTGTCTGCCGACGCATCCTTAAGAGCCGTGCCTGAGCACTTTACATACATAATCCCGTCTTCTTTTTCTTTCGCCGAGGTGTTGCCCCCTCCGGCGTTTACCAGCTCTGGGTTCGCCCCATACCTCCGTGAAAATTCTATCAACAATTCAAGCGTGCTCATCTTCGCTCCTTTATATTATTTATTCCGCCACAATCAGCCTGACGCCGTTTTCCTCAAGCACAGCCCTCCACTCGGTTCCGGGATCCTTGTCCGTAACCAGTATATCTATCTCCGAAAACTTTCCAATGCTGATAAACGATACTTTCCCGAATTTGGAGCTGTCCGCCGCAAGAATCACACTTCGCGCGGAAGCCATCATCGCGCGCTTAAGTAGCGCATTTTCGTCCCGGCTGTCTGTATACCCGGCGGCAAGGTCAATGCCTTCACATGAAATAATCGTAGTGTTAACATGATACGCGCTCACCATGCTCTCGGCTCTGTGTCCGGTAAAAGCCAGCGCATACGGCTTTAGCATACCGCCGGTGCAATTGATATTCCAGTCAGGGACATCTCCGGCAAGCTCAAGCATAGTTTCAACCGAATTTGTAATAAGCGTAATATTGTGTTTTGTCTTAATTGCGCGCGCGATATACATTGATGTGGTGCTCTCGTCGAGCATCAGATAATCTCCATCGCTGACCAGTCCCGCTACCGCATGCGCGATTTTTTCCTTGGCTTCAACATTTGTGCGCTTTCTGATTTCATAAGGCAGTTCTCTCCGGCTGTCCTCATTGTAAACAGCTCCTCCATACGTGCGGGTTGCATAACCCTCCTGCTCAAGCTTTTCCATATCGCGCCTTATCGTCTCCTCAGATACTCCGAATTTGGCGCTCATATCGGTGACAAGCACACGCTTTTCATTTTTAAGTTGATTCAGCAGCATCGATCTTCGTTCTATTGCAAGCATGCCGTCTTCATCCTTTCATACTATTCCGGTATTTTTGTTTATTTATGTTTGTTTTATAATTATTATACATTCATTTATGATTATTGTCAACACAATTATTCACAAACTCTCACTTATATTGTGGCTTTTTCAGAGAATACCAAACAATATCACTTGATTCAACAATTTTTTTTTGGAAATATTGTCTTGTGAATTTACTGTTTGCACATGATATATCAAGTCAAGCCAAAAATTCAAAGATATTTTTGATACACAGATATTTTAATGTCGTTTAGAAATAAAACAGAGGCTTCCGAAAAAGCCTCTGCTTTTATATAAAATATGCTTAATAATGCAATATCTTAAATGTCATTTATTACTTTTCGATTTTGCTTTTGTTTTTCTTAATAACAGCCTGTGAAAGCAATGCGGACATTATAAGAACCGCGCCGCCAAATCCTATTGCGGACTTGCATCCTCCCGAACTGCTTTTGCCTGTAGTCTCCGGCGCAGCTGTTTGAGGCTCCGCTGTTGTGCTCGGCTTTGCCGTAGTCACCGGTGCGGCAGTAGTAACAGGTGCTGATGTGGTTTCGGGAGCTTTGGTTGTCACAGGAGCCGCTGTGGTAACAAGAGCAGTAGTCTCGGGCACAATGACAGGTACAGGATTTTCTATTTTCTCGTCAATGGCTTTGGTGAATACAAGTATTTCGGCCTCGGTTTTTGTCCCGACGTCTGTTGCAACAATTTCCTTATTTCCCGTCAGGCTGATATTATCTCTCTGACGGTATTCGTTCGTTCCGGCATATCCGCTCTGGTTGCCTCCGGCCGTTATCAGAACAGAATATGAATTTGTTATATACAACGCCGCTGTCGCCCCGAGTGCAGGCTGCCAGACAGTTCCGACAAGTCCGCCTACGCGCAGGTTGTTGTATGTTATTGTTATGTCGTTCGCCGCATTGAGGTTGTAGCAGTGTTCGATTGAATATGTGTTATTCCCGTTGAGCTGGTTTGCACCGCCGAGAATTCCGCCGATGCCTACAGCTGCTCCGCATGTGGTTCCGCTGAAAATAAACTTGCCCTTGTTGTAGCAATATGTTATCGAGATGCCGCCTGCGTTTTCAGATGTTGCTCCTATCGGAAGAAGCATTCCGGCAATTCCGCCAAATTCGCTTTCAATCGTGTTCGGGTTTGCCGCCGTGTCCAGCGTCAGGTTGCCTTCATTTTTGCAGTAGGTGACTTCGCATCCGTTAAGCGTTCCGGCAATTCCTCCAGACGCCTCG
Organism: uncultured Lachnospiraceae bacterium; assembly: GCA_964570825.1. GTDB lineage: Bacteria > Bacillota > Clostridia > Oscillospirales > CAG-272 > UMGS1002. The sequence continues at coordinate 4,048 of CAZMZJ010000013.1, read as the reverse complement.
ACATTTCCGACAACGGCAATATTCGCACTGTTCGAACAGTATCTTATCGCCGTACCTTCCGCCATGCCTACGATTCCGCCGACCTGCCCGATATATTTGAATCCTGTTTTGTAATCCTTGCAGGAGTTGTTCACAGTGCAGCTGGAATTAACGGTAATCTTTTCAATGACGTTATAATCACTATCGGCATAGTCAGCCGTGGCCGCGCGCCCTGCAAGCATTCCGACCGCAGAGTTGCCGCTTACTGACATTTTATCAAAAGTTAAATTTTTGATTGTCGCACCATAAATAACCCCGAATAATCCGGTACCCCAGCTTGATGTTGCTTCGGCTCCGTCGGCTGCCACTATGCTGCCGTTTTTAATCGTGTAACCCTGTCCGTCGTATGTTCCTCCGAAAACATACATTGAGTCTTTCCCGCTATAATAGTATCCTATCGGCTTCAACGACTTCCCGTTAAGATCAATATCAGCGGTCTGTTTGAAAAATTTGCCGGAAAACGGATTGCTGACGACTCCCGATGTCACAGTTCCTCCGCCGATCTCCTTTGCCATCCATGCAAGGTTTTCGGCGCTTGCGATGAGATACGGCGAAGCCTCGGTTCCCGAACCCGCCGGAACTGCCGTTGTGCTGCCATCCCATCCCGCTGCCGACACTGCAAAGCAGAGCATCGGCATCATACCGACTGTCATAATCACCGCGATTAAAACACATAAAGTCCTTTTCATAATTTTCCTCCTTAAAATTTTTAAATCACTTAAGGGAAATATCCGCATAATGCGGACAGTGGTCACTTGTAGTCGCAGATATACGGTCGGTCAAGACCGAATAAACATTTACTTTTATTCCGGTTCCCGCCAGCATAATGTGGTCGATCGCTTTTTCCGCCGTTCCCTCAGACAATGAGCTCTGGAGACCGTAATAGCCGTTCTCTTTGTCATAAGTGAATGTGCCGTGGTACGGCGAAACTGTAGATGCAGCTGCCGCAACGTCATGGACGTTTACAAGCCCCGCGCTTGTGAGTGTGCGGTAAGGGTCGGAGTTCAGGCTACAGTTGAAGTCGCCGCCAATAAGAACGCTAATCCCGGGATATTTTTTCAATATTGTATCCACCGCACCGAGCAGCGTCTTCGCATCTTCGACACGGTACTGGTTTCCGAGCACAGGGTCCTCTCCAGCATTTGTATCCGCGGCAAAATGCGAATTGGTCAGGCCGAACACCTTGCCTGATGAAATAACCTCAAACACCGCCCAAGTCGTTCCCTTGTCTCCCTTGCGCGACTTTGAATATCCGCTTTCAAGCAATTTTAATACATTTTTGTTGTAGAAAATAGGATTCCCGGTTCCACCGTCGTTCGGATAACAAATTTCAGCATAAGAATTATTCGCAAGATAAGTAAAAAGCCTTGACGAGGCTCCGCGGAAGGCCGTACTGGTTTCCTCGAAGCACAAAACATCGGGATTGTATAAGGCATAAATCTGAGACGCTATATCCGACCTGTTCGCCACAGGATTTGAACCGTCCGGGTTCATATAACCCCAAATATTGTGATACATCACGCGGATATCCCCGCACTTTGCAATATTGTCGGGAGTCAAATCGTCGCCTTCCCATGAATCTCCGTTTTTCAACATAATTTCACTTTGAGTATATTTGAAAACCGTTTGTTCCAGTGCGTCAAGGGCGGCGGTGTAGCCTATTACTGAACTGCACAGCACCTCAATTCCCGATTCTGTCACCTTGATTAAATATTTTCCTTCGGATACGGCTATGTCGGTTCTTGAAGTCTTTCCGATTCTAATTTCATAATCGGATGCTTTTCCCTGATCGTTTACGATGCCAAGCCTTGACCCCTCGAAAATTGAGATATATTCGGCAAAGAGCTGTCCGATATATTTCTCGATATATCCGTCATGCGGAACCACAATCTTATAATTACCGATGTCAATGCCGTTGATTTTTATCGAACTTATCATTTTACTCGCCTCTTTTTTGTAATTATCAACAGAGCTGAATGTCAGAGTACCGTCTTGTTTCCCGTTTGCAAGATTTTTATTGCTTTTAATAAACCGTCTTATGAAGTACTCGACCGCGTCAGCCGTTGAGCTTGAATCAACTCCTCCAATTACGAGTTTATTGCCTGCAACACAAACGACATAACTGCCAGACTTCATATTCTCGCTGATATTTTCTGTGCTCTCAGGACGGTTTGTCAAACCGACAAGGATTTCCTTCGCTTCGCTGTCGGGCTCCTTCCCTTGCGGGAGCAGATCGCCTTCCGCCTTCAATGCTGCGCCTGTATAATTTTTAATAGCGTCTTTTAGATTATTGACTGAAGTTATCAATTTGTCGCTACAGTCTTCCGGATATATTATCACATAATCTGATTTGCCCGAATTCACAAGCGTCAGTACTGTCTGCACACTGCCCGTGTCACAGCCGGTCGTATCACCATCCGGTGTTGTTCCGAATGTGCACGAGCATAAACCAGACAGCATGAGCGCAGCTAATACAAATGTAAGCACACGCTCAGAAAATGATTTGAACATGTTTAACTTCCTGTAATTGCTTTAATTATAACTCTTTAATAAATCGGTAAGTTTTGTCTCCGCAACGGTTGACAGCGATTTGAGCGCCGATGAAATGTTTGCATTGTTAGCGACTGCAGTCTGGAATGCGCTGATAAGCCCCAGCTCGTTGATAAACTCGAAATCCACATAAAGATTTGCTCTCGCCATATCTATCATATCGGCGTCCTCCGGGGCGTCTGCAATCTGGCTCTTCATGACGATGTCATAGAAAGAATATACAATCGTGTCGTTGCTGAGCGCGTTCATCGCGTCAAGAACGACCGCAGACATATGAGGATTATTGACAGAGAGCGGGATGGCAAAAACAGACGCTCCGTATGTTGTGGATATGTAATCTGAGTCCGCATCATATTTCGGCATCGGAATTATTCCGTAGTTGAATGCGGGGGCATTGGCGCGCAGAGTTTTGCCGAGATAAAGAGCCGTTGCATAAAAGAGAGCGTTGCCGTTGCTGAATATTGTCGAGCCTTTGTTCGAAGACGAACGTGCGGTATTGGTGTCGTACCGGACATTCATATCATGTATAAGCTTTGTTACGGCGTTGCAGATGTTGATATTCTTTTCAGTGTTGGCGCAGATTTCCACAAACCCGTTCTGTGTAGGTTTGGTTAGCACAAGCCCTGCGGCAAACAACTGGCTTCTCGATGAATGAAAATCATACAACGCACCATATACGTCGTCCTCAGTATTGTCATTATTGAGATTCTTTGATGTAGCGCTGCAGATGGTCAGCATTTTTTCGATTGTCCAGTTGTTGTCATTGACAGTCTTATAAAGATCTAACCCGTTATCTGTTGCAATCGACTTATTGAAGAAAACAATTTCGAGATTCTGAACCACCTCAAGCGCCGCGTCGCCAACTATTGAGAACAGCTTGCCGTTTATTGTTGTATTTTTGTTCCAGTTAGTATACCAATAAGAGTCGTCAGTATCAATTTCACTGAAATCAAGCAGGTTCTGGTAAAGCCCCTTTCTCTCAAGTCCCCACCAGTAATCATGCACAACAAGGTCGTACTCGCCGGTACCGGCAAGAATTGTATTGCTGAAATATGCCGAGCTGTCTTCAGCAGCTTCCGCAATCTTTATTCTGATGTTATAAAGCTCTTCGAGCATCATATTGCGCTCGTAGGCGGAATCATTGATGCGGTCGCCTGTCGTTTCCTTGGCCCAGATATAGTCATAGCGGCTTTTTCTGACCAATATGACAAAATCCCTCGGAGAGCCGTCCTCATTGCCGAAGTTTTCAGGTACAAGTCCTGTGGTTTCACCCGCCGTTTCACTTTCTGAAAGCGACGATGTTACAGCCGTAGTATCTTTTGGATTTCGGTTGACGGTACAGCCTACCAAAGGCAACAAGAGAAAAATACACAGAAGCAGACATATTTTTCTTACCATAATATTTCACCTCGTATAATATAAAAGTAGTAGTTTTTATAGTTCCTCTCCAAGAACGAAG
>CAZMZJ010000012.1:0-70553 GCA_964570825.1 uncultured Lachnospiraceae bacterium | reverse complement strand
TGCGACAGCTCCACTATACTACCACGTTTCTCTTTGATTGTCAAGACGTTTTTGCAATATTTTTTATTTTAATTTTAATGCCTCATTATAAAAACGCCGGATGATTCTTCCGAAGCATCCGGCATCTTTGTTATTTTACTGTTATTTGGTTATAAATTCAAGGGGTATAGAATCGGCCATATGTTCAGCTCCGGCAAAGCTCGGATGCAAATGATCCCCGCTGTCATACTCAGCCTTGAGTTGCTTGTGGTCGCTCTCGTCCCATACCGCGGCTTCAAAATCAATAACGCCGTCAATAAGGTCTGTTTTTCTTATCCAGTCGTTAACGCGGCAGCGTGTTATCTCCCTTACCCCGTCATCCGCAGTGCAGCGCGTGCAAGGCAGAATTGTAGCAAGGTAGATTTTCATTCCGTGGCGGCGGGCGATTTCAATATATTTTTTGTAGCCTTTTTCTATAAGCTCGTCGGCGTCCGGAAGCTCGCTCATCGGGCACCAGCGGTTGTTTATTCCGGGATGAATAAGATCGTTTATTCCGTGCAGCACAAACACACGGTCAGCTCCAGCCTGCGCTATATCGCGCTCAAAGCGCTTTATACCGGCCTCTCCCCAATGTTTTTTGAAACGCTGTTTGTATTCGCGCAGCACACGGTTTCCTCCGATGCCTTTTCTGATTATCGCACGGTTTTTGATTCCGAGGTCAAAAATTTTATGGGCAAGACAGTCGGGCCACGGCTGTGCCGTAATCGAATCTCCGAACGCTATTATAGCTGAACAGTCTTCATCTGTCAAAAAATCAATCGTATGAAGGAACACATACGGTCCGTTCTCGCCGTATTTCTCAAGCGGCACTCCGGCGTCAGCCGCCCAGTCGCCCTTGCCATAATATTTATAGATATATTTTCCGTTGTTCGAATGTCCGGTCATAAGCTGTGTATAATCAGCAAAATACATACTGACATCGAATTCCCGTCCGGCTTTGACATCGAAAAGTATCTCATCGCTGACGGCGTCGCCGCCGGCCTGTATGGTTACGCTGTCCCTGCCGCCGAAGGTTACCTTCGCGTTTGTCGAAGGGTCAATAAACTCGCCGGTCGTTCTGTCGGCAACATAAACTTTATTTATGGTGATGCTCTCGGTGCCGTACTGATTCGAAAAGTGCAGGCGGAGCGCTTTTGCGTTCATGGTCGGGAATATTACATAACGGAAAGTCTGGTCCTTGAAATAATCGGCATGATTTAGATCAGTGTAAGATATTGAAGTTCCCCAGCCTGCCACCCATTTTGAAAACGCCATATTGTCAGCCTTTCATTGCAGTAAAAATTATCTCATGTTTCCAGTCGTTGATTTCAGGATAACATCATGGTATCCGCCCTCGACAATGCTTGTCGCGGAAACCAGAGTAATTTTAGCGTTCTTCTGCAGGTCTGGGATGTTTGTGACTCCGCAGTTGCACATTGTGGATTTTACCTTGTGCAGGCTCTTGGCCACGTTGTCGCGCAGCGGCCCCGCATAAACGACATATGAATCCACGCCTTCCTCGAACGCGAGGGTGTTCTTGCCACCGAGGTCATACCTCTGCCAGTTGCGCGCACGGTTTGAGCCCTCGCCCCAGTACTCCTTGACATAAGTGCCGTTAACGAGCAGCTTATTTGTCGGGCTTTCGTCGAAGCGCGCAAAATATCTGCCGAGCATCAAGAAGTCGGCGCCCATCGCGAGAGCGAGCGTCATGTGATAGTCATGCACAATGCCGCCGTCCGAGCAAATCGGGATGTATATGCCCGTCTCGCGATAATATTCGTCGCGAGCTGCCGCAACCTCGATTAAAGCCGTAGCCTGTCCGCGTCCTATTCCCTTCTGTTCACGGGTGATGCAGATCGAGCCCCCGCCGATGCCCACCTTAACAAAGTCCGCACCCGCGCGTGCGAGGAACAAAAATCCGTCGCGGTCGACCACGTTTCCGGCGCCTATCTTTACGCTGTCGCCGTAATTGTCGCGCACATACTGCAGCGTCTGCTGCTGCCAGCAGGTGTAGCCGTCCGAAGAATCAATGCACAGCACATCCGCGCCGGCTTCGATAAGCGCCGGTACGCGTTTCTCATAATCGAGCGTATTTATGCCGGCTCCGACCATGTATCTCTTTTTCTTGTCGAGCATTTCCTGCGGATTTTCCTTGTGCTGCGAGTAATCCTTGCGGAAGACAAGGTACATCAGCCTGTCCTCGCTGTCGACAATGGGCAGCTGGTTGATTTTATTATCCCAGATTATGTCGTTCGCTTCTTTCAGCGTGGTGGTGTCGGGCGCTGTAATCAGCTTTTCTCTCGGTGTCATAAACTCATGAATTTTCATAGTCGGCAGCATTCGGCTGACACGGTAATCGCGGCTTGTGACGATTCCGAGCAGTTTCCCGTGAGCCGAGCCGTCGTCGGTAATAGCTATCGTGTTGTGGCCGTTGCGCTCTACGAGATTGATGACATCCGCAAGCGTATCATCGGGGCGCAGGTTGGAATCGCTGACTACAAATCCGGCTTTATAAGCTTTGACTCTTGCTACCATAGCCGCCTCGTCCTCGATCGACTGCGAACCGTAGATAAACGACAGCCCGCCTTCACGCGCGAGAGCAACTGCAAGTTTATCATCTGACACGGACTGCATGATCGCGGAAACAAGCGGGATATTGAGGTATATCGGCGACTCCCCGCCCCTCTTGAATTTCACAAGAGGCGTACGCAGAGAAACATTGGCCGGAATACACTCTTTGGAGGTGTATCCGGGAATAAGCAGATATTCGCTGAAAGTGTGCGACGGTTCATTATAATAATAAGCCATTTATATCCCCCGTATAAAATTATTTTCATTTATTATATAAAAGTATTTTGAACATTATATAACAACGCGCCGTCATTTGCAAGAGCTTTTTGCATTTTAACTTCATTTTGTGCTTTCGCACTGTTTTTGATGCTTTTTTCGACGTTAATTCATTAAGTTGTATAATAGTTTGAATCAATCGATCACTGCGGTACTCCGTATGAAAATTTTAAAAAAAGTCTTGACAAGAAATGATTTAGGCGATATAATATGAAAGTCCCTGATGAAGGGCCATTAGCTCAGTTGGTCAGAGCTACCGGCTCATAACCGGTTGGTCCGGGGTTCGAGTCCCTGATGGCCCACCAAAATAAAAAGCACCCAGAGGGGTGCTTTTTTGCTTTGGATATGTTACGCTGCCGATTAACAAATTCATGTTTTTCATTCAATTCTTCTTTTGATAAACTGTTCTGCCGCTCCAGCAATACATTTAATCAACGTTTTTAAGTTCACGGCGAGTATCAATGCGGCAAGCGCCGCGCAGTAAAACCACCAGTGCCTGATGTGTGAAACCGAAACAGCGCACATGAGAGCAAGAAGAATTGTGTTCACTGCAAGCCTTAAATAATTGACAAAGAAACGAACATATTTCTGCACCGACAATGCGCGGATTATGAACACCGCCATGTAGCTCAGCGCGGTGGCTATTGCGGCCCCCTGCGCTCCCCATAATGGAATCATAATAAAGTTAAGGACAATATTTGAAACGGCGCCTGTCATCGAGGTCAAAAATGAAAGCTGCGTCTTTTTCTTGACAAGATATACGCTGCCCATGAAGGTAGTCAGCGCAGTGAATACCGACGCGAGGGTCAGCACGGGGATGAAAACCCATGACTCCGCATATTTATCGGCAAACAGCAGTGAAACAAACGTCTGGCAGAACAACACGATTCCCGCTCCCGTCACGAACATGACGCTCGAATAGTAGCCGAACACTCTGCCGAAAAATCTGGATTTTGTTTTCTCCTCCGCGTCTTTGACGGCCGAGAACTGCCATGCTTCATAAAAAACCGTGCATATAAGCGTCAGCATGGTGGGAATCCTGTATGCCGCCGAATAAAGCCCGCTTGCGCCATCCCCGTAATACCATGTTACAATATATCGGTCGGAAACATTAGTAATCCACCAGAATATTGTGGTCGGTATCATTGGGACACTGTATTTTACAATATCCCGCATAAGCCTGAAGCTGAATTTTCCGGCCGCAAGGTCGCGCCACAGACCGGCGTATAAGGCGAGAAACAAAGCGACAAGAATATCCGCTATCACCACAGACAGCACATACCCGCTGACGCCCATGTTGAAGGCCAGAAGGAAAACAAGATTGAATCCGATGACGAGTGCTGTGTTTAGAATACCCTGAAACGCAAAAAGCTTCATCCGGTCGCCCGCTCTTATATACTGTGCGAAAGCCGAATGTATATTGGACGCCAAAACATATAAAATGATAAGCCAGGCATAACCGTTGAAATACTTAATTAAAAAAAGCAGCGGAGAAAGCGCCAGGAAAACCGCCGACGACAAAAAAAGCACCGTTAATCCGGTCTTGAAAACCGACGGCTTGTCGGCGTCCGAGCCGAGCGCAAAGCGGAAAAGTCCGTCGCACACCCCGACGCAGGCAATCGGAATAATCAGATTTGCGGTCTGAGATATTAAATCCGCAAGATTGAACTGTCCGGGATCAAGGCACGAGGTATACAGCGGCATGAGCAGGAAAACAAGGACCTTAGACGCAAAGGTCCCCATTCCAAGTATTACAGTGTCGGACATCAGCTTCTTGTATTTGTTCATCTGCCCACCGCATCATGTCAATTTTTCAATATTATATCCCGTATTTCATCAATAATCAATAGATAATCATAAAATCATCATTTACAGCCGGAATTTTCAATATAAATAAACCGCTGCCGGATTCTGTATTTTATTGTTATCTCTTGACACCGCAGGCGATGCTATGATATAATGACCGGGTATTGGGGTGTAGCCAAGCGGTAAGGCACGGGACTTTGACTCCCGCATTCGTCGGTCCGAATCCGGCCATCCCAGCCAAGCGAAGGGGCGCCTGCCGCCCCGTTTTTTATTTTGCCGGAATAACCCGACCGAGTGCAGAAGCAAAGCGGACAAAAGCCGACAAAAGCGGACAAAGCGGGCAAAGTTAGTATTCGCCGGTCGCGGATCCTGCCGAACGGGGCGATAGCAAATCCCCGCGGACAAATTTACTGTCCGCGGGGATTTTAATAATTATTTTTTCGTTATTTGTCTGTTTCGAGTTTAGCCACATCGCTGTAAAGAGTGTCGATCGCGCTCTGAACCAGTTTTTCAAATCTCTTCAGATTAGAGGCGACAGAAACCATATTTGAAACAACAATGGCGCCGCGGATGCTTCCGAAATTCCAGATCATCCCGAGATCATAAACGCGGTTGGCAAAAACAAGATCGAGAACCTTTGAAGCTTCAGGGTCGTTGACCAGCTTTGTGCCGAGCACCACATTGTAAAACGACGGCATTACCCGATAATGAGATTCGGCGGCAAGCGCTTCGAAAACAAGCGATGTCTTTTCATAGTCCGGCGCTCCCTTCGGTATACAGATGATGGTTGCGCCATATGTGTTTATCGGGACATAATATTTTTCCTGGTCGGCGTAATATTTCGGCACCGGAATGATGCCGAACGATGCGTCGAGGCTTCTCAGATCATAAAGCGACTGGAGCGGACGTATCATGAACAGCGCCTGTTCCTTTGCAAACATTGCCGCAACTTCAGCAGGCTGCATTCCGTAAAGCTGACGGTTGAAGTATATCGACGTGTCGTTCATTATTTTGAAGATATTTTCGAGCGCCGATATTGCTTTTTCCGAATTGAGGGTATATGTTATGTTCGTTCCGTCGTTTTCGGCAACGAGGATGCCTGCCGAATGGAGGAAGAAATATGAGCCGTCGTTCTGGCACGATATGCAGTAAGCGTCATTCTGATCCATTTTGCCGTCGCTGTTGAGGTCGGCCGTAACGGCGGATGAATACGACAGCATTTTGTCGAGCGTCCAGTCGCCGTCAAGAGCAGTTTTATAAAGATCGGCTATTCCGATTTTTTCAGCAAGGCTCTTGTTGTAGAAAGCGACCACTGTCGAAAGCTTGTCGATGTATGTGACATCGCTGACGGCCGCAAATATCTTGCCGCTTATGGTAAAGCTTTTGATTGAGCTCTGATCGAACCACGGCATGTCAAGATTCACATTTATTTCATCAAAGCTTGTTATAAGCCCCATGTTGAAAAGACGGCTGACCTCGTTAAGGCACTGGTCCACCATATCATATAAGTTATCTCCCGCAAGCACGCTGGTCTGCAGAAGTGAAGACAGTCCGGAACCGTGCTCCGTCGTGGTAATTTTAACATTGAACCTATCTTCAACCGAACGGTTTCGCGAATAAACCGAGTCGTTCAAAATCTCGCCGTTTGTTTCGGCTATCATTATGTCGTTTGGAATACCGGTCCAGCCGTTTGCCGTTTCGGAGTCATACCTCAATATGTTGAATACAGATCCCCCGTAATTTTTTTCGGGAAATTCCGGATAAAGCCGTGTCGTTTCCCCATTAGTCCCCGCTGCGGTATTGTCCGGGCCCGACACAGATACGGTTGTTTCATTGTTTTTGCTTTCCCCACCGACGCATGAAGCAGATATCGCAGCAAGAACCAAAAGAGCCATAACAAGCGAAATAAGTCTTAAAATTTTCTTTTTCATGTTCATGTATATGCCTTCCCTTTCAGATTAAAATAAAGTCCACTCCGTCGGCTTCGAGCGTTATTGAAAATCTCTCGCCGTGTTCATTGGCTATCACGGCTTCCGCATTCTCGTGCCGCCTGTTCCAGACCGCAACTCCTATGCTTCCGTCAGACGCCATGTACGCCTTAGCCCGCACCTGTCCTTCGGCGACGGTAAAACCGTCGTCTCCGATAAACCTTCCGTAATGCAGGTATTCTTTGTATTTTTTTCGCAGGCCTATTATTTTTTTCATATATTCCGCGTAATGCGGGATATCGGCCATTGAACCACAGCAGCGGTAAATTGTCATATCGAATGCAAGGCCGTAGATAAATGTGAAATTTATATTATCGCGATAATTCTCCTCGTCTTCTCCCAGCTCGCGGTTTGTCAGCACAAGCTCCGGGAAGGTGTAACGGTACATATCCGGCACGTTCGTACGGCTTGCGGGGTACATATGGTTGCTTTGGGCTATATCCATATGCTGGTTGAAACAGTCCACAAGATGCTCCATAAGAATTATTTTGTCGTCTCCGTAGGCCTTCACCGTACTGCGCAGGTCGGCGAAGCGGTCTGCCTTGCTTGCACATGCCAGATTAGGCTTTTTGTGATCATGCCTGTCCGAGAAGCAGAGGTAGGGCTTGAGGCCGCCGAGGTCGTAAAGGACGCCGTCGCAGCCGAGATCAAGACAGTATTTCGCAAGCGACTTCATTTTTTCATGCCATTTGCGTGAGCCCGGGCAGGCGCCGTACATAGGCATCGGAGGATTGGGCAGCTTTCTGTACGTCCCCTCTCCGCAGTAGGTTTCGGCGAACGGCACATCCTCGTCCCATACGCTTCTGATAGTGCATTCGTCCCCGCCTTCCTTAAGGTAGAAATCGCTTTTATGGTCGATCAAAAAATAGCTGAGGAACATTATGACCCTGCCGCCCTTTCCGTGGACATAACCGATGCCGTCGCGCAGTTCTTTTACATCTCCGAGCCCGTCGACAGTGTCGCTGTCGGCCTCAAAGTCAGGCCACATCCGGGCAAATCCTCCCTTTTCCCAGCCGAGGAGGAATATCGTGTCAAGCCCTGCCGCCTCGGCTCCGTCGTAAAGCTCGGGGATTTTTTTATAATTCCAGTTAATTTCGCAATGATGCGGCTTGAGTATGACGCGCAGCCAGCCTTCAAAGCCGCGGACCCATCCGGGGATTTCCGGAGCCTTGAAGAAACCGCTTTCATCCGCCCAGCGGCGGTATATTTTCGCTCCCTGCCGCCAGTCGCCGATGTGCGGCTGATATATGATCGGCTCGCTCTCCCATGATTCACCCGGCTCGGTGAACGGATATTTGATGACGCCGAGAGATAATAAATTGGCTTTTACATCGCGCTCCACATGCAGGCAGATTGTCTCATGCGACATTCCATGCGAGCCGATATAAAGCCCCTCTCCTTTGCTGTATAAATCATACCACGGCATTGACCCCGAACCGCCCGGATAAAGCAGGTCAAGGTCGGTATGCAGAAAATCATGCCTCTCGTATTTCCGGAAGCCTGAATATACCGAGAGATCGGACAGCGCCGGCGATTCGATGATTTTTCCGTAACCCGCCGGCCACATGATGCAATCGGTCTCCGGCCTGCCGTCAATCGAGCGTATCCCGGACGCGGCGGTTACGTTGAGTTCAGTCACCGTAATATCCGAACGGTTTTCTATGCGCGAGGTGACGGAAAGCGTTCCGCCATCAAGACTGAATGTCAGTACAAGAGTAATATCGAGCGTCACGCCACCGCTGTATAAGCTGTCATATGTAAGGACAAGCGAGCTGCCGTTGACGCTGACGCGTCCGGTCTGCTCTTCCGCGAACACCGGTCTTTCGGTTCTCTGCCCTTTTTGCCATATCATTTTCCAGACGTGCTGCGGAGCTGTGACATACTCATGCCCTGTTGCCTTGTTGAAGAATGAACAGTTTCTGCCGCGCTCGTCAAGGCCGAATCTAAGCGCGGCGTTCTCAATATAAAAATCCATATTCCCCTTCAGGTTTAGCGAGTTACTATCGGCGCCTTTTTGTAAAACAGCCAAAAAATATTCAAATATTCACACATTATTGATATTCGATTTGACATTCTGCCGCCGATGTTGTATAATATTAAAAAATATTCAGCCGATAATGAATACTTTTCACTTTATTCTTTTTACCCTGCAATATAATACGATAATAGGAGGGGGCGGCATTATGTTATATAAAATCGACCTGAAACAGCTTCCCGATGTGCGGTACTCCGGTCAGATAACCTTTGACGGCGGCTGGACCAACAATGGGCAGTTGCGTCCGCGCAACATGATGCTATATATAATCTTCGGACTGATGCGTGTTGATGTCGACGGAAAGACAATCGACCTGCATGCAGGCGACTACCTTTTCATTCCGAGCGGAACGCAATATACCGCATCGCTTCTTGAAAAAAGCAATTATAGGTATGTGCATTTTTCTCCCCCAAAGACAATTTCTCCTTCGGGTGAAGAAGAGCTTCTTGCCGATTTCGGCAAATTTGACGCCGAGCAGCAGAAATTAAGGTATTCCGACCGGATTGCCCATACAATAGACCATATTTTCGTAAAACAGACCGGCTCCGCGGCTGCATACTCAAATCAAATTGAAAATCTTTTCCGGCAAATGGATCAGTACCGCCTCGTCGCGGGTCCTATTGCAAAGAACCGGCTGGATCTTTCGTTTTATGAGCTTCTGCTGCTTATCAGCGAGAACTCCGTCGGCGAAATTATTCCTGCCGAGCGGCGCTCGCCCGAAATGTCGGAAATGCTGCTCTGGATCTCAAAAAATTACACCGGAAAAATCACGCTAAGCGAGATGAGCCGGCGCTTCGGTTTTTCAAAGCAGCATATAATACGTCTTTTCAAGACCAGTCAGAAACAGACCGTAATACAGTATATAAACGGCATGAGGCTTCAAAAATCTCTTGAAATGCTAAGCAACACCGACATTCCAATCGGAGACCTCGCGCGTTCCCTCGGTTTTTCAAGCGCGTACTATTTTACCCGGCTTTATACCCGCACATACGGAATAACTCCTACCGAGTACCGCAGCCGATTTATTAAAAATTAGAAATCATGTATATTGTTTTCCCGCAGATCCCGGCGAAAGCCGGGGTCTGCTCTGTTTTACGATGTATAAAACCGTATCCTTTGCTGCTTATCGCCCTTCCTTTTTCTTTTTAAGAAACCCGTATGCCGTCCCGGCGAGCATTACCAAAGCTGCCGGTATAGCAGCTGTCGTTCCGCCGCAGCCGCCATTATCTGAAGAGCCGGCTTTTGTTGTAGCCGGCGCCGTACCTGTTGCGGGAGCCGCCGTATTGTCGGGAGCTTTTGTAGTTGCGGCAGCCGTTGTTGCAGGCGCGGTTGTGACCGGAGCCGTCGTAACCGGAGCGGTTGTCACAGGCGCATCGGTAACGGCGGGCGTGTTGGTGGTTTCATTCGGGTCGTCGGTGGCCACGGTAAATTCAATATTCACGGAAGAAGGAAGCGGAACGGATGCGGTAAGCCCCTTGTTCACGGTTGTAAAATCCGACGCGGTGAACGGCAGCTTGCTCTCATCGTCCGATGTATAATTATACAGATTAAGGGTCCTCGTTCCCGATACGGTGCCGCTCTTTGTGACCTTGTTTATGACTGTTGCCCCGTTGTAGAGATTGATCGTCGTGTTCCCGACAACGTTTCCCGGCCCTCCGTCATAAATGTAATCAGCTTTTCCGCCGTACATATTTATTGTAACATTGCCGTTGACGGTCTTAGCGCCCGCCGAGCCGGCACCGTATATGTTCCCGAAATTCCCGCTGAAAATATTGATAACAGGATTTCCGTCGATTCCGTCGTCGGGGTTGGCTGTAAAGCCGAACAGTCTCGGGCAGTGCGTCTGGGAATCGGCCTCGGCATCAACTCCGAACCCGACCGTAAGTTCGTTGCAGTACATGTAGATATTCAGGTTCTGCGCCTGTGTGTTTTTGAAAGTGATATTATAGAATTCTATCGGGCCGAAGAAAGAAATTGTTGTGCCAGTGGTCGGTTCGGATTTTATGAGCTTTGAGCCGTTTGTGGAGGTTATGTAAATTTTTTTCAGCTGCATCGGCATGTCGAGCTGATAGCCGGCAGCCGTCTGCATATCCTCGGTCAGGTTCGGGTCGTCAAGGACGGTGTCTCCGACGACGTCGATAACTCCTCCGGTATCTCCCAAAAGGTCAATCGCCGCATAAAGAGTGGCGACGGCTTTTCCGGGCGTGGCCCCGCTGTTCTTGTCGCTGCCTTTTGCGCTGTCAAGGTATACGACCTTGATGTCATCAGCATACGACGGTGCGGTCATAACGGTCGCCGCGGTAAAGACAAACAAAGCCGCCAAAACTACCGAAAAGAACTTCTTCATTACAGATTCTCCTTTATGTATGTATTTAATATAAACCGATACAAATCGGCATTCATCTGGGATATATAGTCATCTCCGAATATATAGCGTTATGGTCGGATAAAAAGCCGCCGTCCTGCTTGTCGATGACACGGTACAGCGTCACCTTTATTTCGGAGTTTACGAAGCAGTAATCTATGGGGCCTTCGTATTTTGACACATCGTCGGCAAAGCCGTTGTATGTCGGTATTCTTGAAGCGTTGGTTGTCTGATATTTTGAGTCTGCCAGTCCCGACGAGGTTATTGTTTTATATACGGCCGTTTCTTCTTCAGAATTGAAATCGCCGGTCAGTACGACGGCGTATCCCTCGTCAATAAAATTCTTTACTCTCGGCAGAAGCACCGTCAGCTCGCTCTCGCGTATCGCAGCCGAATTAACGTCAAGATGGGTGTTCATATGCACATATCTGCTTCCGTTCTCAAGCGATTCGAACACCGCCCAGCAGCAGGAAATATAATATTTCGAACCGAAGCCCTGAGAGGACACATCTGGAGTTTCCGACAGCCAGAACACGCCGCTGTCTATGACCTTGAGCTTGTCGGTCCGGTAGTAGATATAATTTTTTGTTACAGTAGTAACCTCCTGCGCCCTTTCGTAACCGGTTAAAACCTTGTCAAGCCGCATTCTCCAGAATATTTCGCACTCCTGAACGCCTATTGAATACGGCTGATAGTTTTCCACGAATTTTACTATTCTCGGCTCGCGCTCCGCCTGCTGATTAACCTGTGCGTTCGATGCGGTCAACAGATTAAGGCTCGCCACCTTTATTTCAGATTCATCGTATTTGTATTCATATTTCATAATATAGCTGCCGGTGTTTTTCAAAACCGCGGCGCCGTTTTCGTATGAAATATAGTTTTTGAGGAAGTATTCGACCGCCGAGTACGTCGCGTTTGGCGAGCCTCCGGCAATAACTATTTTTGAGCCGCTGAAAACAATGGCGTAATCCTTAAGCGTCAGCCCTTCCGCCGCCTCTGCGCTTTGGCTGCGGTTTGTGTTTCCAATCAGTATTTCCTTTGCGTCAGCGTCCGGCTCCGCGCCGTTTGCCGTCCAGTCGGTTGCTATTTCGAGTTCGGCCGCTATGGCGTCAGACACGGTTTTCCTTAACAGTTTTGCCGCCTCAACTACTATTCCGTCAGCCTTTTCGGGTCGAATTATCCTGTATTCAGTCAGATTTATCTGCTGAGGCGCTGTTTGCGCCGAAGTGTTCTCGTCAGAACCTGCGACATCCGCCCCGCCGTTATTGCATGAAGCAAGTATAAGCGGCAAGGCAAGAAAAAAAGCCATTATTCTTAACAATTTTACAAACATAGTTATGCCTCTGCTCCGTAGGCCGCGTGATATGCAGTGCGGAATAATAGAAACGGCAGCCATCAACGCGGGCTGATTTTTATATAAGTTGAACAGTTTTATGTTCTAACCGTCATATATGATTATAAACGCCGCTATATTTCATGTAAATACACAATATTTACATAAAACAATACAATATTAACATCGTACAACGCGCCCGCCGTATATGAGACAGCCAGTATTGCTATAAAAACAATGATAAACTTGGCTGTTTGCCGCAGTTGCAACGGCTGACGCTATTGATTTTATATGAATAATTGTGGTATAATGGACATAAAACACACGGCAAACCGGAGGCGGCGGCATGAAAAAAGCATTGATAGCCATGAGCGGCGGCGTTGATTCCAGCGTTGCGGCATATCTTATGAAAAAAGCAGGTTACGACTGCGTCGGCGTTACGATGCGGCTCTTCGGTGACGGCGGCGCAGGGGTTCAGCGCGGAAACTGCTGCCGTTTCCTTGACGATGCAAAGGACGCCGCAAGCGTTGCATGCCGGCTTGGGATTCCGCATTATGTGCTCGACTTCACGGCAGATTTCAGAAAGCTGGTTATCGACCGTTTCGTTTCGGCATACGAAGGCGGGTCGACTCCGAACCCCTGCATAGATTGCAACAGATACCTTAAATTCGGAAAGCTTTACGAAAGCGCCGAGGAGCTCGGCTGCGACGTCGTAGTCACCGGACATTACGCGCGCATTTCCGGGGAGAACGGCAGGTATTTTCTTAAAAAAGCATTTGATAAAACAAAAGACCAGAGCTATGTGCTTTACTCTCTCTCGGAAAAGCAGCTTGCGCATACGGTCTTCCCGCTCGGCGATATGACAAAAGCCGAGGTGCGGCGCATCGCAGAGGAAGAGGGCTTCATAAACGCCCGGAAACGCGACAGCCAGGACATATGTTTCGTGCCTGACGGCGATTATGCAAAAGCAATCGAACTGTATTCAAAAAAGCAGTACCCTTGCGGCAGATTTGTCGACGCCGACGGAAACACTCTCGGCGAGCACAGAGGAATAATCCGCTATACGATAGGCCAGCGCAAAGGGCTTGGCATAGCCGCGGCCGAGCCTCTTTATGTGATTGAAAAAAGAGCTGATAAAAACGAAATTGTCCTCGGCGGCGAAAAGCTGCTTTATACAACCTCGCTTGAAGTACGCGATTTCAGCTGGATATCGTCCGACATCCCTCCGAAGACGCTTCGGGCAAAAGTCAGAACGCGCTACAAGCAGGAGGAAACGCCCGCGACGGTTAGAATTGCCGGAGAAAACACGGTTCATGTCGAATTCGACTCTCCCGTAAGGGCGGTTTCCCCCGGACAGGCAGCGGTGCTGTACGACGGCGACACAGTTCTCGGCGGCGGGACGATTTGCTGATGCCCATGTGCGTAGCCGTCAGATTATCAGGGATAATTCCGTAAAGGAAAAGGAGAATTCGGATGTCTCTTCAGTTTTCAAGAACCGAGCTAATATTCGGCAAAGAAGCGATGAAAATTCTGGCAGGAAGCCGTGTGGCTGTTTTCGGTATAGGGGGTGTCGGCGGATATGTCGTCGAAGCGCTGGCTCGCAGCGGCGTCGGCGCTCTTGATATTATTGACAACGATAAAATAAGCCTGACGAACCTCAATCGCCAGGTTTTTGCCCTGCACAGCACAGTCGGAAAATATAAGGTCGATGTTGCGGAAGAAAGAATACACGATATATCACCGGATATTGTCGTAAGCAAGCACAAATGCTTTTTTATGCCGGACACGGCGGAGCAGTTCGACTTTACGAAATATAATTATGTAGTCGACGCCATCGACACCGTCAGCGGAAAAATTGAAATAATAATACGCGCCTCAGCCGCCGGAGTGCCGGTAATCTCGTCGATGGGTGCCGGAAACAAGATCGACCCGACGAAATTCCGGGTTGCCGACATATATGACACCCGTGTATGTCCGCTTGCGCGCGTGATGCGGTATGAACTGAAAAAACGCGGCATCAGAAGGCTGAAGGTCGTCTATTCCGAGGAGGAACCTCTCAGCCCTATTAAGGACGGCGGCGCGTCCTGCCTTGAGGATACAGACATCACGGCGGAGCCGGCAAGCGGAGCGGCAAGGCGGTCTGTACCCGGCTCAAACGCTTTCGTGCCTTCAGTTGCAGGGCTTATAATAGCCGGCGAGGTGATCTGCGACCTCACCGGAATAAGGAAAAAATAAAGGATGCGGCAAATGCCGCATCCTCATTTTTTAATATTGAAAAGCTTTCATTCTGAAAATAAAGGTGTGGAGAGGTATCTGTCGCCGGTGTCGGGCAAAAGGGCGACGATTGTCTTTCCCTTGTTTTCGGGACGTTTAGCAAGTTCGATAGCAGCCGATACAGCAGCTCCGGAGGAGATGCCGACGAGTATTCCTTCGGTCTTTCCGATTCTTCTGCCGGTTGAAAAGGCGTCCTCGTCGGTCACAGCGATAATTTCATCATAAATATCCGTATTCAGCACCGCCGGCACAAATCCGGCGCCGATGCCCTGAATTTTATGTGCTCCCGCCACACCCCGTGAAAGCACCGGAGACGACGCAGGCTCAACCGCCACAATTTTAATCCCCGGCTTCCTCGACTTCAGATACTCGCCGACGCCTGTCAGCGTGCCGCCCGTCCCCACTCCGGCAACAAAAATGTCGACCTGGCCGTCGGTATCTTCGAAAATTTCGGGACCTGTTGTTTCCCTGTGCACCTTAGGGTTGGCGGGGTTGACAAACTGTCCGGGAATAAAGCTTCCGGGAATCGCCGCGGCAAGCTCCTCTGCTTTGGCAATAGCTCCGCTCATTCCTTTCGTACCGTCGGAAAGCACCACCTCGGCGCCGTATGCCTTCATTATCTGCCTCCGCTCCACCGACATGGTGTCGGGCATAACGATTATAATCCGGTATCCGCGAGCCGCGGCGACCGACGCCAGTCCGAGGCCCGTATTCCCCGAGGTTGGCTCGATGATGACCGAACCGGGCATCAGCCTTCCGGCAGCCTCGGCGTCGTCTATCATGGACTTTGCGACTCTGTCCTTTACAGAACCGGCGGGGTTGAAATATTCGAGTTTTGCAAGCAGCCTTGCTTCAAGGGCAAGCTCGCTTTCAATGCGGGAAAGCTCGAGCAAAGGCGTTTTTCCGATAAGCTGGTCTGCTGATTTATAAATTCTTGACACAACAATCCTCCGTGCCGCTTAAGGCGGCTCAAACAGAAATTAAAATTTTATGCGACGGAATGAAAAATCAAAACGATAAAAAGCAGTGCCGTCCCGAACCTATGCGCAAGCCGCGGCGGCAGCCTCGGCTGATTCTTCCTCACTTTAGGCCGAGTGTCATCAAGTACTTATAGCTCTTCTTAAGACACTCAAAAGGATCTTCGCCGTAGCAGCTGTCCAGCTCGACATAAGCGAACTCGACTCCCGCATCAACCGTCGCTTCGACTATTTTTTCATAATTCATGTTTCCGTATCCAACAGGAGCCATCCTGACATCGAGGTCCGCCGCGCTGTAAACCATGTCCTTGTAATGGACGCAGTTTGCACGGCCCTTAAGTTTTCCAAGCCATTGCACCGGGTCTGCGCCGCCCGCCTGTGCCCAGTAAACATCCAGCGTTATTCCAAGCACATCCGACGGGAAAGCGTTGCAGAGCTTCTCAAGATATGTTATCCCCCCGGATTTTGCAAACTCCATATTATGGTTGTGATACATGAACTTGTGCTTGCCGGACGCGGCAATCCTCCGCGCCGCCGGAGCTATTTCGAGAACAAATTTGTCAAAATCCTCGGACCGGCAGCCGTTCTTTTTGAAATCCGGTATTCCGCCGATGCCTATATAGCGGCAGTTCATTATGTCATGAAACGCAATCGTGTTCTCGGTGTCGAACGCCACCTTCCTGTAATCAAAATGCGTGATGTCCGCCGTGAGCCCGCAGGCGTCGAGCCTTTCTTTCATCCACCCGGCGTCATATGCGCAGACGCCCGAGAGCTGAACAGAAGAAAACCCCATGTCGGCTACACGTTTCAGCGTTTCTTCAAGTCCATCTGTCGTTTTGCAGAATTCACGCAGGGTATAGAGCTGTGCTCCGAGTTTTGTCATATTATCAGCCCTCGTTTGCCGGACCGTTCAGTTCTGCAATTATTGCGCTGTATTTTTTCTCAAGGTAGTCGGTGAAGTAACCCGGATTGAACGGCTCGCCGCAGCATTTCTCAAGAAGCACCGACGGATCGTACATACTGCCGTGACGGTAAATCTTATCCGTCAGCCAATCTACGATTTCCTTGATATTGCCGCTTCTGACAAGAGCGTCGACATCCTTTTCGCGCCGCAGCGCCGCCATGATCTGCGCGCCGTATGCGGAGCCGAGCGCGTAAGACGGGAAATACCCCACCATGCCGCCGCTCCAGTGTGAATCCTGAAGCACGCCGCGCGTGTCGTCCGGCACATCGATTCCGAGGTAATCGCGATACTTTTCCGCCCATGCTGCCGGCAGGTCGCAAACGCCGAGTTTGCCTCCGATTATTTCCTTTTCAAGCTCGTACCGCACCATAATGTGCAGCGTATAGGTAAGCTCGTCGGCTTCCGTTCTTATAAGCGACGGACGGCTTCTGTTTACCGCGAGCCAGAAAGCTCGGGAATCGACATCCGACAGCTTCGCGGGAAAAAATTCTTTTGCGCGCGGGAAGATCAGGTCAATATATGCCCTGCTCCGCCCGATAAGGTTTTCAAAGAAGCGCGACTGGCTCTCGTGAATACCCATGGACACACCGCCCGCGAGGCAGGTTCCCTCGTATTCGTCGCCGCTGCCGAGCTCATATAGCGCATGTCCGCCCTCGTGTATGACAGAGTACATCGAGCTTATAAGATTGTTTTCGTAGTAATGAGTTGTAACGCGGACGTCATGCTTGTTGAAATTGTTTGTGAACGGGTGCTCTGTCTCCGCGATGCTGCAGTATTCACGGTTGATGCCTATAGTATCAAGCAGATAATCCGAAAATCTGCGCTGTATCTCCGCGGGGTAGAAACGGTGAATGAAGCTGTCGTCAGGCTCTGGCGCCGATTTTACGCGGCGTATAAGCGGAACAATTTTTTCACTCAGCGCGCTGAAGAAAGCATCGGCATCCTTTTGCGTCAGTCCGCGCTCGTACATACCGAGCAGAGTGTCGTACGGATCGTCGTCCGGCTTGTAATATTGAGCGAACCTGCGGACAGTCGTAAAAATTTTTTCAAGATAAGGAGCAAAAGCTTTGAAATCATTTTCGAGCTTTGCCTTGTGCCATACGGCTTCGGAAGTGTTTACAAGAACCTGAAATTCAACGTACTCGTCAGCCGGAATGCTTTTTATATATTCATTCGAGCGGTTGTACTCTGTTATCTCGCGCTGCTGGAACGGCGTCAGCTCGTCTTTGTGTTCAAGAAGATACGCAACCGCCTCTTTCATCTTCGGCGAGGTGTGGAGGGCGTATTCTGCCTCTGATAGAATTCCCGATGTCTTGCCTCTTCCGTCAGCCGAGCCTGCGGGAGCGGCTGTAACTCCGTCCGTATAAAGCAGGCCCAGAGCATGCCTGTATGCGTGAATTTTTCCGAATATGCCTCGGAATTCGTCATATGCTTCTTTAATGCCAGTGTACATAATCATTCCTCCACTCTGCAAATAATTGAATATGCCAAAGTTCAAAAGCTCATTTTGCCATCTGTATTGATAAAATTTACATATTAGTATAACACACATAAAAAGTAAAATCAAGTAAAGGGGCTCTGATGTGCCGTTAAAACCGGCTATATGAGAAAATTATTGAAATTTTTTCGGAATATATTGCAAAAAATATGATTTTAGAGTATTATTATACTGTTTGAAAAAAAGAAAAAACAAAGGATTGTTTAATGTACAAAACAGAAATGCACTGCCACTCGGCCGAAGTCAGCAACTGCGCGACAGTCGACTGCGGCACCATCGCCCGCCGTTATATAGCGGCAGGCTACACGACTCTGGTCCTCACAAACCATCTGAGCCGCTACACCTACAAAAACAGTAATTTTGACCATTCCTCATATAAATGGGACGAAAAAATCGACTTCTACATGGCTGGCTACAGTAAATTCGTCGAGGCCGCAGCCGGACGCCTGAATGTGCTTCTCGGCGTGGAGCTGCGCTCCAATATCGACGAAAACGATTACCTGATATACGGCGTTGACGAAGCGTTTCTCCGCTCGATGCCGAAGATAATGGACACAAAGACAAAGGAAGTCGCCGCAGCCGTCCGGGCATACGGCGGGCTCTTCTTTCAGGCGCACCCTTTCCGGGACGCGATGCAGATAATAAAGCCAGAATATCTTGATGGAGTGGAAGTATATAACGGACACGCGGAGCATGACTCGCGGAACGATATAGCAAACCTCTGGGCTGAAAAATATAATCTCAAGAAGATATCTGGCAGCGACTACCACCATGACGGCAGCGTAATCGGCGGCGGGATACTGACCGAAGAACCGGTAAAGACCTCGCGGCAGCTGATTGATATTCTCAACTCCGGGCGATATGAGCTTATCCGCTCAGGTAATACCCCGTATTGAGACAGCCGATGAAATATAAAAATATACGGATTAACATCAATATTGAAAGAGGCGTTTTATGAGGCTTCGTTTTCTCGGGACGGGAGCCGCCGACTGGAATATTGCCGGACGACGTCCGGGTATGGAATGGCGTCGTTTTTCAAGCACACTTATCGACGATTCGCTTATGGCAGATCCCGGGCCCCACATTTACGACTATGCTGAAACGAACAATCTCCCGCAGCTTTTTGACAAAGTGACAGATGTAATTGTAACTCACTCCCATCCAGATCAT
The DNA here is from genome assembly GCA_964570825.1 of uncultured Lachnospiraceae bacterium. Classification (GTDB taxonomy): domain Bacteria; phylum Bacillota; class Clostridia; order Oscillospirales; family CAG-272; genus UMGS1002. The sequence continues at coordinate 51,278 of CAZMZJ010000012.1, read as the reverse complement.
TTCAATGTCAAAAGCCTCCTGCGTTTGTGCGGCTCCGGACGCAACTGCCGCGTATATGGCGACAGCGCCTGCCTTCGCAAGCTTAAAAGCGAGCTTGGAGAGGATATGTCGGTCGACTTCCGCTGCGTAACCCCCGGCGGACATTTTATGGCGGGCGGGTATGACATAATGCCCGTTAAAGCGAACCACGGAACAGGCGACATAAATGAAATCGCACTCAACTATGTGATTTCAAAAGGCGGCAAAACGATGTATTACGGTCTTGACACAGGCTGGCTGCCTTATGAAACATGGCTGATAATACGCAAGCTGAAATTTGACTGCATGGTGCTCGAGCTGACTATGGGAGACATAGTGCCGGGCGACGACAGGATCTTCTCCCACACTTCAATTCCCATGCTGAAAATAATGCTTGAAACCTTCCGCAAGCAGGGCTGCGCTCCCGACGGGTGCAAAATCATCGTATCTCACCTTGCTCGCACACTTCACACAGACCACGCGTCAACCGCGGCGGCACTTTCCCCGCTCGGCGTGGACGTTGCATATGACGGACTTTTATATGAATTTTAATCAAGGAGCATAACAAAATGGAAAACAAAATCAGAGTGACAATCTGGAACGAATTCCGCCACGAAAAAACCAAGGAAGAAGTAAAAGCGCTATACCCGAACGGCCTTCACGCCGTAATCGGGGATTTTCTCGCCAAAACCGGGCAAATGGAGATTACTCTTGCCGCGCTTGACGATAAAGATCAGGGTCTTCCGGACGAGGTGCTGGACAACACTGACGTCCTTTTATGGTGGGGACATATGTTCCACAAAGAGGTTGACGACGAGCTTGTAAAGAAAATTGAGAAGCGCGTATTCCTCGGCAAGATGGGATTTATAGCTCTGCACTCAGGGCATCATTCGAAGCCATTTAAGGCTATTGTCGGAACTAACGGCAACCTTCAGTGGGGCCGCGAGCAGAAGGAAGTAATCTGGAATCTCATGCCCTCTCACCCGATAGCGGCCGGAATTCCGGAACATTTCCTCCTCGAGTCGGAGGAGCTTTACTCTGAGCCGTTCTACATTCCGCAGCCCGACGCGCTGGTTTTCGGCAGCTGGTTTGAGGACGGCAACATATTCCGCTCGGGAGCCTGCTTCATACGCGGAGCCGGCAAAGTCTTCTACTTCCAGCCGGGCCACGAGTCCTGCAAGTCTTTCTTCAATCCGTATGTGCAGCGCATAATCACGAACGCCGTCTATTGGGCAAAACCCAGTGACACTGCCTGCACAATAGCCGACAAATGCCCTCATATAACCGAACCTGTTATAAACGAATTCAACAAATAAATATAAAGCAGCCGGACTGCAGTATTGCAGCCCGGCTGCTTTGCCATTATACTACTTTTTCTTTGTGTTGCTTTTTACAGAATACATGCCGATTGAAATGCCCGCGCCGCTGACTGCCACCGCAATCACAATGTAAATCCAGAGATGGGATTCCTGCCGCGGCCAGATAAAGTCAGACGGGGGGACTGTCGTCTCAGACTCTTTTTTTGTTTCGCTTACGTCCGGCTCGGTTACGGCTGCCGTCGTCACCGTCACGTCCGTCAGGGTATCGTCGGTCAGATCCGGGAGTGCTGATATGTATTCCGCAATGAGCGATGCCGCAAGCCTGTGGCCTTCGGCATTGGGCGATGTATCAAGGCTTGTAATGTTTGTAAGCTGATCAGCCTTGCCCGCAAAAGCCGTAAAGATATCTGCCACCGCGCAGCCGTTTTCCTCAGCCGTCTTATGCAGCGCCGAGTTCATCAGGTCAACCGGCGAGGACGCTATATTTTTCAGTGACGCGAGCTCCTTTACCCCGTCGAAGGGATTGTAAAGCGAAAGAAAGACTATTCTGATATCAGGATTGAAGCTTTTTACCTTTGATATGATATTGCCTAAATTTACCGAATATTTAGCCACGGCGTTGAGTATCGCCGTGTGGTCGATGGCATCGTTGAGCCTTTTGACGTATTCGGCATCCGCCGCATATGAAAGCAGCTTTGAGTATGTAAGCTCACCGCCGGCCGTCGTCCTGACAGCCGTCATAATTATCGACATAATATCATCAGTACCTGTCGATATGATCATGAGATCAGCATTTTTAACATAAAGCTCCGCCTCTTCGAGCATATCTTTAAGGGCAGCCGATGTCATGTCGTCTTTGGCAATATTGTTATATTTCCCTCCGGTAACGCCAAACTGAGCGGCGACAAGGCTTCCGTAGCATTTCCCCGCCCTGTCGTCAAGCCCTTTTCCCGAGGTGATTGAGTCCCCTGCGGCAAGTATTGCTTTTGTTTTCTCGCCCGGTGTGTTCCCGCCCGTCAGCGTAAGTCCTGCAAGAGGCAGAACCAGCGCAGAAAATATGCTCAAGCACAGTAATATCATTATGAAATGCCCGAATATTGACTTCTTGCGCAAATTCATCCCTCCTGTTTCCTGCATGCCTGTTAATACTCCGTTATGCGGGTCATTTTTTCTTTCTTATAAACATGGCGCAAAGTCCCAAAGAAACCAGCGAAAAAGCACCTGCAGCTGCCGAGCCGCAGCCATTTTTGCGCGGCGACGTATCTGTTATTGCGTTTTCAGAATCAGCCGACGTAACATCTTGAGTTTCGGTTGTCTTTTGCTCATTTTCGGTGACTGCCGCCTGAACTTGAATTTCTGTAGTACTGGCCGTGCCGGTTTCCTCCGGAGTTCCGTCCGGCTGAAGTCCGTTTTCAAGATAATTCACAATATATTGAAATATCATTTTATGACCGGTGATGTTGGGATGTATGTCGCCCGCGAGAATATTCGTCCACTCGGGGCCTTTTCCTTCAAACGGGGTGCGGATATCGAGATATGTGCACTCTCCTTCCTTCGCCGCGCCTCGCATAGCGGCGTTCAGAAGACTTATCGAACCGGAAGAAATTGCGCCGATCTCTTCAAGCCCCGGCGCTCCGCTCATCGGATCGTACTGCGCCAGAAATATAACCTTTGCAACGGCATTGTTCTGCCTTATAAAGCTGATAATAGACTCAAGATTCGCCGAATAGCTGATTATGGCATCTGTAACGGCTTCGACCGTGATATATTTTTTAAGCTTTTCAACATAAGCCGGATTGTTCAGTCCGGCGGTGACGTCCGCATATGTCCATCCCGAGCCCAGAACGGCGGAAGCAGCGTTCCACAGTATATGAAGCAGGTCGTTTCCGCCGATGGAAACGACAATAAGCCCGGCGTTTTTGACTTTTTCCGTAAGCGACGGCAAAAGAGCGAGCAGGTCGGCCGAAGTATAGCCGTTGACCGCCGCGTTTGTGAAATTGCTTTCAGATATGTCAAGATATTTCCTGAGCTGATTTCCATAGCTTGCGCAAGTATCGCGTGTTCCTTCAAGGCCATACCCGTAGGTTATTGAATCGCCGAGGAGCAAAAGGCTTCCGTATTTTTTATCAGCCGAGAAAACCGGTATGACAGCCGATGTCAGTAAAAATGCGGCAAGCGCCAGAGCCACAACTGTTTTTTTCATTTTATTCCTTCCGCTGGTAAAATGATATCAATAGTATTATACAGCACCACGGCATCAAATTCAATAGCGGAGAAAAAATTCATAAAACCGTCAAAAATAATCAGAACCTCCGGGGCATAGCCCGGAGGTTCCTTTCAATTGTCATGTTTTAATGTTTAACCGATTAAACATAAAACACTCGACTGTAGTTGCATGAACGGATGACATAATCTATGTCATCAGCGCTCTTTGCTACTGAAAGTTGTTATTTCGTCTTAATCTGGTTCTCGTAGGACTCGATCATCTTCTTGACCATCTGTCCGCCGACGCTTCCCGCCTGACGGGAGGTAAGATCGCCGTTGTAACCCTGGTTAAGATTGACGCCGACTTCGCTGGCAGCTTCCATCTTGAACTTGTTAAGAGCGTCTTTTGCTTCAGGAACAAGTGCTCTGTTCTTTGCCATTTGGAACTCCTCTGTGGGAAGCCTTACTCCGCAAAAACGTTTCATGCGTCCCGCGAATCTATATTAATTGAGACGCGTTAAATGTTTTAATTAAATTATTTACCGCGCTCTGCTATTATTATTTTCTGTCTTTATGCCTTTATGTATGGAAATTTAAGTAGTTGACGATTTGATAAAAAAACAAAAGCCATGTCAAACCTGTCTTATGTATAGATTTAATTAAAGCCGTTGACTTTTATTATAAAATGATATAGAATATAAAATGATATAAAACAAATCCGCATTATATCAGTTTTAAGGGAGAATTATATCCATGTATTATGATAAACTGATTTCAATAATGAAGGAGCTTTATAAAATATCCGGGTTCAAAATGACGATTTTCAACACCGATTATATTGCGGTTGCGGAATATCCTCAGAACGACCTTGAATTCTGCAGCTATCTTAAAAAGAACCCGGAGGCCAACAAGTATTGCGTAATATCCGATACCAACGCATTCAAAAAAGTCAAGGAAACCGGCTGCAGCTTTCTTTATCACTGCCACATGGGACTTGTCGAAGCAATAAGCCCGCTTTATCACAACGGAGTACTGTCGGGGTATCTCATGATGGGGCAGGTCTGCAACGACAGCCCGGACGCACACCTGAACATAAAAAACGCGCTTAAGCAGTACTCGCTTCCGGAGGAAGCCGAACTTTTAATGTCAAAAATACCGACCGTCAGGTCGGACATGCTGCCCTCATATGTAAAAATCATGACAATCTGCGCCGAATATATAACAATGAAAAATGTTATGCCCGTGTACGGGCGAAATCTCGCCGAGCAGCTTAAAATATACCTTAACGTCCATTATCCTGAAGACATCAACCTCGGCTCTCTGTGCAAAATTTACAGATGCAGCAAAACGACTATCATAAATACATTCAACAAGGCATACGGCAAGACCGTGTACCGTTACCTGACCGAAGTAAGGTTGAAAAACGCCGCCGAAATGCTTAAGAACAGCAGCGACACAATAGGCGAAATAGCGTGCAAATGCGGCTTTGCCGACCAGTGTTACTTTTCAAAGGTCTTCAAGAAGGAAATCGGAATTTCCCCGAGCGATTACCGTAAAGACACAAACACATAAGCCGGATATTACTGCATCGGCAGCCGCAGCGGGTGAAAAAAAGGCAGCCGCCTTCCGTCATATGCTCCGGGAGGCGGCTTGCAATTATCACGCATCTCAGGTATCCTTCGGTTTGTTAAGGTCAAAGCGGTAGATGCTCTGCGATTCAATATCCGCATCGGGAATAATAACGGGAGGTATTCCGGCGTTGGCTGTCATCGCTGATATAAAAGCGCGTGCGTACGGGAAAAGCGCTTTATATGCTTCGACATGAACAGTCTCCTTCTCGGCGCCGGGAGTAAAGGTAAATACTCCCCGAATAAGGAGGCTGATGAAAAACTTGTCTTCGTTTTCACGGTCCGACACTTTAACCGACATATCTCCGATGCAGGTGTTGTTGGCTGCGTACTTAACATTGAACTGGTATTTGTTTTCAAGTTTTATCTGAGTTCCCCCGGGAAGTTTGTTAGCGAAGGAGAATTCGACAATATTATAGCCCTTGAACGCCGCGGCGGACATAACGGCACCTCTTTTCGATTTTATTTTTCTGTAACGCATGTTTAATGGTATTGTAGCATATTTTTTCCGCCATATCAAGTGCAGCGGTTCAATTATTATGCGTCCGCTGCTGATTTTTCCATTCGCAACAATAAATGAAATAATCATGGAGGCCGTTGATGCGCAAAATAAACGACACATCGCACGATGATTTATATAAGTATTATATTTCGCTGCTGAAATCGGAGCTTGACGGAACAGTCCCGCCGGAGCTTCCGGAAAACCTAAGCTTTCGGCAGCTTTACATATACAGCGCGTCAAACCGCACTTCTCATATGCTGCGGCGGTCTCTGTCGTCGCTTAAAAGGCGTCCGGAACCCGAGATTGACGGTTTGTTCATGCAGCAATATGCCAAAAGCGTATCTCGCGACGCCGAACAGAAAAACGCATACGGCGAGATAGTTGAGCTGCTGACCGGAAACGGTGTGAGTCTTCTGCCCATCAAGGGAATCGAGCTTAAAAATTACTATCCCGCATCGTACATGCGGCAAATGGCGGATGTCGATATCGCATACGACTCTCACGGAAATGATAAAAAAGTCAGAAGCCTTATGAAGTCGCTCGGGTACAGCTGCGAAAGCTGGGGCGGAGGGCACCACGACATTTTCCACCGTCCGCCGATAACAAACATAGAGCTCCACCGCCGCGCAAATTACCCGGAATATTTTGAAGCCCCCGGCGGGCTTCTGCCGGACAGCAGAATAAACGGCCTGTACCATCTGTCGCCGGAGGATTTATATATACTTTTGCTGAAGCACGACGCCCGGCATATGAAAAGCGGAGGGCTCGGCGTAAGGGCAATATGTGATATTTATGTTTTGAGGAAGCAGTTCGGCAAAGCTCTTGAAAGCGGCTATGTCAAAGCACGGCTTTCGGAATACGGGCTTGAAAAATTCGCCGGAAAACTTAATGAGATAGCTTCGGACTGGTTCGGCGGGAGCGAGCCGGTGATAAACCGCAAGGGTCGGATAATACTGTCGGGACATACATACGGCAGCGCCTCCGACACCGAAATGCTGAAGCTTGTCAACGCAAACAAGGGTTCAAAGCTCAGGTATATTCTTAAAAAAATTTTTCCCGGAATAAATATAATGAAAACGCGATACGGCATACTTGACCGCCTTCCTTTTCTTCTGCCGCTTTGTTGGATTTTAAGAGCATTTGAAATACTGTTCGATAAAAAAAGGCTGCACAATTTGGGAACATATTATAAAATCGCCTTGTGCAATGAGAAAGATATGAAGCAATATAATTTAATGATAGACGAATTCGGACTTGACTGCATAAAATGAATAAAAGACCAGCCTCTGCCTAATTGCGGCAGAGGCTGGTTTTTTTATAAGAAAATTGTTTGTTTTTCAGGCTCTCAAAAAATCATCAGCTAACTTTTACTGTAGCAAGCTTTGAGCCTTGGGTATATTCGCCGCCGGAAAGCAGTCCGCCGGAATCAGGCTTTCCTGTGCTGTACGAACCTCCTGTATATATAGTATAGGTTCCGGATTTAAGCTCTGGCGCGCAGTATACTATTGACGCAATATTTTTAACAGTATAGAAGCATGCCGCGGCATTGCCAGAGGAATCCGCGATACAAACAAGGGTATCCGCCGCGATGCTCGTATTCACACAAAGGACTTTAATTCCGTTGCCGTTCGGCTTCTGGAGCATTCCGCTGCTTCCGACCGCAAGAAGAGTACCGCCGCTCATAGTAAAGCCGCCGTCAAAGTCAATCGCTCCGTTGTTGTTCAATGTAGGCCCGTAAATGACCACTTTTCCGGCGGTCATGCTTATCGAACCGTTTGCGTCAATGCCGTCGCCCGAGGCGTTTATCAGCAGATTGCCGCCGGTGATGTTCAGTTTGCCGGAACCGCTGCTGGAAAAACCGTTCTGCCCCGGACGGCCTCCCATTGAGGATGAATCGCTTCCGCCCGCCGCGTTAACGCCATCGTCGGTTGAAATAATATAGATATCACCGCCCGCGATATTTATTGTGAGAGCCTCAATTCCTTCGTAGCTCTTGACAATATCGATGTCGCCGCCGCTGATTGTCAGCGAATTGTCGGCGTGCGTCCCGTCATCTCCCGAGGATATATATATGCTTCCCCCGCTGATAGTGAGATCGCCGTTTGTATGGATTGCATCGTCTGATGAATCGATTGAAATAATACCGCCGCTGACAGTGAGCGAAACCGCAGCCTTGAGAGCCTTTGCGCTTGTCGTATCGGATGTCGTTGCCGCAGTGCTTCCCTGCTCGTTCCGTCCGCCGCCCGGCATATTTCCTCCTCCCCACATTCCCCAGCCGCCCGGCATATTTCCTCCTCCCCAGCCACCCGGCATATTGCCTTCGGTATTAGTGTTCGCCTTTGAGGAGCTGTTCGCGCTGCCGCCACCTGTTGAAATAACGAGCCTTCCGCCGCTTATGTCAAGCTTTGTTTCGGCCTGAACGCCGTCCTGTTCTGACTCGATATACAGCTCACCCCCCGATATTGAAATATAACCCTTTGATGCATCAGTATCGTTGCTCGAGCGTAAACCGTCCGCGCCGGCGTCAATAGAAATATAACCGCCTGTCATATCGACCGAATCCTTGCCCCGTATTCCGTCGTCAACCGATTTGATATACCATGTGCCGCCTGATATCTCAAGATCATCCTTTGACATAACGCCCTTGCTGTAGCTGCCGGTAATATATGTGACGCCCTCTCCGTCAAGCTTAAGGTCGTCCATGCTGAATACCGCAGCGGACGGCGAGTCGCTGTTTGAAGTATCGACATTATAGCTTGTTCCGTCTGAAATAATGTTGACCGATCCGAGAATAGAATAAAGTATAACCTTCTTTGGCGCGCTTATGACATAGACCGGAGAGCTGTACGAACAGTGAATATCCGCGCCGTTGAGAATCAGTTTTACTTTTTGGGTATCGGTGGTATTGACAATTATCTGTCCGTCTGTCAGCTTGCCGCTGATAACATAGGTCCCCTGTGCCGTTATTGTCACGGTTGAGCCCGATACCGCAGCGCCATTGCCGCTGACAGAAATGCTGTCTCCCGAAAGGCTGATTTCGGCATCAGCTTCGGCAAAGGCCACATCTGCTGAGGAAGCGGTTCCCGAAACAGCTTCTGTCGCATACGTCACAACTGGAATTTCCGCCTGCATGGCGGATGTTTCGGATGTGCTGCCGCCGGTATTGATATGGATTATGCTATCGGTGCCAGAACCGCATGACACAAGCGACAGTATCATAAGTGCGGCAATAAATGCCGCGGTTGTCCTGATTGATTTTTTCATAATGACTTATGCCTTTCCTAATATTCTTACAGAATCAAAGCTCTTCGCGGCCGTCGCTAATTAGGCCGCAGGAAATGTCGAGATTGCCGTTCCGGCAGCGCAGATTATCAATAAATTCCTTTTCGCGTCTCTCGTCTTTAAGGCTGATGCGGTAAGTAAGCTGATAAAGGCTTCCCATGCTGCAGGTTTTCACCTTCTCAAGCTCATGTTCCGTCGTGTATTCCTCAAACAGATCGTCAAACACCCCGCTGTATTCGAGGCCTTCAGGTATTGTTATCTTAAGCGTTTTTCCGTTTTCCTGTCTGCCACCGAGACGGAGCGTTGAATATAGAATGCTCATACCGATAATTATTGCCGAAAATATCGCTGCAATTCCTATATAACCCATTCCGGTCGCAAGTCCCACCGTCATGCAGGCAAAGACGCTTACAATTTCTTTTGCGCTTCCGGCTGCCGAGCGGAAACGTATCAGGCTGAAGGCTCCGGCCACGGCGACGCCGACCCCGATATTTCCGTTTACCATTGAAATCACGATCTGTACGATAAAAGGAAGCAGGGCGAGGGATATTATAAAGCTTCCGGTGTATTTTTTGTTTTTATACATATATGCAGCGGCGATGATAAAGCCGATAACCACCGAAGTGATTGTGCAGAGGAAAAACGAGGTTGCGTTCATACTTTTTGAAATAACGGAATCAAACATAATCAGGCGCTAAGCTCTCCTTCTTTATTAGTTTCATTATTTTCGTTGTTTTTGCTCTTAAGGCACATATTACCGGCACTGTCGGACGCCTTTGCGGCAGCTTTGCTTATCATATCGCAATAGGCCCTGCCGTATTTTGAAAAAGACGACGGAAAAACACGGTATTTGTCAAGTACGCGCGACATCCACAGCGGCATCGCTCCGGGTATCTTGATTTCCATCAGGTAAGTTCCGGGCTCCAGCTGAAGTCTGCCCTCGGCGCCGCGTGTAAGATCGACGTCCCGGCTGCGCCACATTATATTGCTGTCAAATGTTACGCGGAACTCGGAGTCGTCCTTTCCGTAGAAGGCGGTCCGGTAATAGGAAATAAGCATTGCCGGATGAAGGCCCGGGTAATGGTTTATAAAGCTGTCGATTTCACGTGTTATCTGACAGGGCTTTGGCGGAGACGCCTTCCCCGAAAGGTAGGCCGCAGCCTCGCTGAATTTCATCGAGGCGCGGCGCTTATAAACTACCCCCTTGAATTTTTTCTTAATCTCAACAAAAGCGGTGCTTCCGGCATCCGGCTCGCCGTAGCAGCGCAGCCTCAGCTTTTCCTTGTAAACCGGCTTTTCAAGAGATTTTCGGACTATCCGCCAGTCCGGAGTATCATAGTAAATATTGCATATGCGGCTTTCGCCGAATTCATCCGGTGAAATCATGCCGCTTATATCGTTCAGAACCGAACGGTACTGCGCCTCGGTCATAAGGTACTTCTGCTCGATTCTCTCAAATCTTTCCTTAAACAGCTCCACGTTCAGCCTGACCTTTCACATTTAATCTTTCGTTCCTGCAGCCGGACAAATAAAAATGCAGCCGGAATTCATCGTTCCGTCTGCATTTTACCAGCAAAACCTAAAAGAAACTTAAAATTATACTTAAACCATACATTAAATCAGATAATTATTTTTTGTCACCATCTGACCTGCCAGCGCTCGCTGTACTCGCGGCTGCCGTGTCCGGCCTCCCCCGCTTCTTTAACTGACGAACGCATCGCCCGCCGTTCAAGCTCGGAGAAGAACTCGGCGTCGTCGGGCGGCAGAATCACTTTTCGTCCGCCCTGCCATGAGGAGAGATACGCCGCATTTGAAATCATCAGCTCGTTGATGCCCTCTTCCCCCGGCGCTATCAGCTCCTCGCCGCGAAGAACCGCTCCGGCAAAGTTGGCAAGAATTCCAAGATGCCCCGTTTCCTTCTCCGTCGGGGTTATCTCCTCGTAGTCAAACGGGATTTTATCGAAATCCTTCTGCGACTGAAAGCAGAACTCCCTCTCTGGAGTTTTGAGCTTCCACCACTTGATTATTCCATCCTCAAGCACCAGCTTGCCGAGGTCTCCGGCTATCTCAAGCCGGTTTGTGCCCGGAAACTCGCCGGTTGAGGTTATGAATGTCGCGCTCGCGCCGTTCTCATATACAGCGTAAATAGTCGCCTCGTCCTCTACTTCAATATTATGATATCTTGCGACCCTGCAGTCAGCTCTGACCGACTCAGGCATCCCGAAGATCCACTGCCATATGTCGAGGTTGTGTGGAGCCTGATTTAACAGCACTCCGCCGCCCTCTCCGCGCCATGTCGCGCGCCATGCGCCCGAGTCGTAATAATGCTGCGTGCGGTACCAGTTGGTCACTGTCCATGACAGACGCTTCGGCACGCCGAGCTGACCCGTGCGGACAATCTCCCTTGCTTTTCTGAAAAGCGGGTTGGTGCGCTGGTTGAACATAATGCCGAACACCCTGCCGGACGCCCCGGCTTCCTTGATCATCTCGCGGACCGCGCCGGCATACACTCCGGCCGGCTTTTCGGTGAGAACATGATAACCCTTTCTGAAGGCCTCGGCGGCTATCACCGGATGCAGGTAATGTGGCGTTGCAATTATCACGGCGTCGGCTTTGTGTGAATCAAGAATCCCGTGCCAGTCGGAATACACCGGCAGATCCGGCATTTCAGCGGCTATTCTCTGCCTTTTTGACTCATCGATATCACATATGGCGGCGAGCTTCATGCCGGGTACTTTGCCGCTGAAAATATTGTGCGCATGGGCATAACCCATGTTTCCGGCGCCGATAATTGCAATTCTGATAAAGTCCATAATGATTTTATACCTTTCTTCAGAAAATTTATTATCATAAGGATAAAAAGCTTGCGCAAAGCTGATTTTCCAAAAAATCGTCCCTCAAAGCACCACAGTAAACACCACAGATTTTCCGTCGTCTGAGCGGACGGTGATTTTTCCCTTGTGCGCCTCGGTTATCGCCTTGGCTATTGAAAGACCGATGCCGTAGCCGCCGGTTTCGCGCGAGCGGGACGAATCGGCTCTGTAGAAACGGTCAAACAGGCGCGGCAAAGTTTCTCTGTCGATGTTATGGCAGGTGTTGAACACCTCAAGGATAATATTTTTCCCTTTTGAGCGGAGTGTTACGCGTATCGTGCCTTTGCTGTCCGAATACTTAACGGCGTTGTCGCACAGTATTGAGGTCAGCTGCCGTATCGCGCCTTCATCGCCGCAGAATTTCAGCTTAGGTTCGACAGCAAGCTCAAAGTGTTTTCCGGCGCATTGCGCAACCGTGTCAAAAGGCGCGGCTGCGTCATACACGGCGTCGCTTATCTGAAATTCCGCGAATGTGATAGAAGGATGCTCCTCATCCATTCTGGCGAGCATCACCATCTGATTGACCAGCTTGTCAAGCCGCGAGGTCTGTTTTTTGATGCTTGTAAGCCATTCGCTGCCGCCGGACGTCATCTCGAGGACTTCGGCGTTGGCGGAAATAATAGCAAGCGGGGTTTTGATCTCGTGGCTTGCGTCGGTTATGAACTGTTTTTGCTTTTCATAGTTTTCAGCATAGGGCCGAACCGCCTTGCCGGAAAAAATTGTGATCAGCAGGAAAACCGAGATAAGGCTGCAGAGCGCAATTATCAGGGATGTCAGAAGAAGCTTTGCTCGGCCGTCAATCTCCACGCGGCAGTCAAGGAAAATTATTTTTTTCCCAGTCTGCGCGGTTGTGACAAGGAATTTATATATTCCGATCCAACCCTGTCCGTTGCCGTCCTTAAGAGCCTCTGCGGCATACGAGGCGGCGTCCTCCTCGGTCACCGCAGCAATGTTTTTAAGATTAGCCGACGCCACGCTGCCAGTCTCAGATATATCCACAACGAAATACCGTGTCTGATATTTGGTCTCCGGTGTAATCAAAACCCCGCTTATCTGCTGCATGTTGTCCTTGGGATTATGTTTTGACGGGTTGTCAGTCCCGTCATCCTGGGGCTGCGGGGCGCCGCTCTCGGCAGTACCGGCGGCTGACGGCACATTCCCAGTATCGTCCGAAACGCCTCCTGTTTCAGCTGAAGCGCTGTCTTTCGCCGGATCCGAAAACGGTTCCCACATAGGGTCGCCGAACTCAGGCAGCTTGCCCCCGTTTTCCGCAAGCAGAGAAAGCATGGCGTCGATATTGTTTTCGGTCTGAATATAGTTTGTGATGTTCAGCGCTCCGACCAGCACGGCCATAACGGCAAGCAACGACAAAGTAGCAGTAAGGATGAACTTCCGCCTCAGCTTCTGAATCATGATGATATCTCCCTGTCTTTGCAGGCCAGCATATAGCCGACTCCGCGCGCTGCGCGGATTTCAGTGGACGAGCCGAGCAAAGACAGTTTTTTTCTCAAATAAGAAATATAAACCCAGACAACATTGATTTCAGCGTTTGCGTCATACCCCCATATGTGCTCCATGAAATGCTCGGTCGATATAAGACGCGCGGGATTGCTCATAAGCATCTCCATCATCTGAAACTCCTTGTTGCCGAGTCGGACGCGCTCATTTTTGCATATCAGCTCATACGAGGAACGGTCGAGAGAGATGTCGGCGTATTCAAGAAGATTGGGAGTGAATGAGCCGTTGCGCCTTGACATTGCGCGGACGCGAGCCAGCAGCTCCCCCATTGAAAAGGGTTTTGGCAGATAATCGTCCGCTCCGGCGTCGAGTCCGGTTATCCTGTCGTCGATCTCGGACTTTGCGGTAAGCATCAGCACCGGCGTGCCTATTCCCTTGGCGCGCAGACGGCGGAGAACCTCAAGCCCGTTCATTCCCGGCATCATTATGTCAAGTATAATCGCATCATAATTTCCGGCAAGCGCCCAGTCGAGGGCGTCGCATCCGTTTTCCACGGTGTCGACCGAATAATTATTATGCTTGAGCACCGCGCACAGTGCGTTGGACATATCTTTTTCATCTTCAGCGACAAGCAGACGCATATAAATTTCCTCCTTACGCCGTGTTATCCTAATTATATAGGCGATACTTAAAATCAACTTAAGGAGATAATAAAAAATGGCGGACGCGGCCGCATCCGCCCGCATCCGTCATTATACAATTATTTCTGAGCTTTGTCAATTATCGGTCAAGGCCCTTTGTTCTGATCAGATCGATAACCATTGAGGAATATTTTTCGCAGTCCTCCCGGCTTTCCGCCTCTACCATCACGCGCACCACCGGTTCGGTGCCGCTTTTGCGGAGCAGAATTCTGCCGCTCTCGCCGAGTTTCCCGCCGATGTCCGAGAGCAGTTTTTTAACGTCAGTGTCTTCAGCCGGTTTATTTTTGTCAACAACCCGTATATTCTTGGTTATCTGCGGAAAAATTGTCACCGGAGCGGCAAGCTTGCTGAGCTTTGTTTTCTTGCTGACCATGATTTCCATAAGCTTGATGGAGGTAAGAATACCGTCGCCGGTCGTGGCATACTTGCTAAGGATTATATGTCCCGACTGCTCGCCGCCGACAATATGCCCGTTCTGCTGCATATTCTCGTAGACGTATTTATCCCCGACGGTAGTCTGCACATAGTCTATGCCCGCGTCGCGCAGGGCGCGGTAGAGTCCGAGGTTTGACATTATCGTCGTTACGACCGTATTGTTTACAAGCTTTCCCTCGTCGCGCAGAACCGACGCAAAAATATAAAGGATATGGTCGCCGTTCACCTCGTTGCCGTTCTCGTCCACCGCAATGCAGCGGTCGGCGTCCCCGTCATATGCGAAGCCGACATCAAGGCCTTTGTCGACGACGAACTTTTTCAGCCCTTCGATATGTGTCGAACCGGCGTCAAGATTTATATTGTCTCCGTTCGGCTCGGCGTTTATTACATAAGTTTTTGCTCCGAGGGCCTCAAAAACGCTCCTCGCTATCATCCATGCGCTTCCGTTTGCGCAGTCAAGGCCGACTTTGAAGTCCTTGAACGAAACCATGGCAAGCGATATCAGATAGCCTATGTACCTGTTGCGGCCGGCGGCATAATCGATGCTGCGTCCGATTTTTTCGCGCTGAGCCAGCGGAATATCGTCGCCTTCTATGCCGAGCGCCTTAATGTCGCCGTCGATATATTTTTCAATTTTGTCTATGGTGTCGTCGTCCATTTTAACGCCGCCGCTGTCGACAAGCTTTATTCCGTTGTCGTAGTACGGATTGTGCGACGCCGAGATCATGACGCCGCAGTCGAATTCCTCAAGGCGCGTTACATAAGAAACGCTCGGCGTTGTAGTGACATGCAAAAGATAGGCGTCGGCACCCGAAGCCGCCACGCCGGCGGCGATGGCGTATTCGAACATATAGCTTGAACGTCTTGTGTCCTTGCCTATGACGATTCTTGCCGGTCTGTTTTTCTCGTTCGTATAGTACCACCCAATGAACCGTCCTATTTTATAAGCCTTATCAGCGGAGAGAACGCCATTTGCCTCGCCGCGGAAACCGTCTGTGCCGAAATATTTACCCATACAAATTCCCCTCTGATATATTTATTATTCAATATTTATAATCACAACCTCAGGCGGGTTGTTGATTCTCGGAACGCCGCATTCCTTGCGCAAACCCCGGCTGATAATGAGCTTTTCATTTGATTTTTCATGCAGACCGCTTGTATATTTAGGGAAAAAGCCCTGGCCCGGAGCCAGAACCCCCCGTCCGAAGAAGCGCCATTGTCCGCCGTGCGCGTGTCCTGAGATAGTAAGATCAATATTGTTCCCCACGATATACCTCTCCCAGTATTCCGGGTGATGGCACAAAAGTATTTTAGGCCCTTTTAGTGACACAAACCTTTTTATCCAGCCCGCGTTGGGCTCAAGGCTTTTATGAAGCAGTCCGTGAGCTCCCCCGGTCGTAAGGCCGCCGAGGATTACCCCGCTTGGCAAAGTCGTATAGCTGTTGTCAAGCAGCACGGCTCCGGTCGAGGCGATTTTTTTAGCATTTTCTTCAGAAACGCTTACCTCGTGGTTCCCGACCGAACAGTAGACCGGCGCGATTTTCCGCAGAGCCCTGAGAAAGGCAAATCCTGTCTCGTTTCCGGCAGATTCAGCGATATAGCGCCCGGTCAGTTCGCCTTCCGGCAGGCTGATGCCGGCAAGAGATCCGAACATATCGCCGGGATTTAGGATAATATCCGGCCTGCTTTCCTCGATAAGATCAATAATGTCGTCCCAGTCAGAGTTATGCAGGTCTGCTGCGACGGCTATTCTCAGCCTGACTCCGTCAAGCTTGATTTTGTATTCGGTTTTTACTACTTTTATTTTCATCAGGCGGATAAACCGTCCTTCATATTACTTTGGCTGAAGCTTCAGCCGGCCGTACTGGTTTATGCTGTTTTATAAATGGCCATCACATAGTATGCGGCAAAAGTCTGAAATGTTCGCTTTAATAAGCAATTCTGCGTTATCTGCTGCGGAAGCCGGACATTTATTCCCCGTCGCACATCTTGACAAGTCTTACGGCGGCGTCGTAAGCCCTTCTGTAGTATTGCTCCGGAGTAAATTTATCCGCATATTTCGGGTTGTTCGGGCCGCCGACCTCAAGCGTCAGCGTGCCGGCAAACCCGGATTTTTTAATATGCTCGGCAAATCTTGAAAAATCGATGCCTCCGTCAAATGGGATATAATGCAGATCGTCGCTTCTGGAATTCTGAATATCCTTTGAAGCCCCGAAGTTGTCGTGAATATGCGTATATACGAGCTTTTTACCGAAAATCGGCATGAACTCAAGCCCGGGTGTAAAACAGCTTTCGTGTCCGCAGTCCCAGCAGAAGCCGACCTCTGGCACATTTTTATAAAGCTCCATGACAAAGGCGAGGTTGGCGAGCTTTCTCTGATTTTCAAAAGCGACTGTTACGCCAGAGCCGACGGCGCGGTCAATCAGCCTGTCCCAGCGCGCGTGACCGGTATCGTTAACGCAAGGCGCGTCGTTTCCGCTGCTCAGATGAACCACCATAACCGGGACCTTATTATTTTTGCACGCCTCAAGGCAATCCAATAGGCTGCCGAGCATTGCCTCACCCTCGTCGGTCGCTGTCCAGATCGCGTTAATTCCCTCGAAGGGCGCGTGAATACTTTCATATACAAGACCGGCGCCGGCGAAAACGTCTGCGTAATTTTCGGCCGCAGCCGCATCCTTGAATCCGGTGAAAACGCAGTCAAAACCGGTTTCCCGCAACAGCCTTGCCGTTTCCTCCGCGGACTGCCCCTTTATATTTTTATAGCTGATACCGATTTTTCTCATATAAACCTCTATATAACATCAGGAATCGGTTAATTTTATCATATTAAAACGCATTCGTCAATAACCGCAAGCAAAATATGGTTTTGACAATGCAAAATAAGGTCGCGTCTTAATAATCAGCCCCGTTTCCGTGAAAATTCCAGGACATCCTTGCGGAGAAATTTTGATAAAATATAAAACGGGGAACTTTTAATAAGTCCCCCGTCGCATAACGGTAAATTTAATTACTGCAAATACGCCGCCGTCGCGGTGTTAACCTCAGCACGGAACAGTCAGTTGTCCTTGAAACCGACCGGACGGCCGAGCCTGTCGGACTCGAACGCCGCTTCCATAATTTTCATCACGCGCATGAGCTGTTCGTGAGTCACAATCTGTTTTTCCTTGCCGTCTATCGCCCGCACTACATTACGGTAGAAATCGTGAACATCGGATTCAGGGCGGTGGATGATGCTTTCCGAGATGGTTTTCTCGTCGCGCGGAGCCATAGTCTTGGTAAGCCCCGCCGCGGTGACGACCGGTATAACATCCTTCTCGTCCCAGTTTTTGCAGCATACGACTCGGCAGTCTTCCCGCCAGTCGTTTATGATAGCCGAACCGTTTGTTCCCGTCATATAGAACCTTGGCATCGCTATAAAGTTGCTTGTCCCGACCTCGATAAGGGCGGTAAGAGAATTTTCGAAATAAAGCTCGAGCCTGAATCCGTCGTCAACCTCGTAATTGGTTATATGGTTGCAGCGGCAGTAAATCCGCTCTATTTTCTTGTCATAAACAATTCCGAGCATCTGGTCGATCAGATGGACGCCCCAGTCGAGAATCATTCCCCCGCCGTGTTCGCGCTTGCCTCTCCAGTCGCCGGGAATGCCTCGAGAGCCGTGAATTCTCGACTCGACCGAGGTAACCTCTCCCAGATCTCCTGACGCATAGACCTGCTTCATCATCAGATAATCGCAGTCCCAGCGGCGGTTCTGGTGAACGGTAAATAGCCTGCCGTACTTTTTCGACGCGTCAATCATTTCCTGCAGTTCGACCGACGAAAGCGCCACGGGCTTTTCGGATATGACATTTTTCCCTGCCGCCATGGCTTCAATGGCCAGCGGCTTGTGCAGTTCGTTTGGAGTTGCGATCACAACCAGGCTGACAGTACTGTCGGCAAGCAGCTCGTCGAGTGTTGAATATGCGTAAATTCCGTTTTCCTCGGCAAGCTTGCGGCGTGCTTCCTTTATGTCATATATTCCTGCCAGCTCAGCCACATCGCTTTTGATCAAATATCTTGTATGCCAGCCGCCCATTCCGCCGTAGCCGATGACGGCAACTCTTTTCTTTTTATCCGCGCTCATTTGGATCCTTCCGGTTGTCATTCTTTCATCAATACTTTAGGATAATTATACGACATATTTACCCTGATTTCAAGTCATAAATAGGCAATAACAAGACAATTATTGTTCTCGGCGGAGTATTTTAAGACAATAAGAAAAAGCTGCCGCCTCTGAATCCGAGCGGCAGCCTTTTGCGCGTTTTTTATTTGAACAGTCCAAGTATGAAATCAATCAGATTGAACTTGCTGAACACCGCGACTGTGACGAGAGAGATTGTCGACATAATTTTAATCAGTATGTCAAGCGAAGGGCCAACTGTATCCTTCAGCGGGTCGCCGACCGTATCGCCGACGATTGACGCATCATGTGCGAGCGAGCCTTTGCCATGGCCTTTTACAGCGCCTGTTTCAATATATTTTTTTGCGTTGTCCCACGCGCCGCCGGCGTTTCCGGTGAAAATTGCCAGCATAATAGCCGAAATAGTGGCTCCGAGCAAAAGTCCGGCGACGAACTGCGCTCCGAAGATAAACCCGCAGACAACCGGGAAGGATATTGCGAGAAGCGCCGGAACACGCATTTCGCGCAGCGCGCCCTGTGAAGAAATTTCGATGCAGGTCTTATAATCGGAAAGCACCTTTCCTTCGAGCAGACCGGCGATTTCACGGAACTGCCGCCGCACCTCCTCGACCATTTTTCTTGCCGCCTTTGCCACCGCTTCAATCAGCATTCCCGAGAACAGAAACGGCAGGGCGGCGCCGACCAGAGCTCCGAAAAGCGTGAGCGGCTGTATTATGTTGAGCGATATCGAATCGAGCGCTCCGTGCATAATTGTTTCGACCGGATTGGATGTTGCGAAAAGGTATGAAGACATCATCGACATCGTGGCAAGCGCCGCGGAGCCTATTGCGAAGCCCTTGCCGATGGCGGCGGTGGTGTTGCCTACCGAATCGAGGGTGTCGGTGATTTTTCTCACCTCGGGCTCAAGCTCGCTCATCTCGGCGATGCCTCCGGCGTTGTCGGAAATCGGGCCGTAGGTGTCGACCGAAACGGTAGTCGCGACAAATGAAAGCATACCGAGAGCAGCGATTGCAACGCCGTACATGCCGGCGACCACATATGAAGCATAGATTGCAATTCCGAGCACGATGCACGGCGCCATGCAGGAGTTCATTCCGAGTGCAAGACCTTCGGTGATCGTCAGAGCCGGACCATCGACCGATGAATGTGCGATTTTCCTTGTCGGCTTGTAATCGTAGCTTGTATACCTCTCGGCGATAATGCCAATTATGATGCCCGCGCCGATGCCGAGCGTCGCGGCTATGGCAGGAGAAATCCAGCCGAGCTTAAATTCAATCGTTTTCAGGGTATTGACAAGCGCGGAGCTTAAATTATCCTTGTCAAAACAATTTTCAAACCCGCCGAAGAATAGGCGGCTGAGAATGAATGTGCCTATAACGGCGATTGCCGCCGAGATCCATGTCGCCATATTCAGTTCGCGGTGCGGATTTTCCGACAGTTTTTTCTTTATAAGAAGTGACGCCACGCCGAGGACGCAGGCGATAAGTCCGACCGCCGCCATGGCGAGCGGGAAATAGATCATTGCCTTGAGAATGCCGGTATTTACAAAAACCTTTTTTGAAAACAGCTCTATTGCGAGTATAACCGATGAAAGCAGCGCCCCGACATAGCTTTCGAGCAGGTCGGAGCCAAGCCCCGCCACGTCGCCGACGTTGTCGCCGACGTTGTCTGCGATAGTCGCAGGGTTGCGCGGGTCGTCCTCGGGGATATGCGCCTCGGTTTTGCCGACGAGGTCAGCTCCCATATCCGCGGCTTTTGTATAGATTCCTCCGCCCACGCGGTTGAACATTGCGATAATAGAGCAGCCGAGCGCATAGCCCGAAACCGTCATTGTGAACGAGGTCTGGAGTTGGTATCCCGAGAAAATAAATCCGAGAATGCTGTTGGAGGCTTCCTCCATCGTGTCTGTTATCTGTCCGAGCGCGATTCCGAAAATTATGTAAACGATGAACACGCCGAGGAGCGCGAACCCGGCGACGCAGAGTCCCATGACCGAGCCGCCTCTGAATGCGACCTTCAAGGTTTCCCCGAGCGACTTTGTCACGCGGGCTTTGTTAGCAACGCGGACGTTGGCGTAGGTAGCCACCTTCATACCTACATAACCGGCGCACTCGCTCATTGAAGCGCCGATCAAAAAGGCTAAAGAAGCCTGCCACGAAACAAGGAGCGCAATTATTGCGGCAATACAAAAAGCGACGATAATTATGATTCTCAGTTCATAGTCGATGAAAGCTTTGGCGCCGATCCGGATGGCGGAAGCAATTTCCTTCATCCTCTCGGTACCCTCGTCCATCTTCTTGACCTTGAAATAATTGAACGCCGCGTAGGATAATGCCAGCAAAGACGCAAAAACGACAAGTACGAGTAATGTTTCCATGCTTATACCTTTCTTTATATACGGCTATATTGCCGCAATTTTTGCTCTTTTTGCTATTGATTTGTGATAATTGATATTATAACAAATCCGTTTGTTAAAATCAAGACATTTTTATTGATTTTACTAAAATTTTATTAAATATTTTGTAAATTATTGAATAAGCCCGGGATATGTAGTATAATACACAAAAGATTATATGCTCTGACAGCACAAGATAAGATATAATCGACAACGCTCATCTCACATATAAAAAACAAAAGCCGCCACAGGCGGAATGGGGATTAAAAATGTCGGATAATTTCAGCCCGGTGATCCGGGAATTCATGGTGCCGTCGGCGGACGGAACAAAGCTTTTCACGCGTGTGATGCTGCCCTGCGAGCCCGAAGGCCGCGTGTTTCCGGCGGTATTCCACCGCTCGCCGTACGAGCCCGGCATATCAGCCGGCGAGTTTACTGCCGAAAATATAAAAGGCCCGATGTATGACTTTCTTGCCGCGGGATACGCTGTCGTAAACCAGCACTGCCGCGGCACAGGCCTTTCGGAAGGCGTCTTCCGCAATATGATGAACGAACGCGAGGACGGTCTTTCGACTCTTGACTGGATAAAGAAGCAGCCGTGGTACGGCGGCGGAATATTTCTATACGGCGCGAGCTACAAGTCGTTCGTTCATTCCGCATATATACCGTCGCACCCGTCCGAGGTCAGGGGCGCCGTGCTTGCCGTCATGCCGTCTAATCTATTTTATGTATCCTATGAAAAAAACACATACAAGCACGATCTTTACACGCTCTGGTTCACCCGTCTTTACATGAAAAACCAGCTGAACGCCGAAGAAAAGTTCAATCTTACAAAAGAAGAGCTGAAAAACCGCCCATTAATAGAGCTGCCAGAACGTGTTTACGGGCATAAGGTTCCCGAGATGACCGACACCTTTCTGCACAACCGCCCGGACGATGAATTCTGGCGCACCGGCACCGGTTTCGGCGACGCCTACGAAACTCCCCACGTGATCGACTTCCCGCTGCTGCTCATCGGGGGTTTTTACGATATCCATTACAAAGGGACGCTTGATTTTTGGGAACGCCTTAACCCTGCCGCAAGGCAAAAATCGGCTTTTCTCATAGGTCCGTGGGGACACAGCCACAATACTCCTCCGGAGCACGAGGCGCTCTTCCCCAGATCCCGGCGCGGGCACCCCGAGGTCGAATGGTTTAACCATATAAGGCTCGGCACGCCGCTGACATACGTTCGCGAGGGGAAGATCAGGTATTACAGCGCCGGAGAGGGCTGGCGGTATGCCGATGCTCTCGGCGCAGACAGCTCCGGGAAACTGACTCTTTATCCTTCTGACGACGGCAGACTTTGCTGCTCGCCGTCCGACGGAAGCCGCTCGTACGAATATGACCCGAGGAATCCCGCCTTTTTCCCCGGCGGCTCAAACGTGTTCCAGTCGGGGAACGCCGGCCTTCAGATGCAGCCCGGACCGGACTTCCGCCCCGATGTGCTAAGCTTTGTCAGCGAGCCGTTTGAAAACGAGGTTATCCTTGACGGCGGGATACACGCCCGCCTTGAGGTTTCGAGCGACTGCACCGACACTGCCTTCTTTGTCCGCGCGGATATAATCCGCGACGGCGCTGCATGGTATATGCGCGACACGATAGTAAGCATCAGCGATACCGTCAGGAATTATAAACCCGGCAAAAAGGTTGAAATTGATATCGCTCTCGACCCTGTCGCTTGGAAAATCAGGCCCGGCGACCGCATACGATTTGATATTTCGTCTTCTGACTTTCCGACATACAACGCCCACTCGAACACCTCTGTATACTGGTGCTACGCAAAGCGCACCCGCATCGCTCATAATACAGTATATATGAAAAACACCGCGTTTGAGCTGACTGTAAGATAAAAAACGCGGGGAGAGGCAGGCTATCTAAAATTTCTCCGCCCCTCTGGAAAAAATAAGCCGGCTTAATTCGGTTAAAACAGGCTCCGGAATTCTCCGGAGCCTGTTTTCAATTATTTTGCGGTTCCAATTTCCTTACGGTTGCTTTTTTCATTTTTTTCCGTATGGCCGTACCCGGAATAATAACCGTACCCGTGATATTTTTTATAATATGTACTGTTCTTTTTCTGTATATGGTTGAGGATCACGCCGAGGATATGGCATCCGCTTTTTTCAAGCTGCTGCTTGACGTTAAGCGCAAAGCGGTATTTTATCATGTCAGTGCTGATGACAATTACCGCACTGTCGCATAATGACGCGATAACGGCTCCGTCTATGACAAGCCCGAGCGGAGGGCTGTCGATCAGGATATAATCATAGTTCGGCTTTACCTCGTCGATAAGCTTTTTAAAGCGTGTGCTTCCCAGCAGCTCAACAGGGTTTGGAGGGAATTTTCCGGCAAATATAATGTCGAATCCTCCGTTTTCCGCAGTATATATGATGTCGCCTTTTTCTGCCATTCCGGAGAGATACTGCGAAAGTCCTGTGACACCCTTTTCGTCTGCGTATTTTGTCACCATAACCGATTTGCGCATATCGGCGTCGATAAGCAAAACCTTCTTTCCGCTCTCGGACATCGCCTTGGCAAGCTCAAGGCATATGGTGGTTTTGCCTTCGTTCGCCTCGCAGCTTGTTATTGAAATGACCTTTACGTCGGTTCCGCAAAACTGGATATTGGTGCGCAGCACCTTGAATGCCTCGCTGACGAAATAGTCTGTTGATGATTCAAACTTTAGTCTGATCGGTATCATTTCGGGTGCTCCTGTTTCAGTTATTAGTGCGGCTTGCGCCGTATTTTGAACCGTATTTCCCATATCTGTATTTTCCGTATCTGTTATTCTCATCTCCGCCTATGTTGGGAATAAGGCCGAGAACAGTCAACCCGAGATACTTTTCGACATCATCCGGAGTTTTTATTTTATCGTCAAGGACAAAAACGAGGACATAAATCCCGAAAACGGCGACGGCGGCCAGTACTGGCGCGACCACCACAACAGGAGTGATCATCGAGTTCGAAGGCGTCTCACTGTAAGTTCCCTTGTCGACAAGATTGACCTGGTTGATTCCGAGAGTGTCCTGAATGCTGACAGCTCCGACTTTGCATAATTCGTCAACAATTATCTTTGCATCCATGGGGCTTGGCGCGGTTATCGAAATCTGAAGCACGCGCGACGACGTCGGGTTTGAAATTGATATCATGGATTTCAGCTGATTGTATGTAATGGGCATACCGAGCTCTGAAATAACCTTATCAATAACGCTGTGGCTCGTCAGAATGATCGTGCAGTCATTCACCGTGCTCAGCGCGAGGCTGAAGTCGGCGTTGGAAACGGTGCTTGTTGTGCCCTCGCTGCTCTGGCGGAGAATATAAATCATCGCTGTGGATTTATACTGAGGCTTGTAGGTGAGAAGTGAATAACCGAAAGCAGCGAGAAAAATAAGGACTGCGGCTGCGATAATCTGAACTATATGACCTGTGAATATCGACCACAAGTCGCTGATGGAAAGTGTTACCTGGCTATCGTTTTGTTCCATTTTTTGATTTACCCCTATGTATTACCGGCTATGCCTAATATTTTGTCTGGATTTTTTATGAAAAGCCTCTCCGCATATTCATATCCGAACTGCTTTTTGATAATGTCCGCCGCTTTGTCAAGGCAGGGATTGCGCCCGGACGCGTTGTGTGCATCTGACGCAACGACATCCGCCAGCCCGTATTTAAGAATCTTCATTGCTTTTTTATACAAAGCTTTTCCATGCATTCCGCATATTGAAGTCGAGTCGAGCTGGACTATTATTCCGAAATCCTTCAGCTCTCTCAGAGTGTTAAACGGCGGCGCGATGCAGCAGTACCGCTCGGCATGCGCGAAAACAGGGATATATCCGCTGTTGGCAAGATCCAACAACGCGTTTTTAATTTCATAATAAATAACCTCGCTGTGAAAATCGACAAGGACATATCTGCCGCCGTTCAGCGTCCTGCACCTGCCGGAATTAAGGTATTCAATTCCGCTTTCGCTGTAAAACATCTCGTTGCCGATGCACAGCGTCATATCCGGGTACTTTCCGGCGGCATAATTCTTAAGCATTTCAAACGATCTGTCCGCCGCCTGTCTTGTGTCGCCCCACAGCGCGTAGTTAAAATGCGGGGTCATACAGATGCGGCGTGTTCCCGCGCCGTACGCCATATCGAGCATGCCGAACATTTCCTTTTCGTTTTCAGCGCCGTCGTCGGTTTGGCTTAACATATGGCAGTGAATATCGGTAAAATAATCCATATACAATTATTTCCTTTGAGCCCAATATAATACTGCCATATTAACATTATAACATATCAAGCGAACCGTGTCAATGCCAATAATATGGAAATCAGTCTTTCGGCATCTTTAAGCCTCTCCGGAAATTTTTCCCGAGCTTGGCGAAGGAATACGGACTGTTGTTCAGTATTATATTTTCAAATAAAAAATCGATAATTTCAATCAATATCATCATTCCTATCCAAAGGAGTGCGAATTCAAGGCAGACCTGCCCGAGAAAATTATACCTGCTGCTCCGGTAGCTCCATATATCGTACCCGAGAAACACATTGAAAAACAGTCCGAAAAGCAGCTCCCATAAAGTTATAAGAGCCCCGCCGAGTATGGGCCTGAGCCAGAAAAAAGGCTTTGGAAAGCGGATGCGGCAGACGCCGACTCCGATAAGAAAAGCTATCCCCCCAAGGAATATCACAAGCGGATGCGTCTGCTTATGCCCCAGAGCCGCACGGTATACAGCTTCAATCCCCGCATAAACAATCCCGCTCAAAGAAAATTCGACATAAAGCTTTGTCCAGAGTCTTGCCCTTGCTTTTTTCATATCCGACACCCGCGATAAAATTAAAAATAATATGCGGATGTACGTAAAATCAATAGACTGTTTATTTCAGAAAACAAGTGAAAGACTACACCCGCCTATGTATTCCGGCTGCCGCAGCTCTGAAAATTATATGTCGGCACGATATCATGTATCAGAGGTCTTATATCGCATCCATCGGCGCTGATGCACTCTCTCAGTTTCTCAAGCTTTCTTGCAAGCTCCGCGTCGTCAAACGCCAACGGCCTGCCAATATAAATCAGCCTGTTTTCTGTGGCGGTCAAACCTTCCTCTTTCATAAGCATTTCCTCATAAAGCTTTTCGCCGGGGCGCAGGCCCGTGAATTTAATATCGATGTCTTTATAAGGGATATAACCCGATAACCTTATAAGGTTTTCAGCAAGTGTCAGTATCTTCACCGGATGCCCCATGTCGAGGACAAAAATCTCGCCTCCCTTGGCTTTTACCCCCGCTTCGAGCACGAGCGAAACCGCCTCCGGAATAGTCATGAAATATCTTATGATATCGGGGTGCGTGACCGTCACAGGGCCGCCTGCTTCAATCTGTTTTTTGAAAAGGGGTATGACGCTTCCGTTCGACCCTAACACGTTCCCGAAGCGAACCGCTACGAACTCTGTTTTAGATTTTCTCGAATAGGACTGCACTATCATCTCGCAGATGCGTTTTGTGGCGCCCATAACGTTGGTGGGGTTGACGGCCTTGTCGGTTGAAATCATGATAAACCGTTTGACGCCGAATTTATCCGCGGCGCTCGCCATATTGAGCGTTCCGAACACATTGTTTTTTACTGCCTCGCACGGGCTTTCCTCCATCAGCGGTACATGCTTGTGAGCTGCAGCATGGAAAATAATGTCGGGACGGTATTTGGAAAGCACATATTCAACCCGCTTTTCGTCGCGCACCGAACCGATTAAGGTTGTCAGGGCAAGCTCCGGGTAATTGTGGCGCAGTTCGTTCTGAATATCATATGCGTTGTTTTCATATACGTCGAAAATTATGAGGAGCTTCGGACTGAACGCCGCAATCTGCCGGCACAGCTCGCTGCCTATCGAGCCGCCTCCGCCGGTGACCATAACAGTTTTGCCCGAAATGAATTCTTTGACGCTGTCAAGATCCAGTTTAACGGGTTCGCGCCCGAGCAGGTCCTCGACCTGCACATCTCTGACATTTCCCATGGTAACCCGCCCGTTCACCATCTGCGACACGCTCGGCAGCGTTTTCACCTGGCATCCGGTTTCGCTGCATACATTTAATATTTTTGCCTTTTTTTCGTTTGAACATGACGGAATCGCGAAAACAATCACAGATATTTCGTATTTTTTAACATTCTCGGCGATTGTCGAAGTATCGCCCACCACCTTGACGCGCCCGAGCCGGCTGCCGATTTTGGATTTATCATCGTCAATAAAGCATGCGGCTTTATATCCCGTCAAATCCGGACTGTTCACGATATCGTGAAGCAGCATATTCCCGGCGCTGCCCGCGCCGATAATCATGATGTTTTTCTTTTTTGCGGTCAGCAGCTTTTCGCCGGCCTTTCTGTTACTCAGCCGATATAATATTTTATAAAGCATTCTGATATTAAGGAGAGCAAAAACCATAAAAACCGTCGACGTGATATAAACGCTCGCCGTATAACCGCCGGTAGTCAGGACATGAGCGATAACATACGGCAGATTGGCAAAAGCCACCGCACTGCCGAACTCGACGCGGTCGCGTATGCCGGCGAACTGCCATAGTGTCCTGTAACTGTTGAACAGCCATAATGAGAATAAATAGCATATGGTCAGAACGGGAGCGCCCAACAGAAACCTGTCAGTATATTTCAATATTTCTGACGCAACGAACTCGCACTTCAGCACGATAGCCGCGGCGACAGACATATTGATTATAATAATGTCAATAATATATTTAAGAATTTTACTATAAATGTTTTTCATCAAAGACTCCGTCATCTTTCCGCCATGATTTGCCTGATGCCATTAAATATATAACAAAAAACGTGGTATGTCAATACAGTAAACAATAGTTTATTATTGTAAAATTTTTCGTAATTGATATTTTTCGGCCATTACAAATGTAAGAACGCCAATCATAGCATACGGCACAGGGCTGAACTCCCCCGGGTTAACCTGCGACATTAAGAACAGTCCGAGGTACGACGCGCCGAGTACAAGCAGGTATGCGTCGGTCTTATATAATATTGTCCGGGCCCGGATAATCCACTGGAAGACATAGGCAACCACACCGGTTATCCCGAGGCTTCCGACGATCTGTGGGATCATCATGTGATACCAATGCATAGCTCCCTTTACCGGATTATATAAATCCTCGTTGCCGGAGTACCCGATTCCGCGCCCGAAAAGCATATTTGCCTTAAAATCCTCCCGCATACGCAAAAGCAGTCCGTATCTCGCCTCGTTTTGAGTAATGAGGTCTGCAGGCGTGCTTAATTTATAGAAGGCAAGGATATTTCCGATGTTCATATAGACCAGCGCCGCGAACGCGAGCATGGAGCAGACATAGGTAAAGCGGGATTTTTTATCCGTCGCCGCAAGATAAGCAAGGCAGACGAAAAACTCGGCCGTTCCCATGACAAGGCCGCCGCGCGAGCCAGAGAGTATGACAGCGGCGTAAATCGCGGCGAAGCCCAAAAGGTGTTTTTTGTTTTTCAGCGCAAACCAGCACGGGAAAGGCATCGCGATCATGAGCAGCGTCGCAAGGTTGTTGGAGGACTGAAAGTCCACCAGCGCATGCGTTTCCATAACCGTATCCCACTCGTTATAATAGAAGCGCAGCACAGCTAAAGCGGCAAGTGCTCCGGTCGAATAAAGAATACCTGCGAACTTGCCGAAAATGTCATAATCTTCTTTTTCGCTTATATATGCTTTTGATACAAGGTAAAACGCGACCATGCCTGCGCCGAGCGCTCCGGTATAGAAAAGCGACGTTGGATTAAAGTAGTCTTCTTTTGATATCGTGCCGAGCCCTCCGAGGGTAACTGCGGCAGCAACCGCGGCCGAGCCCCAGAAATTCGGCCCGATCTGCCACTTATGCCTGTATACGGCAAGGTGGAACAGAACCGCGAGCGCCGCCGGCACGGCAAGCCAGATATATCCGAGAAATACATCGGCGGAGTCATAGCACTTTGTCAAAAACACGCTCATATATAAAACCGGCGGAGCCGCCGACAGTATGTCATTACAGAATACGAGAGCTGAGATGGCAAGCCAGAAAAATAAAACGGCTCCCGAAATTTCCCAGCCGCACATAATAACGCCGCACGCCGCCGCAAATTCCGCAAGCATGAAGTACCGGCTCATGAAAAAGCGGTTGACATACGGCTTTATCCGCAGCCAAAGCTGTACTAAAGGAAGCTTTGCCGCCCGAGCCGCTGCTGTCCTTATTATCATTATCTTTAGTGAATTCTGCATTTTATAATGCCCTTTCCGGCTTCAGACTTCCGACGATGACGATGTAGAATAATTCAGGCGAAAAAGCAAGCCTTGGGGTTATGATATAATATTTATTACATTACCGGCATTCCGCCTCAAGCATCTCGACAATATCGGCTATTACCCCTTCGTTGTTTGACGAAAGGCAGAAATCGCAGATATTTTTTATCATATCGAGCGCGTTCGACGGACAGACAGCTACGTCCGCAGCCTTTAGCATTTCATAATCGTTGTCGTAATCGCCGACGGCGTACACCTTAAGGTTTCTTCCCTCTTTATTGTAAAGCTCCCGGTATGTGTCTATCATAGAAGCCTTTGAGCGGTCCGGCCTGTGGATTTCAAGGATGCTGCGCCCTGAAAATTCATAGCTGAAAGCGCCGCCGAATACAGAATTCAGCTCCGCTTTAACTTCGGCAAGACGCTCTGGTTCTCCGATTATGACAGCCTTGTACCAGTCGTCCGACCTCCAGCTTTCTATCGGTTCGAACGCGACGTCATTTGCAGACATCCGTTTAAGATTGTCGACCGCGATGCCGTCGCGCGGGTCGGCGAGAAAGCCGCCGGTCCTCGACACCCTGAGCCCGACATCCGGAATATTGCTTTTTATATATTTGGCCGCCGCAAGAGCCGGTTCGGGGTCAAGAAGATAATTTATCACCGGTCTGTTATTTGCAAGATCGAAGAGGCAGCAGCCGTTAGACAATCCCGCGGGCGCGTTTGCAAGGGTTCCGGCGTCCGGTACGACGCTGTAAAGATTGCTGTGCGTCCGGCCGGTATTGAACGTGAAAAGTCCGCCCTCGGCCTTGAATCTCCCGATTGCCTCGATGTTACGTTCGATTATGCGCGAATGTTCTCCGAGGAAAGTGCCGTCGATGTCGCTTAGAATCATGATATTGCTGAATCTTCCGGTCATATGCGAATATTCTCTTGTTTTCTAAATATTTCAGATAAATCGAACGCAGACCGCCTATAGCTTTCTCAGCTTTTCAAGCAGCCTTGAAAAATTTTCCGGCAGCTCGGCTGAGAAATTCATTTCGTTGCCGGTCCTCGGGTGCGTGAGCCGAAGCTCTTTCGCAAAAAGGCACTGCCCGCGGATATATTCCTTGTTCTGCTGTTCAAATTTGGTTCTGCCTCCGCCGTAAACGGCATCTCCGAGGAGGGGGTGTCCGATGCCTGCCATATGGGCGCGTATCTGGTGCGTCCGGCCTGTTTCAAGCTCGCATCGGACATAAGTGAATCCGGGATAACGTTCGAGAACCCGCCAGTGAGTCACCGCGTTCTTTGACTTTTTTGCCGCGTCGCGGACGACAGCCATTCGCTTCCGGTTCCCGGGGTCGCGGCCGAGGGGGGCGTCGATGGTACCGCTGTCCTCGCGCAGCCTGCCCGTTACTATCGCGTGATAAATCCGCCTCATGTCGTGGCGCTTTAGCTGCGCCGCAAGTCCGCGGTGCGCGTCGTCGTTCTTGGCGGCGACAATCAACCCTCCCGTGTCCTTGTCTATCCGGTGGACTATTCCCGGCCTTGCCACGCCTCCGATACCCGAGAGCGAATCCCCGCAGTGGTGCAGGAGAGCGTTGACAAGCGTCCCGTTCGGATTTCCCGCCGCCGGATGCACTACCATTCCCGACGGCTTGTTTATGACTATTATGTCGTCGTCCTCATAGACAATGTCAAGCGCGATATCCTCCGGAAGCGCCCTGTCCGGCTCAGGCTCCGGAAACTCAACGGTAATAATTTCGCCCGCACGGAGCCTGTAATTTTTCGGCGAGCTTTTTCCGTTGACCTTTATTCTGCCTTCCTCAAGCAGCCGCACCGCAGCCGAGCGCGAAAGGCCGACGCCGGACGACGCCAAAAAAGCGTCAAGCCGTTCGCCCGCATTACCGGGCGGCACCGTCAGATTTGTCGTTTTCATCTTTATTTAACCCTTGACAATTTTTTCATCCTGTCCGCCCTTCCCTGCCTCTTGGGGTGACGCCGCTTTGTCGTTTTTCGCCGACGTATCCGCAACCGATTTCTCCGGCTTAGCCGTTTTCGCCGACTTGGCTTCTTTTATGGTTGAAATAATCAGATAAATCATCAGCAGCCCCGAACCGACGCATATCGACGCGTCCGCCACATTGAACACCCACACCCACAAATTCGGGAACGCGCAGAAGTCGATAAAATCAATGACATATCCGAGAAGCACGCGGTCTATCATATTTCCTATGCCGCCTCCGATTATCAGCGCGAGCGCCGAGGCGAGCAGCTTGTTTTTCGGCTTTTTGACGGCCATATACCAGAGCATTCCGAGCAGCGCCGCCGATGAAACAATGATGAACACCCACCGTTTGTCCGACAGCATACCGAAAGCGGCGCCGGTGTTTTCGACATAAGTGAGCCTCAGCACCCCGTTCAAAACAGGCAGTCCGCCCTCGGGAAGATACGTTAATATCAGCCATTTTGTAAGCTGGTCGAGATATATTATAAGCGCAATGAGCGCCAGCCAGACAAGCATCCGAAACCTCTTGAAATCAATTTTTTCCACTTTGCACCTGATGAACAGCAGGGGGGACTTTGTACGGTCCCCCTCATGAATTACTTTTTAATAACTTCAAGGCATCTTGAGCAGATGAACCCGTCCCCGGCCTTTTCTCCCGAAGTCGAGTGCATCCAGCATCTGTCGCACTTCTCGCCGTCGGCGACCTCAACCTTGACGCCGATTCCCGATGCGGTCTCTGAGAAAACCCCGTCGGGAGCTTTTCCATGCACCAGTTCGGTCTGCGAAACGATATACACCGTGGATAGGTCGTTCTTAAAGCTGTCGAGCAGCGCGAAAATTTCGTCGTTCTCTGCGTAGATAGTCACCTTCGCGTCGAGCGACTTGCCGATGAGCTTTTCTGCGCGCGCAAGCTCAAGCGCCTTCATGACGTCGTCGCGCAGGGCGAAAAGTCTGTTCCACTTCTCGTAAAGCCCGGCGAATCTGAATTCCTCCGACACCTCGGGCAGCCGGTTGAGGAACACGCTTTCTTTCTTGTCATTGCCGTCCGGCGTGTGCGGCATTGCCTGCCAGATTTCCTCGGCGGTGAAGGAGATAATTGGAGCGAGCAGCCTTGTCAGGGCCGAGAGGATGATATACATCGCGCTCTGCGCCGAGCGGCGTTTGAATCCGTCCTTCTTTTCGGTATATACGCGGTCCTTTGTGATATCTATATAAAGCTTTGAAAGGTCGACTGTGCAGAAGTTATTGATTGCATGATAGACTATATGGAACTCGAAGTTGTCGTACGCCTCTCTGCACTCGCCGATCAGCTCATCAAGCCCCGAAAGTATCCACTTGTCGAGCTCAAGCATATCCGCGGGCTTTACCATATCGGTGGCGGGATTAAAGTCCCCGATATTTGCGAGCAGAATGCGCGCGGTGTTTCTGATTTTCCGGTAGGTCTCTGAGAGCTGTTTGAAAATATTGTCGGACACGCGAACGTCGACTCTGTAGTCGCTTGAAGCGGCCCAGAGGCGCACGAGCTCGGCGCCGTATTTCTTTATCATATCATCGGGGGAAATAACATTCCCGAGCGATTTATGCATGGCCCTGCCCTCGCCGTCGACTGTCCAGCCGTGCGTGAGGACGGTCTTGTATGGCGCGCCTTTTCCCTTTGCCCCCACGGCGGTCAGAAGGGACGACTGGAACCATCCGCGGTACTGGTCCGCGCCCTCAAGGTACATATCGGCAGGCCATTTAGTGTCTTTCGGCCATGCGGGGTCATACCCGCCGTTCTCCAGCACTGCAAAGTGAGTCGAACCCGAGTCAAACCAGCCGTCAAGCGTATCTGTTTCCTTGGTGAAATGCGTGCCGCCGCAGTGCGGGCAGCAAAATCCAGCCGGCAGAATCCCTGCCGCGTCTGTTTCGTACCACGAATTTGAGCCGCGTTTGGCAAAGAGACTTGAAACGGCTTCGACAGACTCCGGAGTGCACACCGGTTTGCCGCACTTTTCGCAATAGAACACCGGGATAGGAAGTCCCCAGTGGCGCTGGCGTGAAATGCACCAGTCGGCGCGCTCCTTAATCATCTGCGACATACGGTCGACGCCCCATTCGGGGAGCCACATGACTTTTTCTGCGGCCTTTACGGCCTCGGCCTTAAAAGCTTCGACAGAGCAGAACCACTGAGGCGTCGCACGGAATATGATAGGCTCCTTGCATCTCCAGCAGTGCGGGTACTCGTGCTCGGTCTGCTCGGAAGCGAAGAGCGCGCCCGACGCCTTCATATCATCGAGTATGGCCTTGTTTGAATCCTCGTAATAAAGCCCCGCGTACTTGCCGGCGTCTGCGGTCTGATATCCTCTGTCGTCGACGGGAACGATTATGCTGATGTTGTATTTAACGCAGGTATTGTAGTCATCGGCTCCGAATCCGGGCGCCGTGTGGACGCAGCCTGTGCCGCTGTCCATGGTAACATAATCAGCGAGGAGCACGACGCTTCTGCGGTCAAGGAACGGGTGCTGCGCCGTAACGAATTCGAGCTCCGAGCCTTTGATTTTTTTGACGATTTTATAATCCGAGATCCCGCCTGCTTTCATCGTTTTTTCGGCGAGCGCCTCTGCGACGATATAGTACTCCCCGTTTGCGAAAACGGCCGCATAGTTTTCGGCCGGGTTCAGCGCGATGGCGAGGTTTCCGGGCAGAGTCCACGTGGTGGTAGTCCATATGATGAAATATGTTTTAGCGAGGTCGCAGACATCCGAAAGTTTTCCTTTGTCGTCCGCCACCTTGAATTTGACATAAATCGAGGTGCACTTGTCTGTCTGATACTCGATTTCGGCCTCAGCGAGTGCGGTTTCGTCGTGCGGGCACCAGTAGACAGGCTTGAGTCCCTTGTAGATGTATCCTTTTCTGAACATTTCGCCGAACACCCTGACCTCGCGGGCTTCGAACTCCGGCGCCATAGTGAGATAAGGATGCTTCCAGTCGCCAAGAACGCCGAGTCTTATGAACTGCTCGCGCTGTATATTGACGTAATTTTCGGCAAACTTGCGGCAGGCCGAGCGGAACTCGGGGATGCTCATTTTTTTTCTGTCGATTTTATTCTGTTTGATTATTGCGCTCTCTATCGGCATGCCGTGGTTGTCCCAGCCGGGGATATACGTCATGCGGTAGCCTTCCATCGCCTTTGACTTGTTGATGAAATCCTTAAGGCACTTGTTGAGCGCCGTGCCCATATGGATGTTTCCGTTGGAAAACGGGGGGCCGTCGTGAAGCACGTACTGCTCGCAGCCCTCGGC
Source organism: uncultured Lachnospiraceae bacterium (assembly GCA_964570825.1). Classification (GTDB taxonomy): domain Bacteria; phylum Bacillota; class Clostridia; order Oscillospirales; family CAG-272; genus UMGS1002. The sequence goes on along the minus strand of CAZMZJ010000012.1, from coordinate 16,703 downwards.
GTTTTTTACCATAAGGTCGTAAAGACCGATTTCGTCCCAGTATTTAAGTGTTTCCGGCTCTTTCTGCGGCAGGTTGGCGCGCATTGAAAAAGAGGTCTCGGGGAGGTTCAGAGTACTTGTGTAATCATTAGGCATAAACTTTAATTGCAACTCCTGTATTTTGATAACCGAGCCTGCGGCTCGCTAAATTGACAGAACATATAGGATACCGGTTAGCAGAAGGCCGGCGATGAAAAAAGGCACGTCGAGCGGCGAATCCTCAAACCAGCCGAATTTTTCGAAAAGCATTCTGACCGGAACGATAATGGGTTCGGTGACGGTGTAAAGAAAATCCGAGATGATATTCTCGTCCGCCCCTGGAATCCACGAAATCACGGCTCTCAGCAGCATGGCGATGTCCAGAGCCATAACAAAAATTCTAACAATATCAATAATTACGTAGCAAAATCCGGGCAAAACAGATAACCCCCAGTACAGCTTTATTTATTGAAGCCGAAAACGTCAGCGGACCTGTCCCCGCCAGTCTTTGCTTTGTCCCCCTGGATAAAATCGCCTATGCTGCCGGTGCTTGAGAACAGGCCGCCGGCGGTATTTTTCTCACTGCTGCCGTTGTCAATGCCGCTGCCACTGTCGTTATCGTTGTCTTTGCCGACGCCGACGCTGCAGGGAGCGACGACAAAGGTGTTCTGCGAAGCCATCTGAAGGTCTCCTCCGAGCACATGGACCGCGCCGAGCAAAAAGTCGATGAGCCTTCTTGCGTTCTCACGGGAAAGATCCTCGATATTCATAACGACGGTGCAGCCTCCGGCGATAAAGTCGGCGATTTCGGGGCCGTCGTCGTAGCTTTTCGGCTTGATTACGCGGAGCGACACAGCCGCCCCGTTCCCCTTTACTCCTACGGCGGGACGAGCGGTCTGCTCTGCTGTTTCCGCCGGCGGAATATCGTCGATTATCTCGCCCGCTCCGCTGTTGTCGGCAATTTTCCCGTTTGCCTTTTCATCCACGTAATCATCCTTGTACTTTTCGTCGTAAAGTTCGTCGTCGTCGTCCTTAAGAAGCTTTTTGATGAAGTTCATTTTCGCCCTCCCGTAATTTATATCTTTAGAATAATTATTTTACAAATAATGCCCTGCCAATCCTAACACAGGTCGAGCCTTCGGCGACAGCCGCTTCAAAGCTCTCCGACATTCCCATGGATACAACAGGTCTCTTTATATTATGAAGCTTTTTTTGCCAAATGTCAATAATCAAATGATACGTTTCGCTGAAATATTTTCGCCGTTCCGCGTCGTTTTCGCATTTCGGGGCCATTGTCATAAATCCGCAGAGGCGGATGTGGGGATACTCGCTGATTTTCAGGCACAGCTCCTCGGCTTTTTCCGGAAGCACACCGGATTTGCTCTCCTCGCGGCCCGAATTGATTTCGACAAGCACGTCTATTATGCGTCCGTGCTTTGCCGCCTGCCGGTCGATCTCGGCGGCGAGTTTTTCGCTGTCGAGCGAATGTATCATAGAAACCTTGTCGGCGATATATTTCACCTTGTTGGTCTGAAGGCTTCCGATAAAGTGGACGGACAGCCCGTCGCGGTCCAGCTTTTCCCAGTGCTCAAGCAGCTGCTGGACCCGGTTTTCGCCGATATCGTTTACGCCGCAGTGCCGGTGCAGATAGTTTATCTCGTCGGTTCCGGCGTATTTGACCGCCGCGAGCAGCGTTATATCGTCGGGGTTCCGCCCTGCCTTAATTGCTGCGGCTTTTATTTCTTCCCTTATTTTAGCTGTGTTTTTTTCAAGATATGTGTAATCCATATAACACCTCCGGATTGCCGGAAAATACGCATGTCAGTTAAGTATCCGCCCGTCGAAGAGATTGCCGTCCGACAGCGACAGTATTATCTCGTCGTTAAGATTAAGGAACTCCATGTAGTTTTCCGCGCTTGTATCTCTCTCGGCGACGACATAATACCCGTCGCCCGAGCATAGAATTTTAATTTTTCTGAACTTCACGGTTGAAGCCGAGAGAATATATACTCCTTTGACGCCCTGCACCTCATGCACCGCCGAATCCGGCACGCGGTATCCCGTGGTTGCGCCGACCAGCAGTTCGATGTTCTGAACGCGCGCGTAATCAAAGCCTTCGGGCATTACGCCCGAAGAGAAGATCAGGACGCCGGTGCTTTCGCCCTCGGCTAACGAAATGCGGTCGAGCGTAAGGTCAAGCTTAAGCCCGCAGCCGGTGAACGTCACGCTGCACGACTGCTTGCCGTCAAGCTTTCTGCATAGCCCGGCGTCGGCGGGAACCGCAAGGTACCACACATAATTATATATCATCTTTCCGATCGCGTACCTTCCCTCCGGCGCGGACGTCTTCTTGGCAGCGGCAAGCTCGTCAAGCTTTTTTGCATTAAGCGTGCCGACAAGGTCGTACCTGAAAACGTCCTCGTACCCGTCGCAGCCGTAGAAAAAGTAGCCGCCCTCGGAATTAACTATGCTGTCGTATGCGCCGGTATAAGAGTTTTCAAGAGCCGCGAGCCTGCTTTTCTCGGCGGCAAGCTCGTCGTCGAGGCTGTCGTTGCTGCCTGTTATAAGGTCGCAGGCGTTAAGGTAAACGAGCAGCTCGTCCGACTCGGAAAGCGCGCCCTCAAGATTGCCCGACGAGAGGGACGTCATAATGCCGTTATAAATGTTTTTCAATGCTTCTCTGGTTTCAGATACGCCCGAGGCGGTGATTTTTCCCGCTTTGATGCTGCGGCGCAGCAGGCTGATGCTTTTTTCAAGCTCATATCTGTCCTTAAGATATCCTTCGGTGCTGCCGTAGGTAAAGACCCTCGCCACCTCGGTTCCGACGGCAATCTTTTCGCCGTCGCCGACGCGGTAAACCGCCGCGCCCGCGTTGCTGCTGTATACGACCTCCTCGTCGCGGAAAATATACCCGGTCAGCCCCGCGATTTCATATTCGGTGGAAATAACAGCCGGGGTGGTAACCGCGCGCACCGCCGATAAATCAAGGCTGTTGTAAATAGTATACGCCATGAGTATGACGACAAGGACGGCCGCCCCTGCCGTCACGGTATATTTTTTTAATAGCTGTTTAAGCCTTTCAATCATAATATTCAAATACACCCAATCATCCGCTTTATCTTTTATCTGTCAAGGCGTGATTTCCGCCCGTCAGACATCTTTATCATTTTGATTGCGCTTCCAGATTTCGGCGGCTTCAGCGGCGATGTCGCCAAAACTTCTTCCGCCGCCGGCCTCAATCCAACGTACAGCCGGATTTGCCTCGAACCATGTGAGCTGGCGTTTGGCATAATGCCGGGTTGACTTTTTCAGCTCCTCCGCCGCCTCCGATATGGTGGCCTCGCCGCGAATGCAGCCGAGCAGCTCCTTGTATCCGATCGCTTGGGCCGCCGTTTTTGACCTTTCAAAAACCCCCTCAAGATAAAGGCGCCGCGTTTCCTCGAGCAGTCCGTCCGAGAGCATTTTGTCAACTCTTTGGTCTATCCGGCGGTAAAGCTCTGAGCGGTCGGAGAACCGCAGCCCTATTATCACAGGATCGTATTTGCTGGCAGGGATCCGCGAAAGCCTGTCAAGCTCTGATTTTGTCTTTCCGGTTGTTTCAAATATTTCAAGCGCGCGGATTACCCTTCGCAGATTGTTCGGATGAATCGCCGCCGCGCTCTCGGGGTCGACGGCGGCAAGCCGCGCGTGTATGGCCTTGTTGCCGTGTTCTTCGGCCTCGCGCCGAAGAGCCTCCCTCAGCGCGGGGTCGCATCCGGTCTCGCAGAGACCCCCGCCCCGCAGGAAGCTGTCAAGGTAAAGTCCGGTTCCGCCGCAGAAAACCGGCAGATGCCCGCGGGATACAATTCCCGAAACCGCCTCGCCGGCAAGCCGCACGTAGTCGGCGACTGAAAAATCGTCCTCCGGGTCGGCGACGTCTATCATGTGGTGCGGTATGCCCCGCATCTCTCGTACACTGGGTTTTGCAGTGCCTATATCCATCCCGCGGTAAATCTGCATCGAGTCGCAGGAAATTATCTCGCCAGAAAAGAGCTCCGCAAGAAACAGCGAGAGCGCGGTTTTTCCGCTCGCCGTCGGCCCGACGAGCGCGAGTATCCGTATTTTTTTATTTTCGTTTTCATTTCTGCCTGCAGAGTTCAAATCAAACACCCCGCGCAATTTATTGATTATTATAGACAATTTGTAAACGTTCTGTTAACAAAGCCCGGCGCATCCGTTTTTTAAGATTATATCCACCGGTCATTATTCTTCATTCGTGACAGAATCACATATAATCGGTATAGCCTGTAGCCTGTAATCAGTAGCCGCACTCGGTAATCATCTATTCAAGGAACATCGCGTCGCCGAACGAGAAGAACCTGTACTTTTCCTCGACGGCAATCCTATATGTTTCAAGTATTTTTTCCCTGTTCCAGAAAGCCGACACGAGCATGAGCAGCGTGCTTTCGGGCAGGTGGAAGTTGGTTATCAGCGCGTCGGTCGCCCTGAACCTGTACCCCGGGTAAATGAAAATACCCGTGTCGCCAGACATCGCATGAACCTTGCCCGCCTCGTCCGCGACGCTCTCAAGCGTTCGGCAGGAGGTGGTTCCGACGCAAACGATTCTCCCTCCTGCGGCGCGCCGTTCATTAATTATCCGCGCGCTTTTTTCGCTGACAGAAAAAAACTCGGTGTGCATGACATGCTCGTCCACCCGGTTTTCCTTGACCGGTCTGAATGTTCCGAGTCCCACGTGAAGCATCACAGGAACGACGGCAATTCCCTTCCTTTGTATGGCGTTCAAAAGTTCGGTCGTAAAGTGCAGCCCGGCTGTCGGCGCCGCCGCCGACCCTTCCTCGCGGGCATACACTGTCTGATATCGGCTGTTGTCGTCCTGCTGTGCGGTTATATACGGCGGCAGCGGCATAAGCCCTATCTCGTGAAGTATCTCGAAAATATTCGAATACCTGTTTCTGTCGTAATCAAATTTTATCAGCCGGTTGCCGTCTTCGACAATTTCTGTTATATTTCCTCTGAGAATCCCTTCGCCGAAAACGAGCTTTGAGCCTACGCGCGCGCGTTTGCCGGGTTTAACGAGAGTCTCCCATGTGTCAAGCTCGCGGCAGCGCAGGAGCAAAAGCTCGACCGCAGCCTCCGGTCTTCCTTCGGCATGGCCGTAAAGCCGCGCCGGGATAACCTTTGAATCGTTAACTACCAGCACGTCGCCGGGATTCAGATAGTCTATTATATTATAAAAATGCCTATGTTCGATTTCTCCGGTTTTCCTGTGAATCACCAAAAGACGCGAGCCGTCCCGCTTTTCCGCCGGATGCTGGGCTATCAGCTCCTCCGGCAGTTCGTAATAAAAATCAGACTTGCACAGGTCAGTCTTCGGCATATCGTTAATAATTATAATCGGTTTATCCATTATATATCACAGGGCATTTCGCCCGCATCTCCGGTTTATATCATTTTTCGCGGTCATTCGCCGCCGTTCGGGAATATACTAACACTGGAGCGGCGACAAAACGGCATTTAGCATTAAATTTAACCGTAGCCGGCTGTTTGAGTCGTCGCTCTGACCGGCGGAAATTATTATTAAAATTATACTACTTTTTATTAAATTATGCAACATTTTTTTCCGCCTTCTCAATATATGCGGGACCGGTCCCGTATTCCGCAGGAAAGGCGCATAATAACATGAGTAAAAATAAAAAAACTATATTCACAGGCGCGGCGACAGCTCTTATCACGCCGTTTTTGGACGGAAGAATCGATTTTGCGGCGCTTGAAAAGATAATCAGCCTCCAGCTGGCCGGCGGAATATCCGCGCTGGTTGTAGCCGGGACAACAGGTGAGGCATCGACTCTGACCCGAAAGGAACATTCGGCGCTCATCCGTTTTGTCGCGGACGAGGTATGCGGACGGATACCGGTGATTGCAGGCTGCGGCTCAAACAATACCGAAACCGCAATAAGGCTGGCAAAATCGGCATGCCTGTCGGGAGCCGACGCGCTGCTCGCCGTAACCCCGTATTACAATAAGGCCACGCCCGAAGGACTGTACAGGCACTATAAAGCGATAGCCGACGCGACAAAGCTTCCGTTAATTCTCTACAACGTCCCCTCACGCACCGGAGTCAATCTGACCCCCGATATCTGCTGCCGGCTTGCGGAACATGAAAGAATATGCGCCGTCAAGGAAGCGTCGGGTAGCATATCCGCATGCGCTTCGATTCTCGCCAGATGCGGTGATAATCTGGATGTTTACTCGGGAAACGATGAAATGGCGCTTCCGGTTCTCTCGCTCGGAGGAAAAGGCGTAATATCTGTTCTCTCGAACATACTCCCCGCTGAAGTGTCCGCCATCGGCGAGCACTTTACAGCCGGGCGCATCAGCGAGGCCGCCGCAGTTCAGCTGAAATACATAGAACTGATTAACGCTCTTTTCGCTCAAGTCAATCCCGTCCCGGTCAAGACCGCGATTTCGGCGCTTGGATTATGCCGAGAGGAATTCAGACTTCCGCTCTGCCCGCTGCCGGAAAAAGAGAAGGAAACACTTATCGGAGTGCTTGAAAAATACGGAATCATCAATTAGCATTGAAAAATATAGTAGAGCAGCCCGGCATTATTACCGGGCTGCTTTCATTTTTTCTCACTTTCAAGTTCGTCAAGAGCCGGCGGGACTTCACCGTATTTTTCAAGCAGCGAAGCCGCCCTTTCCCTGCCGCAGCCGCCAAGCTCCATTATAATCCGTGTCGCCCTCTCGCGCAGCTTTTCGTTTGTCGGACGCACGTTAACCATAAGGTTGCTCCTGACAAGCCCCATCTTTATCATCGCTCCGGTCGACAGCATATTGAGCACCATTTTCTGCGCCGTTCCGGATTTAAGGCGAGTCGAGCCGGAAATGACCTCTGGACCGACATACGGAGCGATAGTTACGCGGCAGAGCGGCGCCATCAGCGAATCCGGGTTGCAGGTAACGCCGATAGGTATCGCGCCTATTTCCGCCGCGCGCTTCAGCGCCCCGAGTACAAAAGGCGCTCTCCCGGCAGCCGAAAGACCGACCAGCACGTCGCCTGCCGCAACGCCGTCTGCGTCAACAGCGGCCGCCCCTTTTTCCTCGCTGTCCTCAAAGCCTTCGGCGGCGCGGAACATTGCGTCCTCGCCCCCCGCTATTATTCCGCGGACAAGCCGGCTGTCAACCCCGAAGGTCGGAGGACACTCCGACGCGTCAACAACCCCGAGCCGCCCCGACGTTCCCGCTCCGATATAAATCAGATGGCCACCGGCCTTAAGCGCCGCTGCTATTATATCGACTGCCGCCGCTATTTGCGGCAGCTGAGTTTCAACCGCCAAGGCGACAGTCTTGTCTTCGTCGTTGATAACCCTTACCATATCAAGAGTACTCATCTTGTCTATTCCGAGGGTCTTCGGGTTTCTTCCCTCGGTTTTTAGCTTGTCATAATTGTCTCTCATTAAAAATCATTCCTTTTGTTTTCCGGAGCAAAGCCCTCGAATATGCTGTTTATTTTCATTGAACGGTATCTTGAATATGCGGCCGGGTCACGCACAGTCCAGACGAACGCCGTCAGCCCGTGCAGCTTCATCATCAGCCTCACCGGAAAATACCCAAGGCACTTTTCGTCAACCGCTATAAAATCCGGACGGGCTATGACATTAGATATCATCGACGTCAGAATAAAATCATTTTTCCGGTTTCCGGTGCTTTTTTTCATCACATCGGTGTAAAGCAATCCGCGCGCCGTGCGGGGCGAGTGTTTCCTGAACCATCCGAGCAGATACGGGTTGAATGACTCGACACAGACTTTCCCGTTGTAATGCCCAAGAATTCTTGAAAGGGCCTCACACAGCTCGGTGTTGCTGCTTTCGCCTTTCAGTTCAATAAGAATCGGCACTCTTCCCTTGACCGTGTTCAGAACATCTTCAAACAGCGGTATCGTATATTCGGTGCCGGCTAACCTGCGCCAGCTGAGTTCGGCGCCGCGCAGCGAGGAAAGCCGAACGTCGTCGCCGCACATGCGCTTCAAAGTATAATCATGGAAAACCACGACGTCGCCGTCTGACGAGAGCTGTACGTCGAGCTCTATCCCGTATCCCGCCGCCGCCGCGGCCGCAAACGCGGGTATCGAGTTTTCAGGGATCCCACCGCCCCAGAGCCCGCGGTGGGCGTAGCTGACATTCATTTTTTCCATGCCGGCGCGGTCGCGCCGCCGCCGTGGAGCGGAAAGTATCAGATAAAGTACAAAAAGCGCCGCGGCAACACCAATAATAATATATATAATCATTATTATTTAATCCTTTTTTCTTCTGCGGAATCAGTCTTTATCGAAAGCCTCGAGCCTGCTCTTGGCCGGCGTCGGTTTTGAATCGCCGTGCTTCACAAAAAGCATTGTGACAAACGAGCCGAACACAAAGATCGTGGCGTACGGAAAAAGATATGTCATGCGTATGTCGAGGAACATTCCGCTGAGTATCGGCGTGATAGTCTGTGCCGCCATGCTTGCCGTGTAATAAAAACCCGTATATCTGCCGACATCTCCCCCGCGCGACAGCTCAACGACCATGGGAAAAGAGTTGACATTTATTGTCGCCCAGCCGATTCCGGCAAGCGCGAACATTATGTTCATAATTATCGCCGGACTTTTTTCGGTCATGAATATCGCGGTTCCGAAAGAGGCGGTCAGCATGACTATTCCGGCAAGAATTGTTTTCTTACGACCGATTTTCGACGCCACCATGCCCACCGGTAGATATGCAACAATCGCCGCCGCCTGCGCAATCATAAGCGTCAGGTTGTAGTCAAGCGAAAGCACCTTACCGGCATATACCGAGTATTTGCTTGTCACGGCATTGTATCCCATGAACCAGAGCACGACAGAGGCAAGAATCAGCAGCAGCGAGGTCAGCTCGCTCTTTGTGAGCCTGCGCCTGTTTCCGGCCGAGTCGCTTTGCGCGGCATCCTCAAGCCCGTATTTACGGCTCTCTTCCTCCATCTGGCTGACAAGCCTGTTCTCGTTTACGTTCAGCATAAAGACAATCAGCGCAGCTATCATGACCGCCGCCACAATGCCGAAGAAAACGGTATAGCTCATAAGAGCGTTTGCCGGATCTCCGGTCTTCATGACCGCGCCAAGCAAAAGCACGAGAATACCGCCGAAGGACCCCATCAGGTTGATTACTGCGTTTGCCTTTGAACGCAGTGGCTTGATTGTGACGTCCGGCATGAGTGCAACGGCCGGCGAGCGGAATGTCGCCATGGAGATAAGCACAATCACAAGCAATCCCATAAAAAATACAAGTGTCGCCGGACTGTTGACCGTCACATCCCACGCGTATGCCTGGCGCGCCGGAACGACATAATTTAGGTACAGCGGGTTGACCGTCTGTTTCGCGGTTCCGTCCTTATTTTTCACAATCTCGCCGGTTCTCTCGTCGATTTTGTCGGTCTTAAGCGTTATTGCGGTAAACTCCTCGCGCGTAAATTTTTCGGTCAACCTGAATCTCTCGCCCGAGGGCGTGACAAGCTCATATTCGGTGCCGTCCGGCGCTGTCTTTGTTTTATAATCATAGTCGTACAAAAACTCAAGCGAACTCCGGCTCTTTACGTCCGATACCCCGCTAAGCTTTGTCAACTGCATCCCATCCACAAAAGAAAGAGAAACAAACGCCGCTGCGGCGACTATCGTGCCAATGAGAATATATGGCGTGCGCCTTCCAAGACGCGAATGCGTCCGGTCTGAAATCGCTCCGAACAGCGGAAGCATGAAGAGAGCCAGTATATTGTCAAGCGCCATGACGGCGCCCGACCATGTCTGGGACATACCGAACTTGTCTGTCAGTATCTTCGGGATTATGGTGTCATATGCCTGCCAGAAGGTGCTGATGAGGAAGAATGCGAACCCCACAAAAATAATCTTACGGTAGTTGAGCTTCATACTCCTGCATGTCCTTTCAATATTTGATTTTACCTTCGTCTATAAGGATTTTTGCTTTCAGAACGGCAACCTGCGTCTTGGCGTCAGGAACCTCGCCGGACATGATCATCCCGTATAGCTTGTCAAGCGGAATCCTGACCGTTTCGAGAAACTCGTCCTCATCCGGGCAGCAGCTGCCGAATGAAAGCCCCGTCGCCGCGTACATATAAATTATTTCATCGGAAACCGCGACCGACGGATATAGCGGCCCCAGCGGAATAAGCTCGCGGCACTCTGCTCCGGTTTCCTCGCGCAGCTCGCGGCGGGCGGCGGACTCATGGTTTTCCTCTTTTGAGTCCAGCTTCCCCGCAGGTATCTCGAGCAGAACCGCCGAGAACGGATAGCGGAACTGCCGGACGCATATCACTTTGCCGTCGTCGGTAATCGGCACAACGGCGACCGCGCCGTTGTGCCGCGCGACCTCGCGTATGCTGTGCTTCCCGTTCGGAAGGATAACCTCGTCTTTCCACAAATGAACGATGCGTCCGTCGTATATCAGTCCGCCGCCGCATCTTTTTTCTTCAAAATCCTTGTAATCCATATAATAAACTCCGAAAATCCGTCTTTATCATAAGTATACATCAAGCTCGTATAAATGTAAAGTGATTTTTTGAGCGCCGAACCGTATATTGGATAATGTCTTTATTTCGCCCGTGGAATATTCCACAACGCCGTCCGCGCTGCGCATTAACTTTTTGTCTTATTTATTTTGACTTGTAGCGCGCTTTTTCCATTTACAAAATATCTAATTTTTGCTATAATATAAAAGATAATTATTCGGAAAGGCCGCGCGGCATTGACAGGCATCGGCAAGATCCTGAGCGCGGAAAAATTATAAGCAGCATGAAACATGTCGACATATATACCGACGGAGCCTGCCGCGGCAATCCCGGACGCGGCGGCTGGGGCGCGATTCTTGTTTACGACGGAAAAGAAAAAGAGCTTTCGGGCGGCGAACCGTCTACAACTAACAACCGCATGGAGCTGTCCGCGGCTGTCTTTGCGCTCTCGGCACTGAAAGTCCCCTGCGAGGTGACGCTTACCTCAGATTCCAAATATCTGACCGATGCGATAAACCTCGGCTGGCTGAAATCCTGGCAGGCAAAAGGCTGGAGAAAAGCCAATAAATCTCCGGTGCTCAACGTCGACCTGTGGGAACAGCTTTTGCCTTTGCTCGCAAAGCATAATGTGACATTCGTTTGGGTGCGCGGGCACGACGGGCATCCGTATAACGAGCGCTGCGACAGGCTTGCTACCGCTTATGCCGACAGCTTTGTAAAATAACAAATAACGAACAACATTTGACAAGCAGCGGATGTGTTATGACTGATTTGATTATGCTCTCCGCGTAATTGACACGTGCCGGACAGCGTACAGGCGAAATGCGCCTGCAAAATCCGCAGGCCGCGTTTTAGTCGGAAGCACCGTCTGTTAACAATTTATTTACAAATTGTCTATATTATGTTAATCATATATTGTTCATCGCCGCAATAATCAGAGTTTCGCAGCACGCGCACAGGCTGTCATAAAGGCGAAGTTCGGCAGAATCCGCCCTCGATTGCATTGCTGAAGGCGAATAGGGACGCGTGCGCGCCGGTGCAGGATATGCCCGGCCGGACACAGCTCCCGGCGGCTTTATTACCGGTATGTGCGACGCTTCAAAATAATCCGCTGCAGACGGCAGCGGTTTTTTCTTTCTTAATCCGCGAAGCCGGCCCGCCGATTTTTCAATGTATCCGGCAAGCGCAAGGCTTGCCGCCGCGATTCCGGGGCTGCCGCATACTCCCCCCGGCGGCATTGCTACAGCCGCAAGCACCGCCCGGCGAAGCGACATCACAACTGCCGACAGGTCGCCCCTGCCGATCGGAGTCACAAAATCCGACTCAAGCGCCTGCATGATACGGTCTGCCAGCTTATCCGTCTTGTCTAAAATGCAGGATAGAACGCCGCACGAACCTCCTGACTCCAGCTTACGCACAGAATCGCCGCCTGACTGACCGCACGCGCTCCTTACCGACTCGCAAACCAGCTCTCCGAGCATTTCTATCGTTTTGAAATATTCCGAATCATTCAATTTTGCCTCTTACCTCCAAAAGGACTTCATTTTCCATGTTTCATGCGACCAGCAGCGCAAGCTCTGCCGCCGCAAATCCAAGAATGAAGCAGGCCGGAAAGGTTAGAAACCACGCCAAAAACAGATCCCGCGCCGCCCTTTTATTAAGTCCGCCGCGGCGCATGGCGCTGCCCGCGCCCATTATGGCGCAGGTCTTTGCGTGCGTCGTGCTCACGGGCAAGCCTGCCGCCGTGCAGAGCGCAAGGCATACCGATGAGGAAAGGTCGGCGGCAAAGCCGCGCGGCGCGTCAAGCCTCGCCATATCAAGCGCGACCTTTTTTATAATCCTAAAGCCGCCCATGGCAGTCCCGGCCGCCATTACCATCGCCGTCAGCAGTACCGCCGGCAGAGGGACACCGCTGTCCGCACCACCGCCCCGCACCGATATGCAGAGCATTATCATCCCCATGAATTTCTGCCCGTCCTGAAGCCCGTGAAGATATGCCCCCGCCGCCGCGCCGATGCGCTGCGCGCCGATAAAGAACGGCATGCTCTCCCTGCGGCTCCATTTACGGCACACGGCAGCCTCGAACGCGTAAATAATCCTGCCGAGCAGATACGCGGGAAGCGTCGAGAGAACCAGTCCCACCCCTACCCTGCCCCATTCCGCCGCGTTGAAGGATGCCGCGCCCGAAACCGGCGCCGCCGCGCCCGCAATCCCGGCTAAAAGGGCGTGGCTCTCGCTTGTCGGTATCCCAAAATACCACGCCGACACCGACCAGACCGATACCGCGCTCATCCCGGCAAACAGCGCGGAGAGAGCTTCGCCGCCGCTGCCGAAACCGGCGATAGAGCTTACCGAGTGCGCCACGCGACCTCCGGTTGCGGCGACGGTGAGAGCCCCGGCAAGGTTGAAGACCGCCGCAAGCGCCACGGCCGCGCCGGGTTTCATTGAATGCGAACCGACACACGACGCTATTGCGTTCGGGGCGTCGGTCCAGCCGTTCACAAATATCACCGAGGTAAGCGCGGCAACTGCCAAATAAAACATCATCGCCTTCCTTTGCCCTCCCATCCCCTCCCGCTTTTCCCCAGCGCAGCGCGGAAAATTTTCCGAGCCGGGAAAATTGGAAAACTGAAAAGCCCGGAAATGCCGCCCGATTATATCCATCATACAAAATCATATTCGACCTGACAAGAAATAATGCGCGCGCCCGGGGCCATATGCGAAAGCAAAGCTCATATTATGTTTCTTTTTGTTGACATATGGTAAAATACATAATATAATTATTTTGGCATTTAATTGCGGCAGATCCAGCCGTCCGGCTTATGCCCCGCCCTGTCTTCAGTGCGGTTTTGCCGCGTTTTTCAAAAAATATTCGTATCTTGAAAAATATTCCCGCGCCTGCGCCGGCTTAAAGTAAAATTAAGTTTTAGGTTATATGATTAAATTAAATCCAGCCGAGGTAACAGAAAACTATGACAGCAATAAAAAAAATCGCACTGATTCCGGCTTACGAACCGTCTCCGGTTCTCTTATCCCTCCTTGAGTCGCTTAAAAACGACAATTTTGACATCACCGTCGTCGACGACGGAAGCGGCGAAAAATTCAAGGATATTTTCGACAAGGCAAAACAATATGCAACCGTGCTCGTCCACCCCGTCAACCGCGGCAAGGGCGCCGCGCTTAAAACAGGACTTGAGCACATAGGAAAAAACGCGGCGGAAGGGTCGGTGATAGTCACCCTTGACGCCGACGGGCAGCATTCGGTAGAGGATGCCGGTAAGGTCTGCACGGCAGCCTATGAGAACGACGGCGCTCTTATTCTCGGAAGCCGGGGATTCGACAATAATGTCCCGGCAAGAAGCAGGTTCGGAAACGGCATTACAAGGTTCGTTTACCGCATCGCAACCGGCGCAAAGGTTTTTGACACCCAGACTGGGCTGCGCGCTTTCTCGTATAAGCTGATTCCTCTTATGCTGTCTATTAAGGGCGAGCGGTACGAGTACGAAATGAACATGCTGCTCGAATGCCCACGCAGGCATATTCCAATACGCGAGGTCAGAATCAGAACAATTTATTTTGACAACAATTCCGGCTCGCACTTCAACACCTTCCGCGACTCGGCAAGGGTTTACCGCGAAATACTGAAGTTCGCCGCCTCCTCGCTTGTCGGTTTCCTCGTGGATTATACCGCATACAGCCTGTTCGTGTGGCTGCTCGGAGGTCTCGGAAACGCAGTCAGCGTCCCGGTGTCGAATGTCGCGGCAAGAATAATCAGCGCTTCGGTCAACTTCACCATCAATAAAAAGTTTGTGTTCAAAAGCAGCGGCAGCACCGTAAGGTCGGCGGTCATGTATTTTCTGCTCGCCTCGTTTATCCTCGCCGGGAACACGCTGCTGCTCGGCTTTTTGGTCGAGTATCTCGGCGTCAACAAATATGCCGGGAAGCTCATAACCGAAATTATCTTCTTTACGTTAAGCTGGCTGGTTCAAAAGTTTTTGATTTTCAGAAGAAAGAAACCAAAACCGGAAAATGTATTATGAGTAAATTTAATTTTTTTTCAAAACCGTTCGTATGGGCATGGATTTACGGCGCATTTCTGACGATTTTCACCCTTTATTCGCTGCTCGACACCTTTGTGATACCGCGGTCGTATGCCGTTGTTGATAATTCCGCCGGCAGCACAGGCGCAATAGGTTCGGATTCACAAGGCACAGCTTCAGCTTCTGACCCGTCTGATACCTTAAGCGCGGAATCCGCAGCCGCAGACACAGACACAGCCGCAGACACAGACACAGCCACCGTCACCGCAAACTCGTACAGCGACCAGTATATAACCATAACCATTTCAGAATACCGTGAGTACGATACAGCCATCTATGTGGCGGATATCACAATAAAGGATATCAAATATTTAAAATCTGCCTTCGCAAACAATGTCTACGGCAGGAACGTCACGCAGAAAACCTCCTCCATCGCAAAGGCTAACAACGCAATACTGGCAGTCAACGGCGACTTTTACGGCGCGCAGACAAAAGGATATGTCCTGCGCAACGGAACAATATACCGCAGCACCGCCTACAGTTCCTCAAAAGAAGACCTTGTCATATACGGGGACGGCTCTTTCGCCATTGTTACAGAAGGCTCGGCCTCTCTCGACACGCTGAAAAAAAACGGAGCATGGCAGGTCCTATCATTCGGACCCGGCCTTATTGACAACGGCAAAATTACGGTTTCTGTCAACACGGAAGTAGACAAGGCTATGACAAGCAATCCACGCACCGCCATAGGAATGATCTCACCGCTGCACTATGTCATGGTCGTATCAGACGGACGCACGCAGGCAAGCGCCGGTCTTACCCTTTATCAGCTCGCCGAGTTTATGCAGGGACTGGGAACAGTCTGCGCCTATAATCTTGACGGCGGCGGCTCGTCCACGATGTATTTCAACGGGAAAATAATCAACAAACCGACCACAAACGGATCAATAAGCGAAAGGAGTGTGAGCGATATTGTCTTTATCGGTTACTGATGATAGAAAAAAAAGTTCGCAAAACACACTTCTCGCATATCTCGCGATCTCTGCTTTCTGCGGCATCTTCTCGGCAGTGTACGAGCGTTTCAGCCACGGGGTGTATTCGCCGTTTATGGTTTGCCTCGCCTTAATCCCGCTTGCCGGAGGAGCCCTCCCGTTTCTCGCAATCCGTTTTATCCGGCAGCTGCCGTCCCCGTCAAGAGCTTCACGCAACCTCTACAATTCGGGGATCGCCACGCTGACGGTCGGAAGTGTGTTCAGGGGCGTTATTGATATCTACGGGACAACATCGGTTTTTTCATCGGTTTATTTTATTATCGGCGCCGCGCTGCTCCTCTCCGGCGTCACCGCATATTTAATTCAAGCATTCAAAAATAAAATATGAATTTTGAGGACGGCCGTAGCCGTCCTCTCTCCTTTTAATTTATGTATTCGTTTATCAGCGCCCTTCCTGTTCAGCTTCTTCCTTCGTCGTTTGAACAGTTCCGTGCGGGTGGTGGGGCGGCGCATAGATCGAGTACAGCTTGAGCGGCACACGGCCTGTATTTATCACATTATGCCATGTGCCGGCCGGTATGAGGATTGCGTCCCCGTTCCTCACCCTCGCTTCAAAATCCGGCTCCTCCATGTTTTTTCCCATCCTGACGATACCGTTTCCCTGCTCAAGCCTCAGAAATTGATCGGTATCGGGGTGAATTTCAAGTCCGATGTCTTCCCCAGGGTCGATACTCATCAGGGTGAGCTGCAAATGCTTGCCGGTCCACAGCGCAGTCCGGTAGTTGCTGTTCCTAAGTGTCGCTCTCTCAATAAAGGTCACATACGGCTCCGGCCCGTGATCGGTATTTGAATTCGTTTCACGCGCATCGCCATATTGACTGCGGCGCGCGTTAAAATTGCTTTGCATATAATATCGTTCCTTTCATGAGCTTTGTTAATAAGGATATGATGAATATGAGAAAAAAGTGAATGTGCGACTCGCCGCCAGCGGCCGCATATGGTGAAAATATCAAACGCCAAAAAGAGGGATGACAGCTGTTAAGCTGTCATCCCTCTTTTATGTGTGCGCCTCCACGCCCCCCGCGTGGGGGGCGACATGTGACACCTGCCGCAGGGATCG
>CAZMZJ010000011.1:0-75015 GCA_964570825.1 uncultured Lachnospiraceae bacterium | reverse complement strand
GCGTATTTTTTGCAATAATTTCATTTTGGGGCTTGACATTTAATAGTTAGTCTCCATGTATTGTTTTCGTTTTATAACATCAGCCCTCCCATCTCGTTGTCGGAGTTGATATCATCGACCTCCGTGATGTCCAACAGGTACTTCGGATTGACGATGACTTCCGATTCACCTCTGCCGAGGAACAGCGCGTATGTGTTGGATTTCATGATCTCCGCCTGATAGACCGTTCCATCTTCACCGAAGCGGTGAGCGAACCATGCCGCTTTATCTTTGTCAAGCGTCCATGAAAGAGCTTCGATTTGAATGTTACTGTCTTCAGGTACTCCGCGGTAAACGGTCAGAATGTCGGGCAGGTCGAGATAAGCGTTGTACTCATCTGCCGTCATTAAGGAATCCGGATCTGCTTTGCGGAACAATTCCACGAGATCATGCTTTGTGAAGTTCGGATCGCTATTCGGTGCTTCGCATGATGTCCATGCATCGGCAAGGTATTCGGAAAAATCAGAGCGCGACATATGCGGCATGGCGTGTTTCAGAAATGCGAAGCGATAGGATTTTGTGAGCATCATAAAGATGAGCTTTGCGTTCGTTATGTTGTCGATCCTCTCCGACAGGTTCTTTCGCCAAAGTTCAAGAGCTTCATTGTCTTTCGTAATATCGGCGGGGCGATGTCCGTCGCCGGAGTTGACCATAACAAAGCCCGAATCTGTGAAGGGGTGCTTGACCACGACGGGAGAAAACTCTGTTAGTTTCGGATCTAGCGAGAGAAAGACTCGCGCTTGATGCTTGATTTGGTTGAGGTCGGTTTGTATCAGCATAATTCATCCTCCATAAAAAATGACGCGATCATTTCTGACCGCGCCTTGAGATAAGAAAGAACCGCTATTCCGATTGTTCATCGGTTTCGCGGTTCTTGGTTGGCAATGCTTTGTCGTTCTGTTCAATTGCTTCTGATAGTTCGAATCCGAATCGGATTCCCATACGGTACGCTTCCTTCGACATTTCATCGTTTGCGACATACATGGCGACGATCAATTCTTCAAGCTTTGCGGCATCCTCTGGTTTAAGTACGGCTATCAGTTCTTCTTTCAGCTCCGAGACTCGTTTGGTACTGTCCGCATATTGCTTTGTTGTTGCGTGTAGCTGCTCCGCCGGGTAAAGGTCGCATTCCATATTTTATCGATTACGCTCATCGGTGACCACCTCCTTCAGCGACACACAATACAATATCTCATTCCGAATAGCCAGAGAGAATCGGCAGAGTTCAGAAAGAATTATCATATGTAAAAGGTCAGGCGCGGTGTGCGTCTGACCTTCAGTTTGGTTACATTCCGATAATACTCCAGTATATTATTGTATAAAGGATACATTTTCTCACATCGAAATAAAAGCAGCAAAGACAAATAATTGTCCTTGCTGCTTTTCTATCTGTAATGATGCTGTCCGCCAGCCTATATCTCTGTCGCGAATTATTTTCTGGGATTGTTATTCATGTGCTTCCCTTTCGGGCAACGGAAAACGATATACGCCCACACGAAATCAAACTGCTCTGGCGAGACATATATCCTGTTCCGCACAAATCCGCCGTTTACCCGTATCAGGTTTTGCTTTCTCATGGCTTTGACAAACTTGACCTCCGCAAGCCGCGAATAAAAGCTCTGACTTGTGGAAACAAGCTCTTGTCGTTCCCGTTCGTTATCATCACGAATGCCATTCGTATTCATAAGCGGTCTTTATCATATTGTTTCCACCAGTGAAGATTATCAGAATATACACCTTATCGCCGTCCTCGTAGCCTGCGGGCATTATCGCACCCGTCGTGACGCTTCCTCCGATATAGCCGGTGTTGGTGTCATTTTTATAGGTTCTTACGTCGCCTCTCGCGTTCTCATCGTCAACGTTTTGCATATATGTTTCCGTTCCGTAGCTGATGAAGGGGTCGTCATGGTTGACGGGAGTGATACAGGAGGTTAGATGCGCCCCGAGATGAAAGCATATATTGCTTGACGTAGCGGCGCTTACGGTCAGAGTCAGCTTAACCTGTTCGCCGCCCGCGTAACGGCTGCTCGGAGCACTTGCCGTTCCGGTATTGTTTACAAACTCGCCTTTACAGTTATCGTGTGTACTGCCGGTATAACTATAATCGAAGGTGGTCTTGCAGTTGTAAGTATAGCTACCGCTGCCACCGCTCCATGATTCGGTGTAAGCATCGTCAGCTTTACTCTTTTCATAGTCATTCTCAAAGCTGCGCACAAGCTCCCAATAACCGCCCATGTCGGGTTTACCGAGCTTTTCAAGATAGCCGTTTTCACGCATCCAGTCATAAAACTTTGCCCTGTCCTTGCCGCAGAGCAGCCACATTTTGACTGCGAACGCAAGATTATCTTCGATTTCACTTTTTACCCCGAAAACAGAGAGGTCGCCACCCACAAGGTCGATGATGTTCTGACGTATTTTAATCAGGGAATTGATTCTGTCAGTAAGGCTCATATCAGTTGAAAACTTTAAAAAGCTGTCGGGGTCAAGCAGTCCGTGCTCATCGAACAGTCGGAGCATCTTCATTATCTCCGCTTTTTCCGTTTCGACCGCTGCCGTGTTCGTATAACGGGTCATAAACTTTTTCCTTATGTCGTCCTCGACAAGCCCGTCAAGCCGCGCCCGAAGCGTCTTATCGGCTTCAAGCTCTTTTACCGTCATACCATGGTTTGCGGCATAAGCAGTGCGGTATTCGCGTTTGAGAAAGTCAAGCCCGCTGCCCATATTGTAGAAAACGATATCCCAACTGTCTGAGGAAATCGAGCCGTCAGAGGAGACATACTGATCTAAATAAACTCTGTATGCGCTCGCTATGGAGTAATCCTGCCACATCTCCGCACCCGCCTTTGTCGCCTCGACAACCGCTTTTCCGGCTCTTGCCGCCGGGAAATAGTCCATTGCCGAATAGACGAACTCCTTGTAGGCGTCTGAGGCACTACCTCCCTCCATAAGCTCCATTGCCGCCGCGAATGCACCTGAGGATATACTTCCCGCCGCTTCTTTGGCTTTCTTCACAAACTCTTTAGAGTTCGCCGATTTCAGAAGCGCGTTTGCAATAAGCTCAGCTCCCTGACCGGAGATGTCACCGATATCTCCGTTTTTCGCATTGGTGATGAATGCGAGGTAGTCGTTTTCCTTAAAGATTTTTTGCACAATTATGCCCTGAGCGGTTTTGTCCGTAAAGCCTATTTTGTCAAGCGTTTCGGTAAAGCAATCGGCAAGCTCACCGCTCGGCTGTTCTCCCATGAGTTTTTGAACGGCAAGAGTCTCGGCGTATTTCTCCATCGCTTTTTCCTTATCAAGCTTGAGCGACGCATAGGTTGAGAAATGCGGCGTACTGAACGTCAGATAGCCCTTTTCAAGCTCAGCGAAATCGGGATGAATATATTCCCATTCGTTTCCGTCGTAATAAGCGCCCATCAGCGTTACGTAATCGTCCTCACTTATATCCTTCGGAAGCTTGAATCTGACGATGACGCTCTCACCGAGCGCGCCTTCAATATTTTCTGCGGATAACACAACCGGGTCGGAGAGAAGGGTCGCGCCATCGTCGGCGGTAATGCCTTCGGTAGGGCTGATGCTCACACCCTCAAGCTTTTGCATAACGACCTCAACTCCGTCACGCTTGGCATTTCCGACCTTCTTGCCGGTGTTTTCGATAAAGTCAATTATTGTCGAACCCTTATCCGACGATGAGCCGGGTGAACAACCCGCAAGCCCGGCAAAAGCGGACAGCAGCATTACAGCTGCGAGAAGTGTTGATATTACTCTGTTTTTCATGGTGTTTCCTCCTTTATTTGAACAGCGGATTACCACATTTGTCACATACATCGTTATGTATATCGTTGAAGCTCTTGCAGAGCATACATGGGATTTCGCTATCATGCGATTTGTCGTATTTTTCATATGAAAAACTAAGCTGCGGGTAATAACGAACGCGGTCGCCGATTTCAAGATAATCGAAATAATCTTCGGATGCCGCGCTTCCCCGATAAATACGGTCGACATGGCGTTCCTTTTTCCCGCTATCGGTGCGGAAGACTATCTCGTATTCCTCATAACGCTCGATCTCCCAGTTGTCACCGTTCTTCACCCGTCTTGTCTTGTTCTTGTGGCTCTTATCAACAACAACACCGTCCCAGCCGCGCTTGGCGTCTGATAAATAAGTGGTAAACAGGTTGAAAAGCAGGAATACAACCGAAATTGCTCCACCAATGATAAGTGCGTCCTTGGTCTCCACCTCGTCGGACACGAAGCTGACGATAAGGTAAATGATAAGAGGCAGCGGGATGAGAATATAGACGCAACCCCGCCCGGCTTTTTTGCTTTTCTCCATTGACTCGATTATTTTCGGGTCGTTGATTTTGTCTGAAAAACCGACCGAGCCACCCGCAGTGTTAAATGCTTGCTCCGAACCGCTATCGGTCGATTGACTTATAACAACACTACCGCAGCCGGAACAGAATTTTGCACCCGCTGCAAGCTCTGCACCGCAGTTCTGACAGTATTTTGCCATATTGCCGTTCCTCCTTTATTCTGTTGAAAAACGCAGTTAATATCGTCTTTTTTACGATGTAGAAATATCTACACCTACATTATAGCAGAAGATTTTAGCGTCTTCAATCGTGTCACAAAAAGTTTCATTGACAAATTTGTTGTGACATCCTTGATTTCACCGGATTATTGTGGTAAAATAAAGAAGAAAGACAGGAGGGTAAGGCTTATGCTTTCGGACAGAATAACAACTCTATTTGATTTACTCGGCTGTAACAATTCAGATATTGCGCGTTCGCTTGACTGCCATCCTTCAAATATCAGCCGCATCCATACGGGAAGCAGAAAGTATAAACCGCAGGATCGTCCGGTGTTACAACTCGCGGACGGGGTATATACCTATGCCGACGAGAACAATCTGCTTATATCGCTATGTGAGCTTTGTAAAACAGAAGGCGACAGTCGAGATGTGTTGATTCCTGCAATTATCGCGTGGCTGTTCGATACCGATGAAGCATCTCTGCCGCAGATTGTTATACCACCGGAGCGTATACCTCCGACGAGAAAGAAAAAAAACGAACAAGCACAAAAATCCCGCAACTTTGGTGAAAAGCTAAATGATATAATGAATCTGCTTGAAATGTCCAATATGCGCCTTGCGCGGCAGATAAACGTCGACGCTTCGCATATCAGCCGTTTCCGCAACGGAGTTCGTTCTCCGCGTACAAATACCACAATATCAAAGCTGCTTGCAGAGGCGTTGATAAAACGTGCAATCGAACAAAACCGTATACAGGCACTATCCAAACTGACGGCAATTCCGGACGATATACTTTCAGACAAAGATGAAAGACTGACCGCATTCTCCGCGTGGCTGTACGATGTAAGCGGAGAGCTGTACACCTCCGATATCGACCGGCTGCTCGAATGTATCGACAGCTTTTCACCCGAAGCGAAAACACCGCTTCCCGAGTTATCGTCTTTTTTGACAGACGAGATAACGGAAAGCGAAGCGGTTGAGTATTGGGGAACGGAAGGACTGCGTGAAGCAGTATTACGCTTTCTCGGAAATACCGCAAAACAGGGCGGCGAGTTATGGCTGTACTCTGGTGAGGACATCGGATGGATGGTCGGCGATAAAGGCTTCTTTGCAAAATGGTACGCTCTGATGCTTGCCTGTGTAAAACGCGGTGTAAAGGTCAGAATCATTCACAATCTCGACCGCGAAACCGATGAAATGATATCAGCGATTCAAAGCTGGATGCCGTTGTATATGTCGGGGATGATAGAAGCATACATCTGCCGACGCGGACGCGACGCTCGATTTTCGCATACTGTGTTTCTGCATCCCGGCGCGGAATGTGTTTATGCGAATCACATCAAGGGAACGGAAGCGGACGGGTGGTACGAGTATCTGACCGACGACAGAAAGCTCGTCGTCCTTGCCGCAGAATATGAAAAGCTGCTCGGTCAATGCGAGCCGCTTGTAAAAATACATATCGAAAACAATGATAAGCTGTTCACGGAAGAACAGAGCGGCGGTAGCCTTTCCTCTATGCTATCCGGGCTGTCGCTCGGCACGATGCCGGATAAGCTTGTTAAATCACTGATTGAGCGAAACGGCATAACAGGCGACGAAGCGAAGCGGATAAAGGATTTCTGCCGATTACAGCGAAATGTGCTTGAAGCAGCACTCATAAGCGGAAGTGTCTGCGAATTTACGCCTCTGCCCACAGACGACGAGCTTTTCGACGAAGGTGTGCGTGTGAATCTGTCGCCGTCGCTTTGCAGTATCGACCTTTTCTATACACCGGATGAGTATGCCACACATATTCGCGCGATATCCGAGCTGCTTGATGAGTATACGGCCTATCATTTCTATGCGTTGCCGGAGCTGCCGTTTTCAGATATTCAAATTGTTAAGGGCGGCGACCGGGTAACGGTCATTCGTTCCAAGCAACCGTATGCAGCGTTCGTGTTCACCGAGCCACAGATGCTCCGCGCATTCGACAGTTACTTTGAGGTACTGAAAAAGCGATATAAGTGTGACAGAAGCGAGGTTCGGAGGATGTTGAGAAGGTTTATGTGAATTGTGCTGCGGTAATGAATGTGACTTCATTACCGCAGCATTTTTATTACATTCCGATGATGCTCCAAATATAGAGCGGAGCGGTCAAGCTGAACACGAGCGTTGCGAACAGGATCGCGGGTGCGGTGAACTCAAACTGACCGTGTTTTCTGTAGTCCATATACGCCATTGCCACCTTTGCGAAGAAGCACACGGCGAGGACAAGGTCGATAACCGGGAAGACAACATTGTTGACGACCTGTTTGATCTGCGTTTTTGCTGCGTCCCATGTGTTTTCGATTGCTCCGGCGACATCTCCGGTTGCGGCAAACGCCGTCACGGAAAGCGCGCACATCACAACTACACACGCGAGGATTGCAAAAATAATCTTGAATTTCTTGCTCTTAAACATATTCGATACCTTCCTTTTCGTTCATTGTTTGTATTTCATCGTCCAGCACATACCGGACAGAGATTCCGAGTTCCTTTGCGGCGATGATCTCGGTGACCATGCCTTGCGAGACCTTGTCGCCGAAATACCATAGCTCGTCGCATCCGCGGAGAAGATCAAGCCCTGCGGCGATACCAAATGCTCGCTCTGCGGGAATGTCATCATCAAGGAATTGCGTAAAGTATATGTGCGGAGCGATTGGTATCGCCCCACACTCTTTCACAACATATCCGCAGTAGTCTTTTGCGTTCTGTACATTGGCTTCTGTGTCGCCGCGGTACTGTGAGCAGACATATATCTTTTTCATACAGTCCCTCACATTCCGAAAACAGGCTCATCGGATTCTACCGGCTCTGTTTCATTTGTTTCCGACATACTGTTTTCACGGTCATAGACTTCCATCTCATACAGGGTGCTGCCGTCTTTGGCTCTTGCGTCAAGCACGCGAATGGTCAATCCGTCAAACTCATAACAGCTTGCCTTTTCAAACGGAGACCAAAAGCCTTTACCGTAATTACACTGCGAAAAGCGATGCTCCGGTTGATCCTTGATGACAGAATAGAAGCCGTTTGTTTGAACATTGATTACTTCTCTTGTCAGCCCGACGATTTCGGGATGATTGGCATGAGATAGCGCTTTGATTTCCGTGCCGGGCTTGATGATCCGTTTCAGTTCGGCAAGGTTTTTGATTCTTGCCGGCTGCGGTGTTTTCTCGTTTGGCATATGCTCGCTCCTTTCATCGTCCGATATACCAATCGTCATACGCCGCATCGACGATGGTGATGGTGTTGCTGTTCTTGACTGTCTGAATCATTCCGGCGGGTGTCCAACAGTCGGTTGCCGTTACGGAAACAGTATAGCTGCCATTGGGATACCACAGCGGAGTGAAGTGCAGGCGCTCATTGCAGTCGGCATTACTGTTCGCATAGAACTGCCAGTATGAGCCGACCTTCTGGAGCGTTCGGAAGCTGATGACTGCTGTGGAATAACGGAATTCCGGAAACCGAGCTTCGGCTCGCTGAACTGCCGTATATGCCGTACTCGACGGAAGTGTCGCTCCGCTGACGCTCGTCAGATATGGGTAATACGACATCGTGATTCCGTAGCCGGAGCGCATTTTCCATACACCGCCCGAATATTCCTTTGACGGGCAACCGCTGTCGGGCGTGATCGTCGGATTAGCGGTTGAGATGGCAATACCGTAAGTCTTGCTGACAAAGCCGCCGTTTACATACTCCCACATCGTCCATGTCGCCGTACCGTTCTGCGTAGTCGGCGAGGACGGAATTGAATACCCGGTCGGTTTCTGCTTCTCAAACTGCGTGTCCGCTGTCTGCGAGGCAATGACGCTTGCGACGGTTTTTGCCAACGTCGCGGTATTGTTTGCTGTGTTGTACTCATCCACCGACAGCGTTGAGTTGACCTTTGCCGTGCAGTATATGGTTTTTCCTGCCGCCGCGGTCGGCACAGTCCACTTGAAATAGCAGAGGTTGTTGCCCCAACCGGGGACGACCGTCTGACTCCATGTCTGCGAACTGACTACGACTTTATTTGAGCCGTTGTAATAGAACGCCTCGAAGCTGACTGTGTTGTTGTGGCTCGGAATGATATTATGGCGGCTCAGATTATAGATTCGGTATGATGTGATGACGGTCATACCGGCTCGGTAGTCACTATTCGGAGCGATTGCCTGGATCGTCAGGTCGATCTTGGGCTTGACAGTCACATAAGCCGATGCCGTTTGATTGTTGTTCGGGTTTACCTCGCTGTAGTGGTTCGCCCAATTCACTCGGACAGATATACTATTGAGTCTAACCGAGCTTCCGACATTGAGCGTAACCGTATGGTTCTTGCCGCCGTAAGCCGCATAGCTGACATACTCGGTGCTGACTACACTTCCGTTGTACAGCACTTCCACGGGTATGCTCGAATAGGCATTGAAGCTGTCCCAATTGTCCGTGCGGAAGGTGACCGTTACCGATTCGTCTTCATACACGGTAGAAGGCGTTACCGCGAGATTGCTGACCGAGAATTCATAGTATTTCTGCACATTCACGGTCATTGACTCGCTGTTGTTGTAAGCATTGCTCTCATAATAGCGATAGTTCCAGTTGATCCGTGCTGTCACGGTCTGTGATCCGTAGTTGCCCATATAGATCGAATAAGTGTGGTAGTTCGTGCCGTATGCCGAGAAGCTCACATACTCGGTCTTGACAACCGTCCCGCCGACAAGCACTTCCACAGGGATGCCGCCGTATGCAATATCGCGATTCCAGTTGTCACTTCTGAAGCTGACGGTGCAATAGTTGCCCTGATAGAGCGTACTCGGAGAAACAGAAAGCCCCGACACCGAGAAGTCATAGGTGGTGTCAATGGTCTGCGTAGCGGTTACGGAGTCTGTGTCTTCATTGTCATTGGGATCACTTTCACTGTATCTGCTCGCGTAGTTGATTCGGGCAGTCAGTGTGCTTGTTCCCGAAGTGAAATACAAACTGAAATTCTCTTGCTTTGATTCGGATGCGGAAAAGGATTTATATCCCGACCATACGAGTGAGCCGTCCTTATACAGCTCGCAAAGCACCGTTCCCGCCGTCGATGTCCAGTTCCGCCAAGTCACAGGGACGGAGGCGTAGCTGTTAGCTTCGGGCGACGGCATTGAGCCGAAATAGCACCCGTAATCCGTGCTGCTGCTCGGAGGCGTAACCGTGCCGCCCGTGGGCGTTACCACTCTTGTTGCGATATTGTCGTTGGGATCGACCTCGCTCATTCTGTTGGCGTAGTTGATCTTTGCCGTCAGTGTCTGCGAAGCAGTCCCGCTGTAATAGACGCTGTATGACTGCGTAATGGTCTGATTTCCGCTGAAGGATTTATAGTCCGACCACACACAGGTTGATCCGCGATAAAGCTCACACAGAACCGTTCCGCTTTCCGATTTATAATTTTTCCAGTTGACCGTCACGTTTCCGTATGAATTGGCTGTTGGAGCGGTGTCGACAGATCCGAACCATACACCGTAATCGATTTCGGGAGTATATGTCGGCTCAAATACAGTTACAGGAAGCCACCGCATACCCCAACCGCCGCCTTGTATGATATCGTCGTTGCTCCATCTCTGGCTATCGTTTGTGACAGCATAAACGGGATAACCGAACCAACTTTCCTCAAGCTGTACCGATGTCGGCAGATGCTGATGGGTCAGTTTTGATACTGCTTGTCCTGTTCCGCTGCTGTAGTGCCAGTCAAACCATCCGTTCTTTTCGGATATGGCAAATTCGGTTGCGGTAAACGCCACTTTCGTGACTCTGTCCTTGCAGTTCATGATGACCATCGGCTCATAAACAATTACCCATGGAACACGGTTTGCTGTACCATTGGGCATGAGGTAGCTCTCCGACCATCCCGATTTTGTCTGTCCGCCGATAGTGAAGCTCTTTCCTGAAACGAGACCGTATGCGCTCGTTCCCGACTGCGAAGCGATGCCGTTGAGGATCAGCGACATCGTGCCGGTCGAACCGAAATATGACTTGACCGTATTGATATCACCGTCACAGGCAATCGGAACCGCGGGACAACTTGCTTCGGATATGACTGTTGCTCCTGTGTAGGATGACATACCGGCACCGGAGTAATAATCCACTTTTGTTCCGCTGCCGAACTGCACTGAGGAGCTGACTGTCCAACCCGTTCGTTTTATGATGACTGTTCCGAGATCGTAAAAATCGCTTTGAAGATTGCTTGATTTGGTTGCTTGATCGGATTTGCCGACATAAAGCGAGACTTTCCAAAGAAACTGATAGGTGTTGTACCATCCGTAGCCGCTTGCCGCACCGTGAGTATCGCCCTCACCGCCTGTGGCGTTATCGTCACCGTCGGCAAAGGCGGTTATTGAAAATGCTGTCAGCAAGGTTGCCAACAGCAGAAGAATGCAGATAAACTTTTTCAAGGATTGACCTCCTTCGAATAAAAATAGCGGCACCTTTTCAGATGCCGCTTGCGCGTCGATTTTGCTTAGAAGTGGATGCCTTCACCGGGCTTGGGATCGTCATCTCCGATGAGGTCTTCAGCGGGGATTTCCGTTACTCCGTTGTCACCGCCGCCGAGAAAGGGATTCTCTCCGCCGGTCGCGGGATCGACATATTCGGGAGCGTTCTTGTCACCGTCGCCGTTACCTGTGCTTTCATCGCCGACCACCACATCGCCTTTGGTTTCCGTGTCTGTAGTCGAGGTTTCATCGCCGACGATAACCGGATGATCTTCCGTATCCGTTTTGGGAAGCGGATTGTCGGTTTTGCCTTGTTCTTTCTTTTCGTCGAGCGCGTCGCTGCGGTCTTCGCCGCTTGCCGGTCCGGTCTGAACGGTATCCTTGTCCTTCTGACCTTCGGTTACCTTATCCTCACCCTTGCCTGCGGGAGTGTTGTCTGTTTTACCGATGTCCGTCGCTTTGTTTTCCTCAACTGAAGGATTTCCGTTATCGGTGTTATCCTTGTTTCCGGTTTCGATTGGCGCGGTTACCGTATTATCGTCGGGAGCCACCGTTTCATTCGTACCGGGCGTTACCACCGGATCGTTGCCGGGTTCTGTGGTACGGTCACCGCTTGTGGGATCGTCGGGAATGTTGATGTTGACATCTCCGCCTGATGTGGTTTCTGTGGGATCAACGACCGGCGTGTTCGGTTTGCCGGGGAGCATTGCGATAACTCCGACCGTGATCGCTACAACCGCGAGTACGGCGATTGTGATTATGATAGGCTTGTTTTTCATGGTTTATGACCATCCTTTCCGGGCTATGCCCATACCTACGATTACTCTTTCAAGGTGAACTCCGACTTGACTGTCAATGGGATTGTGATGTCCCCGACATATTTACCGGCGAAGTATACCGGAATCTTCAAGTCGTATTCCGCCTTGAGCTTGAGGGCTTTGTCTACCGTGTAGGTGATCTGCGGATTAGTCATGGAGTAGACGATTTCGCCTTTCTCACCATAACTATACAGAGAATTGCTCGACAAGTCCAGAGACAATTCCGAAGAAGTTTGAGAAACATAGAAATTTTCGTCAAACGACGCCGTGAAGTCGTGTCCCTGCTTGACCGAGTTGTAAATTTCGATGCTGTTCTTCATGATAAAGCTGTCGAGGACGCGCTCCGTATTGCTTTTTGTGGTTTGGATGATCGTCATCACATTTGCGTAAAACAGCACCATTGCGAGGATCATGGCAATTCCGAGCGTGATAAAGCACGGAGTAAAGTATCCGCTTCCGCGGCTGTCAAGTGGACAGTTGACAGTTGAAAATTGAAAGTTTCGTATTACTTTCAACTTTCCATTTTTCATTTTCAACTTGATTCGCCTCACTTCCAGTATTTCTGCGAGAGACCGGAATGTTTTGCCGTCAGCGTAATGGGTATTTTGAATACTCCGAGACCATGGATATATGTCTGATAAGTCACGGTAACACAGATCGTGTCGCCGAGCTGTACCTTTCCGGTCGAGGCATTGAAGTATTCCGTTCCCGTATAGCTGTAGGATGGGTTGAGTCCCGTTTCGGAGCATAACTCCGTATAGCGTGTATAGGCTTCGCCGGAGGTTCTGCCGTAGGTCGTTGTCACGTCTATCATCTCTTTGGCGAAGTAGTCGAGGTCTTGCTTGAGTGTGAGGAAGCTGAACACATTGAGTGCCAGCACAATAACCATCATTGCGGCAAGGACACAGACAACCGTGTCTATATATCCTTCGCCGCGCTTGTTTTTCAGTAGCTTCTTCATATTCATCACCGCCTTAACCGAAGAGAACGCCGATGGAGTTTATGATCTCCATACCGATGACCACAACATAGATCAGCATAAAACAAAACAGCAAACACATGGAGAGCCGTTTGACCTTTGATGGTACTTTCTGAGCTTGCTGCTTGAGAAGTTGTCTTTGATAGTCAGCGAACTTCACCGCGAGCGACGACCAATAGACTTCGGTTTCATCGCCGCGGAGTACGCCGATCAGTCCTCGCGTCACGTCCGACAGCATCGAGCTGCCGACACGCGCTTCAAGTCTTGTGAGCGCTGCTTCGTAGTTACCTGACCGCATATCCGCTACGGTAATCTCAATCTCGTGCTTCAACTCCGGTCCGGCGTTTTCCTTGTATGAATCAAGGATATACAGCACGTCGCGGTTGTGCTTGAGCGTCTTGTCGATGCTCGCTACCAGTCGCGGCAGCTCGTATTCGATCCGTCTTCGCTTTTCCTTGATTCTGTCCGCAACACCTTTCGACGCCTTAAAGTACATTGCCACGGCGAGGGCGATCACAAGCGGAGTAAGCAGAGGAAAGATGAAAAAGACCGGAACGGCAAGTACACCGATCAGCATGGATTTGACAATGCTGTTGGCTATATGCATTTCCGGTGAGAGAATGATTCCGGCTGACTGCAAGTCTGTCTGAAGCTGCATCCGCTTGTATTCGTTAAGCCGAAGCCGCTTCGATAACCATATCGCGAGGTCTTTCAGCCAGATATCGATTGTGCTTGTCTTTTTCTCTTGCCGTTTGGCAAGGTTATTGTTTGCTTTGCTTGTCGCAAAGAAAGGGATTCGGAAATAGTCGGCAAGGATCAGAAAGAGACCGACGCCGAAGATTGAACCGATGATTGCCTGTAACATAAACGCCGACCTCCTTATCTTTTATACTCTATCGGTTTCGTATATTTCATCATAAACAACGCTGTAATGAGAATCACGATCCCGCACACCGCAAGCACGAGCTTGCCGGGGAGCGTAAACATCAGTGCCTCAAACCAGTTGTAGTTGAGCATATACAGAATCGGGATGTTGCCAATGACAAGGCACACCATCATCCAGTATTCCTTCTTGACTTCGCCGAGCATGGTTTTGAGTTCGTTATTGACGATTCTGACATCTGTCAGTTTGCCGACCACAGGGAGAAGCGTGTCCTTTAGCGTTCTGTCATCCTGACAGGCTATCAATGTGTCGCACCATTCCTTGTAGATGGCATTATCGATTTTATCCTTCAGATTACGAAGCGCGTCCTTAATGTCGGAGGATATCATCATCGTATCGCCGACAAAGCCCTGAAAGATTTCGCGAATCGGCGGCTTGAGATAGGTAATATTCTCGTTTACCGCACCAACGATATCGTCCGAGCGGATATACGAAGTCGTGATGATTGATAACGCGGTTTCCATTTCCTCTTTGATGTGCTTATCATAAGCCGAGATGGTGTTCTTGGCATACGCGAAAGGCACCATTGCGAATGCAAGCGCGAACACCGGAATCATGAACGGGTTACCGATCAGAACGGCGATGATGCATCCCGCGATCAGCAGCACAACCGACGCGGCACAGGCTATTGTGAATTGCTTGCCCTTGCCGGTCGCTTCGAGAGCGTCCTTGATATGCAGGATTTCTTTGGTGAGCTTACGGGATTTCTTGCGTCCCTGAGCGATCAAAATCTTATCCCGCAGAGTCTGCTTCGGAGAGACAAACCGCATGATATCGTCCGTCATGGTTTCGGGTGTCAGTCCGAGGCATAAAATGATTCCCGCCGAAATCAGCAGGAATCCGATCATATAGATGAATGTCACGCGGTTCTCGCTCCTTTCCGTAAAAAGAGGTTCAATTCGTCTTGCGGTACGCCGTACTGCGTAAGCCGCTGACGGAGGCTGTCCGACATGATGTTCGGCTTATCGAAGAATCCTTCGATACTGAACTTTCCGTCGACAAGCGTGTTCTTTGTAATGTTGTAGTTATATAGGCAGTTGTACTCACGCTCTCCGGCTGAGTTGATGACGCATTCGGAAATGTCCATGATCTTTCGGGCATTGTTTTCGAGCTTATGCGCGTACACCACGACCGGAAAAGCCTGTCCCGCCTGCATCAGCGAGGTCTGAAAGTTGATCGGGAAGCGTTTCTGACACAGAAGCGCGATTCTCATATGTGCCGCTCCCGCGGGTCCGGCATGAACTGTTGACACGACTGTGTGTCCTGTCAATGACGCTTCGACAGCCGAGTAACACTCGACATCTCTCATCTCGCCGACGCACACAATATCCGGATTAAAACGAAGCGAAGCAACGACCAAGTCTTCCTGACTGATGTCGTATGCCGGGTTATCCGAGGGACGGGACAAGGTATGCACGACATTATTGACCACATGGTTATCTTTCTCTCTGACGAGGGAAAGCTCGCGGCTTCCGCTCTCGATGGTAAAAACACGCTTGTTGTCGGGGATTGAAGTCATAATGGCGTTCAAAAGTGTTGTCTTGCCGCTTGAGGTCGCTCCGGCAACGACGAACGGAACGCCGTAACGGATGCACATACATAAAAACGCCACCATTTCAGAGGTGGCGAAGTTGGTATCTATGAGATTCTGCAGCGTTACCCGTTGCGGATGAAGGAGTCGGATGGAGACCGCGACACCGTTTTCCTCGTCCACAATCGGCGCTTTGAGCGCCGTGATACGGGTATTGCCGGGAAGGTGTCCCTGCGCCATCGGTGTGGCGTTGTCGATGATCATTCCGCTGTGATGAAGCAGACGCTTGATGATGTCTGTCGCGTGCTGCGGTGAGTGAAAACAGTTTTTTGTCTTGACAATCGAGCCGTCGAGGAGTGTCAGCGCAATGTCGTTCCAGCCGTTCACGTTAATTTCTTCAAGCTTTTCAGAGCCGAGAAAAGGAGTCAGAACGCTGTATTCCGCCATTTCGCAGTACAGGCGCTCGATCAGTTCCTTCGTAGTCAGATTATCCACATGGTAGTCGTTGTCGCGGAGGTACTTGTCGATATATGCCTTGAGCTGCGGGAGCTTATCCTTGTCTGTCAGCACGGCGGCGTAGTTTTTCGATATATACTCCTGCGTCAGCTTGAGCAGCGTCCAGAAGTCAATACTTTTCGCCATGCTTACACCACCTTATCTACAATGGCTTTGAACTTCTCGTTGAACTTCTTATCGTTCACCGCTTCATACAGATGACCGTCGAGCATCTGCTGTTTGACGAGTCGGCTGTATGGGATAGTGAAGCGGACATCGGACAGATGAGCTTTGGCTTCATCTATCGGCATATACAGATCCGCGTCCGGTACATTGATGCCTTGAATATGCTCATCAAGCCGGAAGCACGGCTCCGCGTACAGCGGAAGCTGTGAAGCGTAATAGCTGAAACATTTCAGATCCGGCGTAGCGAGCCGGATCACATCGTCGGATTCCTTAACGGCTACACGGGAGAGAGAATTGCCGAGCCGAGAGGCACAGTCGATCACGACGTAATCGGCAAGCGATTCAAGCACGGTATAGAGCGAGCGGATTTTTCCTTCATCGAATTGCGGGTAAGTATATCTGTTTTCGCAATCCTTGAAGCCGAGAAAGCCGAAGTTCATCTTGCCCTTGACTGTGACGATCTGCTTGACCACATCGTCTTGCGTGATCTCTGTTTTCGACAGCGGAACTCCGACCGAAAACAGGTCTTCTTTCTTATAGTTCGGGAAGACAACGGGCAGAGTCGGCGTTTCATAATCGCAGTACACAACGATGACTGTGCTTTGATATTCTTCATAAATACTTCGCGCCAGCTTTGTGGCAAAGGTGGTTTTCCCGCTGTTCGGCGAACCCCATACGGCAATAGACTTAGCCATTGTTATTCACCTTACCTTCGGGAAGATATCCTTCGACCTTTCCGTTGATGATGTCGTTCGCGTATTTCACGATATCGAACGGTTCATCATCTGTGTTTTCATTGCCTTCGGTTTCGCTGTCGGCAGGCTGTTCCGCAAGTCTCTTGAAGTATTCGTCCTGTGCGTCGATGAATTTCTGTGCTGTTTTTGCTTCTCCGCGGTAAACGAGCGCCGCATGGATGCGTCCTTCGTTTTCATATTCGGTGAGCAGCTTCGCTTGAGTCGGGTTGACCAGAAGCGTCAGCGTTGTCGGAAGCTCATAAGTTCCGTCTTCGTTCGGTGTCAGTTCGTCCTTGTCATAACCGTCCGCAGTGGTCGAGGTAATAACCCGAACATAATAAAGCGCGGACGGAATAACGGCTTTTCCGCTGTCGTTCGTATAAACGATAAGGCTGACGATATCTCCGTTTTTGAGCTTTGCGGAAAGCCCTGCGGCAAAGGTCTGAATTGTAATGCTGATTGCCTGTTTTGAGCCGTCAAGAGTTCGGAACACATCTTCCGCGTTATCCGCGTCGGTGCTTATTTTGCTCGGAAGGAGCATATCTCCGGCTTTGAGGTCACAGGCTGCAAACATCCCGACGACCGTTTCTTTCTTTTTAATGATGTCGCTTTGCATATTGTAGCTGCCGACAGTCACGATCTCGACATCCGATTCGGTGATCATGTGTCCCTGCGTGACATTCTTCGTCATGCGGACGACCTCGCATCTGCTGTCTGCCAACTTATTGACAAGCGGAGCAACGCCGAATGTGACCGCAAGTGCCAGCACAATGCACACGATACCGATTACTGTTCTGTTTTTCATGTGGTTTCATCCTTTCATTCTTGATTTTGGGCATAAGAAAAGCGCCGTACCTTTTGATACGACGCCATAAATTGCTTACCAGTATTCTATTCACTTGTCCGGCAAAATAGTTTTTAGATCAATAACCTTTATGGTTTCTTCTGAGGCATAATGATATTTCCCACTGTAGTCTTTGCCACCAAAGGTTATGACGCTACCACCTACACCGAATGAACAAGCATATTCGTTCTCATTCTGATTGTAATGAATGTCAACTGTATCAAATGTTTCTTCGGAGCTACTTCCTTCAAATAGCATGATGCCATCATCGAAATTCGGTTCTTTATAACAATCAAACACATTTATTATTGATGATGAATCAAACACAAGCGAAAGCGTATGTGAAGACTCTGCGTAATCAATAACAGCAAGTGTATGTCCGTTTTCTTTACATTCATATACAGTGGCAGGTAGGGTACTCCGGTTTGTGTCCGTAGCGAATTCTGAATACACAGTTTCAATATTGTCAAAATATGTGGCAGTCAAGCTCCCGTCAACATAAGTCGTGTCATAGTATACCGAATCAAGATAATTGCCTTCATAATCCATGTAGATAAACGTTCCTCGTGTTGTTGTATCATCGCCGAGAAAACAGGTAACCACATAAAACTTGTCATATGCAACCACGCCGCAGGAAGAGCCGATATCAGATTGGACGAGTGGATAACGAATTAATCTATCAAGAGTCGCTTTTAACGCTTCGTTTTGCAATTTATCTTCAAGATATTCGGTAAACACTTTGTTTGTCAATTCCTCTGACAACTTTTCGTTTTTTTCTGCCTTTTCATTTGATAGCCATCTTTTTTCAGCAAGAACATCGGTTGAAGTGTTGTAGACATAGTATTTTGCAGCTTTTGTATTGGCGGATTGATAAGACATCATCAAGATTTCATCAGGATTTACTGATTGTGTCATAAACCCGAGCGTATAGAAGTGAGCATCTTCCGAAAGCAGAAACGCCCTCATTCCTCTGATTTTATCTGCCGGCTTAACTTCAAAACAGACATCACAATGTAGCATATCATAATCAAAAACGCTGTATTCGTTTTGTGATTCATTAGGCTCTTTTATATCCTGTTTTTCAGTGGAAGTAGTGTCACCACTCGGAGTATTGATCTTGGTAGTATCGGTATCACATGACGTGAAGATGAGCAGCAGAAGTACAACAACTATAATATGAGATATTCGATTACCCATACATGAATCCTTTCCGTATTTGATTTTATAGTCATTATACCACTTCTTTGTGTCTTTTTCAACCGTTAAAGCAAGAATGACATTATCACGCCAAGCGACAGGAACGGCACCAACGGGAACGGCTCTGACTTATCAGCTTTCTTCACCTTACGGGAAATGAGCATTACCACCACAGCGATTGTCAACCCAATAATAAGCGCGAGGATTCCTTTTTCCGCGCCGAGCAGAAAAGCCGAGGCAGTGGATATCTTTATATCCGCGCCGCCTACGGCTCTGTTCGGTCTGATCATCGCGAACGCGAGCTGTGGAATGAACACCACAGCCGTGCCGATGAGCATGGATGCAAGATTATCGCTGTCAAAGCTAACGAACGCGAGAATACCTATCATCACCCATACGAAATCCGGAACTTCACGCTTACCGAGGTCGGAAATGCTTGCGTACAGAAGGATTCCCATAAGGATCAGTCCTTTGACAAGCGCAACCGATATGCCGAAAGAAAGGAAGGCGAAAAGACCGACACACGCGGTCATGAGCAGACACACGGCGGTATTGGCTTTGATTTCGTCCTTTCTCAGCGCTTTCAGCATCAGCCATACAGCGAGCATTGCGATTCCGATTATTACGACAAGCTGCCCAAGCGCAAGAAGCGACTGGGTTGTCATCGCAGTCTTGTCGGGAGTCATGATCGGTGGGAGTATCGGTCTTATCATGCCTTCGCAACCTCCTTACTTCTGGCGCTTGACGAGGAAAACAACGACCGCCGCGATCAGCACAAGCACGGCAACGATGCCGATCACCACGCCGACATTGTTGGCTTCGCTTGTCGCTGCAAGCTCGGTTTCCTCGGTGATGTCCTCAATATCGAAGACGATCTTGTTGCCCTCGACCTTGCCGCCCTTTGACTGCGTGATCTCGGAAGGCATTTCAACAGTAACAGTGACCTTGAACATATCGTTGGATTCGTACCCGCCGGATTCCTTCGGCTGCGGATTCATGACCGCCTTGAAGGTATAGGTCGAATAGAAGATACCACTTTTGGACTCAATATCAACCGACTTGAAAATGTGCTGATCCGTCTCTGCCTTTTCCGGCTGATAGAGCGTATACTCGCTCGGATCGGTTTCGGCAGGTTCTTCGGTATCGCCGGCTCCGTTCAGTTTGTCGTACTGATACTCCATATCGAGAAGTGCCTTTTCAATGTCCTCATACGAAGAGTATGCGGTCTTTTCGGTATAGGCGACATAGGTATCGTCGCCGTCTTTATAGGTGGTTGTGGTTTTTCCCTCAAAAGGATCGGCACCGGTCGCCTTGAGCTGCTCGTAGAAATCCTGTTCGAGACCGAGCGTCAGAGCGACAGATCCCGTACCGTCTTTGTTCAGCGATACGCCGATATCTTCCTGCACACAGCCAGCGAGCATTCCGACAAGCATGAGGGTTGTCATAAGCAGAGCAAAAATCTTTTTCATTGTGTTTTCATTCCTCCGTTTTTTCAGTAATATCGGAGGCGCGGCCTACTCTGACCGCGCTTCCGGCTTCGTGTTGGTTGATTACTTACCGCTGTAGCTGAACAGATCCTTGATCTTCTGAGTGACAGTCGGCATGATGGTGGTGTTGAACAGAGCGTAAAGACCGGCGAGCAAAAGTGCCCCGATCACCACAGCGATCAAAATTTTAACGCCGGAGTCAACGTAACCTTCGGCCTTGACATTGTCGAGCGCACACTTCGCGCGGATGGCGAGAGAGTTGACCTTTTCGGAAACCTTAGACATAAACTTTTTCATACGAAATACCTCATTCTTTCATTTATATAGTTGTTTGTAGAAGCGGACGGAAGGGCTTGGATTAGCCCTTAAAGTTGAACAGATCCTTGATCTTCTGGGTGACGGTGGGCATGATCGTGGTGTTGAACAGAGCATAGAGACCGGCGAGCAAAAGTGCCCCGATCACCACAGCGATCAAAATTTTAACGCCGGAATCAACGTAACCTTCGGCCTTGACATTGTCGAGCGCACACTTTGCGCGGATAGCAAGAGAGTTGACCTTATCGGAAACTTTGGAGAAAAACTTTTTCATACGAATACCTCATTCTTTCATTTGTTGATTTTTGTTGTGGATACGGAATCAGTCGGCAGACTGAACGGGAGCGGATGCTTCGGCAAGCTTTGCGTCGAGTGCGTCGGATACCGCCTTGAAAAGCGCGGCGCGGGCTTCGCTGTTGACGGGGTGGGCGATGTCGGTGTACTTGGTTTCGCCGTCCTTGTTCGTCCATTTTTCGTTGGGCATGGACATGAAGGTGCCGTTAGCGCCGTCAATAACCTTGATATTGTGAATGGCGAAGGCATCGTCGATTGTCGCGTCTGCGATGGCCCTGACATTGCCCTTATCAAAGGTCTTGCGGATGGTTGCTGTGATCTTCATCTGTGAAATCCTCCTTTCGTGAAGTGTAGTGTATATAAAAAGAGCCTGTGCCTTTTATTGACACAGACTGCTTTTGCCGGGAGTAAGAGTTAGTCAAAACCGATGAAGAACATCTTCGCGCTGTCGGCGACTTCTTCGGGCGTAAAGGTTTCGTCGGCTGCGAACATTTTGCTGTATTTCTCAATCTGTTCGTCAGTAAGGTCGGCAGTTCCGCCGTGACCGTCGTCACGGGCAATCATGAAAACACCGGCAATGATGTCACCGTTGATCTTGCGATTGCTTTCCATGCCGTTGAGCTTTGACTCGTCATTGCAATAAAGAAATGCGTCATCCTCGAAGGGAGAGACGCATTCGAAAGTACCCGAAACGCATTGCTGTATGGCGCGGAAATCGTCGGGAACCGTCGCTTCATACGGCGGCTTGTGCGGCTCGACCATAAGCATTCTGTGACCTTCAAGCGGTTGGCACTGCGAAGAATCGAAATCATCAAGCCTTTTGAAGCCGATGCTGTCGCAAAAGTAACAGCCGTTTTCGACCGTTGGTACATGCTTGCCTTCGAGTCGCTCGATATCAATCGTTCTGCCGACCTCCGCAGCTTCGGCGATATCTTTCTCGAACTTTTCTTTGTCGGTATAGTCGCAGGTTTCGTAAGCCGTTGAAGAGTTATAGAATCTAATGCGCCCGTACAGATCCGGCGCGCCGCCTTGTACCTCAACCACATCGGAGACGGACATGCTGTGACCGAACAAATTCGGCGGACGGTCGTGGTTGAACTTATCGAACACATCCTCGATGTCGCGGCAGTCAACATTGCCCTCATATACGGTTTTGTAGATTGAAGGATCGATTGGTCCTGCGTGTTCGGCTGTCCATTTCATATCCATGAAGCCGACGTTGTGAGCGTCGCGCTCATGGTCGATCTGATATACCTTGATTTTCATTCGAGCTGCATACCTCCTTCTTCGTTCTGACCGCAGATGATGATCAGCTCTTGCAGCTTCTTTGTTGCCCAATCCGGAAGCTGACTTTCATCCGCGACACCGAGGAATTCCGAGCGGTCGAAGTGTGTCTTCTCACCGTCAAGCAGGAATTGACCGAACACCTTTTGACCGCTTCTTTTCGGATCGCAACCAAAACCGCTTTCCGCAAAGAAATACTGATAGTCGCCGGTTTTATATTCATCCTTCAGAACCTCCGGCTTAATGATCAACAGCTTTCCGGTGTAATCCTGCGCCTCATCGTCGTGAATCACGGCTTCGTTTCCGTGAATACCGAGGTCTTGCAGATGCTTACGGTACTGATTGACAAGCCCATTGAGGAGTTCGGGGTGAGATCGGCAGACATAATCGACGGTTCGGTCGTTATTCGCGTCATGGGGAATGTATGTCTGTGCCGCCCATTCCTTGTTCTGCGGACGGTATCGCCCGTCCCAATCGGCGTGTTGAACGGTGTTGGCAAGCACCCAACCGACACGGTCGATGCCGTATTCGCGGCAGAGATCGGCTGCACAATCGCCGCTTAAATACATACCGTCGAAGCGTTCTCGGATCATCTCGTCTATACCGTCACGGCATTCAATGTTCGCTTTATAGCTTGCACGGCATTCGTCAAGCTCTCCGAGCCGCTTTGCTTCCTGAAAGGTATATCGGTACAGAGGTTTACGCATTCGGTTTGCCTCCCTGAAGCGCCGCCCATTTCACCGAAAGATGAATAAGCGCCGCTCTCTGTTCGTCGGCGGTCAGACCGTCGAGAAAATCAAGCAGCGTAATTTCATCGGTAGGTTTATTCATGGGTTCCGGCTCTGTCTTACGGCATCCGTCGCAGATTTTCTCGCGTTTGACAATGACTGTATTGTCCTTTTCCTCGAAGGAGATAACATCGTTATATGCGTAGCCGTGCTTCTGTCTGATCTCAAACGGGATGGTGATCCTCCCGCGTTTTCCGAGAATTTTGTAAATCTTATTCATTCTGTTCGCTCCTTTCAGTTTTCATCGTCATAGACGCATTTGTTACAGCGGGTGCAGTAGTACGGGCATTCATCGCAATCCACATCATCGGGACAGGGGATGAAGTCCTCACATTCATCAGCGATAGGACAATTCCGGCAGTCATCATCGCAGATAAAGCTGTCGATATCGTCATCATCCACAGTGGAAATGACGAGGTTTTCTCCGTCGCAGTAAGCTTCGAGGAGTGCATCCTCGCCGAGCATATCGATAATTGTGCCGGGAAGCGGAATGGTAATCTTGATTTTCATATTGTTTATCCTTTCATAAATCGTCTTCGTCATAGAAATCGAATAGTGTGAGTTGTGTGGTTTGCCGTGTTCGGCAGAAGGCTTTTTCGTCCATAACTTTTTTCGCGTCGTAGTTGGTGATAATCGCTTCGATGAACTGTGCGCCGGGGTTCGTTGCTTGCTGCATATTGTGGAGTCGCGCTTGGGTGTAATAGTAAAAGCCGTGACTGTCGGCGAGGCTTCGCACAAATTCGCAGTCGTTGTAGGTGATCATGACCTTGCAGTCGCCGTCGAATCGTTCCGTCAGTGTTGATACCGTATCGAACAACTCACGGTGGCTGTCCTCGTCGAAATCGCCTTTCTGATACATGCCTTCGGTCTTGACATACGGAGGATCGCAGAAAATAAAGCATTTCGGAGCGGCGATGTCGAGCATCACATCACGGTAATTTCGGTGAAGTACCGCGGCTTGCTTTAATCGGTTAGATCCGACGATCAGTCTGTGGAGGCGCGGGACGATATTCACACCTTTAATTGCGTAGCTCGTTCCGGTAGATGAAAAACTGTATAGCTGCGTATCAAAGAATGCAGCAGCATCGTTTACTTCCTGCCATGAGGTGCTTTCGATAAGATCGCGGGTTTCAAGCGCGTCATCAAGGATGTTCGGAGTGTTCACAAGCTTTGCCCGATTCTCACGGAACAGTTCCTCGCAGTTACCGGAGAGAAATATCCGACCGAGCAGAAAAGCGAGTTTTTCGCTGTCCTGCAGGACACGGAAGAAGTGCGTCACATCGCCGCTGTAATCGTTGATGACTTCTTTCTTCGCGGGTTTCTTCTGAAAGAACACTTCGGCTGAACCGCAGAACGGCTCGATATACACATCATGCTCCGGCATCATGTCTTCAATCAGTGGGTAGATACAGCCCTTATTTCCGGTGTAGGGGAAGATACTCATCCCATGCTTGCGCCTCCTTTCTGTGAGAGAGGCGTTTGCGTATAGACAAAAAAGAGGCCGTTTTGCTGTATTGTCTACACGCAAAACGACCTCGTTATAGTATTCAGTTATTTGTGGTTATTGATTTGAAACAGACACATCATGCACACGCCGAGCGTACTGCCTGCGATCAAGCCGAGGAAAAAGTTCAGCATAGGTTCATGTCCTCGTTCTCGGCGGGAATCCACGCGGTCTGATAAGCATCCTCGCCGAGTTCCTTGAGAATGTTGTTGAAGTCCTCGGTATCATGGCAATCCCTGATTCCGAATTCGGCGCAGAGCTTTTCGTAGCTATCAAGTACTTCGGAATCGCGGTCATATACGAGTGTTTCGTTCAGTTCGAGCCAAGCCTTGCCTTTGTCCCACAGGACGCAGAGAGAAACTGGAAAACCGCCGGTCTGATCGCATTGAAAGTCCGGCGAGGTATAGATGTCGCCAATGCCGGTATCTTTTTTCAACTCATACTTAGCTTTCGTAAAGTCATACAGCGTCATAATTCCATACCTCCCATATTCTCGGCATCGACAGGATCATCCACTTCGGTGATATTAACATATTCACCGATAATGCTGAGAGCTTCGTCATAACTGCCGGAGGAAGTGATGCGGTCGCACATTTCTTTTGCTTCGGATTTCATGCCGTTTTCTTTCAGCGTCCGGTTTGCTATACCGATTAAATCGAAGATATTTCCGTCAGCACCGAGGAGTGGGCAATCCGGCTTCTGCTGTGGGTGATGATCTGTCAGAAAACCTCCGAGATGGTTGGGAACATAGTCAGAAAGCCAAGTCCCGCCGAAGTTTTCGTGCGTCTGCAATCGCCACATGGCGAGCTTTCCCATGTTTAGGTTCAGATCGCTGTTGAAGCGGAACAAAAGACAGGTCAGCTTGTCGCTGTTGAACGCGAAGACATCATCGGCGGAAAACTCAGAGCCGTCACGCAGAATTTCTGCCTGAGTAAAGGTTCTGTTGATACCGTCAAGCCATTCCTGCAGGTTACCGCCGCAGCCTTGAAAGATGATACCTTCCGAATCGCTCATCTGACGTAGATCGTCGGTTGTGATTCTCTTTATCTCACTCAAGCTTTACACCTCCGTCCTGTTCAAAATCTCCGTTCAAAAACTGACGGAGAGACAGCTTTTCGCCGAGGAAGTTCGGGCTTGTTTCATCGGTGAGCGCGATATACCCCTGCGTTCCAAAGTCAAGCGCCTCGTTCATAACGACGCTGCCGCCGTGATTGACTCTGACTTTCGGCTCAATCGTTGCGAAACCGTCGCCGGTATCACTCTGCCGCAGATCATAATGATAGAGTCCTGCGGGAGTGTTTTCGTCTGTGAATCGACCGTTATCGAACAGAGCGGGCTGACCGCATATTTCGATGAGGTCATATTCTTCACATTCGGTATAGATATATCTACTGCCGTCAGCGGAAAGAGCATAGCCGAGTTCTTCCGGCGTTTCTCCCCACATTTCGAAGGCAAGGTCTTGAGCTTCCTTTGAGCCGTCATCGGGAATATTCTCGTCGATCAAACCGTCTGAGTAAAAAATCTCACCGCAGTTCTGACCGAGGTCTTCGTCTGCCCAACGGTGCGTGATTTCCGCGTCGGGGCACATCTCCATGAGTTTATGGAGGATCGGATGAGGAGCCGACCAAGCGGTGGAGAAGCCTATATCGTGACCGCCGTGATACTCATCAGGATCATACGAATTCCACTTCGTACCCCAATTCCGAATCGACCAGTCATACCATGTGTCAGCACCGTACTCCTGAATGTTCTTAAATGCGGTTCTGCCGAGATCGAAGTCCCTGCGCTCGACATCGGTACGGGCTTTCAGAAACGCTTCTTCGCTTTCCTTCGGAATATTCAAAAGATCAAGTCCGGTGCGTGTTCCCATAAGAGTGTACACATCAATGAAATCGCGGTATGCTTTCAATCCGCGGTCGGTCGAACTTCCGGCTTCAATATTCAAACTCGGCGGCATCGGAATGATTTTGTTGAAGTCAATTGTTCCGAGTCCGCATTCGCGGTGATCACCGTTATCGTCGTATTGGATTGCTTCGAGGATTTCGCGCAGGCGTTCCTCGCTGCAATCAATATGGATCGTATTTCTTACATGATTGGGCATCAGCAGTCCTCCTTTTCGTAGTTGCTTCGGCTGATAAGGTACGCAAGATATTCCGCAAAGCAATCGTCAATCTTTTCTCCCTCGTTGAGCATACGGCAGTAAATGAGAAAATCGTAAATAGCTTCATAATCGTCACCGATCTGAACATCGATTCTGTTTCCGGTTTCCGGATGAACAAAGGAGCAGACCTCGCCGTGAAGCCACTTGACGAAGTTGTTTTCTTTGTCAATGAAGGATTCGCGGATATTGTCTATTTGCTTGGCTATCGTCGCGCGGATGATTTTCGCTTCTTTGGGATTTGCTCCTTCAAGGGAACGAAGTTCAACCCTTATCATCACCGCCGAGTTGACGAATTCTTTATGAGTCATCAGTCTTTCCATATCACACCTCCGAGTTTCTGAATTTCTTCGATCAGCTTATTGCCGACAGCGGTCACAACATTGGTCGTGACCGAATTGCCGGCGAGTTTATATAACTGCGCTTCGGGAATACCTGCGGCAACGAGCTTTTCAAACTGTTCGTCGCTGTATCCCTGTAAGCGGAAGCACTCCTGCGGCATCAAGCGTCGCACGAGTCCGTTATACTCAACGCCGTGCTTGTCCTGCGCCGTGAGCGTAAACATCGGCTCGTCAGGCTCTTTCATCCGCCTTCCTTGTTGCCTTACGGTTTCTCTTTCCGGTGTCAGCACGGCTCTTGCTCCTGTGATGAGAACGCCGGAATGCTCTCCGCGATGATTGCTT
Source organism: uncultured Lachnospiraceae bacterium (assembly GCA_964570825.1). Lineage (GTDB taxonomy): Bacteria > Bacillota > Clostridia > Oscillospirales > CAG-272 > UMGS1002. The sequence goes on along the minus strand of CAZMZJ010000011.1, from coordinate 47,744 downwards.
ATACCCGAATCCTGCCTTGCGGTGATAGTTCGCGCTTCGGATGTAACTCGCGGATCGGGGTTCATATCCACAAAGTACAATCCCGTTTTTGCGCCCCAGCCGCCACCTTGTGAAGTCAGACATGTGCTTGCCCCTTCGGTGGAGTACACTCGCTGTCCTTGTCCTCCGGGTATAAGTTGCGTAAGAGCCGCGCCATTGCTTTGGGCGAGAGGAAATACTTTTCCGGACAGTCGACGATCAAGATATCCGACAATGTATACTCGCCGCCGTTGTTGCGGCACTCCGAAATTCGAGCTGTTAAGCACACACCATTCGAGATCATACCCCAACTCATGAAGCGCGGAGATGATAACTCCGAAGGTTTTCCCGCCCTGGTGATTGAGTAGCCCCGGCACGTTTTCAAGCAAAAGATAAGCAGGTCGCCGGGCTTTAGCCACTCGGCAGATTTCGTGAAAGAGAGTACCTCGCGTGTCATCGAAGCCAAGTCTTCGACCGGATACTGAAAACGGCTGACAAGGAAATCCGGCGCAGATGAGGTCGATGTCGGGGACATCGTCTGTGTTGATTGCTCTTGCGTCTTCACAAAAATATTCACCATCCGTTTCATATAAAGCTCTGTAAGCTTTTTGCGCGAATCGGTCTATTTCGCACCAGCCGACAGGCATAAAAAAATCGCCGGAGTGTTGGAGTCCTGTTCGGAATCCGCCCGCACCGGCGAACATATCAAGGTATTTGATTTTCATGTAAGCTGCATCCCTCCGCCGCTCTGATCGCGGATACCTTCGAGACGGTTGAACAGCTCATCGGGACAGTCTCGCCAATCGACATGGATATCGTTCTCGATCTCTCCCGTATAGAAGTAATCGTAGCGACCGAGGTCTTTCCATATAGCTTTCTGCTCGTCGGACAGGTCAGTCCATTCGCTCGACAACGCTCCGTCCTGTGTCAGAAGGATCGTCCCGAAGTGTTCGCCGCTGTCCTGAAGCGAAAGCTGAACGAGACCGATATACTCCTTATCTCCGTTTATCTGTCTGATCACCGCGGGGAGGAGGACATCGCAATCGTCTTCATCGAATTTGTCTCTGCCGTATATTTCGGTCAGTTTGGAGTGCATCTTACCGAGAATTTCGTTGGGATATTCGGTATCGTGGTTTTCATAACTTGTTTGCAAATATCCGAAGTCCACAAGCGGAAACACTTCATTCTGAAGGCAGGAGAGATATTTGTCGAGCTTTTCCTCCGCAATTTCTTCCATGCTGAGTTTGCGGAACTGATCGACGCCGGGAACAACACCGAGCGTTCGACCGTTATCCCACTTCATGTGCAAGGTTCCCATATCGTCGATGGCTGCCACAGAACCGCGTGTTCCGGGTTGGATCGGTGCATATTGATCTTCCATGCTCAGTAATTCTATCCGCGTTCCGATGGGATAATGAGCGCGGATTCGTTCCAGTTCATTTACTGTCATTTACTCATCCTTTCTCACAGCGACGGTCCGGAGTAGTTCATATCCTCACTCGCGAACATCGCCATGTATTCCTGTATCGTATTGCTGATGCGGTCATACTCGACGGCAGAAGGCTTGAAGCCGTACCAACTAATATTACTGCCGTCTTCCCAGATATGCGGGTTGTAGCCGTTCTTGTTGCCGATGATATCAGAGAAACGAAAAAGCTGACTGTCAATCACTCCGTCCTTACGGTTGATTACAGTCAGCTTGATCGCGTCATATTGGTTTGCAATGCTTGTTGCGGTAAACTGCAGCTTCGCTCGCACATCATCGTCGAGCTTACCGATTGCAGTCTTACCAGTGAACACGGTATCGGCGGAGAGCAGTTCGGATTCTCCGAAGAGAACACGCATTTCATGCTCAAAAAAGTTCAAGAACATCACCTCACAGTTCTACAAAGTCTTGCCCAAACAGTTCGTCCTGTGACCACGGGATCGTGAAATACACATCTTCGATATTGTCACATCGGTCTGAGAGGAAGTTCGGGTTATTCGTAATTCGGCTGTACATATACGCGACTTCTTCGGGTGTTGCTCTCACGGTTTCACCGCCGCCGTAAAGATATGCTTCGACGTGAACGGCAACTTCGGATTCATCTTCGACGCCTTCCATGAAGTTTTCGTATGCAGTCCAGCCGGACATATCGTCGGCTTCGCGGGGAATACCGGACATGAGAAACTCGCATTCCTCGTTGCTATCGTTAAGTGTAACCTGAGAAAACAGAATACTCACAGTTTCATTCCTCCGTCCTGATCGGCGAGGTAGTCTTGGAATTCATCCTCGTCAAATACAGAGTAGTCATCACCGCTGTGCCAGAAGGAAACGAGAATATCACCGTCATCGGTCATAATGGGATGCTGCTCGAAGCCTTCGCCCCAGCCATCACTCATCTGTCCCGACCATCCTTCTTTCAAGCGTTCCATCTCGTCTTCTGTAAGTGTGCTGTAAGCTTCAACCGAAAGCACACCGTACAGACATCCGTCGACATCCTCGACCGATGGGAACGCCGATTTGATTTTGTCGGTCAGATCATCATCAATATACGGAGCAAGTCCGATTGCGCGAGTTTCCGAATCACTGTAGAGGTCTTTGAGAATCGCTGAGTTTATGATGCTTTCGTATGCTGTGGCGTACTTAGGCAGGATCGGTTCATAGTCTTCTTCGATATCGCCATACTCGTTTCTGACCTCCATATTGATTTCGAGAGGAGAATACAGTTTGAAAGAAACCGTTGGCGTATTTACGGTTTTAACAGCGGCGAAGACATCTTTGATTGATTCGGGCGGCGTGTCGGACAGCTTTTCTTTGAGTTCAAGGAACTTACTGTACTTGAGATAACAAACCGTCCGGCACATGGTGTTGATGGATCGGAGAGAATCTGTTTCTTTAACCGCACCGAGAAGAATATTCCCGAAAGTGTCATCCGACCACAACTTGACACGAATGGCTTCATCTTCATTGTCGCTGGGGAAGATATCTCCTTGCGGATTCCATACGCCGAGCGAATGAAGCTGTTCTTCAAATTTTAGGTGAGCAGTCGGGAATTCGGTGACAAGAGAATTGCGTTCGCCGTTGTGGATCATTACTTTGATCATTGAATCATCCTTTCTATTATATCGTCGAATTTGATTACTGATTATGTTTTCAGCGTTTTTTGCAACGTTTTGGTTTGTACTACCTTTTGGTACAAACCTCTTTCCGTGTGCAAGAGGGTTTTCGCAAGACACAAAGAATTAACAATGAGATTTGCGTTTTGGCATGAAAAAAAGGGCAGATTCTGTGTTGAAAAACACGTGAATCTGCCCTTAAAAGGGTATTCGGTAGTCCGAATCCACCCTCGTGGGTGAAAACGGCGTTTGGCATCTTTTTATTTGCATGAAAAGTTGATTTTTGAAAAAGCGAGGAAAACGGAGATAAAACGAGAAAAACCGAGGAAATCCTCGGTTTTTCGGGTGGCATCTTTTTGTGATGCACAATATGGTGGGGGAAGGTGGATTCGGACCACCGAAGTCATAAGACAACAGATTTACAGTCTGCCCCCATTGGCCGCTCGGGAATTCCCCCATATGGAGCTGGTGAACGGAGTCGAACCATCAACCTGCTGATTACAAATCAGCTGCTCTGCCATTGAGCCACACCAGCAAATATTATTTGCAGCAGGCGACTCCCGCTGTTTTAGTCCGGTTTGTCAGCCGGAACGGTCATTATTATAACATATGCTTTTTTCGTTGTCAATATCTTTTCCCGAAAAAACTTTTTTACTTTCTGCGCAAAGTTTTTTGCCGTTTCCGCTTTACACCGGGACATTCTGCGGTATAATAATATACAAATACAGAAAGGCGGGTTTCAACTATCATGCGTTTTCGTGCTGCGACCCTGCTCATAACAATAATAATTTCCGCCGGGCTCAACTCCTGCGCGTATTTCAGTCCGCTTGCAGAATTCAGCTGCGGCGATTACACCTGCCGGCTTTACGGCACCGTATCGGTCAAACAGATAAAAGTGACAGCCGGTGAGAAGACGATCGCGTCATTCAAGACTGAAGGAGCCGCGGCCGGCGCTCCGGACTACGGTTTTAATTTTGTTGACGCCAACTTTGACGGTTCTTACGACATATGCCTTGCTGCCTTTTACGGGGAGGAAGGTACAAGATACAGCTTTTGGCTCTGGGATCCCGTATCGAAGGCCTTCAGCACCGATAAAACCCTCGATTCTCTTCTTTCCCCGGTGTTCGACAGCAGCACAAAGACTATTTCGGCACAGTACAAAAAACACACTGTCGAGCCCACCGTCGGCACGGAGCCCGAGACATACATCGACGAGGAAGGCACTGTCACCTATGAATGGCGTCAGGGCGCGCTTGCCGCGATAAAGAAGGAGTGCATAACCTATTATTCCGAAAGTGAAATATATTGTGTAGCCGTATGGGATATCAACGCCGGGGGCGAGCTTGAACCGACCGAGGAGCACTGGCTGATGCCAGACCAGTATGCGCGCGCCGGATACAAACCATTGGGGTGAAGCGGAATCAAATCTGCTCGGAATAATTTTATATTTAGCTCTTGACAAGCGCGCGCCGCTTTGTTATAATAATAATAATTTATTAAAGACTGTGACGAAGAAGGCGGATATTCGGAGCCTCAAGAGAGCGTGCGGGCGGTGCGAGCACGCGGCGAAGAATATTTTATTTAATTAAATTATAATCGCTATCGCTTCCGAGTCGGTAAGATGAATTCAAATTTGTTTGATAGTAATCGTTGCACGTACGCCGCGTTAAGGCATGAGCCTGTTAGGGTTTCAAGAGGCGCTTTTTGCGCAATATGAGTGGTACCGCGGATATTATATGTCCGTCTCATTGTATGAGACGGGCATTTTTGTTTTCATCTTATTATTATATCTATGCCGCAGCGTCCTGCGCCGCGGCATAAGCCACAAGAAATAAAAAAAGGACGAAAGGACGAAAGGACATATTATGGAAAACAGGATAATGGAGATATCGCAGCGCATAAAAGAGCTGCGCGGCATTCTTGAGATCAGTGTCGATGAAATGGCGGCGTGCACGGGTCTTACGCCGGAAACCTATCTTGCGCTCGAGTCCGGGCAGACGGACTTCACCTTCACCTTCATATATAAATGCGCCCGCCGCTTTGGGGTTGACGTAACCGATATTCTCAAAGGCTCATCCCCGACTCTCACCTCGTTTTCGGTGACACGCGCCGGAGAAGGCCTTCCCATCGCCCGCCGCCGCGGCTTTACATACGACAATTTGGCGCCGCTGTTCAAGGGTAAACTATCCGAACCGTTCCTTGTCTGCGCGAAATACAGCGACGAGGCGCTTTCCGCGCCGGTAATGCTGTCAAGCCACGCCGGTCAGGAAATCAATATAATAATCAGCGGGCATCTGCGCATAACGGTAGGCGGACACACCGAACTGCTCGGCCCGGGCGACACGGCGTATTATGACAGCCAGACGCCCCACGGGATGGTCGCCGTAGGCGGCGAGGACTGCCGCTTTTATTCCATTGTAATCAACGGCGAAGGCAAGGCCTTCGAATATCCCGAGGAGCTGACCGTCGTCCCGGTTGCGGCCGCCGTCGCCGGCATCGGCGGAACCGTCGCTGACAGATATGTCGAAACAGACACCGACGAAAACGGGGTATTTTCGGCAATCCGCTTCAAGAACACCGAAAAATTCAACTTTTCATATGACGTGGTCGATGTCCTCGGCAGGAGCAAGCCGGATAAACTCGCCATGCTGCACCTTGACATTCATAAGAACGAGCGCCGCTTCACCTTCGGAGACATGAGCCGCGAATCAAACCGCACCGCGAACTATTTCAGCTCGCTCGGAATAAAGAAGGGCGACCGCGTCATGCTTGTGCTGCGCCGTCACTATCAGTTCTGGTTTGCGGTGCTTGCGCTTCACAAAATCGGCGCCGTCATGATTCCGGCGACCGACCAGCTTGTTAAAAAAGACTTTGAATACCGCTTCAGCGCGGCAAAAGTCAAGGCTGTCGTCTGCACCTCGTACGGCGACGCCGCGAACCAGATAGACCTTGCCGGGCCCGCCTGCCCCGGGCTTGAGCTTAAAGTGCTTGTCGGCGGCAGCCGTGACGGCTGGCATGATTTTGACGCCGAGATGCCCCGGTTTTCAGACGAGTTCGAGCGCGTGGACGCCGGCGGGAACGACCCGATGCTGATGTTCTTCACCTCCGGAACCACCGGATATCCGAAGATTGCCGTGCACTCCTATTTATACCCGCTCGGACACTACCCGACCGCCCGCTACTGGCATCTGGTCGATCCCGAGGGCATACACCTGACCATCTCCGACACCGGCTGGGGCAAAGCGCTCTGGGGCAAGCTTTATGGCCAGTGGCTCTGCGAGGCTGCGATATTCACATATGATTTTGAGCGTTTCCACGCTGACGACATACTGCCGCTTTTTGCAAAATATCATATAACCACATTCTGCGCGCCTCCCACCATGTTCCGTTTCTTCATCAAGGAAGACCTATCGAAATACGACCTCTCCTCGCTGAAGCATGTGACTATCGCAGGCGAGGCGCTCAACCCCGAGGTTTACGAGCAGTTCAGACGCGCCACCGGGTTATCGCTGCACGAGGGCTTCGGTCAGACTGAAACCACGCTTGTGATAGCATATTTTGCCGGGATGCCGATAACGCCCGGAGCCATGGGCAAACCGTCGCCGCTTTACGACGTTGACCTTGTCAACCCCGACGGGAAGTCGGTTGAGGTCGGTGAAACCGGAGAAATAGTGATACGCGTGGATAAAGGACACCCCTGCGGGCTTTTCCTTGGCTATTACAACGACCCGGAAAGCACCGCCAAGGCATGGAGCGGCGGTTATTATCACACCGGCGACACCGCATGGCGGGATGAAAACGGCTGTTTCCATTATGTTGGGCGCACCGACGACCTGATAAAGTCCTCCGGCTACCGCATCGGGCCGTTTGAGATAGAGTCGGTCATCATGGAGCTGCCCTATGTGCTTGAATGCGCCGTCATCGGGGTTCCGGACGAGATTCGCGGGCAGGTGGTAAAGGCAAGCATAGTGCTCACGAAAAACACGCAGCCTTCCGAGGAGCTGAAAAAAGAAATTCAGAACTATGTCAAGGAGCACACCGCGCCTTACAAATATCCGAGGATTATAGAATTTTTACCCGAGCTGCCCAAAACGATCAGCGGAAAGATCCGCCGCGTTGAGTTAAGAGGCAGAAGCGGCCAGTGATCCGATCCGTTCCGGTCTTCCCCGTAACATTCATTCCGATGCTCCGGAATAATATATTCAAGTAAAACGGACAATTTCGGAATGCAGCCTTATATGCCTTGACATTGCGGCTCTGCGGGTATATAATTTCGGTAAACGCAAAAAAGCGTCGCACCGCCGGGTCAGCCTCGCGGATGAAAGGAAAGTAAAGTAAAAAAATGAGCAACCGGAAAAGCCTTGAAAAATATTTCAGTCTGGGCGACGGTATGTACGCCTGCGGCTCGGGACTTCTTGTTCTCGGCTTATTCTGTGTGTGGATGGGGCGCGCATTCAGCTTTTACCTGCTGATTTCGGGCATTGTCATGGCTCTTTTGGGACTTGTGCTGTTTTTTGTCGGCAGCATCGGGCGCGTCGGGCAGGAGGATATAGACAAAGCTGTTGCCGACCGTCTATGGAATTTTGACAGGGAGCTTATAGAAGACCCCTTCATCGGCAAGAGAATGTCGCAGCACTTGATGCCCGTGAGCATAACAGGCTATGACTACGAAGGCATTGGGCTCAAATCAAGAAGGGGCAGGGACAAAGCGTGGCGCACCTCGCAATACACCGCTGTGAAAATTCTTTTTCTGAGGGACGCGCTTGCCTTCATACGCAGAACGGTATCAGTTCTCGATGACGATCCCGGCGCATGCGAAACCGAAAAAGCTGAGTACAGATATTCTGACCTTTCATCTGCGGAAATCCTCCGCGACCGCGTGACGCTTCATGACATGAAGCGCTCGTTCGAGGTAAACAGGGCAAGGCTCAGGATAACCGCTTCAGACGGCTCGACGGCGCTGCTTGTTCAGGTAAACGACGACATCGAATCCGACCGTCTTGCGGAAAATATAAATAAACTAATAAAAAACGGCTCGGCAGAATAAAAAATAAAAATAAAATGACGCGCCCGGCACGCATATATGCGGCCGGACGCGTTTTTTTCTGATTATCATCGCGCGGCTTGACATGACGGGGCATTTGATATAGTATAATGTCAGCAATGCTATAAAAATAAAAAACAATGAAAGGTTTCTGAAATGAAGACTGTTCATGCGCCGAACGGAGTCGTTTACATAACATCAGAGCTGATTCCCTGTATAAATGCTTTTTCCACCCGCGTCGGCGGGGTGAGCGCGGCGCCTCATGCCGCCTCGCTCAATCTTGCTTTCGGACGAGGAGACGACGACGCGACGGTGCTCAGAAATCTTGAGCTGTTCGGCGAAGCGTCAGGTTTTGAACCGCGGAGCGTCATATCCCTGCGCCAGATTCATTCCGCCGAGGTGCGGACAGTCAGCTCGGCAGAACGCGGGCTTGGGTATTACATAAAGAGCGATTCGTCCTGCGACGGCTATGCGACGTCAGACCGCGGCGTAACTCTCGGCGTCAGGACCGCAGACTGCGTGCCAATTCTGCTGTGCGCCGTCGGCGGGGACGGCGTCGCATATGCCGCCGCCGCGCTTCACGCCGGCTGGCGCGGAACGGTTTTGAAAATTGCCGCCGCCGGCGTCAGCCGGCTTGTTTCTCTCGGGGCAAAGGAGGGTGACATCCGCGCGGCCATCGGGCCCGCCATTGGGAAGTGCTGCTTTGAAATAGGGCCTGACGTTCGGGACGTGATATATGAAAAACTCGGTGAAAAAGTCTGCGCCGAATATGTCCTCCCGTCCGGAACCGCCTCAGGGAAGTGGCATGCCGACCTCAGGGAAATAAACAGGAACATACTGCTGTCATGCGGAGTCAAACCCGGAAATATAGACGTTTCGGATTTATGCACCTGCTGCAGCGCCGGCCTGTTTTATTCCCACCGCCGCGACGGGGACGCGCGCGGAACGATGCTTTCGGTGATAAGCCTTTCGCGTAGATAGTAGATAGTAGATAGTAGATAGCGGACAGCAGATAAACAATAAATATCGGGGGAACCGCCGCGCGGCAATTCTTTCATTTTTGTCATTTATAATGACCGCATGATGCCGGCTGATAGGACAGATGCAATGCGGCCGCGATACTGAACCCACGATTTTTACTTTTATTTTCCTGCGTTTCCGCTATATGGCGATATAAGACTTCAGTCTATTGTTAAAAAAAGTTCAATTCGACAAAAATAATTATATCAGCTGCCGCAACAGAATGCACCACGCAGGATTTTCGAAGTGAAATGACCGTTTTTTTCAAATCGTTCAAAATGCTTGACAAGCTCTTGCGCCGATGTTAGAATGATTTTGAAATAAGACAAGAAAACGGCTTGTAAAGCGGAAAAACCTTCATATTTATTGTATGCAGGCCGCCTGTGTAACAGGCTGCTTTTGACGTTTGACAGGAAATTCGGAAGGAGTATAGACATTTGTCATGTACGATGTTGCGATAATAGGTGCGGGCGTCGTCGGCGGGCTTATCGCCCGCGAGCTGTCGAAATTTCAGCTGAAAATCTGTATTCTTGAAAAAGAAAACGATGTGGCGATGGGAGCTTCAAGAGCGAACAGCGCAATCGTTCACGCCGGGTATGATGCGAAGCCCGGGACCCTCAAAGCGAAGCTAAATGTGCAGGGTTCGGTTATGTTTGAAAAAATATGCGCCGAGCTCGGAGTGAAATACAGCCGGAACGGCGCGCTCGTTGCCGGCACTGACGACGAGCTTGAAACGCTCAAGGAACTTGAAATGCGCGGCGTTGCGAACGGGGTTGCGGGGCTCAGAATCGTCGGCGGCGAGGAGCTGCGGAAAATGGAGCCTATGTTAAGCGACAATATAACCTGCGCTCTTTATCTCCCCACAAGCGCCGTCACCGACTCGTTCGGGCTTGCAATTGCCGCCGTCGGTAACGCCATGGACAATGGCGTCCAGCTTATGCTGAACTTTCCGGTCAAGAATATCCGCCGCACCGATAACGGCTGGGAGCTGAGTTCGGGCGGGCAGCGGGTCTGGACAAAATATTATGTAAACAGCGCGGGGCTTCATGCCGGCGAGCTTGCCGTACTGGCCGGCGGCGAGGACAGACAGCCGACGCAGCGCGCGGGCGAATACCTGCTCCTCGACAAGGAGTGCGGCAGCCATGTGCGCCACACAATCTTCCCCACTCCTACAAAGGCCGGTAAAGGAATCCTTGTGACTCCCACCGTTCACGGCAACCTTCTTCTCGGACCCACGTCTATCAGCCGCGAGGACAAAGACGACGTGTCGACGACCTCGGAAGGCCTCAACGCCGTCATCGAAAAAACCAAAACCACCGTAAAAAACATTCCCTACGGGAAGGTAATAACTTCATTTGCGGGACTGCGCTCGGTGGAGGAGGATTTTATAATCGAGCAGGGGGACAAAAACATAAATCTGATGCGCATCGGCAGCCCTGGGCTTTCGGCGGCGCCCGCGATTGCGGAATATGTCCGCGATATGCTTCGCGGCATGGGGCTTGAACTGAAGCTTAAAAGCAGCTTCAACCCGTACCGCAAGCCCTATTATGCCGTCCGCGAAATGCCGGTTGACGAACGCAACAGGCTGATAAGTGAAAACAGCAGGTACGGCAAGATAATCTGCCGCTGCGAAGGCGTCAGCGAGGGCGAAATAGTCGACGCGATTACGGCGAACCCCGGCGCGCGGGATATCGACGGCATAAAGCGCCGCACTCGCAGCGGCATGGGCAGATGCCAGGGCGGCTTCTGTTCCCCGTATGTGCTTGAGATACTGGCGCGCGAGCTGAAAATAAAGCCGGAAGAGGTCACGAAATTCGGGCGCGGTTCATATGTTCTGACCGGAAAGACAAAGGAGGGACGCTGAAATGGCAGAAAAAAGAGAGCTTGTCATAATCGGCTGCGGTCCCGCCGGAATGAGCGCCGCCATCGCCGCGTATGACAGCGGCATCCGCGACATAGTGATACTCGAGCGCGACAGCGCCCCGGGCGGAATTCTCCGGCAGTGCATTCACAATGGCTTCGGCCTTCACTCTTTCGGCGAGGAGCTGACCGGCCCCGAGTTCGCGTACAGATACGAGAAGCAGGTTCGCGACCGCGGCATCGAGATAAAGCTGAACACAATGGTACTTGACATAACCCCCGGCAAAGCCATAACAGCGATAAACGAAAGCGAGGGAGTATTCACCATCGAGGCATCCGCCGTAATCCTTGCGATGGGCTGCCGGGAGAGATCAAAGGGCGCGCTGAACATACCCGGAACCCGTCCGTCGGGCATTTACACTGCCGGAACGGCGCAGAAATATGTCAATATGTACGGATATATGCCGGGCAAGGAAATAGTGATCCTCGGCTCCGGGGACATCGGCCTTATAATGGCGCGCCGCATGACGCTTGAGGGCGCGACGGTAAAAGCAGTCTGTGAAATCATGCCGTACTCAAGCGGACTTGCCCGCAACATCGAGCAGTGCCTGCGCGACTTCAACATACCGCTGCTGCTTTCTCATACCGTCGTGCAGACGCACGGGCGCGAGCGCCTGACCGGCGTGACCATCGCGGAGGTTGACGAAAAGCGCCGCCCCATAGAATCGACCCGCCGGTATATCGAGTGCGACACCCTGCTTCTCTCGGTCGGACTGATTCCGGAAAACGAGCTGTCGAAATCGGCCGGAGTAGAGCTTGACCGCGCCACGAACGGCGCCGAGGTGGACGAGAAGCGCGAAACATCGGTCGAAGGAATATTTTCCTGCGGAAACGTGCTGCATGTCCACGACCTTGCCGACTTTGCGGCCGACGAGGGAGCAATCGCCGGGCGTTCGGCGGCTGAATATATTAGCGGGAAGAAAAGTAGCCGCCGCATCCATATTCTGGCCGACGGAAAAGTGAGGTACATAGTCCCCCAGTATATTTCGGGGGATGACGACGTGACCTTCTATTACCGAGTGAGCAATATATACAAGAACGCCACCGTCTGCATATGCGAAGGCGACCGCAAGCTTATCGAGCGTAAAAAGCTCAAGTTTGCCCCGGGAGAAATGGAAACAATCAAACTTCCCTCCTCCATAATAAAAGGATTGACGCAGAACACCTTAAGAATCGGTCTTGAGGAGGACAAGTAAAATGGCTGTAAAAAAACTGACCTGCATTGTATGTCCGAAGGGCTGTGAAATCAGCGTTGATTTTGACGAAAACGCAAAGGAAGTGCTGAGCGTAGCCGGCAACGCCTGCCGGCGCGGCGACGAATACGCAAGAGCCGAATGCATTTCTCCGATGCGCACGCTGACAACGACAGTGAGGATTGCGGGGGGAGGCCTGCTCCCCGTGAGGACGAACAGACCCGTCCCGCGTTCGATGCTTTTTGAGTGCATGAAGGTGATCAACCGCACCGAGGCCCGTGCCGGAACAAAAATCGGCGATGTAATAATCAAAAATATACTCGGCACCGGAGCCGACGTTGTGGCGACCGGCAACGCGTGATACGGACGTCGGGGCCTTTTGGGCGCAAGGATTTTCATTGCGCCCAAAAGGCCCCTTTTATGATGTTGCATCAGAAGCGCCCGGTATCCCCGCTTTCCGTCACCTGTTTCTCAGCTCGTTGCGCTTGATTTTCCCGCTTACAGTTTTGGGAAGCTCGTCGAGAAATTCGACAATTCTCGGATATTTATAAGGCGCGGTGTGTTCCTTGACATAGTTCTGAATTTCTTTTTTCAGCTCCTCGGATGGCTGCGTGTTTTTCGTGAGCACCACGCTTGCCTTAACCACCTGTCCGCGGATCTCGTCCGGCGCGGCGGTCACGGCGCACTCAAGAACATATGGCAGCTCCATGATGACCGACTCGATCTCAAACGGCCCGATGCGGTAGCCGGAGGACTTTATCAGGTCGTCGACGCGACCGACATAGTGGTAATAACCTTCCTCGTCGCGCCATGCGGTGTCGCCGAGATGGTACATACCGTCGTGCCATGCCTCGCGGGTTTTTTCCTCGTCGTTGTAATAGCCGCGGAAAAGTCCGTTCGGAATTCCCTTGTCTGTTCTTATGACCACCTCGCCCGTCTCTCCGACGCCTACGCTGTTTCCGTCCGAGTCCACGAGGTCGACATCATACAGCGGCGACGCCTTGCCCATGGAGCTGGGGCGGGGCTTCATTCCGGCGAAGTTGCCGATGACGACAGTAGTTTCTGTCTGTCCGAAGGCTTCCATAATAGTCAGTCCGGTATGCTTTTTGAACTGTTCGAGCACTTCCGGGTTGAGCGCCTCTCCGGCTATTGAGGCGTGCTTGATTGAGGAAAGGTCGTATTTGCCGAGGTCCTCCCTGATGAGGAAGCGGTAAATCGTGGGCGGAGCGCAGAAGGTTGTAATGTTGTATTTTGCGAACAGCGGCAGAATCTCGTCGGCGTGGAAGCGGTCGAAGTTGTAAACGAATATCGCCCCCTCGGCGAGCCACTGTCCGTACAGCTTGCCCCACATTGCCTTTGCCCAGCCCGTGTCGGATATTGTCAGGTGAAGTCCGTTCGGGTCGACATTGTGCCAGTATCTCGCCGTCGGATAATGTCCGAGCGGATACTTGTGGACATGTACCGCAATTTTCGGGTATCCGGTTGTTCCTGACGTGAAATACATGAGCAGGGGGTCCTCGCCGCCGACGTCTGTGCGTTCAAAGTGCGACGAGAAGCATGGCAGGTCGGCGTCGAAGTCGCGCCAGCCCTCGCGGGGCCCGCCGACAATCATTTTGATTTCGACCGTCGGCGATTCCGGGAGCGCCTCTTCTATGTGGAGAGGCACGTCGTCGTCCGGGGTGGCTATGACAGCCTTGACGCCCGCGGCGTTAAAGCGGTAGGCAATATCCTTTTTTAGCAGCTGGTTGCTTGCCGGAATGGCTATCGCGCCAAGCTTGTTAAGCCCCATCATGGCTATCCAGAACTGCCAGTGCCGCTTGAGTATCATCATGACCCTGTCGCCTTTTTTTAATCCGAGCGAGCGGAAATAGTTGGCGGCGCGGTTCGACTCGCGGCTGATGTCCTTGAAGGTGAAGCGGCGCTCTGTCATATCGCGGTCGATATGCAACATGGCAAGCTTTGCCGGATCTGCCGCGGCTATCGCGTCGACGACATCGAAAGCGAAATTGAAATGTTCGTCGTCATGAAAGCTTATCCCGCTGAAAACTCCATCGCTGTCGACGGTGGTGGTAACATACCTGTCTGCAATTCCGATAAGACCGCGCCGCGGCGTTTCCTGCTTAATATTTTCAGACGCTTCAGGCGCCTTTTTTTTCTCCTCGCCTCCGAGAACTATCGCGTAGAATTCGCAGTCGGCGCCCTTTGCTGCCGCCATTCCGTGTGGCAGCGAGCTGTCGAAGAAGGCGACGTCGCCCTCGCCTATGATTTCGGTGTTGTCGCCGACCTGAAGGCGCAGGTATCCCTTTTTGATTATGTCAATTTCCTGACCGGGGTGTGAGTTGATGTGAAGAGGCTCGTTTTCCGAGAAGAACTCAGCGTTCACAAGGAAAGGCTCGGCCAGTTTGTTTTTGAAAAGCGGAGCGAGGCTTACATAGTCAAAGCCCGTGCGTCTTTCGATGCGCAGCCCCTTTCCTGCGCGTACGACCGAAAGGCCGGTAAGAGTCGGGCTTTTGCCCTCGAGAATATCGCTGATGTCGACGCCGAAGCGCTGGGCGCACTTGTATGCGAAGGAAATACCGATGTCGGACCTTCCCTCCTCCATAGAGGCATACTGTTCAGCCGTAACGCCTGTGACAGCGGCCATCTCCTCGCGTGAGATATTGAATATTTCTCGGAGCGTCTGGATACGCTCCCCGATTTCGCGTATGCTGGGTTCCATATTATAATATCCTTTCGAATAAATGAAAACAAAAAAACCGTCTCAAGATAAATCTTGAGACGGATATAACAACTAAATTATCCGCGGTACCACTCAAATTCGCCCATCCGGACGCACTCAGGCTCAGTCAAGCCTTACGCCTTAACGCGGCAAAACGTGTCAGCCTACTTGATTCAGCCGACCGACTCGGAAGCGACAAACGCGCGTTTTTGCCGCGGACTCACACCAGCCGTCCGTTCTCTGGGGGCATTTTCTGCGCGTTATTCTTCGTCACAGTCTTTAATTGATGAATAGTTTAGCATACTGAAGCGGGTTTGTCAATAGCTTTTTTGAAATTTAATTTGCAATTTTGCCTAATTCCGGCTGTTCATTCAGACCTTCTGATGTTGTTTTAGCAGAAAATCGTCTGTTTTGAAGGAAAATTCGGCGAGCCCATTGACGCGCCCATGCAAAAAGTATATAATGTATAACAATCTTAATATGATAAAGTGTTAAAAATTTATCAAATCATTACACGGGGGGTCGAAATAATCCTTATGAACAGAGTATACAATTTTTCGGCAGGTCCGTCCATGCTTCCGCTGCCTGTACTCGAAAAGGCAGCCGCCGAGCTTGTCAATTACGGCGAGTCCGGCATGTCGGTTATGGAGATGTCGCACCGTTCGGCCGATTTTGAACCAATAATATACGAAGCTGAGAAGCTTCTCCGCAAGCTTATGAATGTTCCCGACAACTATAAAATTCTCTTTCTTCAGGGAGGCGCGTCGACGCAGTTCGCCGCCGTTCCGCTGAACCTCATCGGCAAGACCGGCAAGGCCGATTATATTGTCTCCGGTCTGTTTTCGGGCAAGGCATATAAGGAAGCGCTCAAATACGGAGATATAAAGGAAGTCGCCACAAGCAAGGCGGATAATTTTACGTATGTGCCCCGCGTAAGCCGGGACGCCTTCCGTCCTGACGCGTCCTATGTTCATATCTGCTTTAACAACACGATATACGGAACGAAATACGACTATATTCCCGACACCGGCGACATACCGCTGGTTGCGGATATGTCCTCCTGCATTCTCTCGGAGCCGGTGGACGTGTCGAAGTTCGGCGTTATTTACGCCGGCGCGCAGAAAAACATGGCTCCCGCCGGACTTACCGTCGTGATTGTCCGCGAAGACCTTCTCGGCCATGAACTTCCCATCACCCCCGATATGCTCAGCTGGAAAATAGCGTCCGACAACGACTCTATGTACAACACGCCTCCCTGCTACACGATATATATCGCAAAGCTTGTATACGAGTGGCTGCTCTCGATCGGCGGGCTTGAAGCCATGAAGCGGATCAACGAGGAAAAAGCGAAGCTGCTTTACGATTATCTTGACAGCCAGAGCTACTATATCGCTCCGGTCAAGAAGCAGTCGCGCTCGATAATGAACGTCACATTTGTAACCGGTAACGAAGCTCTCGACAAGAAGTTTGCAAAAGAAGCCGAGGCGGCTGGGTTGAAGAATCTCAAAGGCCACCGTTCGGTCGGCGGCATGAGAGCATCGATTTATAACGCGATGCCCCGCGAAGGGATAGTCAAGCTGATAGCCTTCATGGCGGACTTTGCCGCGAAGAACCCGAAATAACACAACAAACTGCAGGTGAAATGACATGAACAATATAAAGCTGCTCAACAAGATAGCCAAAGTCGGCACCGACGTATTTGACAAAAGCGCCTACAATATCGGCGCTGAAATAGAGAATCCGGACGCAGTCATGGTTCGCTCCGCCGTGATGCACGATATGGAGTTCAATAAAAATCTGATTGCCATCGCGCGCTGCGGCGCCGGCGTGAACAACATTCCGATAGAGCGCTGCTCGAAGGAAGGAATAGTTGTATTCAACACTCCCGGCGCAAATGCGAACGGCGTCAAGGAGCTGACCATCTGCGCCCTCATGCTTGCCTCGCGCAAAATTGCCGACGGTATCGAGTGGGTAAAGACGCTCAAGGGGACGACGGGTGTCGCCAAGGCGGTCGAGGCTGGCAAAGCAAAGTTTGCAGGCTGTGAAATCAACGGCAAAACGCTCGGAGTCATCGGCCTCGGCGCCATCGGCGGTATGGTTGCGAGCACCGCGACTCACCTCGGCATGAACGTTATCGGCTGCGACCCGTTCCTCACGGTTGAAAGCGCATGGAATCTCTCGCGCAGCGTCAAAAAAGCATCAGATTACAATGAAATCTACAGGGAGGCCGACTACATCACCCTCCATGTTCCGGCAACGGCTCAGACGACAAACATGATAAACGCCGAAACCCTCAGACTGATGAAGGACGGCGTCCGGATAATCAATATTGCCCGAGCCGAACTCGTCAACGACAAGGACATTAAGGAAGCGATTGCCTCCGGAAAAGTCGCCTGCTATGTGACCGACTGTCCTACCGACGAACTTGCCGGCGCCGAAGGCGTCGTGTGCATTCCCCATCTTGGAGCGTCGACTGAGGAATCCGAGGACAACTGCGCCGTCATGGCCGCGGTCCAGCTTGACGATTACATCCGTTCGGGCAATATCACGAACAGCGTCAACTATCCGAATGTCAGCATGCCCCATACGGGTAACGTCCGCATCTGCGTGCTGCACGCGAACATTCCGTCGCTGATATCCCAGATATCGACCGCGCTCTCAGAGCAGCACATCAACATTGAAAACATGATAAACAAATCAAAGGGCGACAACGCCTATACCATGGTGGACATAAACGGCGCCCTTCCCGACTCTGCCGCCGAAAAGATCCGTTCGATCGGCGGTGTGTCGAGAGTCAGAGTAATATAAAAAGGCAGTATCCGGAGAACCGGGGGACCTCCTCAAAAGGAGATCCCCCGGCGTTTGTCTGTTATTTATTCTTTGTGTCCAGCCTATACTGGCGCGGCGTTTTGTTTTTATATTTGATGAAAGTGTTGTAGAACTGAGGTTTGCTCTTGTAACCGACTTTTTCCGATATCTGCTCGGCGGTTAGGTCTGTTTTCTCGAGGAGTTCTGCGGCGAGGTCTATACGCTTGCGCGTTATATAGTCCATAAGGTTTTCACCCATATGCTTTTTGAACATACGCGAGAAATACGCGGAGTTGTAGCGGAAGCGTTCGGCGAGCTCCTCTTGAGAGATATTTTCTGTGAAATGCTTGTCCACATATTCAAGGGCAACCGAGATGATATAGTCCGGGTCGCGGTTTGCCAGCTCGCTGCGGGAGCGTTCGACTGCGCGGGAGAGGTACTGCGCGACAAGGCTGACATACAGCCTTAATATCGTCCGGTAATCGCCTGACCGGCGTTCGTTTTCACGTGCAAGATACCTGACAAGCCCTGAAAGGATTGCCTGTTCCTCCTCGGTCAGCGTGAGTGACGGCTGATAATCGCTGTCGGTATAAAAAATCCTGCGGAGTTCGTTTTCGTTTTCGGGCTTTTCAAAGAAATCGGGAGTGAGAATGATTTCGGTGTACCTCACCTCGCCGGACGGTTCGGTGCGGTGCGGGACCGAGCGGTCGATGAAAAACAGGGCGCCGGGTTTAATCTCATAAATTTTGGAGTCGATGATTTCGCGCCCTGCGCCGCCGGTAATAATTAAAATATCGTAAAAGGAGTGGGTGTGCTCATCGTCGCGCAGCAAAACGCTGCGGTCAAGCACGCCGAGACTGCCGCCGTCCGAAATAAATTCCGTCGCATAATAATTTATCATATCAGTTTCCCCGCGCTTTGGCAGTAGGATATATATAATTATGTCATAAAATAGAACAAAAGTCAAGGGAAACGCAGATTTTGTGCATTTATGCGGCGCGCGTCTTCCGATAAGTTGACATTTATACTGCCGAGTGGTATAATCTGCTTATTATATGTTATATGGCATGGCTGAACAGACCGGGAAAGCGCCGCATAAGGCTGGCATTCATAGTGAAATTTCCGACGGCCCGCATTCCGGCCTGCAAATTTTGAATATAATAATTATGGAGTAGAATTATGACATATAGATTTTCAAAAAAAATCGCGGATCTCAAGCCCAGCGCAATCCGTGAAATTTTCAAAAGCGTGACGGATCCCGATATCATTTCATTCGCCGCCGGAAACCCGTCGCCCGAATCCTTCCCGGTCGACGAGCTGGCAAGACTATCCGCCGACATTTTCAGAACGGCGTCTACCCCGGCGCTGCAGTACAGCATAACCGAAGGTTATCCTCCGCTGCGCAAGGCAGTGGCACAAAGAGTCAGGGCGAAATTCAATATCGGGCGCTCGGAGGCGGCAGGCGACAAATACACCGACGACACCATAATTGTGTCTGGCGGTCAGCAGGGCATAGAGCTCGCCTGCAAGGTGCTGTGCAACGAAGGCGACGCGGTGATCTGCGAGAACCCGACCTTCATCGGCGGGCTCAACGCGTTCCGCTCCTGCGGAGCCGTCACGGTCGGCGTTCCGCTGGCCGGCGACGGGATAGACACCAGCGCCCTTGAGGAAACGGTAAAGAAAACGCCGAACGCCCGCATGATTTACCTGATACCAACGTTCCAGAATCCCACCGGCATCACGACGTCACTTGAGAAACGCATAAAAATATATGAGATTGCCAAGAAATATGGTATAATAATATTTGAGGACAATCCGTACGGCGAGCTTCGCTTCTCCGGAGAAGAGATACCCACGATCAAGTCGATGGACACCGAAGGGCTTGTGATTTACTGCTCGTCCTTTTCGAAAATCCTGTCGGCGGGAATGCGTTTAGGCTACATCACTGCCCCATGTGAGATTGCTCAAAAAATGGTCGTGGCAAAACAGTCAGAGGACGTACACACGAACATATTTTTCCAGATGCTCTGCTACAGGTACATGACGGAATGCGACATCGACGCACATGTCGAGAAAATCCGCGGCATATACCGCCGCAAGTGCGGTCTTATGATAAGCGGGCTTGAAAAGAACCTGCCGGGCAGCATCAGCTTCACGCGCCCCGAAGGAGGACTGTTCATCTGGTGCACCCTGCCGGAAGGCAGCGACATAATCAGGTTTGTCCGCAGCGCGCTTCAAAAAAAGGTGGCGGTAGTTCCGGGCACCACATTCAACTGCGACACAGCGGCGCCGTCGCTGTCGGTGCGCCTTAATTACTCCACCCCGTCCGACGGGCAGATAATCGAAGGCTGCGTACGGCTCGGCGAAACCGCAAGAGAATTTGTCGGAAGCTGAACGGCGTCTGAAGCCAATGCCGGAACAGCTTGAATTTTCAAATCTGTAAAGCCGCAGAAGTCGGCACGGAGATGGTTGTTAATTTATGAAAATATTCAAAAAATGGCCGGCGATGAAAAATTTCATTCTTATGACGTCGGGCAGCTTAATA
The DNA here is from genome assembly GCA_964570825.1 of uncultured Lachnospiraceae bacterium. Taxonomy (GTDB): domain Bacteria; phylum Bacillota; class Clostridia; order Oscillospirales; family CAG-272; genus UMGS1002. The sequence continues at coordinate 27,378 of CAZMZJ010000011.1, read as the reverse complement.
TACGCGTCGGCCATTGCCTTTTTCCTTGACCCGAACAAGCTGATTCCCGGCGGAATTTCAGGCATATCAATAATGATCAACCATCTGGTGAGCTGGGTTCAGACCGGTACAGTAATAATCGTGCTGAATATCCCGCTTTTCGCCGTAGGCCTGTGGAAATTCGGAAAAAGCTTTCTGTTCTCTACTGTTTACTCGACAGTGCTTGCGTCTGTCGCCGTCAACATACTGTCCGCCACGCTGACCGCTTACCTGCCGTTTACAGACGACCTTCTGCTTGCGGCTCTTGCGGGAGGCGGTCTTTTGGCACTCGGGCTCGGGATGGTTTTCCGCGGCGGCGGAACGACGGGCGGCTCGGATATTATAATCAAGCTAATACGTCTTAAATACAAGCACGTGAAAACCGGCAGCACCTTTCTTATTGTCGACTCGATAGTTATTTCTATATCGGCGTTAGTATTCCGGAATATCGAGCTTGCGCTGTACTCCGGCGTGGTGCTGGTGGTGAGCAGCCGGGTGCTTGACCTTGTGCTTTACGGTTCCGACAGTGCGAAGCTTATATACATCATAAGCGACAAAGCCGACGAAATCGCCGAGCTGCTTCTGAAAAAAACGAATGTGGGCGTCACCTACCTTGAAGGAGAGGGCGCATATACGAAGAAAAACAAAAAAGTGCTGATGTGCGCGTCCCGGAAGCATGTGTTTCCTAAAATCCGCGAAACTGTCAACGAGGTTGACCCTATGGCGTTCATGATAGTGAGCAGCGCGCAGGAGATATTCGGCGAAGGGTTCAAGAATTACAAATCAATAGATTTTTAATGGCAAAGGATTTGAAAGGACATGATAAACGACAGACCTGTTTCGTTCTCTGGCGTGCAGCCGAGCGGAAACCTTACTATCGGCAACTATCTCGGGGCAATACGTAATTTCCCCGCTTATTCCGAAAAATATAAATGTTTTTACTGCGTGGTCGACGAGCACGCGATAACCGTGCGTCAGGTTCCGGCGGAGCTTCGCCGCCGCACATACGAAACTCTTGCGCTCTACATTGCCTGCGGGCTTGACCCCGAGAGGAACACTCTCTATGTCCAGTCGCATGTTCCGGCGCACGCCGAGCTTGCATGGATACTCGACTGTTTCACCATGTTCGGTGAGCTTTCGAGGATGACGCAGTTCAAGGACAAGAGCGCGAAGCACGCCGACAATATAAACGCCGGACTGTTTACATATCCGGCTCTCATGGCTGCGGACATTCTGCTCTATCAGACCGACGTGGTTCCGGTGGGAATAGACCAGAAGCAGCATGTCGAGCTGTGCCGTGACATTGCCGAAAGATTCAATCAGATATATCCCGGAACATTCACAATTCCCGAGCCGATTATGGCGCAGAACGGAGCGAAAATCATGTCGCTTGCCGACCCGTCCAGAAAAATGAGCAAGTCGGATGAGAACGCCAACGCCGTCGTATATATACTTGACGACCGCGACACGATAATCCGCAAGTTCCGCCGCGCCGTCACCGATTCTGACACTGTGATAAAGTATGCCGAGGGCAAGGACGGAATCAACAATCTTATCACAATATACTCCTGCTTTACCGGAAAGAGCGTCGCGGAAATCGAGCGCGAGTTTGAAGGCAGGGGATACGGCGACCTGAAGACAGCAGTAGGCGAGGTATGCGCCGACGCTCTCGCTCCTGTCCAGAGCGAGTTCAAACGTCTTTGCGCCGACAAAGCATATCTTGAGGCGCAGATGAAAAAGGGAGCCGGCGAAGCGTCGTACCACGCGGGGAAAACCCTCTCGAAAGTCAGGAAAAAACTTGGATTTGTTTCAATATAAGAAAACGGCTCCGCAGATGCGGAGCCGTTGAATTTTACTGTTTTAAGTGCTTTCTGTGTCTGAACATATATACCGCCCCCGACCAGAGCGTGAAAAACGCCATTACCGCAACCGATAATATCGTCAGCGGGAAAATGCCGTCAAGGGGATACGGCCTGTTTTTGAAAAACAGTTTGATAATATCCTGCAGCACGGGCTCAAGCAGGGTGACGAGGATGCAGACGATCTGCGTCACCGTTTTTATTTTTCCGAGCTTGTTTGCGGCGATGACCTCGCCGCCGTCGGCGACAGCCACAAGGCGCAGACCCGTCACCATCAGCTCGCGGAAAATCACCGCCAGAAGGGCCCAGAAGTAATATGACCGCACGGCTTCAAACTTATAGAGTATAGTCAGCATCGTGCCGATGACGAGCAGCTTGTCGGCCAGCGGGTCAAGGAATTTGCCGAAAACCGTAATCAGGTTTTTCCGCCGCGCGATTTTTCCGTCGAAATAATCCGTCAGCGAGATAATTCCGAAAAGAACCGCCGCGATGACGTATCCGATATCCCGCGGTATTGCGACGCCCGCGAGGATAATGGCGAGGATGACAGCCGGAATCAAAAGGATACGGGATACGGTAAGCTTGTTGGGAAGGTTCATGCCTTGCTCCTTTCAGCGCCGCCTGTAACCTCTCTGCCTACGAGGTCATAGTCGAGCACCTCGCAGACGGCAACGTCCACGAAGGTGCCGGGCGGGACACGCTTTTCCGCGCGGAAATAAATTTTGCCGTCAATTTCGGGGGCGTCGGCCTCTCCCCTGCCGTAATGGACATCGCTCGCAGCGTCAAAGCCCTCGCAAAGCACGCGAATTGTTTTTCCTATCATAGACTGATTGCGCGCATGGTTTATTTCGAGCTGTTCGCTCATGATGATATCGGCGCGGTCCTGCTTGACCTGCTCGTCAATCTGATCGGGAAAATCGTATGCGGGCGTGCCCTCCTCGCGCGAATACGGGAAGACGCCGACATGCTCGAATTTCATCTCTTTTACAAACCTTAAAAGCTCGTCGAAATCCTCCTCTGTCTCGCCGGGGAAGCCGGTGATGAAGGTGGTACGGATGTTGATTCCGGGAATTTCGCGGCGCAGCTTTGCGACGACAGATTTAATCATCGCACTGTCCCCGTGCCGGTTCATGGCGCGCAGCATACGGTCGGAGATGTGCTGCATCGGCAGGTCGATGTATTTGAGTATTTTGGGGTTGTCCCGGATTTCAAAGACCAGCTCGTCGGTTATCTTGTCGGGATAGCAGTAGAGCAGACGTATCCACGGGATTTTGGTGTTGTCTGTTATCGCCCGCAAAAGCTTGGCGAGCCGGTATTCGCCGTAGATGTCGAGCCCGTAGCGCGTGATATCCTGAGCGACGATGCTGAGCTCTTTCACGCCGAGCGCCTCGAGCTGCTTTGCCTCTTCGACAATATCCTCGGCCGGTCTTGAGCGGAACCTGCCGCGTATTGCGGGAATAGCGCAGTAGGCGCAGCGGTTGTCGCAGCCCTCTGCGATTTTTAGATACGCCGTATAATCCGGCGTGGTGAGTATCCTGTCGCCGCCGAGCCTTACCTCATCGCACGGGTCGTATGAGGAAAATCTGTTTTTCGGTTGAGGTCCTTTTTTCTTTCCGGCCGTCACCGCCCTGACAGCCTCGACGATGTGGTGTATGCTGCCGACGCCGAGCACGGCGTCGACCTCCGGCAGCTCCTTGAAAATATCGTCGCGGTAACGCTCGGCGAGGCAGCCGGTGACGATGATCGCCTTGAGGCTGCGGTGTTTTTTCAGCCATGCTATATCAAGAATATTGTCTATCGACTCGCGTTTTGCGCTTTCGATGAAGGCGCAGGTATTGACTATAACCACATCGGCTTTAGTCTCCTCGGGCGTCACCTCGTATCCGGCCGACATCACCTCATGGAGCATGACCTCGGTGTCAAGCTGGTTTTTAGGGCAGCCGAGCGAAACAAATCCTATTTTCATAAATATAAATCCGGTTGTTGCCTTTCTGCATTATGGAGATAAACTGCCGCGTCCGCTTTTAACAGCCCTGATAACCCGTTCGGCCGGTTAAGGCGGAATATGCGCGGCGGAAAATTAACAATGAACGGTGAACAATGAACGGTGAACGTTAAACGGTGAACGTTAAACGTTAAACGTTAAACGTTAAACGTTAAACGTTAAACGTTAAACGTTAAACGGTAAACGGTAAAAATAAAAGCCAAGGATTTTTGATTATTCACGCTTTCGGGGATGTCGCCGCAGGCCGAAACGCTGACTGATTGCGTTACGCATTATCAAATAATAATAACACAACCGGTCGGGGTTGTCAAGATTAAGAAACGCTCCCGATCCGTGAGTAAATTAAAACAGGCCCGGAGAAAAATGAAAATTCCCCGGGTGTCACAATAATCACTGGTATCTTCCGAAGTAATCCTTTATATTTTCATAAAGGCTCTTGACCCACTCGTAAAGTTCATCCTGCGTCTGTCCCATGTCGCGGAACTGCTCCTTTACTCCGGCTCTTATATTTTCGCCGGCAAGCTTTGCGCGGATAAGCCCTTTATATGTGTTTCCGAGCATTTTAATAGCCCTGTCATATTTAATTTTCTGGCGGCGGATATTGCCGGCGCGGTGGTTCTTCAAAACCTCCTCGTATCTCGCCTCAGCCCTTGCGACGCTGTCCTCCCACGAAATATAAAGGCTCTCAGCCGCCTTTTCGCCGACAAGGCGCATCCTGTCGCGGTTTGAGCACATTGAGATAAGCACGCGCGCCATTTCTCCGGCGTCCTCCTCGATAAGCAGGCCGTTTTCGCCGTCGGTGACGCCTTCCGCCGAGCTGCTGCCGCGTATCAGTACGCTTGCGGTCGAGCAGGCTGCGGCCTCCTTGACGACGAGGGGGTTGTTGTCGAACACCGACGGCAGAAGGAAGAGGTCGGCGCGGGTATACCACGCCTTCAGCTCGGCGCGGTCATAGATTGCTCCGGTGAAGACGCACTCGCCTTTAAGACCTTTTTCCGCCGAATAAGCCTTGACATCCTCAAGATTGTCGCCTTTTCCGACAAAGACCATTCGGAAAGGGACACCTGCGTCCTTCAGCTGACGGAGCCCGTCGAGTATGATTTTGAGTCCTTTGTACCACATTACCCGCCCGACGAAAAGGAAGACCGGTATATCATCTGTAAAGCCGTATGTGCTGTTGATTCTGCTGATAATCAAAGGATCCGCGGGTGTGCGGTCGATGTCGACGCCGTTCGGCATAACGATGTAGTCGCCCCTGTACCCGAGGCTTTTCAGGTTCTCCCCCGCCCCGCTGTTGACGACCCACACCTCGTCGCACGCCTCGATGTTGCGCACGACCTCGCGTATTGCCGGCTCGTGGATAAACTTAAGCTTAACCGCGCGCTTTATGTCGATATCGAACTTAGTATGGTATGTGAAAACGATGGGCGCCGCGGTGATTTCGCGAAGTTCGCGGCAGAGGAAAGTAGACGCCATGGGGCAGTGGCTGTGGATTATATCGGGTTTGAAGGCCTCAAGGCGGCGCATCGCGTCGTTTGAGAACGGATAACCCGTCCGGTAGCCTATCATTTTTTCGGTGTTAAGGCTGGCATATCTCACGACCTCAAACGGATAATCGTCGGCCGCGCCCGGATATTTTGGGGTTGCGACTATAGCTTTGCCGTATTTCTGCCCGATGATTGTGGCGTAATTGACCACCGTATTGCTCACGCCGTCGATAAGCGGCGGGAAGGAATCGTTTGCAAGGCATACATTCATATTCATATCCCCGTTATTCGATATTTTTAACGAAGCATCTGCGTCTTTTATGCTGCTCGGCCTTAAAATGCTGCCATTGCGCCTGAATCTGACTGTTCATTTCAAGCATCGGGCCGGTTTCGGCATATTTAATGCCCATCTCGTGGCATCCGCGGATAATATGGTCGATTATCATGGCGTTGACGCCGGTTCCGCGCAGGCTTGGGTGGACGGCGATGAGGAACAAGTCCATCGTGTCGTTTTTGTGGAGCGCCTTAAGCACGCCGAGCCAGCCGAAGGGGAAAAGCCGTCCGCGGCATTTTATGAGGGCGTCTTCCATTGCGGGGGCTGCGATGCCGAAGGCAACAAGTTCATTTTTATCGTTCATGACCATGCAGGTCAGCTTCGGGTTTATCAGCGGTCCGAACTTTTTTGCGTATCTTGTTATCTGTTTTTCGGACAGCTCGACGGTGCCGTAGAGGTGGGCGTACGCGATATTGACGAGCCGGAAGACCTCCGGGACATACTTCCCGTAATCTTTCTGGCGATGCAGGTCTGCGACATGCAGATTCAGACCCTTCGAAACATATTTCGCCGCTCTTGACATAAGCGAAACCGTCTTATCGTCGTACGGGATTTCGATTCTCTGCTCAATCCAGTCCACGTCCTTGACGTATCCGAGCCTCGTCAGGTGTTCGATATAGTATGGATGGTTATAATACGTAATAAACAGGCTTTTGCGGTCAAAGCCCTCGACAAGCATTCCCTCGCGGTCCATGTCGCAGAATCCGAGCGGGCCGTGCACTTCGCTGCACCCTTTTTCCCGCGCGTAATTTTCGACAGCCTCAAAAAGCGCGCCTGAAACCTCGGGGTCGTCGATGAAATCCGCCTGTGAGAAGCGCATGCGTTTTGTTTTCCATTTTTCGTTTGAACGCATATTGTAAATCGCGCCTATCCGCCCGACGATTCTGCCGTCGCGGTACGCGAGGAAGCACTTAGCCTCGCAGTATTCGAAGGCGGGATTTTTTTTGGGATTCCAGTCGTCCATATCGTCAGCGTACAGGGCCGGCACGAAATTGACGCAGCCGCGGTAAAGCCTGTTGGGGAAATCGACAAATTTACGCAGTTCATTTTTTGTCTTTACTTCTTTAACTGCAACCATATGTAACCTCTGCTGAAAAAGAATAACGGCTGTTTGTGCAGCATAGTGCAAAAGCGGCCTGATATCAGGATAGTTTTTGTTAAATAAATAAGTTTATGACATTATACCATATTTTCAGCCGCATGTCATTATAAAATTCTTATTTTTAAAAACAAATTAATTTTCCGTGACGCCTCCGTCATAAAGGATAAAGATGAAAACCGGTTTGAAATTGATGGAACAATATACATTTTATATTGAATTTGAAGCGTCCGAGTGCTATAATATAATGACCTCAGGTTTAAGGTTGAATATCATTCCCTTGAAATTGCAGTCATTATTTGGAAGCGGGCGCGAGCATACGCCCGTCATAATTGGAGATAAATATGAAGAAGACAAAGATAATATGCACGATAGGCCCTGCCTGCAGCAGGGAGGACATACTTGAAAAAATGATACTTGCCGGAATGAACGTGGCGCGTTTTAATTTTTCGCACGGCGACCATTCCGAGCATAAAACGATGATGGACATGTTAAAGCGCGTCCGGCAGAAGCTCGGCCTGCCCGTAGCCATCATGCTTGACACGAAAGGGCCGGAATACCGCATCAGGACCTTCAAAGACGGCAAGATTATGCTGTCTGAAGGCGACACATTCACCTTCACCACCGAAGAGATAATAGGCGACCAGACCCGCGTTGCGGTATCATATAAAAACCTGCCTGCGGAACTGGCGCCCGGCGACCCGATACTGCTCAACAACGGGCTTGTCGAATTCATGGTCACCGGAACAACTCCCACCGAAGTAATCACAAAAGTGATAATCGGCGGAGAGCTGTCCGACCGCAAGAGCATGAATTTTCCCGGCAAGACCATGAGGCAGGAATTTCTCAGCGAGCAGGACAAGTCGGATCTGCTGTTTGGGATTGAAAACGACGTTGATTTTGTCGCCTGCTCGTTTGTGTCAAACAAGGAAAACGTCCTTGATGTCCGCCGTTTTCTCGACGCCAACGGCGGATCCGATATAGACATCATCGCAAAAATCGAAAACCGCTCTGGCGTTGACAACATAGAGGAAATCATCGACGTGAGCGACGGGATAATGATCGCCCGTGGCGACATGGGGGTTGAAATACCGTTCGAGCAGCTTCCAGCGATACAGAAACACATAATCACCACCTGCCGTTTCCGCGGCAAGCGCATCATAACAGCGACCGAGATGCTCGAATCAATGATACAGAAGCCCCGGCCCACAAGAGCCGAGATATCCGACGTAGCGAACGCCGTTTACGACGGGACCTCCGCCGTAATGCTTTCGGGGGAAACGGCGGCGGGAAAATATCCGGTTGAAGCTGTCAGGACAATGGCGTGCATCGCCGAGCAGACCGAGAAGGACATAAACTACGCCGAGAGATTTCATGATTCGAGCTTCAGGATCAAGAATTCCATCGACGCGATATCTCATGCCACCTGCGCGCTGTCAATAGACATCGACGCGAAGCTGATAGTCGTCTGCACACGCTCCGGCGCGACGGCGAGAATGGTTTCGCGTTTCCGCTCGCCGAAACCCATAATCGGCATGACGACGGACGAAAAGGTCTGGCGCAAGCTGGCGCTCTCGTGGAATGTGGTGCCGGCGATGAGCGAGGAGTTCCAGTCGACCGACGTGCTCTTCTACAACGCGGTCCGCACCGCGAAGGAGTCGGGGCTTGCGCAGCCGGGCGACATTATCGTCATCACCGGCGGCCAGACCAACGGCAGATCGGGCAACACAAGCCTTATCAAATTTGAAACCGTAAAATGAATTTATCCGGCGCACCTGCGGAAGAATATCCGTGAAGGCGTTATCGGCAGTTTTCAGGTATCCGCCTTTTGCCGTGGATACTCCGCCGCCGGAACAAATAACGGATATAGCGGAAAAGCTCTTTTGGGGGTTCAGCGGCTTGAAAAAGTCCTGAATCCCTTATATTTCTTCCCTGAAAAGCATAGCTATGTCGGCTGCCTCGCGGCATTCCCCCTCGCCGACAAGCGCGGATGCCATGTCTGAGGCGTTATATTTCCGCCCGCGCAGAAGTCCGGGGAGCCTGCCGATGAAATCCGGGTCGAGAGAGTCTGAGAACACCTCGCATCCGAATATTTTCCCTTCCCTGACGTCGAGGCAGAAGGTCACTCCGCCCCACGGGAACCGCCTTGATAATTCATGAGTGAATTGAGGCGTGCGACCGTATTTCCATTCGGGGGAATCAAACTCCGCGCGGTACCCGCCGATTTTTTTCTCCGCGTCCCGCTGGAAAACATAATGCTCGGCCGGCAGGCCGTACACCCTGCCGAACTCCTCGCATAGCATTTCCTTAACGCCGCCGACAGTAATGCCGGGGGACAGCTCGCTGAGGTTGACGACCCGCGAGCGCGCCGATAAGACTCCTTTCGCTGCCAGCTTGTCACGGGGAACGCTGAGGTAGCGCTCCATTTTTGCGGTATCGGTTTTAATCAGTATAGTGCCGTGGTGGAGATAGCTTTCGCCGAAGCACCAGAAGGCGTTGCCGGAGAACTTGCGGCCGCCGGCGAGGATATCGTTGCGCCCGCCCGGCTCCGCCGCGATGCCGAATTTTCTCACCGCCCCGGCGATTACCGAAAGCTGCCGCTGCACGCAGTAATCCTCCCGCCTTGCCGCGAAGGAGAAATTCAGGTTCTGAATATCGTGGTAAACCGCCCCGCCGCCCGAAAGCCGGCGCGCCAGATGTCCGCCCTCCTTCTCGAGCAGACTGACGTTGCATTCACTCCAGCAGTTCTGGTTGCGCCCTATGACGACTGTATTTTCATTCTGCCACAGAAACAGTATGCACTCGCCGGGCCTTGCGTTGAGCGTCAGGTATTTTTCGGTCGCCATATTCATGTAGGGATCATAGCTGTCTGAAATGTAAAGGCTTATGCGGTCAATCATCCGAACCTCCGGTGAGCGGCAAGCCGCTTTTTTTTAATTATAATTTGACGTCTGATGCAAGTCAAGTACAATAAAACAATAAAAAAATTCATTTTGCTCTTGACATGGCGCCGGTAATATGATATCATTTAGATGATATCATTTTGATATCAATTTAATATAGGAGTGCTTTATATGAACGAAAAAATGCTGCTGACAGAAGAAAAGCATCTTAAAGCGGCGCCGGGCATGCCGGTGCTTGTTGTTTCGGTAATTCTATACATCGCCGCCATAGCCGGGCTGATTTACGGCGGAGTTCTTCTCGATTCCGATATATCGTCGGCGTCCGGCACGGCGATATTTGCGTCAAGCATGGCTTATCTGTGCCTCGGCTGGATAATCTTTCCCGGATTAAAGGTAATCCGTCCGAAGGAAGCGATGGTGCTAACCCTTTTCGGCAAATACATCGGCACACTTGACACCGAAGGCTTTTATTTTGTGAATCCCTTTGTTTCCTCGGTTGCTCCCGCCGAGGTGGAGCCGTCCACGGCCTCGGTGCAGCCGAAACCCGCCGTCAAGACAGCCTCAGGGCAGTTCCCGCCCAACCGCAAGATATCGCTCAAGGCGATGACGCTAAACAATAACAAACAAAAAATAAACGACCTTCTCGGCAATCCGATTGAAATCGGCATTGTCGTCATCTGGCGCGTGGTCAACACCGCCAAGGCCGTGTTCAACGTGGACAACTACAAGGAATTTTTGTCAATCCAGTGCGATTCGGCGCTTCGCAATATTGTCCGCATGTACCCGTACGACGTGTCGAGCGACGGCGACGAAAAATCGCTCCGCGGCTCGAGCCAGGAAATCGCGGACAAGATACGCGATGAAATCCAGAGGAAGGTAGAGATAGCCGGCATTGAAGTCATCGAAGCCAGAATAACCTACCTTGCGTACGCTCCCGAAATTGCCGCCGCAATGCTTCAGAGGCAGCAGGCCTCGGCCATAATCGACGCGCGCAAGATGATAGTCGACGGAGCGGTAGGCATGGTTGAGATGGCCCTTGCGAAGCTCAGCGAGAACAATATAGTCGCGCTCGACGACGAAAGGAAGGCGGCGATGGTCAGCAATCTGCTCGTCGTTCTCTGCGGCAACCGTGACGCCCAGCCGGTAGTCAACAGCGGCTCGATATATTAAAATTATGACAGACCGCATAGAAACAAAAAGCGACAAGGACAAGAAGCAGATACCTCTGCGGCTGTCGTCCTCTCTTCTGCGCGAAATAACCGCATGGGCGGAGGAAGACTTCCGTTCTGTCAACGGGCAGATAGAGTATCTGCTGACAGAATGCGTCAGGCAAAGGCATAAAAGCGGCAGCCCCGTGCCGCCCGGCATCGGTAAAAACACAAAGGAGTGAAAGGCATTCATGGACGAAATTCTCAGAACATACGGACTGACTAAGAAATACGGCAGCAATACCGCAGTAAACGGAGTAAACATGACGATAAACCGTAAAGACATATACGGTTTTGTGGGAGCAAACGGCGCGGGGAAGACCACGATAATACGGCTTGTGACCGGACTTGCGTCGCCCACATCCGGGACATACTCCCTTTTCGGTATTGACGGCAGGTCGCCCGAAATTGTAAAAGCGCGCCGCCGCATCTCGGCTATAGTCGAAGCTCCGGCGATATACACCAACATGACGGCCGACGAGAACCTGAGCGAGCAGTGCCGCATTCTCGGCATTGACACCAAAAGCAACGGCGAGCTGCTCTTTACCGTAGGCCTTTCTGATGTTGCCGGGACGAAGCGCAAGGCCGGGAATTTTTCTCTCGGGATGCGGCAGCGCCTTGGAATTGCGATGTCACTTCTCGGCGCGCCCGAATTCATGATACTTGACGAGCCTCTCAACGGGCTTGACCATCAGGGAATCATAGACATCCGCGGGCTGATATTGAAGCTCAACCGCGAGCGCGGCATAACCTTCCTAATTTCAAGCCACATACTTCGCGAGCTTTCGCTTGTAGCGACAAAGTACGGCTTTATCACGGCGGGGAAGCTTGTAAAGGAGCTGACCGCGGACGAAATGCACCGTGAATGCCGGAAAAGCATAGATATAGAGCTTGACGACCCGGCCGGCGCGGCGGAATACGTAAAAAAGTCGCTCGGCGTTAAGGAATGTACTGTGAACGGCAGGATTTTGCGCGTGTTTGACGACATCGGTGTTGGAATTCTTGTATCCGGGCTTCAGGCAGGCGGATACAGCGCCGCAAGCGTCAACAGCAGGGACGACAATCTTGAAGACTATTATCTCAAAGTGACGGGAGGCGGCTCTCATGCATAATCTTCTTTCGGCGGATTTCTACCGCATAAGGAAAGACGTAATTTTTACTGTGGCTCTTATTCTGCTCATTATATTTTCGTTGATGATGCCGGCAATTCTTGCTCTTCTCAAGCCACTTATGGCGGCAAGCCTTGAGCAACTCGGAGAATACGGGGCAGGCATCTCCATCAGCGGCAAATATATATTCGCCACCTCGATGTCTCTGACGAACAATTTCGGGCTTATCCTGCCTGTGCTTATCGGGATTATAGTCTGCCGCGACTTTGCCGCGGGGACTGTCAGAAACAAAATAATATCCGGGCACAGCAAATCCTCGGTGTACCTTTCCCATTTTGTTTCCGCCGTTCTGACCGGCGTCGCTCTGTACGCACTATACGCGCTGCTCTCGCTTGTTTTCGGCAGCCTTATTCTCGGCTACGGAAGCGAAATCAATTCCGGCGAAATAATATTTATGCTGAAAATTCTTCTCATGGGGACGCTGATTTTTGCTTTTACCGCCTCGCTCTCGGTGTTCTTCGCGGCGGTAACGCGCAGTATGGGAATGACGATAATACTGCAGATATCCGCCATGCTGCTGCTGTCGGTTCTCGGCAGTCTTCCGGCGATGATTGCGGATATGCCCGGCTGGCTTGAAACGCTGTTGAAATTCAACCCTGCGTATCAGATAACAGCGGCGGCGTCCGGCAGTTTTGACGGCGGAATATTTATCATTTCGATTTTAAGCTCGGCAGCGTACATCGTCGCCATAACTGTCGGCGGAACGCTTATTTTCAGAAGCTCAGACCAGAAGTGACATTTATGGCTCCGCCTGAACGGCGGAGCCTTTTATCTATAATTCCGATAACCGCTTGACATAAAGCGATCCTCGTAATATACTTATCACAGGTAAAAATTTACTGCGCCGCAAAATCAAAATAGTAAAATAGTAAAATAGTAAAAAGGAGACCTAATATGATCGCACAGAGACCGCCGATGGGCTGGAACACATGGAACACCTTTGCCGATGACATAAACGATAAACTCATCCGTGAAACCGCGGACGCCATGGTTGAGCTCGGATACCAGGATGCCGGATATGAATATGTAGTGATAGACGACTGCTGGCTTCTCCGCGACCGCGACTACAAGACCGGGCGGCTTGTGCCCGACCCTGAAAAATTCCCGCACGGCATGAAATCCGTTGCCGATTACGTTCATTCGAAGGGGCTGAAATTCGGAATATACTCCTGCGCCGGGGTCCGCACCTGCGCCGGATACGCAAGCAGCTTTGACCACGAATACGAGGACGCGCGCACCTTTGCGGAATGGGGCGTGGATTTTCTGAAATACGATTTCTGCAATTTCCCGAACTATGCAGACAACAGGAACCGCTATCTCACAATGAGCATGGCGCTCCGCTCGACCGGGCGTGAGATTGTTTTTTCCGCCTGCAACTGGGGGCGCGGAGAGCCGTGGAACTGGATGCGCTCTATCGGAGCGCATATGTACCGTTCTACACCGGATATAATTGATACATACGAGTCATTCGCGAGCATCATAACCTCGCAGATTCCGTACATGAACGCAAACGCGGCGGGCTGCTTCAACGACCTTGACATGCTCACGGTCGGAATGCACGGCAAGGGCAATGTCGGTCGTGAAAACTGCACGAAGCCCGAGGAGTACGTCACCCAGTTTGTCTTTTGGTGTCTTGCCTCCTCTCCGCTTATGATAGGCTCCGACATACGCAACCTTGACGGGGAAAGCAGGAAACTGCTCCAGAACAGAGAGCTTATCCGTCTTAATCAGGATGCCGAATGCCGTCCGGCCTATCAGGCGAACGGCACGACAAAGGACTATCCGATTTTCATCAGAATGCTTGAAAACGGCGAGTTCGCCCTTGTATTTTTCAATTTCAAGGACGCCGCGCACACTCTTGAAATCCCGTTCCCTGACATAGGCGTACCGTATTCCTCCGGAGTCGCCGTCAGTCTATACGATATGCTTACCGGCGAGGACATGGGACTGCGCCGTGATGATATGAGGCTTGTAGTTCCGGCGCACGGCTGCCGTGCTTTCCGTGCAAAGCTGGTCAAAGTCTGATGAAAACCTTCTGCACCTGCTGCAAAAAGCCGCTGCACCCGGATGAGGAGGGGCTTTCAATCAAGCTTCTCGGGCATAATATCACCGAGTATTACTGCATAGACTGTCTCGGCAAGAGGATGGGCATTTCCCCGGCGCGCCTTCGGGATATGATAGAGCGTTACCGCGACCTCGGCTGTCAGCTTTTCACTCCGAGGGAATGAGGACATACTCCTTAATATAAAAAATCCAGCCGCTGCATACGGCTGGATTATTATTTTTTCTCTTTTTCTGCTTTCTCTGCTTTCTCTGCTTTTTTCATTTTATTGACTTTTTTCGCTTTCTTCATTCTCGAGCAGCCTGACCGCGTCGCGGATTTCAGAGAAGCAGTAGCCGTATCTTATCATTGCCGCGACTATTCTGTCGCGCGACTCCCTGTCGGGCGGAATCCTTCCGCACCTTTTTCTGATGACGCCGGCACAGTTTTCCGCGAAATCGACATTCGACAGTTTTTCCTCGGCTTCGGACAGCACCCTGCCGCCGTAGCCTCTTTCCCTCAGCTTGAGGATGATTCTTCTTTTTCCATAGCCTTTTGCAAGGCACTGCTGAATAATCGAGTCGGCGTCCGAGCTTTCGTTTATATAACCGTGAGTGCCGAGATAATCGGCGGCAAGCAAAGCTGTTTTGGCGTCGACGCCGCGGCGTATCAGCTTGCGTTCGATCGCGTCGTGTGAATTTGCGCCGTATGAAAGCAGGCCGAGCCCCTTTTGGAGCGCGCTGTGGAAAGCGGCCGCGGCTTCAAGCGCGTCATAATCCGCCGTGTTAAGCTCCCTGCCGTTTTTCGGGCGCAGGCCGCGCCAGTCCTCAGGCGATATAATAAAAGTCTTTTTTTCAACGTTCTCCGCGCTGCATAAAGCAAGACTGACAGAAACATCTCCGCCCTCGAGCGCCAAGGTGTTTTCAATCTCAATTTTCATATGCCGTTTATTCCGCATCTTCCCCGTTCTTAAGTTTTATTTCGAATTCTTCCCCGTCTTCACCCTCGTTTTCCTCGTCAAGCACAAATTCTTCTTTAATCTGTGCGTTGTCGCTCATAGAGCGTATTTTTTCTTCGAGCTCGTCCATAAGCGCCGGATTTTCCTCGATTGTTTTTCTGGCGTTATCCTTGCCCTGCCCGATTCTTTCGCCGTTATAAGAGAACCACGAGCCGCTTTTTTTGATAATATCGAGTTTAAGCGCGTAATCGAAAATTTCGCTGGAGCGCGAGATGCCCTTTCCGTAAATGATATCGAACTCGGCGACTCTGAAGGGGGGAGCCACCTTGTTTTTGACAATCTTGCATTTCACCCTGTTGCCGCATATTTCGTTGCCGTTCTTGAGCTGGTCGGTTTTGCGGACGTCGATACGCACCGAGGCATAGAACTTGAGCGCGCGGCCGCCGGTTGTTGTTTCGGGGTTGCCGTAGAAGACGCCGACCTTCTCGCGCAGCTGGTTTATGAAGATGACGATGCAGTTGCTCTTTGAAATGACCGCAGAAAGCTTTCTCATGGCCTGCGACATAAGTCTGGCCTGAACGCCGACGGTTGAAGCGCCCATATCCCCCTCGATTTCCTGGCGCGGAACGAGGGCTGCGACCGAGTCAATGACAATGACGTCCACAGCGCCCGAGCGCACGAGGGCCTCGGTTATCTCGAGCGCGTCCTCTCCGCAGTCGGGCTGTGAAACAAGCAGGTTGTTGATATCGACGCCGAGCGCCTTGGCGTAGACCGGATCGAGCGCGTGCTCCGCGTCGATAAAGGCGGCCTCGCCGCCGATTTTCTGGACCTCGGCAATCACATGAAGCGCGACCGTTGTTTTGCCTGACGATTCCGGCCCGAATATTTCGGTAATTCTTCCGCGCGGCAGTCCGCCGATGCCGAGCGCGAAATCGAGAGAAATAGAGCCGGTGTGTACCGCCTGAACCTCCATATGGGTATTCTCGCCCAGCTTCATTATGGTTCCCTGGCCGAAATCCTTTTCGAGCTGAGCTATCGCCGTGTCAAGCGCCTTGAGCTTTTCGCTTTTGTCGGTTTTCTGTTCCACTGGGGATATTATTTTTTTCGTCTGCTTCATATAAATATCTGCCTTCCGGTTCTTAAATCAGTTTTGTTTTCACTTCTATTATATAGCAGCGCCGAAGGCTTGTCAATAGGTTTTCGGAAATAAAATATTCCATATTCGGAATTACTATTATAATATTCTCCAATTTATCGTGCGGTTTCAGTTTTTATTATTCCAATAATGAACCTATGATAACAATCGGACGCCGATGCGCACGCATATGCAAACACAAAGCAGCCCTTAAAAAACGGGCTGCTTTCTTGTCAGGCTTAATTATACACTATACGTTGTTGTTGATAACCTTCTCCATGAACTGCTCTTTGGTAATGAGCACCTTTCTGGGTTTGTTTCCGTCTGCGGCGCTGACATAACCGAGCTGTTCCATCTGGTCGATGATTTTGGCGGCGCGTCCGTAGCCCACCTCAAGCCGGCGCTGCATAAGAGATGTGGAAATTTTACCGGTTTCGATTGCAAGCTCAATCGCTTCGCGCAGCTTCGGGTCGTTCCCGTCGCCGCCGATATCCTCGATATTGGCCGCGGCGGAGCCGGCGCCCTTCTTGTTGCCGCACTTAGCGGCTTCCTCTTCGATCCGTTTGACAAATTCGTCGTCGTACTCAGCGGTATTGTTGTGTGTCTTGAGGTACTCGACGATATTTTCGACCTCGACCTCGCCGACATACGCTCCCTGCACTCGTATGGCTTTAGCCGCGCCTACAGGTGCGAAGAGCATATCGCCGCGTCCTATCAGCTTTTCGGCGCCCGCCACATCGAGAATAGTGCGCGAGTCGACCTGAGACGCTACGGTGAACGCGATACGCGACGGGATGTTAGCCTTAATAAGGCCGGTGATGACGTCGACAGACGGTCTCTGCGTGCCGATAATGAGATGAATTCCGGATGCTCTGGCCTTTTGCGCGAGCCGGCATATAGCGGTTTCGACGTCGTCCGGGGCCGTCATCATGAGGTCTGCCAGCTCGTCGATGATAATCACGATGCGTGGCATAGGCTTGATGTCGGGGTCGGTTTCGGCAATGCGGTTGTAGCTGGTAATGTCGCGGACGTTTAAGTCCTCGATCATCTCAAAGCGGCGCTCCATCTCGGCGACGGCCGTTGCGAGAACTCCCGCGGCCTTTTTGGGATCGCTGACCACCGGAACATACAGATGCGGCATTTCCTTATAAACATTGAACTCGACCTTTTTGGGGTCGACAAGAATCAGCTTTACCTCGTCGGGCTTTGCCTTGTAAAGGATGCTGACGATAATGCTGTTGATGCAGACCGACTTTCCCATGCCGGTGGCTCCGGCGATAAGCAGGTGAGGCATCTTGTCGATATTGAAATAAATGGGCTTGCCGGCGACGTCCATTCCGAGGCAGACCGCGAGCCTGCTGGCTGTTTCGGCGAAAGTCGGGGACTCGATGAGTGTGCGCAGATACACAGTTGCCTGGCTGCGGTTCGGCACCTCGACGCCCACCGCCGCCTTGCCCGGAATAGGCGCCTCGATTCTCACTCCGGAGGTAGCGAGGCTGAGCGCGATGTCGTCCACAAGGTTTGCAATAGAGCGCACGCGAACGCCGGCATCGGGCTTCAGTTCGTAGCGGGTTATTGTCGGCCCTCTGGAATAATTGATTTCCTTAATTCTGACATTGAAGCTTGCGAGTGTGTCCATAAGCTTCTTTGCGTTTTCTTTCAGCTCCTCCGAGTAATCGGCCTCCTTCGGGTTTGTGTCGGCGGCAAGCAGGTCAAAGGGAGGAAACATATAAGTTGTAAGCTGCTTTCCGTCGGTAGTCGGGGGAATGTCGTCGCTCTCGATCAGGTCTGAGATATCCTCGGTATTAACAATCAGGCCCATGTCGATATTGTCATTGTCCTTGTTTTTGTCCTTGCCGTTACCGCCGGACGCCGCATCCGCGGCTTTTTGAGCTGTATTATGATTATCCTTCAGCAGCTCGTTGAGGTCATTATAATCCTCGTCGTGCAGAAGCTGTTCCGTCAGGGCGCTGATGCCGCCGGACCGCACCGGCTCAAGCACTTCGGTTGTTTTCCCATCCTTTTTGCCCTTGTCTGAATTTTTGTCTTCTGCCGCGCCGAGCGGAATAGCCCCGCCGGCATATCTGCTTTCATCCGCAGGCATATTCTTGCCGGCATCGCCATTGCCGCCCGGCTTCTCTGCAGCCGCGCCGGCGATAGTGCCGGATATATTATCTGATGTTTTCTGGTTTTCGGATTGAGCCGCGCCGCTGTTTCCCATAACAGGCTTATGCCCTTCGGTGAACACCGCATCGTGCGGTACGGCGTCGGCGCCCGAGAGCGCCTCATGCCGGCGGAGCATTTCCTTCTGTTTCTTTTTCTCGGCTTTTCTAAGCTTTTTCAGTTCACGCCGGCTCAGCTTTATGCCGTCGGCGCCGCCCATCATGGCGGCACTTTCAGAAGTCTTGTCGCCGTCCTTTTCCGAGGTATCCGCGCCGTTAGCTGTGCTTGAGGCGCTTGCTGCGAATTTTGCCTCAGCCTCCTCGCGTGCTTTCTTCTGCCGCTCCGCCCAATCGCGGAGCTTGCGTCCGATGTAAAGCCCCATTCCGCGCGGCGTGGTTCCGAAAAGGAACATCAGCAGGATAAAAATCAGCGGGATAAGGATTATCATCGAGCCTACTATTCCCAGTGCCTTGAAGCAGATTTCGCCTGCGAGCCCGCCGAAGACGCCGCCCCCGCGCAGGACAATTCCGTTATACCACAGATCTCCGATGTTAAATCCGATGCTTCCCGTTTCGTTAATAGTCACGACATGCACGAGCGCCGACACTGCGAGCATAATCAGGAAGGACAGCGAAATTTTGAGCCCTGTCAGCTCCATATCAATATATTTTCTCCAGAACACCGCGAGGTTGAGCAGCACGAGAGGCAGAAGATACGCCGGCCAGCCGAACAGTCCGCAGAAAATGTTGTTCATAAAGCCGCCCAGAACGCCGACGCTTCCTCCGGCGTCCGCGGCGACGAAAATATAGCTGACCGCAATAAAAAGGGCCAGCATAAGCAGGAGATAAGGCAAAAGCTGGTGTATGAATTTAGCCGACTGCGGCGCTGCCGGAATCGCGTTTTTAATAGGCTCTCCCGAGCGGCGCGGCGTTCTCCGCTCGCTTCTGCCGGCAGAAAGCGCCTTTGAACCGGTGTTTGGGGATTTATCAGCCGGAGGCTGTCCTTTTAAGTTTTTATTGTTTACCGCTTTTTTGTTTTCAGCCATCTGTATAAGCGTCCTTTCAGTCGGGAAAACACGAAAGACCTGCCCCGATAAAGAGATGATTTATTGACGTTATAAATTAAAGACCGCGTAAAAGCCATGCGCCGCGAATTATTCGGCCGTATGCGGCAGATAATAGATAATAATAAAATACAGCCGGTCCGTTCCGGTCGTGCGGCGTGTGCTCGGATGCCGCATGTCAGGTGGATTTTTGCCGCAGCTGCATAAGCTTTTCTCATTATATTATTATAGCATCCGGCAGCTGTTATTTCAAGAGCCTCAGAAAAAAATGCAGAAGCTCCGGATTTTTCCTTCAGATAGCGAAAAAAACAGATAATCTTTAATATTTTCACACGGAAGGGGATGAACTCGTGCGTTCCGGCGTGTCAAAAAGCATATTTCTCGGGGCTGCGGGCTTTGCCTCAGGGCTTGTAAACGGCCTGCTCGGGGCCGGCGGAGGAATAATATCCGTTTTCGCGCTGAGCTATGTGCTTCGCCGGCAGAAATGTGACGGCCGCGACGCCTTTGCCACAACTCTTTGCATAATGCTGCCCCTTTCGGTACTGTCAGCCGTGCTTTACGCAGCAAACGGCGCGGTGCCCGGAGTAAGGCTAAACTATCTGGCTCTTCCCGCCGTCGCGGGAGGACTTGTCGGCGGTTTTTTTCTCGACCGCATTAACGCGCGCCTGCTCAGGCTGATTTTCGCCGCTGTCGTGATATGGTCGGGCATAACAATGATATTATAATCTGCAATTTTAACTGTGAAACGTATTAAACGGTATGGAAGGCGCAAATTATAATCGGAAGCCGGACGCACGGAAAGGCATGGCATGATTTTTGCTGAAACAGAAATAATCGCCGGATTTTTAATAGCAATCCTTTCGGGCATGGGAGTCGGAAGCGCCGGTCTTTTTGTCGTCTGGCTGACCGGTGTGGAAAAGCTGCCGCAGCTTGAGGCGCAGGGGCTGAATCTTTATTTTTTTCTGTTTTCCTCCTCGGCGTCGCTCATCATTCATTTAAGGAAGCGGAAAATTCTCTGGGGAGCTGTAATTCTCATGACTCTCGCCGGCGCTGCCGGGGCCCTGCTCGGGACATACCTCGCCGCGCTCGCCGCCCCTGTTTTTCTCGGCAAGCTTTTCGGGATCATGCTGCTCGCGTCCGGGAGCGCGTCTGCGGCAAGGACTCTTTTGGAATTCAGACGCTGCGGTAAAGGTAAAAAGGAAGAAAAGAAAAAGGAAAAGGAAGAAAAATGAAAAAGAAACTGCTACATCCTTAGAGCTGCCGTTATTTATAATCCGGTCGAATAATCGGATAATAAATTATTGAAAAATGCCCTTTACAAGTCATAAAAGGTATGGTATAATTTAATTTGCATAACATTGGCTCGGTATCCGGATTAAAGCCGCTTGCGGCGCTTCACCGGCCGGATTCTGTGTCAGTGCAATATTTTGAAAGGTGAAAAACAATGAACACAGAAGAAAAGAAAGCAATTATGGCGGAGTTCGCCACACATGAAGGCGACACCGGTTCTCCCGAGGTGCAGATAGCGCTGCTCTCGGCCCGCATCAAGAACCTTACCGAACACCTCAAGGCAAACCCGATGGATCATCACAGCCGCCGGGGGCTTCAGAAGATGGTCGGTCACAGAAGAAATCTGCTGGGCTATCTTATGAATGTCGACATCGAGCGTTACCGCGCAATCATCGACAAGCTGAACATCAGAAAGTAATCTTCATAATTGTTTGGAGTGACGAGCGGGATATATCCGGCTCCTCACTCCTAACTCTTTATTAGACAGTGAAGGACAGGACTTCCTTAATCGCTGCGCGCTTATGCGCACTTGCGCCGGTGAAGGCGAAAAGGCGAGAAAAAGAAGAAAAAACAAAAAACATTTCTCACGACGGATTAGCAGTTAAATATACGCCGCGCGGCATATTTTGCCGGCGGATATTTAAGTGCTAAACCTCCGTGGGAATGAAAAATGAAAAAGAAATAAGATAAAAACGGAGGACATTTATTGATGTCGGAAAAAATCAGCACACCTATGCAGTTTAAGAACTACAAGGTATTCAACTACACACTTGCCGGCAGACCGCTTGTGGTCGAGTCGGGAAAACTTGCCGGGCTTGCCAACGGCTCGGTGCTTGTAAGATACGGAGAAACAGCCGTGCTCTGCTGCGCCGCTGCGTCGCCGAAGCCCCGGGACGGCATAGACTTTCTGCCGCTGTCGGTAGATTTTGAGGAGAGGATGTACGCCGCCGGAAAGATTCCCGGAGGATATCTTAAGAGGGAGGGAAAGCCGTCCGAGAAGGCGATACTCGCCTCCCGCGTTATCGACCGTCCCATACGCCCCCTGTTTCCCAAGGATCTGCGCAACGACGTCGCTCTGACTCTCACCGTCATGTCGGTTGATCCCGACTGCTCGCCCGAAATCACGGCAATGATCGGTGCCTCAATCGCCCTTGCCGTTTCGGATATTCCGTGGAACGGGCCGATAGGCGGCGTCCTAATGGGTCTTGTCGACGGCAAACCGGTTGTAAACCCGACCGACGAGCAGCAGAAGAAATCTGACCTTCAGCTGACGGTCGCGGCCACGATGAAGAAAGTCGTCATGATTGAAGCCGGCGCAAACGAAGTCGACGACGACACGATGTTCAACGCCATAATGGTTGCCCACAGGGAAATCAAGGATCTGCTCGGCTTTATCAACGCGATTGTCGACGAAATCGGCAAGCCGAAGTTCGAGTATCCCTCCTGCGAGCTTGACCACGATATGTTCGATAAAATTTTTGAATTCTGCGAGAAGGACGTCATGTTCGCCCTTGATACTGACGACAAGAGCCTCCGTGACGCGAGAATGGTGCCGATTCAGGATGCGATTCTCGAAAAGTTCGGAGAGGAATATCCGGACCTTCCGATTCAGCTTCCCGAGCTGATATATAAGATTCAGAAAAAGATCGTCCGTCGCTGGCTGCTGGTCGACAAAAAGAGAGTGGACGGCAGGCGCATGGACCAGATAAGGCCTCTGGCTGCGGAAGTGGGCATTCTGCCCCGCGCTCACGGCTCAGGACTATTCACGAGGGGACAGACACAGGTTCTCACTGCGGCGACGCTCGGCACGCTTTCCGAGGCGCAGATGCTCGACGGCATTGACAGCGAAACCTCGAAGCGCTATATGCACCACTACAATATGCCGGGATACTCGACCGGCGAGGCAAAGGCTATCCGCAGTCCGGGACGCCGCGAGATAGGCCACGGAGCTCTTGCGGAGCGTTCGCTCGTTCCCGTTCTTCCCTCAGAAGAAGAGTTCCCGTATTCCATCCGTCTTGTTTCCGACGTTCTGTCCTCCAACGGTTCAACCTCGCAGGGCTCGGTCTGCGGCTCCACGCTGGCGCTGATGGACGCCGGGGTTCCGATAAAGGCGCCGGTTGCCGGCATCTCCTGCGGTCTTATCACCGCCGAGGACGGAAGCTGGGATACGATGCTCGATATTCAGGGTCTTGAGGACTTTTACGGCGACATGGACTTCAAGGTTGCCGGCACCCACAAGGGCATCACCTCGATACAAATGGACCTCAAGATCGACGGCTTAACGCCCGAAATCATCAAAAAGGCGCTGGCTGACACGCACAAGGGCCGCGACTATATAATCGACGAAGTAATTCTGAAGGCTATTCCCGCGCCGCGCGCCGAGGTTTCGAAGTACGCTCCAAAGATGACGACGCTTCACATCGATCCCGAAAAGATCCGCGAAGTCATCGGAAAGGGCGGCGCGGTTATCCAGAAGATTGTCGCCGACAGCGGCGCCAAGATCGACATTGACGACGACGGAACAGTTGTAATCGCGGCAGTCAACGCCGAGAGCGCGGAAATCGCCATTAACGCCATTAAAGCCATCGTCTTCGAGCCGGAGGTCGGAGCGGTTTACACCGGCAAAGTTACCGGCATCAAGGAATTCGGCTGTTTTGTCGAATACGCGCCCGGCAAGGAGGGCATGGTGCACATTTCCAAGATAGCGCCGCAGAGAATAGAAAAGGTTGAGGACGTTCTCAAACTCGGCGACATTGTCAAAGTAAAATATATCGGCCTTGACAAGAAGGGCCGCATGGACTTCTCGATCAAGGACGCGAAATAAGAAATAAACGGATTACCAAAACATGGGCTCCGCCCTAAAGATGCTGAAGGTGACTTTTTAAGAAGTCACCTTTGGCATACATATAAGACACAGGCTTAAGAAAAGAGAAGCTCAGAACAGCCTTTAATTATCAGATGATTTATAGACAATTTGTAAATAATTTATGAACGACTGCCGGCTATGAAATAAAAAGCGAACATAAACAGCAATTTCTGACCGTTTCAAATCGACGGACAGGCTTCGGAATTTGCAGAAAGGAAGAAAAAATTATGAACAGCCGCGAGCCCGGTCACATAAATCAGCAGTTTGGAACAGGGCGTGCCGCACGCCTGCGCCGCAGAAGAAGAAAGCGCATAGCACTTTTTGCCTCTTTTGCGGTCATAATAATACTTATCGTGCTTGCCATAGTTTTGCTTGCGCTCGAGATAGCCGAAGCGTCGGGGAAACTGAATAACGGCGGTAATTCCGAAACCACAGCCTCCCCCGGCGGTGAAACAGACACTTCGCCCTCCGGGAAATACATTGCGGCGCAAGGAGATTTCAGCATATACGAAGGGACGCTTATACTTGTCAATTCGAGCCACGAATATGTATTTCCGTCGACCGAGGCAAGGCTTGCGAACATTTTCGACTCGCGCAGCAAAGACAGCTCCGGGAACTACCCGTATATGTGCTCTTTCAACACGCTGCGTATGGACAGAACCGCCTTGTCCGCGCTCAACAAATTCATGGAGGCATTTTATGCCGCCACAAAAAACGAATATGCCTTAATATCGGACGCATACCGCACATATGATGAGCAGGCCGCCAAAAATTCGACCATAAAAGCCGGATTCAGCGACCATCATACCGGTTATCTGGTGTCTGTAAAATTCTACGACACCGTAAAAAAGATAACCTACACATCCGACTCGGCCGTTTTCGCAGATGCTTATACGTGGCTGAACGAGCACGCCGCGGAATACGGTTTTGTTCTCCGCTACCCGTCTAACAAATCGTCAATTACCGGCGTCAGCGACTACACCTACTGCTACCGCTATGTCGGCATGGCTCACGCCGCATATATGAGCGCGAACAATCTCTGTCTTGAGGAATATGTATCGCTGCTGAAGACCTCATACACCTTTGACGGAGTGCATCTTAACATCACCGACAAAAAGGGTGTCAGTTATGAAGTATACTATATCCCTAAAACCGGAGATAATACTGCCATATATGTTCCGGCTTCAAGCGGCGGATATGAAATATCCGGCGACAATGAAGGCGGATATATAGTCACAGTAACCTTGAACTGAAACAGCCGGGCGTCGGCGCTCCGCAAGCCGGTATGCCGGTATGTTTAATATATATCACTGCAGCAAAGGCGGGTGAAAAATATGTCAAAAATCAATCCTGCGGATGCCGAAACAGAGCGCTGCCTTGAAATTCAGCGTGCGGCGGCATTTCGCACAGGATTTTCAGACAGACTTTTTGTCTTTGTTTGCTTGTCGCTCCTGCTGGCCTTGGGCATCCTCATCTGGGTTCTTCCGCATCCCGCCTTCTCGCCCGACGAAAACCGGGTTCTGTCGCAGTTTCCGGAGTTTTCGCTTGAGGCTCTTACAGACGGGACATTCACGTCTGATATCGGCAGTTTTTTTTCGGATCAGTTCCCGCTCAGAAAATACTTCGTCGGGCTTAAGGCCGTTTCCGAACTGGCGCAGCTTAAAATGCAGAACAACAGCGTTATCCCGTCCAAGGGCGGAAGCCTTATCAAGCGCCTTGAATACGACGATTATTCGATTGCGCTGAAAAATCTTTCGGCTGTTGACGATTTTCAAATTGTTCTTTCAGGCCTCGGCATTCCGGTGACCGTGGCTTTTGCGCCCCGCTCGATAGACGTCCTCGCCTCCGAGCTTCCTCCCCTTTACGGCTCTGACCGTTCCGAAGGCATATGGACCGCCATTGAAAATTCCGGAATAAATAACGTGGATCTGCGCGCAGCGCTCACCTCGATGGCAGCCGACGGTCAGTATGTCTGGTATAAAACCGACCACCACTGGACCACTCTCGGCGCATACGAAGCCTATTCGCTGCTTGCCCCGTCACTCGGCTATACCGCAAAGTCCATCTCTTATTTTACGGTTGAACAGGCAACTGATAAATTTTATGGCACGACCTATTCAAGCTCCGGCATGCGCTGGACCGCGCCAGATGCAATATGCTATTTCCGCTTTTCGGGCGACGAGTACTTTACAGTTGAAAATATGCTCACCGGAGAGATCCTTAAGGGATTTTATAAACTTTCATATCTCGAATCAAAAGACAAATACAGCTCTTTCATCGGTGGCAACAGCGCATATGTCCGCATTGTTGCCACAGACAGCTCCGCCGCCGCAAATAAGCCGACGCTCCTTGTAATCAAGGACAGCTACGCAAACTCTGTCGCTCCCTTTCTCGCAATCCACTTTAACCTTGAAATCATCGACCTGAGATACTATAACGGTTCGGCAGCAGCTCTTGCAAAAAACTCGGGCGCCGACGCTGTTCTCATTTTAATCGGCGCCGACAGCCTCGCGATATCAGATGATCTGACCTCCCTGCGCCGCGGACTTTCCTCTTTTGACCAGTAAAACAAAATACAGCCTGAAACGTTATTTTGACGCTAATATATTTTTTGAATTATATATATGTTTCCGAGCAATAATAGATAATAAAAGCAAACCAAAAGAGGTATGAGGAATAGTAGTGCGCAACGCGTTTGTTACGTTCAGAATCCCGTAAAAGGAAGGTGTTTTCATGATAACTCATTTCAAAAGCTGCAGAACACTGCCCCGCCGCCTTTATAAGCCTTATGTAAAAAACCGTGTATCATTCACGTCCGAGCTTTATCCGAACGAGCATTCCTCGCGCTCGCTGATATCCGCGGGAGCGTCCGGAAGTTTCAGCATAAAGCTGATTCCGCTTCTGACAGCACTTGGCTGTGCCGCGGCGTCGCTTGTGATTGTGTCGAAACTCAGAAAATAAATAAAATATAGAAGGCGGCGCCAAGGCACCGCCTAATTTATAATATAATGAAAAAATAAACATCAAAATAGTAATCGCAGTCTTGCTTATTCTCTTCTCATGCACCGCGATGTCGCTGACAGAAATAATATTCAAGCCTCCGTATTTTCTAAAATCCGCAGTCAAGCTCGCGCTTTTTATGCTCTGCCCCGCTGTCTGAGCAGTTCTTTTTAAGGATACCGGACTCAAAAAATTGTTTATTCCCTCACGGTGCGGAATACTTGCGGCTCTCGGCATCGGAGCTGCGTTTTTTATAGTGATTTTCGGCGGATATTTTGCCCTCGGCAGTTTTTTTGACCTCTCCGGCATAACTAAATCCCTCTCAGGAAACCCCGACATAAACATAAACAGGCATAATTTTATTTTTATCGCCGTCTACATTTCATTTGTCAATTCCCTGCTTGAGGAATTTTTCTTCCGCGGCTTTGCCTTCACAACGCTTCGCCGCCACTCGTCCCGCGCATTCGCCTATTTGTTCAGCTCGCTGGCTTTTTCGCTCTATCATTTGTCTATGATGATAGGCTGGTTCAGCCTGCCGCTTTATTCGCTGATTCTGATATCTCTATTCGCCATTCGCCGGCGGTCTGATTTTTAACTGCGCATGCGAAAAATTCGGCAACATATATGTTCCGTGGATGATACATATGTCGGCTAATTTTGCTATAAACGGAATCGGAATCATACTTTTTTCGGCGGCATAGCTTTATCATGAATAATGAAAATCCGGCTTCCGCAAAGAATTGCGGAAGCCGGCAGCTTTATATTAAATATTAATACGGG
>CAZMZJ010000010.1:14807-83446 GCA_964570825.1 uncultured Lachnospiraceae bacterium | reverse complement strand
AAGCATGGAGGGGACTGTTACGTTTTATAAGTATGTGAGCAGCCAATGGGTTTATGTAAATCAATGGTCTGGTAGTTCAACAAGCACCTCATTAGTTATTACCGGATATTTTCCTGTATCAGCGGGGTACAGTACAAAGCTGTATTCGATTTAACAGCGTACAGAGATGATTTAGTGGAATCGGAAACTCAAACCACATATAAGACTTGCCCCTGATATTACTTGATATACTGAGACGTGAGTTATATATAAAGTACCCAAGTAAATCCGAAGCGAGCGAAAGACGTCAGTAGCAGCTGAGGATAAATGCAGTGGAGAAGAGCTAATTGAATAAATACACTTTCCACAGCACCGCGAACAATGTTCTGCCAAAAGCAAACAACGCTAATGTAAAATTCCGGATAGCATCAAAGTTCTAAATTTCCGGTATACAAAAGAAAGGAATATAAAATGAAAATATTTACAAAAAGATTGATCATTTTTCTCTGCGCATCTTTGCTGTCAGTTCTTTGTTGCATGAATGTTTCTGCATATGGGATGGGAGGAGCGTCGGTATATAATTCATCCAGTGTAAAAATAGGAACAGGTTACATATGGAATGATCAGAATACACCACATACTCTTTATGGCGAAACTCAAGGAACAACCGGTAATAATGATGTTGGAATACGTGTAAGAATAGCATATACTGACCAGTATGGTTATTCCAGAAATGCATATTCACCTTCATCTACCACTTATTTAACAGATGACGATGGTTATGTAAGTACATCAGTATATATCGCTTCTTCAAACACTCCGGTAACCGGATATGGTTATTACAAGGTTGAAGGTTATACAGCAAGTTCTTCGCGCGCTTGGAATTTTGGTTAATATTCAGCTCAATTTGTTTCCCGGATGGGTTTTCCATCCGGGAAATGTCCAAAAGATAACGGAGGTCATTTATGAAAAGAATTTTAACTATTATATGTATAACTTTATGTTGTCTATTAATATCATGTCAGACTGATGCAGACAAACAAGTTTATAACAGTCAGGATAATCCATATGTTTACCGAGAATGGAATAATATATTGGTCAAATACAATATGCTGACCGGCGCTGCTATGCCGGTATGCAGTGATCCGCTTTGCAGCCATGATACCGATGAATGTCTTTTTTATAATATAAATCCTTCGATTGCGGTTGTTGACAATACGATTATTTATGCAAAATATAAGGATGAATCCTATACTTTGTATCAATACGATATAGCCAACGATAAAGTGCATATACTATTAGAAGGGATTGATTTCAATGAGTTATATAGTGCAGATAATCATATATATTTTTGGAATTTTTATATAGAAGATAATACTCGGAAAATTGAGCTTATCAGATATGATTTGCAAAGCCAGTCAAAAGATATTCTTGCAACTGACGATGTTGTAAATTTATCATATTTTCTTTCTTATGATAATGGACAGATATGCTGGTATGATGATTTTGGCAACGCTTTTTATACTGATCTTGATTATAATAAAATAAGCGAATGTGAAGTAGCCGGGCGGTATGCAGACGGTTATTATTATGTACTTGAGAAAAATTATACAGAAGCGGATAATTATAAACACGCCAACAGTCGGAAATTAATACGAATTAACAAGGAGTATAACAGTCAGGAAGTTATCTGTGAAGATTTAGACGAATATTATATACTCGGTGATAAAATTATATATCTGGTATCAGTTGAAAATCCGGAAATCGCATATCAATCTCCGACTGATGAGGATGATGTTTATTATAATAATTACAATGGAAAAGTTTACATTATGAATGCAGATGGCAGTGATCCTAATGTTTTATGTAATAACGTCGGTTATAACATATACGGACTTCGGATTTCTGTAACCAATAATCTGATTTATAATGATTACATAGGCATTTTACTTTATGAAATGGTTGATGATGTATATACAATATCTCCTAATGTTTTGATTGTTGATACAACAACAGGCGAATATATAATTTCAAATTATACGCCTTAAATTAGAATATGAGAAGTATTTATCGCAAAGTATGGCGAATATTTTTCATACGAATTCGGATAACCACTGCTATTATAGAAAACGAGAATTATTATTACAGAGCAGATAGTGATGACTACAATTTTATGAGAATTGATATTATTACTGAAGAATAAATCATATCAGAATTCAATAAAATCCTGCAACTTTTTGCTTGTTTCGAAGATTATATATATATCATTGCTCCAGTTTTGCTGTGCGCATCCGGAGTGTATGCAATAAGTATTTAGGTATTATTGTACTGGAGATGTTCCTATGAAAGAAGCGAAAAAGTTCAGTTTTCTCAGAATATCAACCCGGGCGGTGGTTTTTGTTTTACTTGCCGTGCTGCTGAATCCCTGCGGACGCATTGCATCCACAGGGGAAAACACCGACACCGGGATTACCGATATTCTTCCCGCCGGGTTCACGTATACCGATTCTGATGATACTCCGTGCTCCGGTAATATCACTGTGTTGGGAGATCCTGAGGTTGTCGGAGATTACCTGTACTGGGAGGGTGGCACAACGCTCATGCGGTACAATGTCAGAACCGGTAATATTACAACAGTATGTGCCGACCCGCTCTGCGACCATAAACCGACAGCTGCCCGTTTTACAATATGATGGTAAGCCTTTTTCATGTGTTTGACAATTATATTGTTTTCGTAAAATGTTTTCCTTCAGATGCGGGATTCATTACTCAGTTATGCAGGTATAACATCGCCTCAAAAAAGCTGTCCGTAATAGAGAATATAGGATACAATGGTTACGACGGCACTGAATTATTTATCGGCAGTCTGCGTTATTATCGCACTTATATTTATTATGATGCAACTGAAATGTGGGAAGGCCGCCTGTGCCGAATGGATGTCTTCGCCGCATCTCCCGCCGATACCGTTCTTATGGCAGATGTTGACATGATACCCGACACGGCCTATCTTGCTTTCACACTTGACAATCGCATTTATCTCTCTGACGGTTCTTTTCTTTATTCTGTATCAAAAGATCTGACCGATGTTCGGGAGGTTTGCACAAAAGCCGGCAGCTGTACTGACGGCGAATATATTTATTACAGCACATATCCGTCCTCTCGTTCAACCTTCTCAACGACAATCTGGTATGTATCCGAAAAGCTGTCGACGAGGACGCCGTGACCGGTATCATAAACAGCGCGTATCTTGCGAATATAGATATGAGCGACCGGCAGGAACTGTTTGCCGCCGACGACGGAATGCTTATAAAAAATGTCAGCATAGCGTAATTTTTTGCTATATCCTGCGCGGTGTAAAACAATTTGCCGTTCCCGGAGCTTCCGTAATATAGGAAAATATTTTTTTCCCATACATCCCGTAAGCGCAGGGCGCGTCTGAGGCAATAGCCGTGCATGTCCCGTCCGAGAGCCGAATCCGGCAGGCGTTTATGCTTTTGCCGTCCGCGCTGTTTTCTCACAGCCAGAAAAAGCCGCATCTGAATATACAGCTGCCGGAAAATGTCGGATGAACTTCCTGACTGTATGCTGTGCGGATATTCGCTTGAATCTGTCGGCGGGTATATAGTGATTGATTATAACAGGACGGATTATAGTAAGTACGAAATCACAACAAGTGTGTTCTTCCCGGACGGTTGGTATGGTTATGAAACCGAAAAGGGCAAAATTATGGTGAATACCGATACCGGCGATTATGAAATTAATCCGGGGACGGTTTGGTATGATTGATGCGTAACAATAAATAAAAGCTCCGCGGAAAGAAAGTCGGTAAAATTTGAAATACATAAGCTACGAATTCAAAAAGTTATTAGGAATTAAATATCTCTGGATATTCCTCGCTGTTCTCCTGCTTGCAAACGGCGGAATTGCATTTTATACGGCGAAAAAGGCACAACCGCAGGGGATAACCACAAAAGAGATATCCGAATTCTATGAGCTGTATTTCTCGGACACCGCCGAGATGGAAGAATACTACAACGAGATGCAGGCGTGGCAGGACGAGCAGTCGGAACTGTTCATGGAAGCGATGCACAACGGCGACTACGATTATGAGGGCGACGCATGGGTGAACCAATACGCGCCGGACGGTTATTCCGATCAGGCGCTGTTTGCTCAGGTTTACGTGAGTATAGACGCCGCGTCGAGTTATTCATCGGACATGCAGAAGGTAATTAATAGAGCCAACGCCAACCTTGCCGAGTTCGGTTCAATGGGTATATCCGCTGACAGCTATACATACAAATACCAGCAGCGCGTTATAAGCATATATGAAAACCTTCGCGACAATGTGGAGATCGGCGTTGAGTACATGCACGGCTGGGGAAATTATTTCGACTATGATATTGTAAATATTTTTATTTTTATAATTCTTATTATATTCGGCTCGGTGATCTTCGCTCAGGAGAAGGTTAGCGGCTTTTTGCCTATTGTCAGGACGGCGAGATACGGGCGCACAAGAACCGCTTTCGCCAAGATCGTTGTTATGGGAATGCTGACAGTCGGGATTGTACTGCTGTTTACTTTCACGACGTGGGGTATCTTCGGAATTGAGTTGGGATACTCATCTCCGTCAAATGCTATTCAGGCGTTTAGTGAGTTTACTTACTGCCAGTATATAATAACTGTCGGGCAGTATTTCGCGTTCACAGTTGCCGTAAAGATCCTGACTTTCCTCGTCTTCGCGGCGATACTGCTCGCGCTGTCTGTATTTGTTTATAATTACGCCGTTATATACGCCGCGGGGCTCGGCTTCTTCGGTCTGAATTTCCTGCTCTACACCCTGTCGTATCTTAACGCCGACAACCCGTTCAAAAACCTCAACTTTGTGGCAACCGCGGCGGTTAATCCGCTTTTCGTGCGATTCCGGTCGATCAACTTTTTCTCGAACGTGTGGGGCTATGTCTCCTTCATGCTAACCGTGTTCGGCATACTTATAGTGGCCGGGATTATAATGACCGTCTTCGTTTTCACCAGACGCGACGCGAACGGAGTCAGCCTCGCGCAGCTGAAAAGGCTCGGCGCGTGGTTCGGCGCCCGTTTGGGTAAAAGGCGCGCCGCGGGCGATGCGACGGTCGGTTCTCAATCTTCCAAAACCGTGCGTCAGGCGCGCATATACACACTTAGGCTTGTGCGGTATGAGATATATAAAACCCTTATCTCCTCGCGCTTTCTTCTTATAGTTCTCGCCCTGTTATGTGTCAAAATCTACTTTTTCTCAGGCACATACGAGGCGAAAAATTTCTATTCCGACTCGGTTTATGAAGAGTATATGACGACGCTTGAAGGAGAGTTGACAGAAGAAAAGCTGCAGTACATCGCCAACGAGCGCACGTTTATCACTGAAACGCTGGCAAAATTTGATTCCATGCGTAACGCTTATATAAATAATGAGATTACCTTTGACGAATACCATGACTATATGAATGACTATAATTACGCATATGCCCGTTCTTTATTTTTTAACAAGCGTTTGCAGCGCGTCATATATTGTTTTGACCGGTATGACCTCGAGCTCGAAGCTGTTTTTCCTTTTCTCGACGTTGCGATAGGGAACCAGCGCCTTTGTAAAACCGAGGCGGGAGGCTTCCTTCAGACGCGCGTCAAGATTTGTCACCGCCCGGCATTCTCCGGAAAGACCAAGCTCGCCGAGAGCGATAACATCGTCCGGAACCACCTTGTCCGTAAGCGAGGATATCATGGCGAGGGCTGTTGGCAGGTCCGCGGCGGGCTCGTCCAGCTGCAGGCCGCCTATGACGTTTAGATAAACGTCGTTTGCCGAGAAGCGCAGCCCGAGCCTCTTTTCAAGAACCGCGAGGATAAGGTACATTCGGTTATAGTCGATGCCGTTTGCCGTGCGGCGGGGAGCGGGAAAGACCGTGGGGGTGACAAGCGACTGAATTTCGGCTATTATAGGGCGCGTTCCCTCAAGAGTGCAGACCGCGCAGTTGCCGGGGGTGTCCTTGGGGCGTCCGGCAAGCAGCATTTCAGACGGGTTGGGGACTTCTGAAAGCCCCGCGTCGGTCATCTCGAAAACTCCTATTTCATTTGTAGAACCGTAGCGGTTTTTAGCGGCGCGGATAATGCGGTAATTCTGCTGGCGGTCTCCCTCAAAGCAGAGGACGGCGTCGACCATATGCTCGAGTACCTTTGGTCCGGCTATCCCGCCCTCTTTATTGACGTGTCCGACAAGAATCGCCGACATTCCTGCGCTTTTGGCGCGTGTGATTACTGCAAGCGCACATTCGCGGACCTGCGTGACGCTACCGGGGGATGAGGAGCTGCGGGTGCTGTACATGGTCTGTATCGAGTCCACAATCATTATGTCGGGTCTTATGGCCTCGGCTTCGGCAAGGATATTGTCTATGTCGGTTTCGGTATGCAGATATATGCCGCTTCCCGTGATGCCGAGCCGTCTTGACCTCAGCTTGAGCTGTCCGCCGGATTCCTCTCCCGAAACAAACAGGACTTTCTTGCTTTTGCTGAGCGAGGCCGATATCTGCATTAGAAGTGTTGATTTTCCGATACCCGGCTCGCCTGAGATGAGAACAACCGAGCCGTCGACAAGGCCTCCTCCGAGTACCCGGTCGAATTCGCCCATTCCGGTTGAAGAACGGAAATAATCCGGTATCGTGTATGTATCAAGAGGCAGCGCGCGGGATGTGGAGGACGCATCCGGGACGCGCCTTGCAGCCGGACTTTTTGCAGCCGGCTCCTGAATCTGTTCTTCGAAAGAGTTCCATGCCCCGCAGGCGCTGCATTTTCCCATCCATTTAGGACTTACATAGCCGCACGCGGAGCAGACAAAAACGTTTTTTGCACCTTTCTGAGTCATATTTAATCCTTCCCTGAACCGGCTCTGCCGCTTTGATCATTTTTATTACATTATATCGTTTCCGCAATGGAAAATCAAGGGCTGCTCGTGCCTTGACCGCCGGCATCGACGAGGAATTCCATTATCGAGCAGAAAACAGCAAGCGAAAGCTGCCGACGATAGGAGGGATCGCAGAGCTTTTCACATTCGGCATCGTTTGAGAGAAAGCCGCACTCGACAAGAACCGCGGTGTTTTTGTTTTCGTGAAGAAGGAAGATATTGCTGTTGGCTGCTTTTGATTTTCTTTTATTGTCGGGCTGCAGGGCGGCTTTTACAGTGTCCTGGATTATGTCGGCGAGTAATTTTGAATTTTCGGCATTCGTCGAGTAGTAGACCTGCAGGCCGCTGTACTTTTTTTGCGGGAAAGCGTTCATATGTATGCTGACGAATACTGCGCCGGGGTGCGCGTCCGAAATTTCAAGGCGCGCGCCGAGGTCAAGGACTTTTTTTCTCCCGATGTAATCGGCATTACGGTCATAAAGCAGTTTGTCCTCAGTGCGCGTCATAATTACCGGCACGCCGTTTGCCTTAAGCATATCGGAAAGCATAAAGGAAATATCAAGGTTAAGATCCTTTTCAAGCACGCCGTTGTCACCAGAGGCGCCTCCGTCCTCTCCGCCGTGGCCTGCGTCGATTATTATTATCGGATACCGCGTCCGGGTACTTGTCATACGTCCGGCTCCGTACAGTGAGATTCCGGAAGCCCAGCCTATAAGAAGCGTCAGCAGTGCGGCAAGGATCAGGCAGAGGGCTGAAATCAGAGCGGATATTGCCGGGCCGGGGTTTTTATTCTTATCAAAAATAACAATCACCTCGCTTATGCTACATTCTATTTAGCAAAAGCGGGATGTATGAAAAAATCAAGGAAGGCAGAGCGCATTCCTTGATTTTGGATCAGCCATATTATTTCTGCTGGTTTTCGAGGTAGTTGACCACATCGTTTACAGTTACGAAATTATGAATATCGTCATCCTTTATTTCAATGCCGAATTTGTCTTCGCAGAGCATTACGAGGTCTGCAAGTTCGATGGAATTTATTCCCAGATCGGTGGAGAGCTTCGCCTCGGGTGTTATATCAGCCTCGTCGATCTGAAGTTCCTCAACGAGAAGGAGCTTTAATTTCTTGTACATTATTATATCCTCCATGTATATTGAGAAAAAATAGCCGTAATTAAAAACCATACAACACGGAACATTATATACGATATTTCCGGGTTTGTCAAGGAATTCTTTTGCAATATCCTATATAATGTGTCCAATGTATGAATTATTTATTTACTTTATTGACACAAACGACAATATCTGATATAATCTATTCAATTTTATATGGTCAGGAGTGACAATAATGAGCAGATTTGACGATATTCGAGGCTATGCGGATAAAAGAATTTTACTCGCCGCGCACAGAGGAGTGTCGGGCGGCAATATACCCTGCAACACCATCGCGGCCTTTGAAATCGCGCTCCGCCAGGGAGCGGATATCATGGAGCTTGATGTCCAGAGATCGTCCGACGGGCAGCTTTATGTTTTCCATGAAGGCAAGGAGGAGCCGCATCTTTGCACTGTAAAGAATTTCATTAAGGACAATGTGTCCGACGCTATAAAATATATGCGCTATGTAAATCAGGACGACGACAGGACGCAGTTCGGCGTCAACACGCTCGACGAGGTGCTTGAATACCTAAGAGGTAAATGCTACATAAATCTCGACCACTGCTGGAACTTCTTCCCGGAGGCGGTGGCCTGCGTACGCCGTCATAAAGTTGAGGAGCAGGTAATATTGAAGAGCGCTCCGAAGAAGCAGTATTTCGATATAATTGCCGAATGCGCTCCCGATATAATATATATGCCGATTGTCAGCATGAAAGACGAAACTTTTGAACTTCTTAACTCGATGAAGCTCAATTATGCAGGAAACGAAGTGGTTTTCGACTCGATGGAAAGCGAGCTTGCGAGCGAGGCGTATATCGAGAAAATGCACAGGGCCGGGAAAATCCTGTGGGTGAATGCGATAATCTACAAGTACACCGTACAGCTGGCTGCCGGAATGAGCGACGATGTCTCGCTTACCGGAGACCCCGCCGACGGATGGGGGAAGCTGGCGAATATGGGATATGACATAATCCAGACCGACTGGCTCGGTATGTGCCGCGAGTATCTTACCGCAACAGGTAAAATTTATAAGAAATAAACGTGCAGAAAGCCGGTCTGAATGCTGTTTGCCGTAAAACGCGTAAAAAACCCGCGGCACCTCCGGTTTGAAGCGAGGTGCGCGGGGATTTTTGTTTTTTCCGTTATCTTTTCACCTTTTTGAAAGGCGGGATAATGCTATGCGGATATTCTACAGGCGGCCGCTTGCGCTCATCTGCGCGGTGTTCATATCGGCGTCACTGCTGGGGTTCTTTATTGACGGGCGGATGAAATTCGCAGCGACGGTGCTGATAATGATGTTATCGCTTGCCGCGGCGGCGTTTGCGGCATGCAGAAGGCTTGACGCAAAAAAGTTTGTATTTTGCGTCGCTGCGGCGGTTTCGGCTCTGGCCGCGCTGCTTGTCTCGTTTATTTATTTTGATATCGGATATATGTCGGTGCAAGAATACATCGGAGAGCGGCATCTGATTGAAGGCGTTGTGCTTGAAGAGAAGTATTCGAACAGCTATTCCTCGGGGTATGGCGCAAGGTTAAGCAGTATCGACGGAAAAAAGGTCTGCTATAAAGTTATTCTCGACTGCACATTTGTCAGCGATCTTCAGCCGGGGTTTAAGTTCAGCGCAAAGGCCGAGCCCGAGGAGCTCGGATATTCAGAATATGACGCGTCGGACAAAATGTATGCAATAGCAGACGGCTATGTGCTGCGGTGCGTCGTACAGTCTGACGAGGACTGCGACATAATAAAAGAGGACGTTTTTGTCCCCTCGGTATGGCTGAATGGGCTGAACCGGCGCGCGTCGACGCTTCTGACCTCGGCGGTAAAAGGCGAGGAAGGAAGGCTTGCCGCGGCTCTTCTGCTCGGGCGGAAGGACTTATTGGCGGATGCTACGGTGCGCGACTTCAGGCGTTCGGGCGCGTCACATATTCTTGCATTGAGCGGTATGCACCTCGCAATACTCATGGGCGCCGCCGGATTTTTTCTTAGCAAGCTTGGCATAGGAAAAGGCGTCCGCTGCGCGCTGCTTATTGGCTTTACTGGATTTTATCTTGCGCTGACGGGCTTTTCCGTGTCTGCGGCAAGGGCGGCAGTTATGCTGTCGCTGGTTTATTTATCATATCTGTTCTCGGCGCAAAGCGACACGCTTACATCGCTTTTTGCCGCCTGCGCCATAATACTTGCCGTTTCTCCGGCGGCGGTCTGCGACGCAGGTTTTTGGATGTCGTTTTCCGCGACGCTCGGAATTGTTGTCGGTGCCGCGGCGTCAGGCGGACTTATTAAACGGATAAGGCACATAAATAATAGGGGTAAAAAGAATCAGAGAGCGTTTTTATATGATGCGCTGAAAAGAGGGATCTCCTGTATTGCCGGCATGATTATCACGACGGTATCAGCAAGCTGCGCGGTGGCTTTCTGCTCATGGCTGTACTTCGGCGAGCTCTCAACGTTGACAATTCCTGCAAATATCTGCATTATGCCGCTGGCGACGCTGCTTCTGGGAGCTGCTCTGCTGTTTGTCATGCTGTCGCTGATTCCGATTTCCGCGGCGGCGGGACTAATTTCGCGGATAATCAGCGCGCTGGCAGGAGCGATGCTCGAGATAACCTCGCATCTGTCGCAAACGGTTAATGCCGTCGTGTCAATGAGATACGCTTATGCGGGTGTGATAATATCTGTCATGTCCGGTATTTATATTGTCATGTGCGTGATAAGGCTTAAAAAAAAGTATTTTTTGGCGTTTCCTGCGGTTGCGGCGGCGGTTGCTTTTCTTATTTGCTTCGGAATCTGCAGCAAGGCGAATGCCCAAAGCCTTAAGGTGACATACCTGAACGATAGTGAAAACGGGAACGGAAACGAAATGCTTCTTTTGACAAATCTGGGCGACGCGGTTATCTGCGACATTTCGGACGGAAGCAGGTCGTGTTTAAGGATGGCGCTTGCGGCGGCGGATGCCGAAAACGTGACCGAAATCAAAGCGTATGTACTGACTCACTACCACATAAAGCATATAGCCGCGACCGATAAGCTGCTCGGCACGGAAATTGTGAGGCAGCTCTGGCTGCCGGAGCCTTCTGACGAGCGCGAATATGGCGTTATGCTCAGTCTGTTAAACTGCGCCGAAAGGCGCGGCTGTTCGGCAGTCATATACAAGCGCGGGGAAGAACTGACCTTGTTCGGCATGGCAAACCTGAGCATATGCACAGCTTACATAAAGCGTTCGACGCACCCGGTCGTAACAATATCGCTCGCCTGCAGCGGTGTGCGTTTCACCTATGCCGGCGCGTCGGTGCGGGAGAGCGTTCTTTATGACACCGCGGCTGATTATATTAAGGAAAGCAATAATATTGTCTTCGGGGCGCACGGGCCTGTGACAAAATCAGCCTATTCATACGAAGCTATCTGCGGCGGCATCGAAAAAATTGTCTTTGCCGACGACAAGATACTGTCGGCGTTCAGGTATGACTCCGAAGAGGAGTTATTGTTCCGGAAGGCATCTCTGATAAGGGCGCCTCAAATTTGCAGCTTCAAGTACACACTAAGGCAGTGATTCATCAGCCGGTTAAAAAAAAGGGGAGCTTTTTGAAAGCTCCCCTTAACGTTCCTTATTGTTATTCACTTATATGAATACCTTCTGATACTGGCGTCCTTCAAGCGCGGCTTCAAGAGTCGGGATAAGAAGACTGTAATCGGCGACAAGAGAATTCGGCTTTTTTACCGGATCATCCTGCTCCATCGGGACGAAGTACACATACTTTCGCGAGAGCATGGTCGCTATATTTTTAAGATTGGCTGAAAGAGCATCGTTAGATGCGAGGGCGATAACAAGCGTTTTGTTGCCGCGCAGATGAGCTTTGGCTGCCATCGTCACCGAGGTGTCTGTTATGCCCGCCGCAAGCTTGGCAAGCGTGTTGCCGGTGCAGGGGCATATTATCATAGCGTCGAGCTTTATGCGCGGGCCGAGCGGTTCCGCTTCAACTATCGTATGTATGATATCTCTGCCGCAGATTTCGGATACCTTCTTCCGCAGCTCCTCGCTCCTGCCGAATCTCGTGTCGGTGTCGTACAGAGTCTGGCTCATTACCGGGAGTATATCGTATCCGCGTTCTTTCAGCAGCTTAAGCTGGGATAGAGAGGCGTCGACGGTGCAGAAGGAGCCGCACATTGCATATCCTATCATTGAAGCACTCCTTCCTGAGCCAGTATGTCGATTATCGAATCGCAGATTATCTCGCCGGCGGTGAAGGGCGAGCATTTGCCCGGCAGGGACAGAGCCCAGATGACCTTGATCCCGCATTCTCTGGCTGCTTTAGAGTCAACTCCTCCGGGCGCCGATGCGATATCTATGATCAGCGTCTTTTCACAGAGCTGCGAGAGGATATTGCCGTCGAAGAGCCAGTAGGGAACTGTGTTGAAGATTACATCATACCCGGATTTAAGCGCAGAAAGGCTGCTTTTGCCGTCGCGGACAGTAATTTTCAAGGTGTCAAACATTTTATTGTGCGCCCATGCGAGGTCGGTCGACTTGCGCGCGGCGACAGTCACGCGGGATCCCATGGCATACAGTTTGTCGGCAAGCACTTTTCCGACTCTGCCGTACCCGATTACGGCCGAACGCGAGCCCTGTATTGTTATCGGCAGCTCGTTCATGGCGATGGCGAGCGCGCCTTCCGCTGTCGGCACTGCGTTTTTTATCTGGAGCTCTTCCGAATCAAAATAGTCAATAGCCCTCATGCCGCGCGAGTCTGCGGAGCTTTTGAATGCCGGAGTGAAGCGCCCGCCGATAATGAGCGTGTCCTGGCTCAGATTTTCAAGCAAAGTCATCATTTTGAGCTGCGATAAGGCGTCGGTGCTCAGAGGACAGTTTACGTGCACGCCGTCTGAGGAAGCCGGGAGAGGAAGAATAACCGCTCTGCTGCCTTTTATGGCATCGGCCCATTCGGCGCAGCGAACCGCGTCCCCCACTTCCTTTTCGCAGGTGCCGAGACCCCATACCGCAGTTTCAAACCCGAGTCCCGACAGACGCCTTGCAATTGACAGTTGTCTAAGATCGCCTCCTAACAAGGCAAGTTTTATATTATCGTACATATCAACCAGATTCCTTTTCATTTATGAGTAAAGCGGCTTTTACAAAGAGGCATGCTCCGGCTGATGATCCGGACGAGGCCCACAGCTCCCGGAGCGTCTGCTTCTACACTACATTTTATGGCGGAGCAGGTTACAGTGTCACTTCTAAGTCGACCTTTTTCTCTATTGACACACGGACTTTATTGTGTTAATATATCACTATATTATATTTTTTCCGGCATTCTGTCGCCTGCATATCCCTCTACAGCGGATAAGCGGAAATACCGAGATAAATACATAAATTTATAATACGTAACGGGGTCATCAATGGAGATCAGATTTACAAAAATGCACGGCATAGGCAACGATTACATTTATGTCAACTGCATGGAGCATGAACTGCCTGAACCCGGAAAAGTGTCGGCAGCCATGTCAAAAAGACATTTTTCGGTCGGCTCAGACGGGCTTATTCTCATATGCCCTTCAAAGACCGCCGATGTCAGGATGAGAATGTTCAATGCGGACGGAAGCGAGGGACGCATGTGCGGGAACGGGATCCGCTGCGTTGGCAAGTATGTATATGATAAAAATATCGTCAGAAAAAAGAATCTGACGGTCGAAACGCTGAGCGGAATAAAGCATCTGGAGCTTACAGTTGACGAAAATAGCGGAGAGGTGTCGACAGTTAAGG
Organism: uncultured Lachnospiraceae bacterium; assembly: GCA_964570825.1. Lineage (GTDB taxonomy): Bacteria > Bacillota > Clostridia > Oscillospirales > CAG-272 > UMGS1002. The sequence continues at coordinate 69,634 of CAZMZJ010000010.1, read as the reverse complement.
TTGACATGGGGTTTGCGGATTTTTCGCCGTCGAGCGTTCCGGTGCTTTCCGACGTTCCTTTTATAAATTTGCCGCTTGAGGTACAGGGCAAAACATATCTTGCCACATGCGTGAGCATGGGCAGCCCGCACGTCGTCACTTATGTTGAAAACCCTGCCGGAATGGATCTTGAACATATCGGCCCGTCATTTGAAACGCACAGGCTGTTTCCGGATAAAATCAATGCCGAATTTATCCGCGTTATCGACAGGCGAACGATAGAAATGAGAGTCTGGGAGCGCGGAAGCGGCGAGACAATGGCCTGCGGAACCGGGGCGTGCGCCTCGGCTGCAGCTTCTGTAAAGCTTGGGCTGTGCGATTTCAACACCCCGATTACGGTAAAACTGCTCGGGGGAGACCTGACAATCGTCTGCCGTGAGGACTGGCGGATTTTCATGACCGGGCCTGCAGAGAAGGTCTTTGAAGGAATTTATCAATACAAAGGAATTTGAGAATAGGAGAATGTAAGAATAAATGAAAGTTCAGGTTTTATGCAGCGATATGCCGGATGTGACGCCGGACGTTTCGGTTAACGAGAACGGACACATGGTTTTTGCGGGGCTTGACACCGTTGAGCTGGCAAAAAAATACGGGACTCCGCTTTTCGTCATGAATGAGGACAGAATCCGTGAAAACTGCCGCTTTATAAAAAAAATATCCGCCGAAGCATTCGGCGACGGGAGCCTGACCGCGTATGCCAGCAAGGCTTTCTCCTGCCGTCAGATATACCGGATAATGAAGGACGAGGGAATGTGCGCCGACGTTGTCTCCGGAGGCGAGCTTTATACCGCGCTCTCAGCCGGCTTCAACCCATCCGATATATTTTTCCACGGGAACAATAAGACCGAATCCGAGATAAAATATGCGATCGAGAGCCGTATCGGGTGCTTTGTCGCCGACAATCTTGCCGAGCTGGACAGCATCAGTCGCGTCGCATCTGGTATGGGTATAGAACAGAACGTAATACTGCGCGTTTCTCCCGGAATCGACCCGCATACTCACGAAAAGATCAGCACCGGAAAAATTGACTCGAAATTCGGAATTCCGATCGGAAACGGTCAGGCGGATGAAGCCGTTGGCTACGCGCTCGGGCTTCGGGGCGTCAATTTCCTCGGCTTCCATTATCACATCGGTTCTCAGATAACCGAGTCGGCGCCATTTGCGATGGCGCTTGAAAACGCGCTTGCCTTCCTTAAAAAAATGAAGGCGCGTTACGGCTTTGAAGCAAAACTATTAAATATCGGCGGCGGCTTCGGGATAAGATATACCGACGATGCCCCGCACACCGACTACAAGGGAATTTTCAGCTCCCTTCATGAAATCCTTTTCAGCTACTGCCGCGACAACGGGCTGCACGTGCCTGTGATTATCACCGAGCCGGGACGCAGCATCGTGGCGGATTCGGGGATTACCCTTTACACGGTCGGCGCGGTCAAGACGATACCCGGGTACAAGAGCTATGTGTCTGTCGACGGAGGAATGACCGACAACCCGAGATACGCTCTTTATCAGGCGCGCTATTCCGCAATAATAGCCAACAAGGCCGACCGCAAGCGCACGCTCAACTGCACAATCGCGGGGCGCTGCTGCGAGAGCGGCGACCTTATCGCGACGAATATTGACCTTCAGGCGGCAGAGCCGGGCGACATACTTGCGGTGTTCAACACCGGGGCGTATAACTATGCGATGGCGTCGAATTATAACAGAGTCCCGCGGCCGCCTGTAGTGATGATAAAGGACGGCAGGGATTATGTCGCCGTCAGACGCGAAAGCTACGAGGATCTGACAATAAACGACAACTGATAATCATAAAAGCAAAAAGCAGGACGGCATTCGCGGCGCGCCATGCCCGAGCCTGATGCACCGCATTTTTTAGTATAAGCAGTTTTTGCAAATATTTAGAACCCCGGGCTGAAAAAGCCCGGGGTTCTATTGCTGAAAATTTAATTTTTGATGTTTTTTCTAACAATTCTTACTATGAAGCATAAAAGCGCTAAAAGTGACGCTGTTGAGAGCAGCATTAAAATATTGCTGCTAATAATGTGCTGCGCGATCATTACGGTCAGCAGCACCGCAGGAGTTCTCGCTATACCTATGATAAGCAGGAAATACAACAGCTTTATTTTTGTCGTCCCGAAGCAGTATGTGAGCATATCTTTTGGCGTTCCGGGTATGAGATAAAGGAGTAAGGCAAGCACGTAGAGGTTTTTGCCTTTTACATACGATAAAAATTTATCGTATTTCTCCTCGGCGAAAAAAAGTCCGATGACAGTGCGGCCGAACCGGCGCGCAAACAGGAATGCTATGGCGGAACCCATCTCAACGCCGGCTATGAACAGCGCCACAGCCATCTCTGTCCCGAAGGCATAGCCTCCGGCAATCTGCATAGGCCCGTCGTGTATGACGGCCAGAACAACCTGAATTACGGTCAGCAGGATATACAGGAGTTTACCGGACAGGCCGAAGGCGGATATCCAGGCTCTAAACTTTTCGGGGTCCGTCACATATAAGGCAATCTCCCTGTGGTATATCGCGGCAAGGACGGCAAGCAACGCTATATACCCGGCCGCCGAAAATGAGGCTATGATTATTCTTTTTTTTCTGTTTGTGCCGCCGGAGGTACCGTCTTGCATTTTATGCTCCGAAATATAAAAATTTTGCCGCCTTGCGATGCGCGTCGGCAGCGCAAGGCGGTATTTTCCGAAAAAATTTAATTATCCTGATATTTGATCTCATTAATAATAGGCGATGCCGTGATGCCCTCGCGTTTCAGGCGGTATTCATAGCACCAGCTGTCGCCGCTCGTGCGCCATGCGCCGGGGCTCGGATATGAGAGTGTGTCGTCGGCGCAGTGCAGATGGCTGCAGGTGTTTGTGCGCGGCAGCCAGAGCTTTACGTCAAGCTTATGTCTGCCAGCCGGAAGCTTTCCGAAATTTACCTTATACGGTGAAAAAGCAATATAAGCCGGCTCGGATCCGTCGACAGACGCGGTGATGACAGCTCCGCGGTACTGCGGGACTGTAAGTTCAAGCTCGCCTCCGGAGGTTGAAGGCTCGAAGTGGTATGTCACCGTCCCGCCGTAGAAGGGGAGCGTCTGGTTCGTTATGCTTTCAAACGCAAGTTCTTTTACGGGTTTGACAATTTTTGCAAGGCGTCCGTGAACCTCGACGCCGAAATTGCCGAGAATATAGCACCACTCTGTAGCCGTGCGTTTGCCGAACGGGTACTCAAGCTCAAGTATATTATTGCCCTTCTTTATTTCAGGCAATCTGACTGTTTTAATTGCTTTGTCGATATACCAGCCGCACGGGACACCGTCGATTTTTTCACCGTTGAACACAATTTCGGCAACCTCGGGCGTTTCAAGAGCGAGCATCGGATTTTTATAGACAATGTCGCTGTTTATTTTGAATCTGAGTCTTATCCGGTGCTCCGGCTTCTGAGCCGGCAGATACCACGGCTGGTCGGCGCTGCCGTTCCAGGGCGTCCATCCGAGTTTCAATCTGCAGGCGGTGTCAATGCGCAGAATTTCCTCCGGACCTGCAAATCCGTCGTCGTCAAAAGCGTATTCCGCCATATCGAGAAGTAAAACGTTCGGTTCGTCGAGAGTGAAGGGAACCGCTGCAGGGATACTTATCGGCGTCACTATCGGTTTTGCTTTGGCGGGTTTCTTTTCAGCGACAGCGTCGGTGGCTGAAGGCGTGAGCTTATATAACAGGCTGTCGTACTGGTTCAGCGTCGTGCTGATTATAGTACAGCCCTTTGAGTGAGTGCAGGGCTGCGGCGTGATGTTTCCGGTGAGCGTGTCGTACAGAGTTGCCGTAAAATTACCCTTCAATGTGATTTTTACTCCCTGCTGGCGCGATATGTCTGGGTTCGCGGGATCCTTTCCCGGGCAGACGAAGAGCCACATGCCGTCGCCGTCATACCTCAACTGGTGGACAAGGTTGTCTGTCATGCTTCCGCTATTGTTGCGTATGTCAATCATTCGGTATGGTTCAAGAGCCGAGAGAATCGCTCCGCGTGAGAACGAAATGCGCTCGGCTGCCGGATTGTTGTAAAGTGCTATAGCCGCCCCGGCTTTATCGGGGGAGGCGTCGACATATTTCGGAGCGCTTCCCATGAATATCAGCTTTCCGCCGCCTTCAAGAAATGCAATGAGCCTCTCGACGGTGGTGGAGCGCAGGGTTTCGCACTCCGGAACGATTATGACATCATATTTCATGCAGCCGACTTCAAGCGGATTGCCGCCCTTTTCATTCTGTGAGGGGAGAAGTGACTCGGCGATGAAATCAAAGTCCACCGAGCCGAACAGCAGCCATTCGGTCAGCGACTGAAAGTTCGTGTCGAACTGGTCGCGTATCAGCGCGGTCTGCTCGGAAGGTCCCCAGTGCAGCCAGTAGCTCTCAATGGGGTGAATGACACCGACCCTCACGCATGGTCTGCCGCGTGTTAACGCGGTGTTCAGGCGAGAGAAGTGGTTTTCAATGTATGAGTATTCCTTGTACCATGAAGACTGGTAGCTTATCGAGGCTGGATAATCGCGCTTCGCCTCTCCCTCCATCGAAACCCACGACAGATGCGGTACCCGTACTGTGACGCCGAGCGCCGCCTGCCAGTCGCCGTGCAGCTTATGGCCGCGGAAGTCAAAGTCCCAGCCGGTGACGCCGTAAAGCTCGCTCATGACGCCTTCGCGTCCGAACTGACGGGCGGCGGACTGCGCCTGCTTTGCGGTGGTGAACTCGTGTCTGTTGGCAAGCATGTCAATCCCGGGAAGCTGGAAGGCGCGGTATGAGCGCATGGCTTCGCTGACTGCGCTTGTCTGGGATAGGAGGGTCGGCTCCTTCATCATGTGCCCCGTGAGCATTATCCCGTTGTTCCTGCACCATGTTCCGATATTGTCGGCAAAGGCCGAGGCGAATCTTTCGCATACATGGTCGTGATAATGGTATCTGATAAGAGAGACTTTTTTGTCCGGAAGCTCCCAGAACAGCTCGGGAATATGCGACATCAGATCCTCGCCGCCGTAGGAAGCAGCAAATGTTTCGCAAAGGTCGTCGGTCCACGGAAGCGACACATCCTGCGGCACATCGGCAAATCGCAGCGTGGTTTTATGCGTGAATTGCGGTTCGTCGGTGAAAATCGCCGGTATGGTTTCCCCAAATTCGCCGCCGACTTTTTTCCTGTATGCCTCATGAGTTATTTCGATGAAACGGTCTATTGCCTTTTTGCTCATCGTGTCAGCGTATGTGTATCCGTTGAATCTCGGCGAGCATCTCGGGGATTCGAGATAAGCGTACCAGAGGCGGCCCGCCGGCTGTTCGCCTTCTTTAATAATCCTATAGCTTTTAAGGCAGCCGTTTTCATCGAGCAAGACATCAAAAGTCGCCATAAGTGTGCCGAGGCCGCTTCTGACCGCCGTCGCCTGCTCGTTGCCTATTCTGACTTTTCCGCCTTCAACCTCATACGGTGTCGGAGTGAAAAGCAGGTATTTGATCCGGTACTGTGGATCCTTTGTGACATAGCCGCCGGCAAAGCCCGAGGGCCATCTGTCCTCATCGTAGAGCCATGCGAGCATATCTTCCTTTTTAGCTTTGTCCACGCACGAAGCGACAAGATCCATAAATTCTTCGCCGAGGTATGGAGTCGCCATGCCGGAGCGGACGTGCATATGGAAGCCGCCGAAGCCCATCTCTTTTAGCATTTCAATCTGCCACATAAGCTCGTTTTTGTCAAGCTTGCAGTTCCATGACCAGAACGGCGTTCCGCGGTATTCGCTTGTGGGGTTTTTGAACAGCTCGTCCGGAAGCGACGGTGAGGAATTTTTTTTGTAAAGCATTCTTGGTTTCTCCTTACGGGATTATTATGTTATTTTCTTAAGCTCAGCACATTTTTTTCATACTCTTCGACATCACGGAACCACTTTTCGCCCGGCTCAGCCTTGGCAGAGCGGCAGAATTCAGCCCAGACGTCCCCGAGGGGCATCGTCTTCAGCTCTTCCTGCATGACGAGAAGCTCGGTCAGGTTTCCGGAATTCTGGAGTTCGGCAAGTTTATCGTGAGGCGTGAGAAGAGCTGAGAGCAGCGCCTTCTGCATATTTCTCATGCCGAGAATCCAGGCTGCAGTGCGGTTTATACTGGCGTCAAAGTAGTCAAGAGCGAGGAAAACACGGTCAAGCGCGCGGCAGCGTACTATTTCATTGGCGATATCACGGGTTTCGTCGTCAAAACGCACAACATGGTCGCTGTCCCAGCGTACGGCGCGGGTCACATGGAGCGCGATTTTATCCGAGAAAAGCAGCATGGACGGAATTTTATCGGCTACGGATTCGGTGGGGTGGTAATGCCCGTTGTCCATCAGCGGAATTATTCCGCGGGATGCGGCATAGTTTATGCAAAATTCGCTTGAACCCACAGTATACGACTCAAGTCCGATGCCGAATACCTTTGACTCGAGCGATACATAAACCAGCTTGCGGTCAAAACCGGCCGCAAGTATTTTGTCAAGCGAGTCTGCAAAGCGGGCGCGCGGGGAGATGCGGTCTGCCGGGATGTCCTTGAAGCCGTCCGGAATCCATATGTTCATAAGGCATGGCGTCCCGAGCTCGCGGGCAAAGTACTCGGATATGCGCAGGCAGGCGATGCAGTGGCGTATCCAGAACTGACGGACGTTTTCGTCCGGGCTTGAGAGAGTAAGCCCCTTTGCCATGGGATGCGAGAAGCAGGTGGGATTAAAGTCAAGGCCGAGGCCCCGGGATTTTGCAAACTCAACCCACTTTTTGAAATGGCGCGGCTCGAGGCGGTCGCGGTCGGCAGATTCTCCGTTCTCGAATATCGCATAGCAGGCATGAAGATTTATGCGGTGCTTGCCGGGAACGTGCGCAAGTACGAAATCAATGTCGGCCATCAGCTCGTTGGGATTACGCGCCGCTCCGGGATAGTTTCCCGTTGCCTGAATGCCGCCGTCAAGCGATTTTGCTCCTTCAAAGCCGCGTACGTCATCACCCTGCCAGCAATGCAGCGATATCGGAATGCTGAGCAGTTTTTCAATAGCTTTGTCGGTGTCGACGCCGAGCTTAGAATATTTTTCACGTGCCGAAGAATAACCCGAAAAAATTGACATAATACCTCCTGAATATTGATTGCATGCCGGCTTTGCCGGCGGATTTTTATATAAAGCTGCTTATGCTTTGTAAAGTGCAGGCCTTGCTTTTCGGCCCGCCTTAATATCAAGCGGTCATAAGATCATAAGCAATAACATTCTAACATAAACGCGCAGATATTTCAACAAAATTAAGAAATGTTAAGATATAATTGCATTGACGTTAAAAGTGTGATATACTGTTTAACAAATATTGTTTAGAACTGTGTGCAGCCTGATGATGTGTCTTGCTGCGGAAAGGTTTGGCAGGAAAATGAAGGATATTTCACATAATCTTACGATGCTCTGCGATTTCTATGAACTGACGATGGGCAACGGCTATTTTCAGTCCGGTCTCAAAGACAAAATCGTCTACTTTGACGCATTTTACCGCAACAACCCCGACAACGGGGGGTATTCAATCGCCGCCGGTCTCGAACAGATTGTAAATTATATCAATGATCTCAGGTTTGACGATGAAGATATAGCTTACCTGCGTTCGAAAGGCTTTTTTTCCGAAGAGTTTCTCGGATATCTTAAAAATTTCAGGTTTACCGGAGACATCTGGGCGGTGCCGGAAGGGACGGTCGTTTTCCCGGGCGAACCGCTGATAACTGTACGCGCGCCGGCGATACAGGCTCAGTTCATCGAAACCTACATTCTTATGGAGCTGAACCATCAGTCGCTTATCGCGACGAAAGCTTCACGAATGACTCGCGCCGCTAAAGGAAGACCGATTAGCGAGTTCGGCTCCCGCCGCGCGCAGGGCTCCGCGGCGGCCATTCTCGGCGCGCGGGCCGCATATATCGGAGGCTGCGCCGCCACCGCCTGCACAATAGCAGACGAGTGCTACGGAGTTCCCGCAACCGGAACGATGGCTCATTCATGGGTGCAGATGTTCGACGACGAATATACTGCATTTAAGACGTATTGCGAAATTTATCCAAATAATGCGGTTCTGCTGATTGACACATACAATGTACTCGAATCAGGGCTGCCGAACGCTATCAGGGCGTTCAGGGAAGTGCTCCTGCCGCGCGGAATCACGAAGTGCGGGGTTCGCATCGACTCCGGCGACATCACATATCTTACTCAGAAGGTCCGCGCCAAGCTTGCCGAGGCGGGATTCCCGCAGTGCCGCATAATCGTTTCAAATTCGCTTGACGAATATATAATCTGCGAGCTTATCCGCCAGGGCGCGGAAATAGACGCCTTCGGCATCGGCGAAAGACTTATAACCTCAATGAGCAATCCGGTATTCGGGGCTGTTTACAAGCTTGCCGCGGTCGAGGACGCGAAGGGTAATATTATTCCTAAAATAAAAATAAGCGAAAACGTCGGAAAGATAACGACGCCTCATTTCAAAAAGGTTTACCGCCTGCGCGGACGCGGGAGCGGCAAGGCTGAGGCTGATCTGATCTGCATATGGGATGAAAAAATCGACGACACAAAGCCCCTTGAAATTTTCGATCCTGAATACACATGGAAGCGCAAGGTCATGACCGACTTTACCGCCGAAGAGCTGCTCGTCCAGGTGTTCAGAAACGGGAAGCAGGTTTACGCCCTCCCGTCGCTGAACGAAATAAGGAACCATAGCGAAGATGAGCTGAACGGTGTCTGGGAAGAAGTCCGGCGCTTCACAAATCCCCACAACTATTATGTAGACCTTTCTGACAGGCTTTGGAATGTCAAAAACGATATGCTTAAAGCTGCGAGAAGCATAAAATAAAATAGAATCCCAAGCAAAACCGGAAGAACTTTGATAATCAGAAGTTCTTCCGGTTTTTTGATATCGTTTATTTCCTTATGGCTTTTCCATATCAGCGATCCATACTCTGTCCGTCATTTTTTCGCTGCCGATGCGGTATATGCCGGCTCCCGGTTCGAAGAGGACGCAGCGTCTGTTTGTCCGGCAGAAGGAGAGCGAACAGAGTATTGCAGACAAAATGAAAAATACAGGTAAAATCAGTCAGATTATTATTTGTTCTGACCGGAATTGGATGAGCCGGAGTGCTTTCTGTTGTAATGCTTGTTTAGCAGATCCTGCTGCATGGGGATGCCGCCGTTTGGCCCTACACATACCGAAAGCACCTCGGTGTTGTATGCCATATGCGCAAGGCTTTCGAGAACGACCGAATTTACAACCGAGTCATGCGCGTCCCTGCCCCATGTGAAAGGGCCGTGCGAATGAACGAGCACTCCGTGAACACGCTCATAATCAGTTCCCGCAAAGGTTTCGGCGATAAGAATGCCGGTGTTTTTTTCGTAGTCGCCCGAAATTTCATTTATTGTCATTTTCCGTGTGCAGGGAATCGTGCCTCCGAAATAATCGGCGTGGGTCGTACCGAACGGCTTGATGCCGCGGCCTGCCTGAGCATATGAGGTCGCGTAAATCGAATGAGTATGGGTTATACCGCCGATATTTGGGAAGGATTTATATAATGAAATATGTGTCGGCGTGTCCGAAGAGGGCTTCAGATTGCCTTCGACAATATTGCCGTCAAGGTCTACGACAGGAAGGTCAAGGGGCGAGAGCTTGTCATAGTCGACGCCCGAAGGTTTGATTACTATAAGACCCTTTTCCCGGTCTATCCCGCTGACGTTGCCTAACGTGAAAATAACAAGATTGTATTTTACAAGAAGCATATTCGCTTCATATACCTGCTTTTTTAGCTGTTCGAGCATATTTATTACTGCGCCTTTCTTCTTTTTCTTACGGACGAAAAATGCTTTCTGTATATATCGTACATTTCGTCTTTGCTGATAACATACGGACTGTTTGCGTAATTTTTCGCACCGCATGCAAGCTCGACGTGCTCGCTTATCTGCTCTTCGGTAAGTTTTAGGTCAACTCCGGAGAGCGCCGGAAGGAATTCTTTCATAACTCCGGGCTTTGCGTCGAGCGCTTCGTATATTTTTTCAAGTCCGGCAAGACCCGCCTCGGTGCGTTCGTTGTATTCGATATAGTCGCCTTCGAATACGGCGCAGGCCGCGCCGTGCGGAACGCCGTCAAGAAGAGTGAGGGAATAGCCAAGCGGATGAGGGAAGCCGGTTCCGGTTATGCTTATGGCTGCTCCCGCCGCGCACGACGCATACATCAGGTCTTCGCGCATTTCATATGTGAAATCCTCGGGATATGCGGTAAGGACATTCCAGACTTTTTTCATCGCATACATGGCAAGCATGGAAGACACATCGGTGGACTTGGGGGAAAGGTACGATTCTATACCGTGGGAAAATGCGTCGAGAGCGCAGCTTATCGTTCCTGCGCGAGGCATCGACATGGTGTATTCAGGATCAACAAAAGCGATTTTAGCCCACGAATCCTCACACGTGAAGGTTTTCTTCCTCTTGCCGTCCGGAAGTGTGAGCACCGCATAAGGGTTTGTTTCGCTGCCGGTTCCCGCGGTCGTCGGGATGAGTACGAGCGGCAGGGAATGTTTTATGCGTTTTGCCGGATCGTAAATATCGAGAGGCTCGATAAGAGGGTTGGTAGCAAACGCGGCCACGGCTTTCGCGGCGTCAAGCGATGAACCGCCGCCTATGCCGATTACAAAATCCGCGCCGTAATCAGCGGCGGCGCGGCCGCCTTCCCGGCACATGGCTACAGGCGGATTTTCAACTGATTTATCGAAAATCATATATTCCGAACCGGCGCAGTTCAGCGCGGCGCAGACGTCGTCAAGCGCGCCGCTCTTCTTTGCTCCGTGCGCGCCGCACACGATGAAAGCACGCCTGCCAACGGCGACTTTCCCGGCGTTTTCACGCACGCAGCCGCGTCCCGAAATAACCCTTACAGGTATGTTTATATCAAACTTCATCGATTTATTCCCAACTGTCCTCTCGCAAAATATTGTTTCTAATTATAGCATAAAAATACAAATGAATCAATAGATGCGACAAGATAAAACGCGTGCTCCTGTTTTTTGCATTGGCTTTTATGAAAAAAGTGTCAGGAGAAATTCCGAATGGGAATTTCCCCTGACATATGGTTTTATATTTATGCTGAATACTCATACCCTAATCTGAGAGCTTTTTTGTTGTTCTCGATCAGCTGGGCCTTTGAAGCGGGAATGCCCTCGACCATGAGATTTACAAATTCGTCGTAATCAAAAAGTCCGGTGATTTTAAGAAGGAAACCGAGGATAATAACGTTAGCGCCGCCCTCAAGACCGTTGTCGGAGGCCATCTGCGTGGCCGGAATGTAATATGCTTTTATTTCGCCACTGCCGCCGCGTTTGCTGACGTCGGAAATCAGAGTGCTGTTTGCGATGAGGATGCCGCCGTTTTTGATTTTCGGCTCGAACTTTTCATAGGACGGGAGATTCAAGGCGATGAGGATATCGGGGCGGTTGATGATGGGAGATCCGATTTCATTATCGGAAATTATCACCGAGCAGTTTGCCGAGCCGCCGCGCATCTCGGGGCCGTATGACGGAAGCCACGAAACGTTTTTTCCGTCGTGCATAGCCGTTTTTGCAAGCTGCTTGCCTGCAAAGAGAATGCCCTGACCGCCGAAACCGGCGAGAAGAATTTCAGTCGTCATTTTATGTCTCCTCCTTTTGCGGCAGCGGCGTCAATGTCTTTGAAAACTCCGAGAGGGTAATAAGGGATCATCTTGTCGTCAACCCACTTGAGAGCCTCCTCGGGAGTCAATCCCCAGTTTGTGGGGCAGGTGGAAAGGACCTCGATGATTGAGAGCCCCTTATTGTCAAGCTGATACTGAAAGGCTTTCTGTATCGCTTTTTTTGCTTTTATCACAGCCTTAGGGCTGTTGACGGCCACGCGTTCGGCATAGGCCACGCCGTCGAGAGTCGATAGCATTTCACAAACCCTGATAGGGTTGCCCTGAAGCTTTACGTCTCTGCCGTAAGGAGACGTGGTGGTGATCTGGCCGGGAATTGAAGTCGGGGCCATCTGTCCTCCGGTCATGCCGTAAATCGCATTGTTGATAAAGATGATTGTAATATTCTCGCCGCGGGTCGCCGCGTGAACGGTTTCGGCGGTTCCGATGGCGGCAAGGTCGCCGTCGCCCTGATATGTGAAGACAACTGAGCCGGGGTGAGAGCGCTTCACTCCGGTCGCGACAGCCGGTGCGCGGCCGTGAGCTGCCTGTATCATGTCGCATTCAAAATAGTTATATGCAAAAACCGAGCAGCCGACAGGGGCTATGCCGATAGTTTTGTCTTCGATTCCGAGGGCGTCGATTGCTTCAGCGACAAGGCGGTGGACAATACCGTGCGTGCAGCCCGGACAATAGTGGAACGGCACCGGAGAAAGCGCCTTTGGTTTTTCGAATACTACCATTATTTCAAACCTCCGTTGATTTTTCTTATTTCGGCCAGAACGTCCTCGGCTGTCGGCAGCATACCTCCGGTGCGTCCGTAGAAGGAAACCGGGCGGCGGCAGCCGGTGGCGACCTTGACGTCGTCGACCATCTGTCCCATATTCAGCTCGACGACAAGGAAATGCTTTGCGGTCTCAGCCGCTTTTGCGAGAGCAGCCTTGGGATATGGCCAGAGCGTGATCGGGCGGACAAGCCCGGCTCTGATGCCCGCCGCGCGCGCCATGTTGACGGCGGTCTTGCAGATGCGCGAGGTTATGCCGTAGGCGACGAGCACGATATCGGCGTCGGCTGTTCCGATTTCTTCGACGAGAGTTTCATTCTCCTCGATTTTCTTGTATCGTTCAAATCTCTCAAGCACGGATTTTTCGAGTTCGTCGGGGTTGAGATACAGTGAATTTATAATATTTTTCCTGCGCTTTCCTCCATGTCCGCAGGTAGCCCATGTTTTCTCGGGTATTGCGCGCTTGCCGGTGAGGGCGGCGTTGAAGTCGACAGGCTCCATCATCTGGCCGAGAGCTCCGTCGGCGAGCAAAAGGGCAGGAGTGCGGTATGTATCGGCGACGTCAAAGGCGCGTCCGACAAGCGTTACCATCTCCTGAACAGACGCCGGGGCGACTACGTAAAGGTGGAGGTCGCCGTGTCCGTTTGCCTTGACAGCCTGATAGTAGTCTGACTGAGCGGGCTGGATTCCGCCGAGCCCGGGGCCTCCGCGCTGCACGTTGCAGATAAGGCAGGGCAGGTCGCAGCCGACCATATAGCTGATGCCCTCGCTCTTGAGCGATACTCCGGGTGACGACGATGACGTCATGGCGCGGACGCCCGACGCGGCGGCGCCGAGCACCATGTTGATTGCGGCGACTTCGCTCTCCGCCTGCAGGCAGACGCCGCCGACCTTCGGCATGCGCTTTGCCATATATTCGGCAAGCTCGGTCTGAGGTGTTATCGGGTAGCCGAAGAAATAAAGACACCCGTTGCGTATTGCGGCTTCGGCAATGGCTTCATTGCCCTTCATAAGTACTTTTTCCGACATTCGGTTCACTCCTTTTACACGTTTTTCTCAACGAGGATCACGACGTCCGGGCACATGGTGGCGCACATTGCGCATCCGGTGCATTTATCCGGGTCTGTGACCGACGCGGGATGATACCCCTTTTTGTTTATCAGCGAGGTATCGAGCTTTATGATCTTTCTGGGGCAGGCGAGGACGCATAGTCCGCAGCCCTTGCAGAGATCGGTTGTGAAGGTGACTCTGTTCATTTATATTTCTCCTTTTAGGATTGATATCAAAACAAGCGGCGCGTTGAATCGGGTATGGGCAAAAAGTCAAGTCCGGGATATTCGCGCGACAGCGAATCGCAAAATTCCCTGTTGTGGAGGGTGGTGCACAGCAGCGGAAGACCGGTTAGTTCGGAAATTTTTTTCGCATAATCAATTGATGCTGCGATATCTGCGGCAGTCGTTTCCTTCCCGATGTTTGAATTGTTTATTATATGCGTGGCGGTGAGCCTTGAGATGGCTTCGATCTCCCGCAGGTCGGCAACTGCCGATTCCGGGTCTGCTGTCAGAGGCCTGTACATGCTGACGACAAAAATCATCGAATATCCGAAGCGGAAAAAATATTCGCGGAACCGTCCGAGAGCCGCCGCCCCGCTGTCGCCGCCGACATCGAATACAGCGCGGAACTCCGGGTTGCTTTCTTCTTTTGCAAAGACCGAATAAATCTCGCCGCCGAGCGACGGAATATCGACATTTGTGTTTGCGTACCGGGGAACAAGACAATCTATCCCGGCGTCTTTCATAAGCGGTGCGGCATCCGCCGCGCGAAAGTACGGGTTTATGATGTCAAGATCGACGAGCGCCCCGCTGCCGCGTCCGAGGCCGAGCGCAAGACCGACAGAAACGTTGGTTTTCCCGCTTCCGAAATGGCCGCAAACAATGATGTTGCGGGCAAGAGTACCGATATGTGCGTTCAAGTCTGCCTCCTTCTGACGCTTTGGCATCGTATAATATATCATTATAGCACAAATTGCGCTCGGATAAAAGTTTCAATCTATATATTTTTTCAATATTTTTGAATAAAAATTAGTTGGAAATGGACAATGACTCCCAAATGGTAAAAATTTCTGAACACTTTATAAACAAACGGTTAACAATATATGTTTTTGTTTGAAATTTATAATGTTTTATGTTATAATAAATAATATACATTGGCACATATGATTTTTAGAAAATATAAACTCACATGAAAGGTCTGGAGACAATGCTTAAGGCGGAGAATTTATTTGCCACTCTGTGGGATAAAATATGGCAATATATAATATATCCGGTAATGGATATCAGGTTTGTAGACATCCTTGATATCGTTATTCTCGCGTTGTTTTTATACGCCGTCTACCGCTTTATCAAGAATCGCCGCGCAGGACGCCTCATGGCGGGGCTTGTGCTTATAATTGCTTTTCTTGTTCTCAGCACTGTTTTTCAGATGCATGCAATCAATTTCGTCCTTCAGAATTTCTACCAGGTCGGTATTCTGGCTATCATCATTGTTTTTCAGCCGGAGCTGAGGGCGGCGCTTGAGAAGGTCGGCAATACCCCTTTGTCAGGCCTTAGAAACATCAGCATGATAGAAACGCGTGACATGGCGGTCATGAACGCAGGAATAGATTCCATCTGCGAGGCCGTGTGCGATATGTCGCTGTACAAGACCGGAGCGCTGATTATCATCGAGCGTTCGGTAAAGCTCGGGGAATTCATAAAGCCTTCAAACATAATTGAGGCTAAACTATCGTCAAGGCTGCTGCAGAGCATTTTTTTCAACAAGGCGCCTTTTCATGACGGAGCAGTGATAATCCGCAATATGCAGATTTATGCGGCGGGATGCGTGCTTCCCCTGTCGTCAAGCGAAAATATTGATAACAGTCTCGGCACACGTCACAGGGCGGCGGTCGGGATCAGCGAACAGAGCGACGCCGTAGCCGTGGTGGTTTCTGAGGAATCAGGTATAATTTCCATTGCATACGAAGGCCGGATATACAGAAATTATAATTATAACACGCTCAAGCAGGAACTTTTGCGTCTTGTTGCCCACAGCGGGCAGCATGCGCCAAAGAAAAACGGCCGCGCCGGTCAGGCAACCGGTTAGCACGACAGATCACAGATGACAAATGACAGATGAAGGAGAAACAAGGATAATATGGAAACAAGGAATCCTTTGGGCGACCTTAATAATTCCCAGACTGAAAACGGCAGCCGTTCGCCTTCTGACGCTGCCGGCGGGAATCCGGTTAAACTGTCTGACGCTTCGGCGGATGCGGGCATGATGAGCGAAAAAAACAGGGAAAACAACAGATGCGGTTCCGGCAATGACATGAATAATTCCGGCTGCGGCAATCAAAACGGAAAAATCCGTCCGTTAACGGCAAAAATATCTAATATATTCAAAAAAATTCTTAAAATAATTAAAAATACATGGGTGGGCCTTAAGGAATGGTTTAGCGAACGCAACCTTTCAAGAATCGACAAATGGGCCATGTTTGTTTGCTTGCTGTGCTCATTTACAATATGGCTTTATGTGATGAACACCGACGATACGAGCTACGAGAAAAGCATCGCCAACGTAAATGTCGTAATTGAAGGCAGTTCAAGCTTGAATGAAAGAGGGATGTCGGTAATCAGCGGCTTTGACAACGTCGTAACTGTAACCCTCAAAGGTAGACGTTCTGATATAGCCGGCCTTTCTGCGGGAGATATCAACGCTTATGTAGATGTGAGCGACATTGCGGAAGCGGGGCGCTACACTCTTCCTGTTAAGGTTGAACTGCCAAAAAACTCCTCTCTTGTTTTGGTCGAGCCAAGCTCGCTGTCGGCAACTATCGATATCGACGCATCTGTAAATATAAAAATTGAGGTAAAACTAAATTACGTGTCGGATGCCTCGTATACTGTCGGCATACCGGAGCTGAATTACGAATATGTTACGGTTACCGGTTCAAAAACAGTGCTTGACAAGATATCGTACGCCGCGGCGGTTTTCAACACCGGCGTCATTACGACGAGCCTCACTCTTTCCGGCAGCATTTCACTCTATAACGAATACAACCAGATCATTGACAGCACATCTCTGAAGATGAGCGTAACAAATATAATTGTGAAAGTGCCTGTAACCATACGGAAAACCGTGCCTGTAAAGGTGGCATACACGAACGGGATAGGCCTGAATTACAATACTTCAATTTCACCTGCCGAAATAACCTTAGTCGGCGATCCTCAGATATTGAGCGGCATAAATGAGGTAACGGTATATACTATAAATTGCGATATGATGGCTGTGGGAGTGCCGTTTGTTACAGTTATAAATTCGATAGACAGCCTGCCGAGCGGGGTCGTATGGGAAGATTCCGAACACGGCATCATAATTAACAGTGAAAGGCTGTATTGATGGCTGAAGGAAAAACAATATTGCTGAGCGGGATAAATCTTCCGTATTATGCCGCCGACGGCGAGATTCTCGGAGAGGCTGCAAGAAGAATGAAGCGCGCGGGATTTGACACCGCACCGCTTCATTTTCGGCTTTATAAAAAATCGTTTGACGCCCGGAAAAAGGACGACATCAGGAGCGTCAGTTCGGTTCTTGTTTCGGGCGTTGAGGGTATAATCGACAAAATTAAGCTGTGTGAGCTTAACGCAACCGAGCACAGCGAACCCGGACTTCGCATAACATACGGGAAGGAAAAGCTTGCGGCAAGGCCGCTTGTGGTCGGGACAGGCCCCGCGGGAATGTTCTGCGGGCTGCTGCTTGCGAAGCACGGATACTCGCCGATTATTATTGAGCGGGGCGCAGACATCGCGGGGCGGGTTGAGGCTGTTCGGAAATTTTATTCAACACATGAACTTGATCCAGACTCGAACATCCAGTTCGGCGCCGGCGGCGCCGGAACATTTTCCGACGGCAAGCTGGTGACCCGTATTTCGGACGAAAGATGCTCGTTTGTGCTGAAGACGCTATATGAATACGGCGCCCCCGAGTCTATACTCACGAGGGCAAAGCCGCATGTCGGGACTGACGTTCTCCGGATTGTGGTCTCAAACCTTCTTTCGGACATCGAGCGGCTCGGTGGAACGGTGAGATACGGCTGCCGCATGGTAAGCTTTGACGAATCAGGCGGAGCTGTCAAGATAAATACCGTTAAGGGGGATATTACCGCTGGGGTACTTGTTCTGGCTCCCGGCCACAGCGCTCGCGACACGTATTCTATGCTGCTTTCAAAGGGATTTTTGATAGAGCCGAAGCCTTTTTCGGTTGGAGTACGCATAGAGCACCTGCAGAGCGATATCGATGAGGCCTTGTATGGGATTCATGCGGGAGACCCGAGACTCGGTCCCGCGGAATATGCCCTGTCCGAAACAAGGGGCGGGCGCGGAGTATATACGTTCTGCATGTGCCCGGGCGGAGAAGTGGTCGCGGCTTCGACCGAGGAGGGCGGACTTGTGGTAAACGGCATGAGCTATAACGCACGGGCCGGGAAAAACGCAAATTCGGCCGTAGCCGTAAGCGTCGGCGTGGATGACTATGAAGGCGGCGTCGCAGGTGCGATTGGCTTTCAGCGCATGGTTGAGCGGGCGGCTTTCAGCGCCGGAAAAGGCGGATATATGGCTCCTGTTGAAACGGTCGGTGATTTTATGGCGGGTAGGGCGGAGCACGAGCCGGGGCGCGTTATGCCGTCTTATATGTCGGGTTATGTAAGGCTTTCGGATATAGACAGGCTTTTTCCCGGTTTTGTGTCTGAAACTTTAAGGCGGGGGCTGACTGCATTCGGCCGCAGGATAAAGGGCTTTGACGCGCCGCACGCGGTTCTGACCGGAGTTGAAACCCGGACCTCGGCGCCGGTGCGCATAATTCGAGGGGACGGTTTCACCTCTCCGGGACATCCGCTGGTTTATCCGTGCGGCGAAGGAGCCGGCTATGCCGGCGGAATAACAAGCTCCGCCGTCGACGGCATAAGAGTCGCTCAGGCGATAATGGCGAATTACGCGCCGCTCGGATAAGCCGCGTTTGATTCATTTTTGCGTTTCGCGCTTGAAGCATTGTAATCTGGAAGGTGGCAAAATGATAACCGAAGCAAAAGTAATTTCTGTATCTGCCGACGGCCGGTTCGCACTGGTCGAAAACGACCGCAAGTCAGCCTGCGAGGGATGCCATATGAGCACCAAAGACGGCGGCTGCAGCGTCTGTTCGCTGACCGGAGCCGACCGCAGAATCACGACAAAAGCATATAATAAAATCGGGGCGCGTGTCGGAGATACTGTAGCGATAAGCACCGGCACCGGTAGAGTGCTGGGATACGCATGGCTCGTTTTTCTCATGCCTATACTTTTTGCGCTTCTCGGATGGTGGATAGGCAGCGGAGTCTTTTCAGATCAGATGCTTGCAGGCATTTTTGCGGCGGCGGGAATCGTGTTGTGCTTCGGTTTAGTCTGGCTGTACTCAAAGCTTGTGGTTGAGAAGCGCTGTGACGCCGAAATCGTATCTGTCATCAGCCGAGGGGATGCGGGCGGTAAAGACGATATGGACAAAAATAGTTAAAAACAATTAAGGACAATAATAATAATCTGAACAAGATGCGGTCGATGCCTTAGATGAATATGATGATTAAAAATAAGAAATAAAGTATGGTTTACGGACGCGATTGTGCCGTGGTGACATTTGCGTACGCTGACAGAACGGAGAATATAGTTATGGAACCGAAGAAGAGGGAAAAGATATGGAACATACGCTATGTTCCGGGCGATGAGCAAAAAGACTGCGCCGTGAAAGAGATATCCGCCGGATTGGGGATCTCAGAAACGCTCGCGGCGCTGCTTTACAGTCGCGGATATAAAACGAAGGGGGAGGCGGAAAGCTTCCTTAAAAACGAAGAGAGCGTGCTTCACGACCCGTTTTTGCTTAAGGATATTGTAAAAGCCGTCGAGCGGATAATGGCGGCTGTTGAAAAGCATGAGAAAATAATCATATACGGTGATTACGACGTCGATGGCGTTACAGCGGTATCGCTGATGTGGCTTTACCTTAAGTCAAAGGGAGCCAATGTCGGTTATTACATACCGAGCAGAAGCGGCGAGGGTTACGGGCTTTCGTGCGGAGCGCTCGACAATCTGAAAAATGAAGGCGTTCAGCTGATAATAACAGTCGACACAGGTATCACGGCAAACGAGGAGATTGCTTACGCTTCGTCACTCGGGATTGACATGGTGGTTACCGACCATCACGAGTGCAGGTCAGAACTGCCAGCCGCCTGCGCGGTCGTAAACCCGCATCGCCCTGACTGTAATTATCCTTTTGCGGAACTTGCGGGAGTCGGCGTGGTGTTCAAGGTGCTGTGCGCCTGTGAAATAACCGAAGCTCGGAAGAAAGGCGAACCGGATATTGACGCCGTACGCCGGATCAGCTACGAGTACGCGGACCTCGTGGCAATCGGAACAGTCGCCGATGTTATGCCGGTAATTGATGAAAACAGACTGATAGTATCTTTGGGTATCAGAATGATATCCGAAACGAAGCGCAAAGGCCTTGAAGCGCTTATAAATGCCTCGGCCAACTGCAGCTGCCAGTGCGCTCAGGGTTCAGACCGCCCGGCAAAAGCAAGGAAGAAAAAGATAACCTCCAATTTTATAGGATACGGGATAGCGCCGCGCATCAATGCCGCGGGGCGGATTTCAAGCGCCACGACGGCGGTGAAGCTGCTCCTTGCCGAGAATGAGGAGGAAGCTCAGGAGCTGGCGCGCGAACTGTGCGACATCAATTTGCAGCGTCAGATTGAGGAGAACAGGATTGCCGAGCAGGTGTATAAGAGAATCGAGCGCGAGTTTGACTTTGAAAAAGACAGGGTTATTGTGCTTGAGGACGACAGCTGGCAGCAGGGGATAATCGGCATTGTAGCGTCCCGCATAACAGAAAAATACGGCATTCCGTCTGTGCTGATATCATTCGACGGCAGTACACGCGGATATTCAAGCGGTGACGATACCGGCAAGGGCTCCGGAAGGAGCATTAAGGGGATGAATCTTGTCGAGGCTCTAAACTACTGCTCTGATTTGCTTGTCAAGTACGGCGGCCATGAACTGGCTGCCGGGCTTACGATCGAACGTTCAAAGGTCGGGGAGTTTAGGAAAAGGATTAACGAATACGCGGCAGAAAACCTGCGTGACGAGGATATGGCGGTCAATCTTGAGGCTGACTGCGTTCTGCATCTGCCGGATCTGACGCTGAAGTTTGCCTCGGAGCTGAATCTGCTTGAGCCGTACGGCGTGACAAACCCGGTGCCTACGTTTATTGCGTACGATGTTATGCTGATAAGGGTATTGCCTGTGAGCTCCGGCAAGCATACAAAGCTGATAGTATCGGACGGGGAAAGCTCAATCTGCGCGATGTATTTCAATATGCCAGCGTCGCGCTTTCCTCTGCATGAGGGCGAGCGCGCAGACATACTGTTTTCGGTCGATATAAACGAATTTCAGAATGTGAAAAGCGTTCAGATGATAGTTCAGGATATACGCATTTCACGGCGCAGCACAGAGGACAACCGCTGCCTGAAGTGCCGTTACGAGGAGATTGTGGGCGGAGCCGCATTTGACGCCGAGGAAAACTTTATACCCGACCGCGACGATTTTGCAGCCGTATATACGATGCTAAGACGTGAGTTCAGGATGGGGCGAGATGCTCTTACAGACCGGATGATGCTTTCGCTTCTTAAGACATACGAACCGCAGCGCGACATAAATTATGTCAAACTTATGTACATTTTGAAAATATTCCGTGAACTCCAGATATGTTCGATAGAAAAAGTCGGCGACGGGCTGTTCTGCTTTGATATTTCGTATAACCAATCAAAAACAAGTATCGAAAAATCTTCGATACTTAAAAAGCTAAGGATCCAATGCCGGAACCGCGGACTCAAGGATAATGCGGGAAACTGAAATTGGAAAACAAACCGTCAGGCGGTTTTTGCAAACACAGTCTGAAAAGGCGCATACTGCTTTTGCCGCGGGATGATAAACAGATTGCAGGGACAAGACGACAGACGACAAATATTAGGATAGATTAGGATAAAGATAAACAGAGGGCAGCGCTATGGAAAAAGAAGCACCTGAATTGAATATTGACAAGCTGCTCGCAAGGCTTGAAAAAACAGGAAAAAAATACGATATCGAAAAAATTCAGCGGGCGTTTGATTATGCGAGAACAATGCATGAGGGGCAGTTCAGAAACAGCGGCGAGGCTTACATCTCACATCCTATAGCCGTGGCGGACATAGCTGCCGAAATGGAGCTTGACACTGACTCTATCTGTGCCGCGCTCCTTCACGACACGGTCGAGGACTGCTCGGATAAAACAAATCTTAAGGATATTGAAAAGCAGTTCGGCAAGGATGTCGCAATGATAGTTGACGGACTCACCAAGCTGGTTTCGATACAGGTCGAGGACAAGGAAGAAGAGCATATCGAGAACATCCGCAAAATGCTTTTCGCCATGTCAAAGGATATCCGCGTAATATTCATAAAGCTCTGCGACCGGCTGCACAACATGAGAACCCTTGACGCAAAGCCAGAGAGCAAACGCCGCGTCACGGCGCTGGAAACAATGCAGGTCTATGCGCCGCTGGCTCACAGGCTCGGTATGCAAAAAATCAAGCAGGAGCTTGAGGACAGAGGACTTTATTACCTTGACCCGATAGGCTACGCTGAGGTTAAGAACGACATTGAGAAAAAGTACGGGCAAAACCGGGATCTCATCGATACGGTCAGAAAGCATATCGAAGCTAAGCTTGTGGAGAATAATATTAAATTCGCGCTTGAAGGCCGTGTCAAATCGGTTTACAGCATTTATAAAAAAATGTATAACCAGAACAAGAGCTTCGACGAGATTTACGATTTCTACGCAATACGCATCATCGTGGACACCGAGCTCGAGTGCTACACGGTGCTCGGAATAATACACGAGATGTTCAGCTCGATTCCCGGACGCTTCAAGGATTACATCTCCACCCCGAAGGCGAATATGTACCGCTCGCTCCACACAACTGTCATCGGGCGCGAAGGAATACCTTTCGAGGTTCAGATACGCACATGGGAAATGCATCACGTCGCGGAATACGGCATAGCGGCGCACTGGAAATATAAATCCGGCGAACAGTCAAAGGAAGAGATAGACAAAAAGCTCGAGTGGATAGCCCGTCTTATAGAAACTGAAGATGTCGCGCGCGACCCGGATGAGTTCCTTCAGGCTATTAAAACGGATATCTTTCAGGAAGAAACATATATTTTCACGCCTAAGGGCGACCTTATCGCACTGCCTGCAGGATCAACCGTGATTGATTTTGCCTACGCTATTCACTCGGCGGTCGGCAATAAAATGATAGGCGCAAAAATCAACGGAATGATAGTTCCGATTGACAGAGTGCCGCAGAACGGAGAAATTGTCGAGATCCTTACGTCCTCGACTTCAAAAGGACCGAGCCGCGACTGGCTGAAAATAGTCAAGACAAGCGAGGCAAGATCAAAAATCCGCCAGTGGTTCAAGAAAGAAAAACGCTCCGACAATATAATCGTCGGGCGCGGCATGATAGACGCCGAGCTTCGCAAGTTCAACCGCCCGTACAACGAAACTCAGCGCAATGAAATTGTAAACAATGTTGCGCAGCGCGCCGGGTTCATGACTCCCGACGACCTGTATAACGCCTTAGGTTACGGCGGCGTGGCAATATCAAAGATCGCCGCAAGGCTGCATGAGGAATTCGACCGCGTAGTATCGCCGGAGGCCGAGCCGGCGCCGATTACTCAGGTCGAGCAGGTTCAGATTTCGGAAAAGCCTAAAAATATGAAGTCAAACACCGGGATAATCGTGGATGGTGAAACCGGCTGCATGGTTAAATTTGCAAAATGCTGCAACCCCCTGCCCGGAGATGATGTCATCGGCTTCATTACTAAAGGCTTCGGCATTTCTATTCACAAGCGGAATTGTCCGAATGTCATTGAGGGTATGAAAAGAATCGGCGACACTGGCCGCTGGGTGAACGCCTGGTGGGACAGCAGCCAGAACGATACCGGAGCAAGCGTGTACGAGGCTATACTGCAGCTTTATATCTCAGACCGCATCGGACTCATCGCGGACGTCACCGCGGCGCTTGCGGACATGAAGGTGCCGATCCTTTCAATCAATTCACAGAAGCGCGGAAGCTCAAGGGCAATAATCAATATAAAAATCAGCTGCCGGAATATAGATCACTATAATATGATCGTAGACAGGCTGCGCGGACTCTCGGGAGTCGAGGACATCGTGCGCGGGTTCATGAGCTGACACGGATCGGCATGCTACATTTTGATAAAGGAAGTGCAAATAATGACAGCAGTAATCCAGAGAATTTTAAGAGGAAGCGTCACGGCGGACGGCGAAATTTCGGGATGCGCCGGTCGGGGGCTTATGATACTGCTCGGCGTCTCGAAAACAGACACGGAGGAGGACGCGCGGCTTCTGGCGGCAAAAATTGTTAAGCTGCGGATTTTCAGCGACGATGCCGGGAAGATGAATCTTTCTGTGAAAGATACCGGAGGAGATGCACTGGTGATATCAAACTTTACTCTTATGGCCGACTACCGTCACGGAAACCGTCCCGATTATCTGCGATCTGCACCACCGGAACGGGCGCGTGAGCTTTACGAGTACTTTATCAGCCTGCTCGGCACAGAACTCGGGCATGTCGGAACCGGTAAGTTCGGCGCGCACATGGAAATTGATATTACCTGCGACGGTCCGGTAACAATCGTAATGGACAGCGATGTCCTAAAAACGCCGGGAGGAAAATTAGTTGAATGAAACTGATTGTCAGCGGAGAAATAAATAAATACTATGTGCAGACTCTCTGCATGATTTTTTTCCCGGGATCAAAATTCGGGGAAAGTGAAACCGAAAGCTGCGACAACCCAGTGCTCGAGCTTAAAATTACACCCGCTGAGAACGGCGTTTATGCTTACGCCGAGTTAAGGCATGAGGGCAGAATATGCTCGTCGAAAAAATTTGAACAGTATGCCGATGGCGAGGATAAAGAAAAAGCAGCAAAAATAGCAGCCGGAGCCGCCGTGCTTGCTGCCGCCGGCGAGCTTACCGGTTACCGCCCGTCGTGGGGTATGCTGACCGGTGTGCGGCCGTCCAAGGTCGCGACAGAATTGCTGATGCGCGGGATAAGCAAGACAAAGGTAAAGAAAATAATGACAACCGAGTATTTTGTGATACCGAAAAAGTCGGCGCTCGCAGCGGATGTTGCGGTAAACGAAAAAAAGATAATCGGAATTCCTAACAAGCGTGACTGCAGTGTTTATATTTCGATACCGTTCTGCCCGACGCGCTGCTCGTACTGCTCGTTTGTTTCGTACTCCTCTCAAAAGCTGCTGTCGCTTATCCCAGAGTATTTAGACCGGCTGAGTGTTGAAATTAAATCAATGTTTGGCCAGATTAA
Organism: uncultured Lachnospiraceae bacterium; assembly: GCA_964570825.1. Classification (GTDB taxonomy): domain Bacteria; phylum Bacillota; class Clostridia; order Oscillospirales; family CAG-272; genus UMGS1002. The sequence goes on along the minus strand of CAZMZJ010000010.1, from coordinate 44,599 downwards.
CGAGCTGGGACTGAACGTTAAGACCGTTTATATCGGCGGCGGCACTCCGACTATTCTTAACACGGAACAGATGAAAAGACTGCTTGGAACTGTTGCGGAATGCACTGATGTTACAAAGCTTGAGGAATACACACTCGAGGCGGGACGGCCGGATACAATAGATGCGGAAAAGCTGAGGGTGGCGGCAGAGGGCGGCGTAAGCCGCATAAGCGTCAATCCGCAGACCCTGAACAACGGTATTCTGACGAAAATAGGGCGCGCGCATACGGCAGAGGATTTCTATAGGGCATACAATATCGCAAGGGAATCCGGCATCGCATGCATCAACACTGATCTTATCGCAGGACTTCCGGGGGATAATTTTCTGACATTTTCGGAAAGCTATGACAGAATTATTGCGCTAAGACCGGAAAATCTGACTGTACATACGTTCTGCATAAAGAAAGCCGCCGAGATACTGCGGCAGGGAAGCAACGTTTATTCAAGAAACGGGGGTGACGCCGGCAAGTGCGTGGATTACTCGCAAATAAAATCAATTCAGTCGGGTTATAAGCCATACTATATGTACCGTCAGAAGAATACCGTCGGAAATTTCGAGAACGTCGGCTTTTCGCTCGAAGGCTTTGAGGGGCGTTACAATATCTATATGATGGAGGAGGTTCACTCGATATTCGCCGCGGGCGCAGGAGCGGTGACGAAGCTCGTATGCTACAACGCAACGGAAGGCGGCAAGTCTTATTTGACAAGGCTTTTTAATCCGAAATATCCGTACGAATACCTTGCCGACGACAGGCGTGCAGAAATGAATCGGAAAATCGGCGAATTTTACAGCAAATATATATTGCCTAACTGAAGCCGGACAGAATAATATATAATTACAACTTTGCGCCGATTCCGGTCAGATGGATGCGGCGCTTAAATAATCAGCCGCCGGATGCGGCATGGGAGTTATTTATGATGAAATCAAAGAAAAAATTTTCAGGCGAAGATGACGCTCGGCAATTTGTATCGAAATGCGAGGCGGATTTTGAGGAAAGACTTGCCTCAGCCGTCGAAAAGGTATGCCAGACTAAAAATTTAAGGCTCATAAGCCTGTCGGGCCCAACATGTTCAGGCAAGACAACCGCGGCGTCAAAGCTTATCAAATATCTTTCGGAGTTCGGAAAAAAGGTTTATGTGGTGTCGATCGACGACTTCTATCTTGACCGCGCGGTGCTTGAGGCAAGGGCTGCGGCTGATCCTAATATTACGATCGACTACGATTCAGAGGATACGATCGATTTTGAGGAACTTGAAAGATGCGTCGCTCAGGTTTTTACCGACGAGCCGACGCTGGTTCCGGAATTTGATTTTATTTCCGGCAAGCGTTCGGGATACCGGACGATTGATTCCGATAAAAACGATCTGTTTATATTCGAGGGCATTCAGGCGATTTATCCGAAGGTCACAGAACTTTTCCGCCACTATATTTACAAGAGCGTTTATATCAGCGTTGAAAGCGCTATCGACGTCGGTGGGACTGTGTTCCAGCCCGATGAAATCAGGCTTATCCGCAGGCTTGTTCGCGATTTCAACTTCCGCGGCGCGTCGCCCGAATTTACACTTTACCTTTGGGAGAGCGTGCGTGCAAACGAGGAGCTGAACATCTTCCCCTATGCGGTAGACTGCGATTATTTTATAAACTCAGCGCTGCCGTTTGAAATCAATCTGCTGAAACCGTACCTTGACAATATTTTGAGAAAAGTACCTTCGGATAACAAATATTACCCGGAAGCCTTAAGGATGCTCGAAAAAATAAACGGGATAGAGGCTGTCCCGGAATCCTATATTTCGGACGATTCGCTCTGCTATGAGTTTATAAAGAAAACAAAGTGATGAAGACGCTATTTGAAAACGCAACACTGCTGCCGGAGTACGGGTCTTCCGGCAGCTCGTATGTTTTGGCTGACGGTGCTTTCTTCACTTACGCGGGAAAAAAGAGACCGGAGGGAGCGTTCGACCGCGTCGTTGACTGCTGCGGCAAACTCCTTATTCCGGCTTTTTATAATACGCACTGTCATGCCGCTATGACGCTTTTCCGAGGCATCGGCGACGACCTGCCGCTTTTCCGCTGGCTTAATGAAAAGATTTTTCCGGCGGAGGACAAGCTGACTCAAGAAAGCGTATACTGGGGGTCGCTCGCCGCTATAGCCGAAATGTTAAGTTCGGGCTGCGTTTCCTTCTCGGATATGTATATGTTTGAGGATGCGACTGCAAAAGCAGTAATCGAGAGCGGGGTCAAGGCAAATCTGGCGCGCGGGCTGGTTTCTTTCGATGAAAACATCGATATGAAATCCGATAGAAGATTTGCCGAGGCGGTGTCGCTTTACCGCACATACAACGGCGCCGAGAACGGCAGACTTAAAATTGATATGGCTCTTCACGCAGAATATACGAATGTTAAAAGGGCGTGCCGCCATGTCGCTGAATACTGCCGTGAAAACGGCATCCGCATACAGTTACATCTGTCTGAAACCCAAAAGGAGCACGAAGAATGCATCTCCAAACACGGGGTTACGCCGGCGGAATTTTTCAATGAAGCCGGAGTATTTGAGGTTCCGGTCACGGCGGCTCACTGCGTATGGCTTAGCGACGGAGATATAAGACTGCTTGCAGAAAAGCATGTCGCGGTGTCTCACAATCCCGCAAGCAATCTAAAGCTCGGCAGCGGCGTGATGCCATACAGAAAATTAACCGAAAGCGGAATTATGATTTCGCTCGGTACCGACGGTGCTGCGTCAAACAACAGCTTAAACATGATTAGAGAAATGCAGCTTGCCGCGCTGCTTCACAAGGGCATATCCCGCGACGCGACAGAGACGCAGGCCGGCGAGATGCTTAAATGTGCAACATCAAACGGCGCGGCGGCTCAGGGGAGAGAAGACTGCGGCAGGATCGCGGCCGGCTCAAGAGCCGATGCGGTGCTGATTGATCTTGACACTGTCAATACCATACCGTCCTTCGATCCGTATTCCTCAATAGTTTACAGTGCGGACAGGGCAAATGTGTTCATGACAATGTGCGACGGGGTAATATTATACGAGAAAGGTGAGTATAAATCTATTGATATCGAGCGTGTGAAATTTAATGTTAAACATGCGGTATCAAAGATGTTCGGATAAAAGCATATATATTATATTTGCCCCGGGAGTGTGCAGTATCATATGAGAAACAGTCCGGCTGAAGGAACGCTAAAAAAACTCGTATCAGGGACGGCGGTGCTTGCCGCGGCGGCGGCGGTAACTAAAATAGTCGGAATGTTTTACAAAATACCGCTAATTAAATATGTCGGCATCGAAGGTATGGCTTATTTTCTTGCCGCAAACCATATTTATATTTTTCTGTTTGTCATATCAACTTCGGGACTTCCGACAGCTGTTTCAATAATGGTTTCGGAAGCCTCAGCTAAAAATGACGGAGGATTTAACGGCATAAATGCTGTCTTCAGGGCGGCTTTGTTTATGTTCCTTTTCATCGGAGCGGCGGGAACATTATTTATGCTTGCAGCATCGGGCAGTATCGCACGGCTGATAAATATTGAAGGTGCCGGGCGGTGCATCTGTGCTATTGCACCGGCGGTTATTATGTCGTGCATTTCAGGAGCATACAGGGGCTATTTTCAAGGCCGTCAGATAATGAAACACACGGCGGTATCGCAGATGATAGAGGCGTTCGGAAAACTGCTTTTGGGACTTGCCGGCGCTATGTACTCTCTTCGGCTCGGCTATGATTCCGAGACTGTCGCGGCATTTGCTATCGCGGGAATAACGGCGGGAGTGGGAATTTCAATGCTTTACCTTGCAGCCGCAAAAGCTGCATATGACAGAAAAATTAAGAAAAAGCTTAAGGTCGATAATAAAAATACTGCGGCTGTTCGGCGGGACATCATTGCCGCAGATAATAAGACAAAAAACAAAGCGATGATGGAAATCGCCGCGAGGCTGTTTAGAATTGCACTGCCGATAACGCTGAGTTCCGCCGTTATAAGTCTGACAGGGCTTATAGATACATCGCTTATTGCGAACTGCCTCGCTTTTGCGGGCTTCAGCACTTCTGCGATCAACAGGCTTTACAGCTGCTACGGAAATATAGCGGTTCCGCTTTTCAGCCTTACTCCTGCTCTTATAGCGCCGGTATCCGTTACATCTGTTCCGCTTATATCGGCGGCTTTGAAAAACGGGAATCACCTTGAAGCCGGCAGGATAGCCGACTCGGCTTTCAGACTTACGCTGCTTGCCGCGCTTCCGGCATCTGCCGGACTTTCCGTATTTGCGGAACAGATTATAAGGCTGATATTTCCGGATGAGGCGGAAGCGGTCGGAATCGCGGCGCCGCTGCTCTCGCTTCTTGCGCTTTCAGTAGTTACGGCGTGCCTTATAACAACGACCAATGCCGCGCTTCAGGCAGGCGGCAGGGCCGGGAGGACAATTGTTTCAATGCTCGCCGGAGCGGGAGTGAAAATTATATCTGAAATCCTGCTTATCAGCAATCCCAATGTAAATATTTACGGAGCGCCGGTCAGCACATTTATCTGCAACCTTACAATCGTTATAATCAATATTTATTTTATATCTAAATTCATGCCGTCCGCCGCTGGCTTCGGGAAGGCGTTCATTCCGACCGCTGCCTCGTCGGCAGCAGCGGTATGCGGAGCGTCGCTGATTTTCAAACTGTCCGCAGACATGATTGCCGGAACATTCAGCATAATACCGGCAATAGCCGGTGCGGCGGCAATCTACCTCATAATGATATTTTTTACCGGTGCGGCGACACAGGAGCTTATTGAAATGCTGCCCGGCGGAAAAACAATTGCATTGAAATTGTATAAAACGAAAAAGTCAACTAAACAGGAGCCGTAAATGAACAGGGAAGAAAAAATAAAATATCTGCTCGGAGCCGAGCATTACACATTTGACGACCTTGCCTTGCTTATGGAAGTGCTGCGCGGCGAAGGCGGATGCCCGTGGGACCGCGAACAGACTCATAAAAGCATACGCAATGATTTTATTGAAGAAACATACGAAGTTATTGAGGCAATTGATACAGACAACCCGGAGCTTTTGCGCGAGGAGCTCGGAGATGTTTTGCTTCAGGTCGTATTTCATACACAAATTGAAGCCGAAAAGGGCAGCTTTATGATTCGCGACGTGACCGATGAAATATGCCGAAAGCTGATACACCGACATCCGCATGTTTTCGGAAACATCAACGTGAATTCGTCCGACCAGGTGGTAAAAAATTGGGATATGATAAAAAGCGCGGAAAAGAGCCGCGAAACAGTTACATCAAAGCTGCGTGCCGTGCCTCCGATGCTTCCGGCTCTGATGCGGGCGGTTAAGGTCGGGAAAAGAGCTTCCTGTTTTGACTTTCCGGATGTAAAATCTGTTACCGAAAAGCTGTATGAAGAGGCGGATGAGGTCAGGGAGGCAATTGATGCCGGCGATAATCAAAAAATAGACGAGGAGATAGGCGATTTGTTGCTGACAGTCACTAGCCTTGCGCGCAAGGTCGGAGTGGATCCTGAAGCTGCATTAAACAGGGCGACAAACAAATTCATAAATCGATTCGAAAAGGTGGAAAATGAGACAATTCGGCAAGGAAAAAATATCAAGGATATCTCTGTCGCCGATCTCGATAAAATTTGGAATAAAATAAAATAATATTTATCAAAAATGTAAAAAAACTATTGAATCTACGGAATAATAATGATATAATTAACTCGGTATAATCTGTAATAGATGCACCGATACTCCGGAGATCCGGCTTTTTACGACGGAAAACGGATCGGCAGTTGCTGTCGAAACGGTTTCTTGTTCCCGGTTTTATACCTATTTAATAAAATAAAAACGAAAGAGGTAGAAAAATGAACAAGGCTCAACTCATCAATGAAGTGGCTGCGGCGGGCGGACTTAAAAAGAAGGATGCTGCGGCGGCGGTCGATGCAACAATTAACTCGATTATAAAATCTATCAAGGAAGGCACAAAAGTGCAGCTGTCGGGCTTCGGTACATTTGAAACTAAAACCAGAGGAGCGAGAACCGGCCGCAATCCTAAGACCGGTGAAACGGTTATGATTCCGGAGAGCAGGTATCCGGTATTCACGGCAAGCAAGGCACTTAAAAAATCATTCAAATAATGCGTCTTGACAAATTTCTAAAAGTTTCAAGGATAATAAAAAGACGTACCGTGGCAAACGACGCCTGCGACACTGAACATGTTACAGTCAACGGAAGGCGCGCCAAGGCTTCGTATGATGTAAAAGAAAACGACATAATCGAAATTACATTTGGTCAGAGAACGCTTAAGATCAGGGTTCTCGACGTTAAGGAGCACGCCGCAAAGTCAGACGCGGCCGGGCTTTACGAAGTTATAGAATAATAAGATGGGCTTCCGCATATAGTTTATTGTCATAAACATATGCGGAGGTTCGTTATGAACATCGACAGACAAAAGCCGGAAGCACAGAAAACGCATGAGTGCATTATTAAGTGCAGAAAGCATATAGATATCACTGGCGTCAAGGAAGTCACAAGCTTTGACGACGGAGCGGTTATGCTGGTGACAGATTGCGGAGATATGACGCTTGAAGGCGAAGGCCTGCGGGTAGGAGTTCTTGATACTGATAAAGGCATAATTTCGGTTGACGGAATTATAAGTGCTGTTTATTACTCCGAAAGCGTCAGAAAAAGCCGCAAGGGCCTTTTTTCAAGGGATAAGGACTGATGACAATAGATCCGATTTCTCTTGCACGGATGTTTCTTTTGTCGCTTGTCTGCGGTGCCGCGCTTGAGCTGTTATGGGAATGTTTCGGATTTATCGGGTGCGTTGTAAAATACCGCAAAAAAGGTAGCGACGGTCCGGCTAAAGACAATCCGGTAGGGCTTGTGCTGATATTTATTAAAGATATTTTATTTTTTACCGTTGCGGGCGCCATAGTAGCGGTTTTTGTATATTGGACTAACGACGGACAGTTCCGCTTTCTGGCACTTGCCGGACTATTTACAGGCTTTTTATGCTGCCGCAGAACGCTGGGAAGGCTGTTGCGCAGATTGAACGAGCAGCTGGTAAAACTGATTTTTGCTTTTCTTGGCATCCTTATATATCCGGTAAGAAAAGTATTTTATTTTGCCTCTTTGCTGTTAAATAAAGCTGCGCAGCATGAGAGGCGCCGCAGGATGAAACGTTATACAATCAGAAAAATAAAAGAACTTGACATTATTGAAGTACAGGGATATCCAAAGTAATAATGAAAATTAAAGGACGTGAGGAAGTTGAAAAATAACGGTAAAGGAAAAACCGCAAGATTTAAGCCTAATTTACTGATAACAGTTGTCCTTTCGGCGGTGATGGCGCTTTCTCTCGGTATTTTTATAAATAAAATAATGGAATATAATGAGATAAAAAAAGAAAAAGCAGTCGTCAAAAGCAGCATTGAGAGCTGCAAGGAGGACATCGGAGCGCTTGAGTATGAATATGACGCGCCGATGGATGACAAATATATCGAAAGCGTTGCAAAAAGCAAGCTGAATCTCATTAATCCCGACGAGATAATTGTGTATAATGATAATCAATAAAAAACGCCTGAAAAACAGGCGTTTTTTATTCTTTTTTTGTCTGTTCAGGCTTTAATAAGCCCGGCGATACGAGCTTTGTATTTTTCAAGTTTTGCGGAGGCGTGAGGCTCGTCGATATCCGAGAGAAGATAGTAGATCTTTACCTTCGGTTCCGTTCCGGACGGACGGATAATAATTACATCCGAGTTTACAAGCTGCCAGCGTAGAACATCTGACCGGGGAAGTCCGGTGTCGCTGATTTTTCCGGTCGTAAGGTCTTTGACGCTGCCGTCAAGGTAATCGCTGATGGAGGTGATCCTGAACCCGGCAATTTCATCCGGTGTTTTGTTTCTCAAGACATGCATCAAGTTTTTCATTTTTTCGGATGCGCCGTAGCCGTCAAAGAATACCTCGTCGGTTTTTTCAAGCGAATAACCGTATTGTTTATAAAGATTATTCAGGGCATCGACCAGCGTCATCCCGCGGTTGCGGTAATAAGCGGTCATCTCGCATATTAACATTGTCGAAACCACAGAATCCTTATCGCGAGCGTGAGTCCCTTTTAAGTAGCCGTAGCTTTCCTCGGCGCCGAAAATGAAGGTTCCGCTGCCCTCTGCTTCTTTTTTCTTGATGACCTCGCCTATAAATTTGAAACCGGTGAGCACGTTGTAAAGCTCAACGCCTCCAGCGCGGCAAATTTTTGACATAAGCTCGGTTGTTACTATCGTCTTTACAGCATACGGCGCGGGAGGCATTTTCCCGCTTGACGTGTAGGCGTTAATTATATAATCGAGAAGCAGGGATGCCATCTGGTTGCCGGTGATGCCGACAAATTTCCCATCAGCTCCGCGCGCCATAACACCGACGCGGTCGGCGTCAGGATCGGTGGCTATGATAAGGTCGCTGCCGACTTTATCCGCAAGCGGCATGCCGCACTCAAACACCTGTCTGTACTCAGGATTGGGTTTAGGCGTCGTCGGGAAGTTCCCGTCCGGTTGTGCCTGCTCGGGGACAATATGAAGATTTGTAATGCCTATGCGGCGAAGAACCTCGGGGATAAGCTTGTAACCCGTACCGTTCAAAGGCGTGAAAACAATGTTAAGATGTGCGGCGGCATCCCTGACGCAGCAGAGATTGATTGCCTGCGACATCACGGCGGAAAGATATGCCTCGTCTATTTCGGGGCCAATTATTTTAATGTGACCTTCTGAAACGGCTTTGTCAAAATCGGCGCGGTGTATGCCTGTCCAGATATCGACGCTGTTCATGTATTCGGCGATTTTTTCCGCCTGTTCGGGCGCAAGCTGGGCTCCGTCCTCCCAATATGCCTTATAACCATTATACTCCTTCGGGTTATGGGACGCGGTTATATTTATTCCGGCTATGCAGCCAAGGTATCTCAGGGCAAATGATAATTCGGGCGTAGGACGGATATCGTCGAAAATATAAGTATGAATACCGTTGCCGGCAAGAACTGAGGCTGCGGTACGGGCGAATACTTTCGAATTGTTGCGGCTGTCGCAGCCGACGATTACGCTGCGGCGGCTCTTTCCTTCACTCTTTATATATTGTGCCAGTCCTTCGGTTGCGCGCGCCACCGTATAGACGTTCATAGCGTTAGTGCCGAGCATCATCCTGCCGCGAAGCCCGCCGGTACCGAATACAAGATTTGTTCCGAACCGGCCGATAATCTCTTCGGTATTGCCGCGGATCGCCTCAAGTTCGGCTTTTTCGGCTGCGTCAAGAGAGCCGGAGGCGAGCCATGAATTAAAAACTTTTATGTTGTCCTGCATTTTAGTTGCCACTGCCTTTCATAGAATGAGAAAATTATGAAATTGAATAATTTTTGTTGATATTATAATTTTTTAACGCTTCGGCAAGCTGATCCGGACACGAGGTGCTTTTTAAGCCGCAGCGTATCCCTTCAAGCCTTTTGATTACCTCATCGACAGGCATTCCTTTTATCAGCTTGCTGATTCCTTGAGTGTTGCCAGAACAGCCGCCGACAAATGAAACATCGGTTACTATTCCTCCGTCTACCGTGATATTTATCTGCCGCGAGCAGGTGCCTTTGGTTTTGTACTGAATTATGTCTGCCATATCGTATCCTTTAATATTATTTCGCTTCTGCTCGTTTTATCAGGCTGAATACTCCCACCGGCGTGAACTGAGCGGAGCAGAGAAAGAGATATATTGAATATACCAGAATATTTTCTATTCTTCCGAGTAAAACCGGATGAAATATGAAGTTTGATTCATTATAGGATAGGGGTATTGAGTCAATACGGAATATCGTAAGCTCGGAAAGAACCGCTGCGTGCAGGATTTCGTCGACGGTAAGGCCCGGCGTCTGGCAGAAGCTGAATTCAAAATACACATCCGCTCCTTTGCTTTCAGGACGCAGCATATTCCGGCGCAATAAGGCGTAGCGCGTTCTTCCCGACTCGTCGTCGCTGTAAACATCGCAGATTGCCGTAATTTTCAGATCCGCATGATCGATAATCGAATAAAAGCTTAACAGCTTGCCGTCAGACGTGTTTTCAATCGGGACAATGCAGGCGTCGATAAGTCCTGCCGCGGTGTCGTCGCACATCTCGGTGAACGAATGGTATAAACGTGGGTCGGCCTCAGAACCGTGAAACGAGAAGATGTCGTATGCCGCGGCGGAGTACGGATTGTCAACATAAGCAAAAGCTGTCTTGCCGCTTAAGGTAAGTGCGGAAGGGAACAGCAGTTCACCCGGATCGTAGCCGAATTCACGCATAATGTCACGCAGCCGACGGCAGGCGAGCACTTTGTCATTTGTGCTGAACCTGCCAAGCCAGCCCGATTCCTTGAAATAATGCGATGCGGCATTGACTGCGTCGGAAACGCCGACTGACTTTTCAAGCAGGGGCTTTATACTGTCAAGAATCTCGTATGCTTGCAAAATTCTAAGTCTGTTGAGCTTATTCTGATGTTCGGCTATTTCCGAAAGATTATCCGATATTATCTCATTGGAACTGGTATATTCAATAAAATTCATATCTGCCGTCAATAGTTGCCGAGTATGTCATAGCTGTCGGACAGGAATGAATTCAGCTCATCAGCGCTGAATCTGCGATGCGCCATAATCGACAGCTTATAAACATATCCCGCGATGAATTCGGCTTTCGCGCTGTCATTTTTTGCGACAAGATCCTCAAGACGCATATAAACCGGCGAAGATGTATTGAGGATCAGCGTCTGCTCGGCAAGCGCCGGGCCGGCTTCCGATCTTGTAATGAAGGAATAGGTTTTCATGAAGTCATCCATACGGCGCTTGTCCTCGGAAACATTGAGAAGAGCCGGAGCTTTTGAATCCTTGAAGCTTTCAAATTTTACCTCGAGCTTCTCATTGCCAGTGACCTTGCGGAAAAGCTTTGTAATTTCTTCATTTTCATTTTTGTTATCTTTATTTTTATCTTTGCCGGCTCCCTCTGTAAACGCAGAAACGTCGGCGTCAACGCGTACAAATTTCAGCTTTTCATATACATTCTCAGCTGTGGAGATGAACTGTGTGTCGATCAGATGGTCAAGCACCGCGACCTTGATTCCGTTTGCGTTGTAAAGAGATATATACTGCGACTGCTGAGCTTCGTCGGACGTATAGTAGACAGTTACTGTTTCTTTGTCCTTGCCGTCATCCTTAACCTTTTTAGCGGCTTCTTTGTATTCCGCAACGGTCATGCAGGTTTTATCGGTGAGCCTGAGAAGAATTGAGTCTTTTACCTTGTCGAAAAATTTGCGGTCGCGAACCGACGCATACTCGATGAAAACGCGGATATCGCCCCAGATTTTTTCGAATTCCTCACGGTTGTTTGCACACAGACTTGTGATTTTATCACAGATCTTCTTGACAATGTGAGCCGATACCTTTGAAACATAAGTATTATTCTGAAGATAACTGCGCGAAACGTTGAGAGGCAGCTCGGGACAGTCTATAACACCCTTGAGCATGAATAGATAATCAGGCATCACTTCTTTCACATTGTCAGCGACGAAGACCTGATTGTAATACAGCTTAACCTGTCCTTCGATATTCTCATATTCAGACCGCAGCTTCGGAAAATATATTATGCCTCTGAAGTTGAGCGGGTAGTCGGCGTTTATGTGAACGCTGAAAAGAGGGTCGTTAAAGTCGCCGAACACCTTATGGTAAAACTCTTTATACTCTTCATCCTTGCAGTCAGACGGTTTTTTCTGCCATAGCGGAGAGGTGGTGTTCACCGGTTCGAGCTTGTCGTCGTCCTTACCGCTGTCAATACCCTCGTCAAGGTATATATTGTACGGCATGAAGGCACAATACTTTTCGAGTATCGAGCGAATTTTATACGATTCAAGGTATTCCGACTCGTCGTCGGTTATGTGCATGATCACGGTTGTGCCGCGCTCATTGCGGTCGGAGCCTTCGATCTCATAATTTCCGTCGTCTGTGCATGTCCAGTGAACAGCCGGCGCGCTGGTGTATGATTTTGTTATGATTTCCACCTTATCGGAAACCATGAAGGATGAATAAAAACCAAGTCCGAAGTGGCCTATTATTCCGCTTGAAGCAGCCTCGTTGGCGGCCTTTCCCTCGTATTTTTCAATAAATTCAAGCGCACCTGAGAGAGCTATCTGGCAGATATAGCGCTCAAGCTCGTCTTCGGTCATGCCTATGCCGTTATCTTCAACTGTCAATGTTTTGGCGTTTTTATCAACGCGGACGAATATTTTATACTCGTCGCTGCACTCGGTCTCGCCGAGCGAGCAGAGACGCTTCATTTTTGTTATGGCGTCGGTGGAGTTTGAAACAATCTCGCGCAAAAAAATGTCCTTTTCGGAGTAAAGCCATTTTTTAATAATTGGGAAAATATGCTCGGTTTCCACCGAGATTCCGCCTTTTTTGACCGTGTTATCACACGCCGTTTCAGCTTCTGCGTTGCTTTCGTATTTTTTTTCATTTTCAGTACTCATAACAAAATGTCCTCCTTGAATCCTTGTTTTTTCTTGAAAAATGAATTTTCAGTCTTTTTTATTATTAAACCGCTTCTTTTTTGAATGCAGCAGTTTTCTGAATAGATTTGCAATCAACGAAAAAAATCTCGCTATAAGCTTTTTTTCATGTTTTTTTCCGTCGCCGTCATTGGTTATCAGCACGCCGGGATTATAATAATCGTTCAACGATACCGACATTCCTTTGTTTTTTAGTCCGATATTGACAAGCCTGCGAATTACTTCACCAGCGACGGCAAACACGGGAACGCCGAGTATCATTCCGATAATTCCAAAATAACCGCCCATAATTGTAATGGCGCAGAGAACACCGAAAGATGTCATGCCGGTGGTAGAGCCTACAAGCTTCGGAAGCACGATGTTGCCGTCAAGCTGCTGAATTATTATGAGAAGTATGGCAAACCATATGACTTTGCTCGGATCGGAGATCAGCACTATAAATCCGGCGGGTATGCCGCCGATGAAAGGCCCGAAAACCGGAATGATATTCGTTACGCCTATCATGAACGCAAGCAACACCGAATACGGAATTTCAAAAATACTGAATATTATGCCACATTCAAACGCTACCATCAGAGCGTCGAGCAGCTGGGCTTTTATATATCTGCCAAACGTGATGTTTGTAAAATTGACCCACTCGAGCAGGGATTCGTAGTGTTCTTTATTAAATATGGCGGAACAGGCTTTTTTGCACTGTGCGGCAAGGCGCTCTTTAGAACTCAGAATATAGATTGATACAAACAAGCCGAGAAATATATTTTTTACTCCGATCACAACCGACGAGCCGTAGTTTATTACATAATCGCCGACTTTTTTTATAAGAGCAGAGGAATCCTTGAACCATTCACTGACCTTTGCCTGAATGTCCTCAATTTTTATATAATCGTCGAGCTGGTCGCCGCCAATTGAAAAATCAAATGTGGCGATTAAACGGTTTACATAATTTATCGCTTTAGTGGTGTAGGAACTCAGATTGATTGTGAAATCGTTATAGCTGCTTTTAAGCTGTGGTATTACAATGAGAAGTATCGAGGTTATGACAAGCATGAGTAAAAGGTATGTTGTAACTATCGAAAGTACCCTGCGCAGCTTATGGAATTTTATATGCTTGAATATCCTGTTTTCGAAAAATTTGAGGATTGGAAGGCAAAGATATGCTATTGCGGCGCCGATAATCAACGGAGCTAGGACAGAGAAAAAATTACTCATCCAGGAGGAGATGGTTTTATTATTGCTAATGATGTTGATAAATAAAGCAATCAGGGCATAAACAGCTATCGATACAGCAATTATTGTGTTACGCTTATTCCAGTTGAAATTCAACATCGTAATTCCCCCGTCTTTTTAATTGATGGGTATTTTCAAACATATATGATTATTATATTATATATCGGTTTGGATGTTTAGTCAATATACGGCAGTACTTAAAACGGGAATATTATATCAACTCTGGGATATATAACAAAAAAGTACTGTAAACATTTATTTTCTTACTATAATTACATTCAATCTTGATTTTTCTTGTTTTGTGTGATATATTATTATATAATTTGCACAGGCAGACTGGTCTGATACGGAGTATATGAATGAGAAGTACTATTGAAGCAGCGCCGGCAAAAATTAACCTTTATCTTGACATTGAGTCGAAGAGAAAAGACAGTTACCACAATATAATAAGCGTCATGCAGTCGGTAACGCTAAGCGATCTTATAACAATCAGCGTTTCCGATGAAAAGGGCGGAATTATGATAGCCTGCGATGATCCGGCTATTCCGGGCGGAGATGAGAATCTTGCATACCGCGCGGCGGAAATATATATGAGGATGGCAGGTCTGAACAATAGGATTGAGATAGATATTCGGAAGACAATTCCTGCGGCGGCGGGACTTGGCGGAGGCAGCAGCGATGCGGGGGCAGTCCTGCGCGGGTTGAACAAGCTTTTTAATTATCCGTTCAGTTATGACGGGCTTTGCAGGATGGGAGTTAAAATCGGTGCGGATGTGCCGTTCTGCATCATGGGCGGATGTGCCGAGGCCAAGGGCATCGGAGAATTGCTTAAAAAACTGCCGGTCATGCCCGACGCCATTATCGTAATATCGTGTCCGGCAAAGAAAGTCAGCACCCCGGAAGCATATCGAAAGCTTGATGCGATGTACGGTAATTTTGAAGGCAGGACTCCCGGCGGCGGTTACCATGCGCTTGAGGCTGCGTCTGAAGCGCGGGATCTGCGAGGCGTCACAGGACAAATTTTTAATATTTTTGAAAGCTGTGTTTTGGCAGAACATCCGGAAGTGTCAGAAATCAAAGAAATTATACTGTCATCGGGAGCTATGGCGGCTCAGATGAGCGGCAGCGGCCCTGCCGTTTTTGGGATTTTTAACGACGATGAAAGCGTCAGATCTGCTACGGAAAATCTAAGAAGACGCGGCTACCCCGCCTTCATATGTGTGCCCGCTGGCCCGAATAGCATTTGATTACCGAATTTTAACAATATCCGGATTAACAACCGGGGAAAGGCGATTATTTAATTATGGGAAACGAATATCACGGAAGAGGCAACGAAAAATTCTACGACGACTACATTGATTTTATAAATTATGTCTTCGGCTTCAACGGGGACAACGAAAATTTCCTGAAAATGCTTCCGAAACTCTACAAACCGGAATGCAAGCCTGTTGAAAACTCATATATTACGCTTGACGGTGAAAAAATAAAAGCCGTAGTCGGCGCTTTCGACCATGAAATCAAGGTGTGCGGCGAAACACTTCGCTGCCGGGGTATAGGAAACGTTGCGGTTCATCCGTTCGCGCGGTCAAAAGGGTATATGAAAATCCTTATGAATATGGCAGTAGACGACATGGTCAGGGATGGAATAGATCTGTCAATTCTCGGCGGCAGACGTCAGCGCTACAATTATTTCTCGTACGAGCCGTCAGGGACTGTTTATAAACTCTCTTTGAACAATGATAATATGCGCCATTGTTTCGGGACAGACCGCGCAGCGCATTATACGGTAACCGTAAGCCGTATGGACGGAAGCAATCAGGCGGAACTTGAGAGCATAGAAAAGCTGCTTGATAAGCAGGATTACAGCCCATGCCGTCCGGAAGGGAAGCTTTATGATATTTTGTGCTCGTGGGAGAGCATTCCGTATGTCGTCTACAAAGGCGGCTGCTTTGCAGGCTATCTCATTTTCAAAACAGATTCCATAAATGAAATTAATCTAACGGATCCGGCCGATCTGATTGACACGCTTATTACTTTCTATGATACGCAGAAGCTATCAAAAGTTACGGTAACCATTCCGCCGTTCAGACTCGATTATCTTGCGCAGCTATACCGCGTATGCGAGGGATATTATATCAGTACGTCTAAGAGCTATTCCGTGCTTAATTTCAGGCGTGTAACCGAGGCCTTTCTCAAACTGAAATTAAAAAGCGAAAAACTGCCTGACGGAGAGCTTCGTATGCTGATCCATGGAAGGGCAGGGGATGAGAATATACTTATCAAAGTTGACAAGGGTGAGGGCTCTGTCACATATAATACCGGCGCGGCTGATATTGAGCTTGAACATATTGACGCGATAAATATGCTTTTCTCGGCATATTGCCCCGGACGCGAAAAACTGTCCGATTCCGCACGCGTCTGGCTGCCGCTGCCGCTGTGGATTTACAGTGCCGACACAGTGTAAATGCAAAATCAGATAATAAAATACCCGTTGCGGGAGGACCAAGAAATCCCGCAGCGGGTATGTCTTTATCAGTATCTGTTTGTATAGTCGGACGATGTTGTTTCGGGGAAAAATGTGGTTTCGGGTTTGTCTGTCGTCACGGGAGCTGATGTTACTGCAGGGACGGTGGTAACGGGTACGGTTGTAATCGGCGGGGTGATGGATGTTACTTGAGTGGTGGTCCCCGCATAATATGTTGTTTCGCTGCCTGTAGCCGGCGGATTTATTGTTACGCTTCCGGACGATGTTGCCGCCGTCGTGACTGCTCCTGCCGGAACTGTGGTTTCGGGCGATGCTGTAATCGTGCTTTCTTTTGTATATTCCTCGGAAGGCGAAACGCCGGTGCTGCCGTCGGTAGTGACGGTCGTTTCCGGCGGATTTTTGACAAGTATCGGACCGTCCGGTGTAGTGTAATCGCAAGAGCAAAAAATCAGAACAGCAGAAAAAATAATAAATATAGTTAATACTTTTTTCATTGGTATCCTCCGGGTGGAATAACGATATAATTATACTTCATAGGACCAATGGTGTCAATAGACGACAATATTTTAATATTGCTTTTATCATTTCAATATGATATAATCAGGTAAACTGCTGTTTGGGATGGTAAATCAATGTTTTTTAGAAATATTGTAAGCCTTTTTGAGGCGCTTGATTCAAACTATAATATGAGCGGCCCGGTAAGAAGCCTTCTTTTCATCGGGCTTATTATCGTATGCATCGCCGTGCCGTATATGCTGGGAAGCATTGATTTCGGCATAATTATATCAAAATTCAGATATAACAGCGATATTAGGAAATTCGGCAGCGGAAACGCCGGAGCAACCAATATGCTGCGTACTTACGGAAAGGGAGCGGCGCTCATGACTCTTGCCGGCGATATGCTCAAGTGCGCTGCAGGCATGACAATCGGCGGAATACTTCTCAGCGAAATCGGGGCCAGCATCGCAGGGCTTTTCTGCGTTTTGGGGCATATTTTCCCTTGCTGGCACAAATTCAAAGGGGGCAAGGGGGTAGCGGCAACGGCAATGGTAGCGCTTATGCTCAGTCCTCTGACTTTCCTGGTTCTTCTTGTGGTTTTTCTGGCAATCGTTATTTCGACCAAATATGTTTCGCTTGCTTCAATTATGAGCGTGATGCTTTTCCCGTTGTTTCTCAATTCGCTCGAAGGCCCGGGAATCCATGTCATAATTGCATTTATAATAGCATGTCTTGTGGTTTTCATGCACAGAAGCAATATAAAGCGTCTGCTTGACAAGAGTGAACCTAAAATTAATCTAAAGAAAAAGAAAACTGAAGGAATGTCCGGCATATCGGATGCCGGCGAAGCCGGCGTAAATGTAAATAATAATGAGGCCGCGACGGAAATAATTACGAAAAATACGTCAAAAAAGAAGCTGAAGAAAAGAAAGTAATCGCTAAAAGCCATAAATAAATCACGCCTCCGGAGATATACGGGAATGCTCCGGAGGCGATTTTTAATATGTGATGCTTATTTATTTAGATATCCAAGCCTGAAGAGCAGTTCTGCGGTGAGAACTCCGCCGCCTCCTGCTCCGCGCAGCGTGTTATGCGACAGCCCGACAAATTTATAATCAAATAGTGTGTCTTCACGAAGCCTGCCGGCGCATACTCCCATGCCGCCGTAAATCATACGGTCAAGAGCGGCTTGCGGACGGTTGTCTTCCTCAAAATAAGTTATGAACTGTTCGGGAGCATGGGGAAGCTTTAGATCCTGCGGCAGCCCCTTAAAGGATTTCCATGCGTCGAGGATTTCGGCTTTTGAAGGCTTATTTTCAAAACTCATGAAAACCGCCGCCGTGTGTCCGTCTGTCACAGGAACGCGGATGCACTGGGTGGTGATGAGCGGACCATTTGCCTTAATGATTTCTCCGTTTCTGACTGTTCCCCAGACGCGCAGAGGCTCCTGTTCGCTCTTTTCCTCTTCGCCGCTGATGAATGGGATGATGTTGTCGATCATCTCGGGCCACTCGCGGAAGGTCTTGCCGGAACCGGATATTGCCTGATATGTTGTCGCTACTATCTGTGTGGGCTTATACTTGAGCAGAGGCGTAAGCATCGGAACATAGGACTGGATTGAGCAGTTGGGCTTGACGACTATAAATCCGCGCTTCGTTCCAAGACGCGCTTTCTGCGCTTTGATAACATCAAGGTGAGCGGCGTTGATTTCCGGAATAATCATCGGCACATCGGGCGTCCAGCGGTTCGCCGAGTTGTTTGAGACAACCGGCAGCTCGGCCTTGGCGTATGCTTCCTCAAGCTCCTTTGTCGCGTGCTTATCCATGTCGACGGCGCAGAAGACAAAATCGGCAAGCGACTTTACCTTTTCAATATCGGCGGCGTCGATGACAGTCATGGTCTTATATGTTTCGGGAATAGGTTCGGTCATCTTCCAGTGGCCGCTAACCGCTTCCTCGTATGTTTTTCCTGCGGAGCGCGACGACGCAATAAGCGCTGTCACATCAAAATACGGATGATTGTAAAGCAGGGTGAGCAGTCTTTGTCCTACCATCCCGGTAGCTCCGATTACTCCCGCTCTTAGCTTGCTCATGATTTTCCTCCGAAATAATAAAAATTTTTATAATAATATCATATTAGCAGGATAAAATCAATAGTTATTTTTTACAATTTATAATTAGCTGCATATTGTAATATTGGACAGTCGTCATCAGCCCGGCGTTTATGCGGCCAATGGCGTTCAATATAACGATATGACATTCTGCATTAAATTGCGGTTATATGCTGCGCTTGATTTACACACAATTTAAGTTTCCGGAATATAATTTATTAGACTATTTATATTTAGGCGGTGTGGTATGGCTATTAAAATATACATAGACCAGGGACACAACCCGGTCAATCCGAACGCGGGTGCCGAGGGGCATGGTTTGCGGGAGCAGGATATTACATATAAGATTGGCGTCGAGCTTGCCCGGATGCTTGAAAAGAACGGGAATTTTGAGGTAAGGCTGTCAAGACCGGCGCCGGATACGCAGCTTGGAACATCAATCACAACCAGCCTTCAGGCACGTGTCAACGACGCAAATACATGGGGAGCGGATTATTTTATCAGTCTGCATACGAACGCATCGGTTATCGAGAGCGCCAGCGGAAGCGAGGCTTTCGCTTCCTCAAGCTACTCGCAGGGATATGACCTCGGAACAAACATTCTTTACTGGCTGAACCAAATGACGGGACTTGAGAACAGAGGAGTATCGGTTCGTCCGGGTTTATACGTGCTGAGGAAAACAAACATGCCCGCGGTTCTGGTTGAAATGGGATTTATAACAAATTATTACGACGCAAATCTTATGAACACTCAACCTGAGCTTTTTGCTGAAGGAATTTATTACGGAATTCTTGCTTATTTTGGACTGCTATAAATAACTCCGGGCGGGGTATAATCATCCCCGCCCGTTTTTTTGAATTACGCGTTTTTCTGTTTGCCTGACCGGGCTATCAGCAGTTCGGTCGCGCGTACGGCCACCTTTATTGCGCTGTCTGTTTCATGGCTT
This sequence comes from uncultured Lachnospiraceae bacterium, assembly GCA_964570825.1. Taxonomy (GTDB): domain Bacteria; phylum Bacillota; class Clostridia; order Oscillospirales; family CAG-272; genus UMGS1002. Next base: position 24,725 of record CAZMZJ010000010.1, on the reverse strand, counting down.
TCGTCGGCATCTGTATCAAGACCGGCAGACGCGCGTTCCTGATTCCAGATTACATGGAATACCGCTCCGGCTCTGACACCGAGCAGGGAAGCAACGGTGAAAAGCGTCGATGACTCCATTTCACTCGCAAGCACGCCAAGCTTTTTCCATGCGTCCCATTTGGCGTGCAGCTCGGAGGAGGTAGCCATCTTGTCGGGGCGGTGTTGCCCGTAAAAAGCGTCCTTGCTCTGAGCGATTCCGGTATGATTCGGGTATTTCAGCTCCGATGCGGCGTCGCGCAGCGCTATAAGCACGTCTGTATCCGATACCGCGGGAAATTCGATAGGGGCGTATTCGCGGCTTGTGCCGTCCTGCCTGACGGCGCCGGAGGCAATCACGACATCGCCCGGCTTAACTTTGAGCGCAATGCCGCCGCAGGTTCCTATACGGATAAAGGTGTGTACCCCGCAGGCGGCAAGCTCCTCAACCGCGATGGCGGTAGAAGGCCCGCCAATGCCTGTCGAGCAAACCATAACGCGCTCGCCGAGAAGTGTTCCGCGCCAGACGTTGAACTCGCGGTTTGTCGAGATATGAACGGGGTCGCCGAGATACGCGGCGATTTTTTCGCATCTGCCAGGGTCGCCCGGAAGTATTGCATATCCGCCGGCATCGGACGATCGGATGTTGATGTGAAACTGAAGATCATTCGTTTTAAGCATCGCTTGACACCTCCGTTAAAATAATGAAAACCGCGCAAGGCGGGAATATTATTGCTGTTCTTATTCCGTGGTAATCGTAAAGCTGAATTTGCTGACGTCGCCGGGGGATACGTGGTTCATATCTGCTTTTGTGGCAAAATCATCGATAACTCCGTCATGCGCCGGCGTGCCGGCCCAGGGCTCTATGCAGACGAACGGAGCGTCAGACTTTGTTGTGTGCCAAAAGCCAAGATATTTTGCGCCGGGATATGTCAATGTCACAGAATGCTTGTCCTTGTCGGTTTTAAGTGTGACGGACGAGGGCATATTAAGAAGAAATATTGCGTCGTGATCAAAAAGGCTGTGGCTGAGGTCGATATATTTCCCATCACGGAGCGCAAACGGTGCGGTCCTGCCAGTCAAATAACAGGTTTCGGAAAGGACGAGCATTTCGGGGGATGATTTTCCGCTGAATTCAAGATAATAGTCCTCAAAAGCAAGTCCGGGGGCCAGCGGCACATTGAAGCCGGGATGTCCTCCAACAGAGAAGGGCAGAGTGTCTTTACCGGTATTTTTTACGACCATTTCGCAGATAAGATTTTTGCCATTGAGAGTGTAGCTTATCCTGAGCGAAAAGTCAAACGGGTAAATCTTATGTGTTGCCTCGCTGCTTTTAAGCTCGAAAACAATATTGTTTTCTGCCTGAACGACAGGAGTGAACACTGATGCGCGGGCAAAGCCGTGGGCATTCATTTCATATGTTTTGCCGTTGTATGTGTACTTGCCTCCGAAAAGCCTGCCGCAGATGGGAAAAAGGTTGCTGGCGCGGCTCTTCCAGTATTTCGGATTTCCCTGCCAAAGATATTCGGTGCCGTCGCTGTTTTTGATTGAGTAAAGCTCCGCGCCCGTGTCGCAGATGTCGACGGTTAAAAAACTGTTGTGCATTCTGAAAATCATATAAGTCCTCCGGATATGACGCCGCTTGAGCAATATTATGCCCCGCGTGACGATACATATAAATCGCTTTATTATAGCACATAATATATAATAAATCAATAAAATCGCAAGCGAGGATGAATGTTTTGGACAGGATTATCGAACTAAATACTACTGTTCTCGCGGCTGCCTCGGCCGTCGGGAAAAAGGAGCACGAGGGACCGCTCGGTCAATATTTTGATATTCATGACGAGAAAGACAAGTACGGGGAAGAAAGCTGGGAAAAAGCGGAATCCGCCATGCAGCGCGCCGCCATGAATACTGCAATTAAAAAAACAGGGTTGCGGCAAAATCAGATCGAGGCGATATTTGCCGGGGATTTGATGAATCAGTGCACAGGCTCGGCCTTCGGAATGCTCGGATATAAAATGCCGTATTTCGGACTTTACGGAGCCTGTTCGACTGCGGCTGAGGGCATTATGCTTGCGTCGATAATGACGACGCACTGCATATTCAAATACAGCGCCGCGGTTACGTCGTCACACTTCTGCTCGGCGGAGAGGCAGTACCGAAATCCGGTCGAGTACGGGGGACAAAGATCGCCTACGGCGCAGTGGACCGTCACCGGCGCCGGAGTGTTTATAATCGGACCGGGCGGGAAAGCAAGGGTTACAGCGGCTCTGCCGGGAATTGTGCGTGAAAAGGGTATAAAAGATGCCGGAAATATGGGTGCGGCGATGGCTCCGGCCGCAGCGGATACTATTCTGCGTTATGTTGCGTTAAGGGGCGGCAGAATTGACGATGTCGATCTGATCGTGACCGGCGACCTCGGGTATGAGGGGACCGACATTCTGAGGGATCTTCTTGGAAAGGATAAAACCTATATAAGCGACCGCCTGTCAGACTGCGGAATGCTTATATATGACCGTCAGAAGCAGGATGTCCACGGCGGGGGGTCGGGGTGCGGTTGCTCGGCTGTGGTTCTTGCATCTTATCTTATTCCGAAGCTTGAGAGGGGAGAACTGAAAAAAATCGCTATCATAGGCACGGGCGCTATGATGAGCCCGATGACTATTCAGCAGGGCGAGGGAATACCCGCTGTCGCTCATCTTGTAGAGCTTTGCGCGCCTGTTGAAAAATAGCGGGGAAAGGAAAATATGCATATGGTTCTTGATTATATATGGGCTTTCGTTATCGGCGGGCTTTTTTGCGTCGTCGCGCAGATACTGATCGACAGAACAAAACTGACGCCCGCGAGAATTCTGGTGGGGTATGTGGTTGCCGGCGTTGTCCTTGGCGCAGTGGGGCTGTACAAGCCTTTAATAGAATTCGCCGGGGCCGGAGCGACAACGCCGCTGACTGGATTTGGTTACCTGATTTCAAAAGGAGTGGCCGAGGATGTTGGCAAGCGCGGATTGCTCGGAGCACTTACAGGAGGCCTGAGGGCCGCTGCTGGCGGAACTGCCGCGGCACTATGCTTCGGATATTTCGCAGCCCTTATTTTCAGGACAAGGTCAAAATAGTTTTTAACATTACAGCTTTGATGTTTTTAGGCATCGTTCAGGGGACGCTTGATTCAGCAAGCGTCCCCGCCGTGTTCTTTACTTTTATTTTCCCGAAAATGCTTTGAAAAGCTTATCAAGCGCGCCTTTCTCAATACGGCTCACGTATGAGCGCGATATCCCGAGCACCGCGGCAACCTCACGCTGAGTATGCTGGCGGCTGCCCCATAGGCCATAACGCATGATGATGATCTGTTTTTCACGCTCGCAGAGGACTTTATTTATATAATACAGCATTTTATCGGTTTGTATGCGCTTGTCGACGTCTTCGGCGATTGAGTCGTCGCAGCTGATGACATCTATGTAAGTAAGAGGATTGCCGTCGCGATCTATATCTATGGTTTCGTTGATTGAAACTTCGTTGATTAGCTTTTTCTGCGAACGGAAAAACATCAAAACCTCGTTTTGAATGCATTTTGCGGCGTATGTGGCGAATTTAGTTGTTTTGTTCTGATTATAGGAATCGACAGCTTTTACGAGCCCTATCGAACCGACAGATATCAGGTCCTCCTGACACTTGCTGCCTGAATAGTATTTTCTGATTATGTGGGCGACAAGACGCAGATTGTGAAGAATCAGCTGCTGGCGTGCTTCCTCGTCTCCTTTTTTCATCAGGGCAAAATACGCGGCCTCTTCCTCCTGCGACAGCGGCGGGGGGAAGGATTGCGGATTGCCGACACCGAGTATGAGATTGAAAAGATGTGACAGAATAGAAAAAAAATATGTGAACAATCAGGACACCTCCGCACTCATATTGTATATATTCAATATATGTGGCGAACGCATGTCCGATTTACACAAACGCGGAAATTTGCAGCATGATAATGTGTTGATTTATGATATTGACAAGATTTGCGGGGAGTGATAGAATTGTATCGAAATCAGTATCTGGAGGTATTTATGAATAAACTGACCGGTAATGCCGTGGTAGGACAGTCCGGAGGACCGACTGCAGCAATTAACGCGACACTTGCGGGAGTCATCCGCGGGGTTAAGGAAAACGTCCACAACGGAAGCATCAAAACACTGTATGGAATGAAAAACGGTGTCGAAGGTCTGCTTGAGGAGCGGCTTGTCAACCTCAGCGAGCTGTTCGCGGACGACAGGAAAATCGAAATGCTTGAAAACACTCCGGCAGCAGTGCTCGGTTCATGCCGCAAGAAGCTTCCAGACCCGTCAAAAGACGCGGCTGTTTTTGAAAAGCTGCTTGAAATATTCAGAAAATACGATATAAGATATTTTTTCTACATAGGCGGAAACGACTCGATGGACACCGTGGCGAAGCTGTCGGAGTTCACTAAGATGCATGATTATGAGATGTGCATAATGGGCGTTCCAAAGACTATAGACAACGACCTTGTTGTGACCGACCATACGCCGGGCTTCGGTTCTGCTGCTAAGTATATCGCCGTTACCATACAGGAAATTATACGCGACTGCGCGGTTTACACAACAAAAGCGGTCACAATTGTTGAAATCATGGGGCGCGACTCCGGCTGGCTTACCGCATCAGCCGCAATAGGACGCGCCGTCAACGGCTGCGGCCCGGATCTGATTTATCTGCCTGAACGAAATTTCAGTATGGAGGAATTTTTCGAGGATCTGCGCACTGCGCTTGAAGACCATCCGAATGTCGTCGTGGCGGTTTCGGAAGGCATACATTTTTATGACGGCAGGTATGTCTGCGAAGGCTTAAGCACCGGCGGTACCGACGTTTTCGGACATAAAGCGCTTTCGGGTACCGGCAAGGCGCTTGAAATTGCGGTTAAAGCCGAACTCGGTTGCAAGGTGCGGTCGGTGGAGCTCAATATTTCGCAGAGATGCGGAGCTCATATCGCTTCCGCAATCGATATAGAAGAGTCTGTCTGTGTCGGCAGAGAAGCGGTGAGAGCCGCCTCGGAAGGCGTCACACGGCAAATGATGACAATAGACAGGATATCGACGACCCCATATGTCTATAAAATCGGACATTCCGACGTTTCAAAGATTGCCAACCAGATTAAAACTGTAAATCCCGAATTCATCAACGAGCGCGGTAACAATGTTACCGACGCCTGCGTTGAGTATCTTATGCCGCTTATCGCCGGCGAGACGCATCCGGTTTACGAGAAAGGGATTCCGGTTCACGTAATAATATAGAATAAGCAGGCTTTTTTGAAAACAAGAGCGCCGCGCGGCATTGCCGCGCGGCGCATTTTTTATTTAAGCTGGTCAAGTTTATCTTTAATGCTTTTCATGTCGCGCAGCATATCCTCGTTTTTGCGCGGATCGCGGAGAAGCGCAGCCGGATGATATACGGCGGTCATGAGAAAATTGCCTTTCTGTACCCACTGTCCGTGTTCTTGAGTAATTTTATAATCGGGTTTTATCAGCCGCATCGCCGAAATACGCCCGAGACATACTATCATTTTGGGTTGAATCAGGCGTACCTGCTCGCGCAAAAAGCCGATGCATGAATCTTCCTCTTCAGGAAGCGGGTCACGGTTGTTCGGAGGGCGGCACTTGAGTATATTTGCGATATATACATCTTTTCTGTTTATATCGACCGCAAAAAGGAAACGGTCGAGCAGCTGGCCGGCACGCCCGACGAAAGGAGTGCCGGTCAAATCCTCCTGCTCTCCCGGGGCTTCCCCAACAAACATGAGTTTGGCTTCTGTGTTACCGGTTCCGAAAACACAGTTTGTTCGTGTCTTGTGAAGAGGGCAGGCGCGGCAGGCACGGCAGCTTTCATATAATTCCAGAAATTTATCCATTATTTTCTCCCAGGCTGATGTCTGATATCATTTTATCAGAAAAGCCGGAGATTTTCAACAGTATTTTACATCGCCGCAAGAGTTTCGACCGCATTGCCGGCGCAGAAGGCGCGCCCGTGCTCTTTTATGTATGTAATATAATCTGAACTTGCCACAGGAGTGCCGAATTCATTCATAATTCCCACAAGGAATGCGGTGTCGGCGTTTGTTTCAGATGCTTCGGCGAAAAGATAACAGGCGCCGCTTTCGTCAATCCATGCGTCGCTTGCGGAAATTTGTCCTGAACGGGTTGCAAGACGGCAGGCGGATATCATTTGCCCCACATTCGAAAACATAAACGAGAGTTTAAGGTTTTCTGACGCGCCGTCCGGAAAAAGCTTTGAGGGACCGTATGTAATCGGGCCGGGCAGTTTCCTCTCTCCGCGGCAGAGCGAACCGACCTTAGTCACATACATCTCGCAGCCGCCCTCCTTTGAAGGGTACAGCTGTATGAAAACACGATCTGCTGCCGCATCAAAGCCTGTGCGGTGCTTGGCTTCGTCAAGTATATTCCAGAAGGCGCGGCGCGTTTCGGTATTGTCGTAGTTTATTGTTCCGCAGTCAAGCTCGTACTGTATCATATCGTCCTTCGTCAGCATAATTTTAAGCTTGCTGCTGTTTATAAGAATAAGTTCCATAGCAATCTCCTATATTTAAGGGATTTCATTTAATTTATCACGATTTGCTAAGAATGGATTCTCAGTATAATGCGTACTGTCAGACGGCATTTTATATGCCGAAGTTAAATTTCACTAATAATTATAATCCAGACAAGCCGCAAATGTAACCCCTAAAATAATGGTAAATCAATTTGATTGAATTGACTTGCCGGGAAAAATATGATAAAATCAGCATAAACTTATATCCGGGAGGCGCGCTGTGAGGTACGATTCAAAAAACGGACGGATCGAAATATCGGTCAGTGAGCTGTGCCCGAAAAAAGACACTCGGATAGCGCTTGATAAAAAAAACAGTGTGGATATTGCCAACACCATACCTCCGGAAATGCTTGCAGGCAGCGCGCCTCGCGAGGCGGTGCTCGTCGAAAGACATGAAGGCATTGATTTTAGAATTTCAGGGAAAGCGGACGCGGTTTTCATAAATACCGGCGGCAGTAAAGAAAACAGATGCGGAATAAGAATTATCGAATTTTTTGCCGTCTCGGGGGACGACACACAAAAAAACATTTTGCCGGATGATGAAGCCGCCTGCCTTGCATATATGTTCTGCAAGCTAAACGGGCAGGAAGCCGCTGAGATCGAGGCTGTGACCATCAATGTGGCGACCGGAGAAATAACAAGAAACTTAATTAGAAAAAAGCTTTCATCGCTTAAGAGTATCTTTGTCAAGCGGCTCGCTTATAAAATCGGCGAGGCGAGAATGCTTGTAAAACGGTGCAGTCTGATAATGCCGGGAGCCGCTAATGTCAAGTTTCCGTATCCTGGGCTGCGCGACGGGCAGGAAACGATGATGCGCGAATGCTATGACGCAATGCGAAGCGGGGAAAGGCTTTTTATTGAGGCACCCACCGGTATAGGGAAGACTATGTCAGCGTTGTATCCTGCGGTGAAATTTTTTGGAAACGGCCGCTGCGATAAAATTTTTTATCTTACACCAAAGACCAGCACACAGGCAGAAGCGTATAAAGCTGCCGGTATGCTGTTTTCGGAGGGAGCCAAGCTTCGCACTATCGTATTGTCTGCAAAAGAAAACTGCTGCTTAAAACGCGGAACAAAGCCGGCTGATAAGCCATGCGGCCCGGGAGAGTGCAGCTGTTATGCGGCGTCTGACGAGAAAATGACGGCTGCTGTCTGCCGTCTGCTTGCACTTCAGAACGGATATGAGCATAAAATAATCACAAAAACGGCAATTGAGTACGGCGTCTGCCCTTACGAGCTTTCGCTTAACCTTTCGGAATACTGTGAAATAATAATTGCCGATTACAATTATGCGTTTGATCCGCTGATACGGTTAAAGCGCTATTTTGAAAATCCTGATAACACCGAAAAATATATTTTCCTAATTGACGAGGCGCACAATCTTGCCGACAGGGCGCGGAGCATGTATTCGGCCGAGATAAACACAGGCGACTTGTCCGCGCTCCACATAAAAATCAACCACGAAAATTCCAGCCTTTCCGCGGCTCTTGGCGCCGCTCTCGAATGCCTGCGCGGCCTGCGCGGACTTTGCCGGGATGATATGGCAAAGGATGAGGAAGGCGTTGAGCACGGATTTTACACAAACCGCAACAGGCCCGAATATTTAGAAGAACGTCTTCTAACGCTGAAAAATGAATGCGAATTGCGTATATTCGGACAAAAAGAAGAGCCTCTTGCCGGAGAAATATCGACACTCGGTAAGAAAATAATGCGCTACCTCGCCGCCGCTCAATATTTCGACGAACGTTTTCTCTTCTATTGCGAGGTTGCCGGAAGCGAGGTCAGGGCGATTATATACTGCCTTGATCCGTCGTTTATACTCGAACGGTGCCTTGAACGAGTTGCCGCGGCGATTATGTTCTCGGCGACGCTGACTCCGATTGATTATTTTGCCGATATTCTCGGCGGCGGCAAAAAGGCAAGGACGCTGGCGCTTGCTTCGCCGTTTGACATATCAAATCTCTTTATTGCTGCGGTTGACAACATCAGCACAAGGTTTGAGGACAGGGAAAGAACGCTCAATAAAACGGTATCGTATATTGCGGCTGCTGTTTCGGGAAGATGCGGTAATTATATGGTTTATTTTCCGTCATACAGATATATGGAAAAGGGGGCCGCAGCTTTTGCGCGGAAATATTATGAGGTAAATGTCCTCGTTCAGAAAAAAGGTATGACGCGCGAGGATAAGGAGCGTTTTCTTGACGAATTCAGACGCGATGACGGCAAAATGCGCGTCGGTTTTTGCGTGCTCGGCGGCAGCTTTTCCGAAGGAATTGATCTTCCGGGCGGCAGGCTGATCGGTGTGGTTATTGTCGGTGTCGGCATGCCGGGAATTTCAAGCGAAAGGAACATAATGCGTGATTATTACGATTTGTCGCGCGAATCGGGTTACGATTATGCTTACACTTACCCCGGAATGAACAATGTCATGCAGGCGGCCGGCAGAGTAATAAGAAGCGATACCGACCGGGGTGTCGTCGTTCTGATAGACGACAGATACGCAACGCCAAAATATGTGTCGATGTATCCGAAACACTGGAGTCAAATGCAACATTTTTCTTCCGCGGCTTCACTCAACAGCGCTATTTGCGAGTTTTGGAAGAGATATAACAAATAATTTGCAGATGCCGCACGCAATTATTGCAAAATTCTATTGCTTTTTGTAAATTGTTATGATATAATTAGTGTCCATGACCGGCGGCGCGCCGCACAGCCGGAAAACATAAATACTAACTATAACAGCATGGAGGCTCAGGTGGAATACTCGAAGATGAGCGCTGAGGAGCTCAGAAAAGAAAAAGAAAAATTGCAGAAGCGATATTCTGAATATAAGAAGATGAATCTGCATCTGGATTTGTCCCGCGGAAAGCCGGGACAAAAGCAGCTCGATATGCTTACCGGAATGCTCGACTGCATATCCGATCCGAAGGATTGCAAATCGGAGACCGGTTATGATTATCGTAACTATGGACTGCTCGACGGAGTTCCCGAAGCAAAAAAGCTTTTTTCGGATTTGTATGGCATAGAAGAGAAAAAAATTCTTGTATGCGGCAACTCGTCGCTGAATCTGATGTATGACGCCGTAGCACGCGCCATGCTTTACGGCGTGGTTGGCGGAAATGGTCCGTGGATTAAGCAGGGGAAGATAAAGTTCCTTTGCCCAGTGCCCGGATATGACAGGCATTTTGCAATATGCGAATCGCTCGGCATCGAAATGATAAACGTTCGTATGACGCCGGACGGCCCGGATATGGTTGCGGTTGAAAAACTTGTAAGTTCAGACCCCTCTATC
>CAZMZJ010000010.1:0-14797 GCA_964570825.1 uncultured Lachnospiraceae bacterium | reverse complement strand
AAGGGAATCTGGTGCTGCCCTAAATATTCAAATCCGGACGGATACACATATTCCGATGAAACAGTCGAACGCTTTGCAATGCTAAAACCGGCATCTCCCGACTTCCGCATTTTTTGGGACAACGCTTACGCCGTTCACGACCTCTACGATGATGATCACGATGAGCTTGCAGATATTTTCGCGGCGTGCAAAAGACACAAAAACGAAAATTTTGTTTTTTATTTTGCTTCAACCTCGAAAATATCTTTTCCGGGCTCCGGAGTCGCAATTTTTGCGGCTTCAGAGGCTAACATCGAGCAGATCAAGAAAATAATGAGCGTTCAGACGATCGGTTTTGATAAAATAAACCAGATAAGGCATGTGCGTTATTTCAGAAACGCGTCAAATATCCGCGAGCATATGAAGCTGCTTGCGTCTGTTCTGCGCCCAAAGTTTGAAATAGTGCGCGATGTGCTTGACGAGGAAATCGGCGGTACCGGAGCGGCAAGATGGAACAATCCGCGCGGCGGATATTTCGTCAGCATGTATCTGATGGACGGCTGCGCGAAGCGTGCATATCAGCTTGCTTATGAAGCCGGCGTCGTGATGACCCCGGCGGGCGCCGCGTATCCTTACGGCAAGGATGAACACGACAGCCATATCAGAATTGCGCCTACATACCCGTCCGATGAGGAACTGCTGATTGCAATGCATGTATTCAGCGTGTGCGTGAAGCTGGCAGCAATTGAAAAATTGATCGGCTAATAATTAAAAAGACGTATCACAAATGAGCAAAGTTACGCAGAGAGAAAGCAACCCTTTTCCGTTCAGTGATTCAAACAAGAGATATTACACCTATGAATACTACTTGAGGCGGACATTCGGGAAAAAATGCGCAAAGCTGCCGATTGACGCGGGCTTTACCTGCCCCAATATCGACGGGACATGCGGTACAGGAGGATGCATATATTGCTCCGGACGTGGGTCGGGCGACTTTGCCGAGTCTTCGTCACTTGGCATTGCGGAACAGATTCGTGCGGAGCGTGAGAAGCTCGGGCAAAAATGGGATACGTCTTTTTGCATACCTTATTTTCAGGCGCATACCAACACATACGCTCCTCTATCCGTACTTCGGGAAAAATATGAGGAGGCTCTTGCTCAGCCGGGAGTTGTGGGGCTTAACATTGCGACGCGTGCAGACTGTCTTCCGGACGATACGGTAAAATATCTTGCTGAGCTTTCGGAGAGAACTGTTCTTACGGTTGAACTGGGGCTTCAGACAATACATGACATCACAGCGGAACTTATCAACCGCGGGCATAATTATTTGGATTTTCTCCGCGGCTACAAACAGCTTCGGAATGCGGGCGGCAGAATAAACATCTGCCTGCATTTGATTTTGGGACTGCCGGGAGAAGATGATTCGATGATGGAGGCAACCGCGCGCGAGGTTGCAAGACTTCATCCGGAGCAGGTTAAGATTCATCTGCTGCATGTGCTGAAGGGAACCGAATTGGAAAAAATGTATCACGACGGTAAATATATACCGCTTGAACGTGCTCGTTATATAAATCTTGTGACACGAACGCTTGAGGTTCTTCCGCCCGACGTTGTTATCGGAAGACTTACTGGCGACGGCGCCGAGAATAATCTTGTGGCTCCTTTATGGAGCCTTAAAAAGACGACAGTCGTAAATGATATAGACAAAAAACTGTTCGCTGACGGCTCGATGCAGGGGCGGTTTTATAAACAATAACAATTAGATGCATAAGATGACAATCGATATTTTCAATGTATATTCGAACATTAAAATATGGGACGCGGCAAAATCAGCCGCGCCCTGTTTTTTATATAAAAAATGTTTAAAAAAGTTAACAAACCACTTGAAAAAGCGGAAAATATATAGTATAATAGCATCACAGTGGTTAGAAGTAGTTAAAAGTGTTTAGACTGTTTTGAAAGTTGAGAGAGGATAAGATATGCTGTCAGGCGAATACAGGCATGTGCTCGACGCGAAGAACAGAATATTTATCCCCGCAAAGTACCGCGAGGAGCTTGGCGCGCCCTTTATGGTCACGCGGAGCATACGCGGTGGATTTCTATGCTTTTATTCGTTGAAGGCGTGGGAAGATTTCATAGCGCCGCTTAAATCTGTACCGCGCAAAACTTCCGAAGACACCCTCCGTTACCTCTACCGAACGGCGGCTGACGTAACACCCGACGCGCAGGGAAGAATACTTTTGCCTCAGCAGCTTGTCGAACACGCTGGAATCAATAAAAACGCCGTCATCATCGGATGCGGAGATTACGGTGAAATCTGGTCTGAAGAAAATTACACTGCTAAGATAGCAAACGAAAATATCGACGGAATCAGAGAAGCACTCGAGCTTCTGGGACTGTAGAATGGGCGAAACGGAATTTTCGCATAAGCCGGTCATGTTCGAAGAGTGCATGGAAGCCCTTGCCATAAAGCCGGACGGTATATATATAGACGGCACGACGGGCGGCGGGGGACATTCATACGGTATTGCGTCAAGGCTCGCGACAGGGCGGCTTATAGCAATAGATCAGGATGAGGCAGCGATCGCAGCCGCCGGCAGAAAATTGTCCGAATTCGGTGACAGAGTGACGCTGATTCGGGATAATTTTAGAAACATCGCATCGATTTGCGGCTCGCTGGGTATTTCAAAAATCGACGGCGTTCTGATGGATCTCGGAGTGTCGTCATATCAGCTTGACAACCCCGAACGCGGTTTTTCATACAGCAGCGACGCACCTCTCGACATGAGGATGGATAAAAGAAACAGTCTTTCAGCGTTCACAGTTGTGAATGATTACACGGAACAGGAAATAAAAAGGATTATATACGAATACGGTGAGGAAAGATTCGCACCGAGAATTGCCGGAGCGATAATAAGGGCGAGAGAAAAGAAAAAAATTGTAACAACAGCAGAACTCTCGGACATTATCGTGTCAGCAATACCGGCCGCGGCGCGGGAAGGCGGACATCATCCGGCGAAGCGAAGCTTTCAGGCGATACGCATTGAAGTAAATAAAGAACTTGACGTCATAAGCCCGGCAATAGAATCGGCGGCGAAGCTGATGAAAAAAGGCGGGCGGATTGCCGTGATAACATTTCATTCACTCGAGGATAGAATTGTGAAGCAGACCTTCGCGTCTTTGGCATCGGGCTGCACATGCCCGCGGGACTTTCCGGTATGCGTATGCGGAAAAACTCAGGAAATAAAAATTATTACGCATAAACCCATTCTGCCGTCTGACGCCGAGCTTGAGGAAAACCCAAGAGCAAGAAGCGCAAAGCTCAGAGCAGCGGAAAAATTATAAACGGATAACCGGGTGCCTGTAAAACGGCATATATGGAATGCATAACGTATAAAAACAAATCAATTACCCGACCCGGCAGGGAAAGGAAGAGTGAAAATCAATGAACAGCAGCACTGGTAATATCAATAATATCGTTTCTTATTCTGCAAACCGCCAGAGATGCATGACACCGGAAGAGTTCAAAAAATATTTTAATGCACGCCGCAGACTCAACAGCCTGCGCGAGCAGGGCGCGGAAAGCGGTAATAAAGCGGCTTCTTATGCGGCGGAACCTTGTAAAACGGTAAAAATGCAAGGACCGGGAAGAGCTGTCGGCGTTTTGCCGGAAAGCTTAAGAAACGGGCGGGAGAATGAGGCGGCTGTAAAGAAAATTCATAGCGAGGCGCCCGCCGGCAAGGCTGACATTATTGTAAAAAGCCTTCAGGTCATTACCAAGAACAACAATATTGTAAATAAAACAATAAAAACAGCCGAGGAATGGCTTGCTGTTGATAAGAGGGAATTAAGAGCTGAAGGAAATAAGCGGAAAATTCCGTTATCGACAATGCTTATGATATTCACTGTGTCATTCGCGCTGCTTCTTATTGTTGCGGGGACAGTGATTACCTCAAAAGCTTCAATGGAACTTTTGTCAATGAAAAATCAGCTGAGCGAACTTACCAGCTACAAATATGAGCTTGAGCAGAAAATCGAAATCAAAAACGACCTTAAATATATTGAAATGGTCGCCCGGACGAAGCTCGGAATGGTTGACCGAGAGTATGCCGCAGCAAAATATATAGGCGGCGGTGCTGAGGATAAAGTGGTAATTTACGATACGGGCGACGATAACGATAAAGGAATAGATCTCGGATTGTCGACCCTTTTAAGTGCGCTCGGTTTTCCGGATTGAGCATGCTTTTCATAAACTCCGGAAAGCAATAATATAATAAAAGGACAGGACATGATTCCGGACCGCATATCGAATGTCGGCATGCGAAAGCGAGGAGAGAGAATTGAGATCGGATTCGATATCCACCGGCGCCGTTAGAAGATCGACGGTCGTCGGACTCCTTATTATGGTTTTGTTTGTTATTTTGCTTCTCAGGGTGCTGTTTATTCAGACAGTTGACTTTGACAGGTACCAGTCCAAGGTTATAGACCAGCTTACCACGGAATCGGTAATTAACGCGAAGCGGGGTAATATTTATGACTCAAACGGTGTTTTGCTGGCTACAAATATAACAACATACCGCATTTTTATCTCGCCGCGCGGAATTGCTAGCTTTGACAGCAAAAACGGACTTGCGAGTGGTACTACCGCGGACAATATTGCGCGCGGGCTATCGGAAATACTCGGCAAGGATTACAATGTCACGTATGACGACGTGATAAAACAGGCGGGGTACACGAAATATCTTGACAGAACAATCGCTCGCAACGTGGACGAAGCTACAACCGAAAAAATTAGAAAATTCATTGATATCAACAAGTATAATGACCAGATATACGCCGAAGCCACGAGCACAAGATATTATCCGCAGTCAACCCTTGCGGCCCATGTGATTGGTTTTACAAGCAGCGACGGCAGCGGCCTTTACGGCCTTGAGCTTGAATATAACGAACAGCTTGCCGGAACATCGGGCAAATACATAACCGCGCGCGACTCGCACGGCAACGAGATGCCGTATGAATACGAAAGCTATGTGCCTGCTAAGGATGGCGACAACTTAATAACGACAATAGATTCATATGTGCAGGGAGTGCTTGAGGAGCAGCTTGAAACAACGCTTGTCGAATCGGGCGCGAACAACAGAGTGTGCGGAATCGTGATGGATGTTAACACCGGTGCAATTTTAGCAATGGCGGTAGCTCCGAGCTTTGACCTTAACGATCCGTGGACTCTCAATGATTACTCGCTTAAAAAACTTCAGCAAAGCGGATATGCGGAGGGCAGCGACGAATACGCTGCGCTCAAAAAGGAGCTTTTGCTGACGACATGGTCTAATAAAACAATCACAGAGATATATATGCCGGGTTCAACCTTCAAAATCATGACGGTTGCGATGGCGCTTGAGGAAAAACTGGTCAACCTTACCGAATCATTTTACTGTTCGGGCGCTCTTAACGTGCTTGGGACAACAATTCACTGCCATAAAGTGACGGGCCACGGGAGGCTGACGCTTGCCGGAGGTTTGCAGCAGTCCTGCAACGTTGTAATGATGACACTCGGCGCGAGAATAGGAACCTCAAAATTCTACAATTATGTCAAACAATTCGGCTATCTTGAAAAAACCGGTATAGATCTTCCGGGGGAGAGCGCAAGCATATTTTATCAAAAGTCGTCATTCAGCGACATAGACCTTGCAGTTTCCTCGTTCGGACAGAACTTCAAGATAACTGCAATACAGCAGATTACCGCTATAGCGTCGATAGCTAACGGCGGTTATCTTGTAACGCCGCATGTGGTTGACAAAATAGTTGACAAGGACGGCAACATCGTTTACCAGTTTACCAATACCGTAAAAAGGCAGATTGTGAGCAGCGACGTCTGCGCAACTATATCAAAAATACTTGAAGAGGGTGTGTCTGGAGACGGAGGAGCAAAAAACGCTTATGTCGCGGGCTATCGAGTGGCGGCAAAGACAGGTACCTCTGAAAAAGTCGGCGACAACAAAGAGCTGCGCATCGGTTCATGCGTGGCTTACGCCCCTGCCGACGACCCACAGTATGCTGTTATAATTATTGTTGACGAGCCGTCGATAGGCTCTCTCTACGGCAGCACGGTAGCTGCGCCTTATGTCGGCAATGTTATGGAAGAAATTCTTCCATATCTCGGAGTTGAGGCGGTGTACACAGAGAAGGAGCTTGCCAACATGGCGGTAAGCGTTCCAAACTTCGTTTACTGGAGTACGGCTCTCGCCAAAAATTATGCAGAAGGACTTGACATAAATATTGAAATACGTGGAGACGGTAACTATGTAGTCCGTCAGTCGCCGGCGGCTGGAACGTCAATGGAACAGTCGAGCGGCAAGGTGATTCTTTATACGAGCAAGGATGTGCCAGTTAAAACGATAACTGTTCCGAGCGTCGCCGGCCGCACAGCGGCTGCCGCAAACAGTATTATCATTAATGCCGGGCTCAATATTAAAATTGAAGGAACAAGAAATTATCTGAGCGGGACGGGAGCTGTCGTCGTGTCACAGTCGCCGGCGGCAGGGACGGTTGTTTCAGAAGGAACTGTAGTTACAGTCACATTCAGATATCTTGATGAAAAAGACGACGAATAATAATGAGTGAATAAAAACAAAGAAGCCGTAAGCCGGGAGATGTTGAAAAACAAAATATCTCGGAGGGCGGTATGGAACTCAGCTTATTATGCAAAATGGCAGGAATAGCCTGCCCGGAATACAAGGGGACTATTGATATTAAAAAAATAGTCTCAGACTCGCGCGAGGCTTGTCTTGGATGCCTTTACGTAGCCATACGCGGGCTTCATCACGACGGTCATTCATATATCCGCGAAGCGCTTGGCGCGGGTGCTTCGGCGATTGTTGCAGAGGAGGGCGCGCTGTGCGGATCAGATCCGGATTCGTCCGCTGTAATCATTACCGTACCGGGAACAAGACAGTCGCTTGCCTGCCTGTTGGACGCCTGGTACGGTCTCCCCTCCCGGAAAATGAAACTTGTTGCTGTTACGGGAACGAACGGGAAAACATCAGTCACTTATATGCTGAAAGCAATATTCGAGGCTGCTATGTACAGATGCGGTCTTATAGGAACAGTCAGCTGCCTGTCCGGAAACAGGCGGCTGTTTTCTGAAAACAGGGATAAGCTTGCCAATATGACGACGCCGGATCCCGAACAGCTTTTTTATCTGCTTTCGGAAATGGCAAAGGATAATATTGAATATGTTTTCATTGAAGCGACCTCTCATGCTCTGCAGCTCGACAAGCTGGCTTCTCTTCGCTTTGAGGCCGGAGTCTTCACAAACCTTACGCCTGAACATCTCGATTTTCACGGGACGATGGAAAACTACCTTCGCGCAAAACAGAAACTGTTTCCTATGTGCCGCATCGCTGTAATAAATAAGGATTCGGATTATTATAATGATATAGCCGGGGCGTGTGCCGGGAAAATTGTTTTGTGTTCGGCATCCGGAAAAGACGCCGATTACAACGCTTCCGAAATATATGACTGCGGCACGGACGGCGTGACATATAAACTTACATCCCCGAGTGCAGTGTTCAGAGTCAAAACCCAGATACCGGGTAAATTCAGCGTTATGAATACGCTTGAAGCCGCAGCGTGCGCTGTTGAGCTTGGAATAAAGCCGGTTACGGTGGCGGACGCGATTGCAAGTATCAACGGCATAAACGGGCGGCTTGAAAAGATTAAGCTCGGATATGAAGCCGACTTTTCGGTGTTTATCGATTACGCGCATACGCCTGACGCTATTGAAAATCTTCTTGTCTCAGTTAGGGGATTCAGAAAAGAAGGGCAGAGAATCGTGATTCTTTTCGGATGCGGAGGCGACCGTGATAAGACCAAAAGACCCGTGATGGGTGAAATTTGCACAAGGCTTGCGGATTTCGCGGTTATAACTTCAGACAACAGCCGGAGCGAAGATCCGGGAATGATAATTGTCGACATTCTCAAAGGAGTCGCCGGAAGAAGCAATTACATTGTTATCGCAGACCGTAGAAAAGCTATAGAGAATACTATTGCCAACGCAAAAAAAGGTGATATAATATTACTCGCAGGAAAAGGCCATGAAACCTATGAAATCAACCGAAACGGAAGATTTCCGTTTAACGAAAAAACCATTGTGCTTGATGCCGTGAGAAACAGGTATAATTGATTTATTTTTACTTATATAAAATGAATACCGACGATATTAAATTAATAATTATGCAACAATAATTCAAACAAGAGGCTTTTATGATTATCAGATTGGGCGCCGGAAAGCTAAACATGGCCGAAATATCCGTATTTACCGGAGGATTTCTGACAGGTTCGGGAGAAGTCGAAATCGAAGGTATCTGCACAGACTCAAGAGAGGCTGGGCCGGGTATTATGTTTGTCGCGCTGCGCGGAGAGAGAACAGACGGGCATGATTATATCCCGCTTGCGGCTCGTTCGGGATGCAGTGCAGTGATAGCTGAAAGGTATGATTCCGTATTGCCGGAGCAGGTCTGTGCGGTTATAGTGCCGGACAGCCAGCGGGCTTTAATAGACATAGCAAAGGGATACCGCAATAGAGTCAATTGCTTAAGAGTCGGAATAACCGGAAGTGTCGGAAAGACGACCACAAAGGAATTCATATCAACAGTGCTGGCGGAAAAGTACAACACACATAAAACGAAAGGTAACTATAACAGTCTTATCGGGATGCCGCTGACACTTGCCGAAACGCCTGACGGCACGGAAGTTTCGGTGCTTGAAATGGCTATGAGCGGTTTCCATGAAATAGAGGAAATGTCTCTTGCCGCGCAGCCGGATATCGCCGTCATTACAAATATTGGAACGGCACACATGGAAATGCTCGGCTCAAGAGAGAATATATGCAAGGCGAAATTTGAAATTCTTGCGGGGCTGAAATCTGACGGGGTGCTGATACTAAACGGCGACGAACCGATGATGCTGAATTATCCTCAAAAACCCGAGAAGACAATTTACGTGGCTCTGCGGAATGGAAACGCCGATTATGTGGCTCAAAACATTCGACAGTACGACAAGGAAACTGTCTTTGACATGGCCGCCGGGGTGAAGATAATATATGACATAAGGATACCGGCGCTGGGGAATCATAATGTTTACGCCGCGCTTTTCGCATGGGCGGTCGGAGAAGTCATGGGGATGGACGAAGAGGAAATATGTCGCGGGCTGATGAAATACCACAGCGCCGACATGAGGCAGAAAATATACAACCTCGGTAATATCACCGTGATTGAGGACTGTTATAATGCAAGCCCCGAATCTATGAGAGCCGCTATCGATGTGCTGTGCGGACTTAAGAGAAGCCGAGGGAGCCGCGCCGTTGCCCTGCTCGGGGATATGCGCGAGCTTGGCATGAATACAGAGATGTATCACCGCTCGGTAGGGGCATACGCCGCGGAGTGCGGTGTAGATAAGCTTTTCACAATCGGTAGTCTTTCACGGCATATTGCTGCCGGAGCCGTGTCCGCAGGCATGAACGAGGATAATATTATCGTAAACCTCGATGACAACACATATATGGCAACCGCGGCCGAGCTTGCCGGGGCGCTCAAGCCCGGCGATGTGCTGCTTGTGAAAGCCAGCAGAGCTATCAGGGCCGAGCGTGTAATAGGTAGTCTCGGAGAAATATATAAAGGTTCGGAGTGCGTTTGACACATAGCTTCAAGCAGCAAAGCAGATTATTGCGTTCGTAGCGCGACGATCTTGCTTTGCACCAAACTGAAAGGGCATATCTACATGAACAACCTGATGCTGATTGAATTTCTTATTGCCGCAGCCGCGGTTTTTACAGTTACCGTCATTGTTTCTCATTTTGTAATACCCATACTTATCAGTCACAAGGTAGGTCAGCGAATTCTTGAGATAGGCCCCCGATGGCATATGAACAAGCAGGGAACTCCGACTATGGGAGGCTTGTGCTTTATACTGTCAATACTCATTGTAATAGCCGTTATTGCCGTATATTCCGCGTTCCGCGGTGACACAGCAGAACTGATACCACTCGCGCTGACACTTTGCCTTGCCGTTTTTAACGGAATAATAGGATTCGTGGACGACTACTGCAAACTTGTTAAAAAGAAGAACGAGGGTCTTAAAGCATATCAGAAATTTTTTCTGCAGCTTATTGCTGCAGGAGCATATGTGTATATAATGGTCATAACCGGAAATATCAGCACGGCGCTTCATATACCGTTTACGAACATTGTCTGGCAGCTCGGAGATTTCTATTATATTTTTGCGGTCATTATCATAACCGGCGTCGTAAACGCTTCAAACCTCACGGACGGAGTAGACGGACTGCTATCAAGCGTAATATTTGTCATCGGGTCGTTCTTCGCGCTAGTCGCCTTTATGTATGATTACCGGGCACTTGAGCTTGCCTCGGCCGCCTTAATTGGCGCCTCTGTGGGATTTCTGGTGTACAATTTTCATCCTGCTAAGGTATTCATGGGGGACACCGGGTCGCTTTTTTTCGGCGGGATGATAGTCGGTATGGCTTTTATGATAGACGAGCCTCTGATTATTTTAATCGCAGGATTTGTCTGCATTGTTGAGACTTTATCTGTTATGCTTCAGGTGTCGTATTTCAAGCTGACACACGGCAAGCGTCTGTTCAAGATGGCTCCGATTCATCATCACTTTGAAAAGTGCGGCTGGAGCGAAAATAAAATTGTTTTCGTCTTTTCATTTTTAACACTGATTTTTTGCGCGGCCGCATGGTTCGCGCTGTTCGGAATATAAAGTGCGTATGCTGTTATTTTTAATATGCAATCGGGAGGATCCGGAATGGCTGACGGAAAAGAACAGAATAAAGGCGGCAGTCTGCCTGCAGTCCGCCGGATAATCCGGAAGCTGAGTAAAAAGCGTCTTGAAAACCTGGAAAAGAACGATGCAATTTTCCGCAGCACACTGACTCCGGCTCCAGCCGAAAGCCCCGGTACAATGGTGCGGGGAAGCATTGATATGTGGTTCATGCTCCTTGTGATGATTCTGATCGCTTTCGGAGCCGTCATGTCATACAGCGCGAGTTCGGTTTACGCTGAAACATACTACGGAAACAGCACATATTTCCTTTGGCGGTATATTCTTTACGCATTCATAAGCATTGTCGGAACGCTGCCTTTCATTATTTTTGCACGTCCCTGGTTCTGGCGCCTTTTCGGAGTCTGCTCCTATGCCGGCTCTGTTGTGTTGCTGCTCCTCGTTCTGCTCATAGGCCGCGAGGGCGGCGGCGCACAGAGGTGGATTGTAATAGGGCCGATGACTCTGCAGCCGTCAGAGGTTGCCAAAATGGCGGTGGTTCTTGCGCTGGCGCTATTTATGAGCAAATATGAAAAGCAGATTACATCGGACCAGAAATTCGGAGGGAGCTTCCGATACGGGGTAATTGCGCCGGCGATGATTTTTGGCTTCATATGCATCCTCGTAGCGCTTGAAAAACATATATCGGGCCTCATGATTATCGGAATGATAGGAATTGCGGTTATGTTCATGGGCGGAACTCGGCTGCGCTACATAATTTTAATAATAGCCGGAATTGCCGCGGCTGGATGTCTTCTTATTCTGGTTTCGGATTACGCTCAGGAGCGCGTCAGCACATGGCTGCATCTTGAGGAAGCAGATCCGCTCGGTTCAGCGTGGCAAACATGGCAGGGCCTTTTCGCTATCGGATCGGGTGGGCTCTTCGGAAGGGGACTCGGCAACAGCCAGCAGAAATACGGTTACGTCGCTGAACCTCAGAACGACTTTATCTTTACAATAATATGCGAGGAGCTGGGCTTCTTCGGGGCGCTGATGATTGTGTCGCTATTTGCGCTGCTTGTCTGGAGAGGATTCAAGATTGCGGCTAAGGCGCCGGATAAGTTTTCGTCGCTTGCAGTTTATGGTTTAACTTTCAAGCTGGCTCTTCAGGTGATTATGAATATCGCGGTTGTAACTAATTCCATGCCGAACACGGGTGTTTCACTGCCGTTTTTCAGCTCTGGCGGAACATCTCTTGCGGTACAAATATTTGAAATGGGAATAATACTGTCGATATCGCGTTTCAGCATACAGAAAAGATAGCTAAAGACAGGTAAAATTGAAATAGCATGGAGCGTTAGAGGATTAGAAGGTTAGATGGTAAGATGAGAGTTTTAATGACAGGCGGAGGCACGGGGGGACATATCAATCCCGCTATTGCAATCGCTAATACTATAAAGCTGAATGATCCAAATGCAGAAATAGCGTTTGTCGGAACAAAACACGGCAAGGAGTCGGATCTTGTTCCACGTGCCGGATATAAATTGTATTTTGTAGAAATTCAGGGGATACGGCGCTCGTTGTCCCCCAGGAATTTGATAACTGCATGGTATATTCTTACGGCGCCGCGCCGCGCAGAGAAACTCGTTAGAGAATTTAAGCCTGATATAGTAATAGGCACAGGCGGATATGCCTCATGGCCGACGCTGAAGGCTGCAGCTAAGCTCGGAATACCAACCATGGTGCATGAGTCAAACGCGCTTCCGGGGCTTGCGGTAAGAAAACTGCAAAATAAGGTTGACCGGATATTGATAAACTTTGAGGAAACACGGAAGCTTCTGAAATGTCCCAGCGAAAAAATTATAAGAGTCGGCAACCCGATAAGGAGCGGATTCGGAAGCATTACACGGCAGAGTGCAAGAGAAAAACTTAATCTTGATAAATACAAATATTTTGTGATGTCTGTCGGTGGAAGTCTCGGAGCGGAGCGAATGAATGCCGGGGCGCTTGAGCTTATGTCCGAATGCGTGAAAAATCATCCCGAAATATTTTACATGCATGCGGCCGGTGTCAGGTATTTTGAAGAAATGTCAGCAAAATTCAGGTCCGCCGGACTTGACAAAGCACCGAATGTAGCTCTCTGCGATTACATTCATGATATGCCGCTGCGCATGACGGCGGCTGATGTGGTGATATCAAGGGCCGGGGCTATCACTATATCCGAGCTTTCATTGATGAAAAAAGCAGCGGTACTGATTCCGTCGCCGAATGTGGCGGACAATCACCAGTATAAGAATGCAAAGGTGCTGGCAGACGCTGGAGCGGCAGTGTTGCTTGAAGAAAGAGAGATGCAGGAAAATATGAAGTATTCAAAAACAGTGCTCGGATTGCTTGCCGATCCTGAAAAATGCAGGAATCTTGAACAGAATATTGAAAAATTTTCCGACAAGGACGCAAATAAGCTGATATATGCCGAGATACAAAAACTGCTTGCAAAAAAAATCAGAATCGGTGAAAAGATGACGTAAATACCCGTCGGCATAATATATTATAAAAGGACTTGCAAAATGGATTCTGAAAACAACAGGATAAAAAATTCCGGGAACGGGAACAAAATTCAAATGCGGCAACCCGGTATTCACAGAAAAGAAAGCAAGCGGATTTTGGCTATTATTTCCGCTGCACTGCTGATGCTGGTCATATGGGGAATATGTGTGCTTGCCGGATCTTTTATGAAGGTAAAAAAAATCGAAGTTCTGGGAAGTTCACCTTATACGGCGGATGAAATAGTGAGCGTATCGGGAATAAGGTGCGGCGACAATGTGAGCAAAATAAAAAAAAGCATTTGCGAAAAAGCAATACTTCAAAAGCTTTCGTATATATCCGAAGTAAAAATCCGTTCAGGATTATTTGGCAAAATAACCATATCGGTAAGGTCCGACAAGGCTGCTTATTATACGCTGATTGCCGGAGAATATTATGCAATGTCGGATAGGTTCAGAATTCTTGGCAAAGAGTCGAATTCTGCGGCATACCAATCAGGGAAACTGATATTTATATCACTTCCCAAAATAAAAACCGCCTTATTAGGGGATTATTTAGCATATTATGATGCAGAATCGGAATTTGTACAGCAGCTGATAAAAGATATTTACGATTCAGGCATGTTCGGGGAAGTAAGTTCAATCAAAGCTGAAAGCAGGTATGATATTGAGATAACTTACAGTAAATTTACAATAATCATCGGAACATATAAGGATGTTGCGTCAAAGCTGCGACTTGCGTCACAAATGTCAAATGACAAGGTGCTGGAAACGGCGGAATCTGCTATTCTTGATGTGTCAGACCCGGCAAAGGCGACAATAAGATTCAAATAATAAATACGGCTTACTTGAAGCAGTAAGCCGTATTTTTCTTATATAAGCAGATTATCGTCACTATATTTTGTATCCACCTATATAAATAATAACAATACTTTGTGGATGATGTCTTATGAGGCACATCACAGAATAAAAAATATATCGTAATATTGGCTGTTGGTGATTGAATTGTGCATTGTTGAGAAGAATTTTACCAAAACATATTGCAAAAAAAGTAAAAATATATTATCATATATAGTAATCTGAAGTAAATATGGCGGGAACAATCAGTTAAAAAACAGCACGGAAATGAAATAAACAGGAGGAATGCACAAGATGACATTCGAACATGACGACAGCCTTGAAAGCGGTGTTAATATCAAGGTCATTGGCGTGGGAGGCGGCGGCAACAATGCCGTAAACCGCATGATTACCACTAATATCCGGGGCGTCCAGTTCGTTTCGATAAATACGGACAGGCAGGCGCTCCGCAAATCTGATGCTCCGAACCAACTTGTTATCGGAGAAAAAATCACAAAAGGTTTTGGCGCCGGAGCAAATCCGGAAATTGGCTGCCGGGCTGCCGAAGAGTCTCTTGAGGATATAAAAATGCTGCTGTCAGGCGCCGATATGGTGTTCGTGACCGCGGGCATGGGAGGAGGCACCGGCACGGG
>CAZMZJ010000009.1:0-97688 GCA_964570825.1 uncultured Lachnospiraceae bacterium | reverse complement strand
AGCGGCCGGCGTATGTATCCGCGATGGACGTATGCGCCGTGCCGTCCCAGTCTATTCCAAAGCATTCCATGGCGTCGGTAAGGCTGGCATGCTGAATATCCGGCCGGCATTCATGCGTGTATCTTACAAACTCGTTCGCGCAGCAGCGTATCTTGCGCCGCAGCGCCTCTCTCTCCTCTTCGGCGGAATAGATGTACTTTATATGACTGTAATCCGTTGAAACGCCATAAGCTATGAGGATATCCGCATCGGCGAAAATCTGCTTTATACGCGGCGTCAGCTCCTCAAGCGTTGGTGCATCATCGGTCATTTCCGGTGTGATTCCATGGATTTTTTCTGTCTTTTTCCATTTCTTGGTGTGCACGGGTTTTACGAGCGTATTGAGTACAAGCTCTCCGAGCCCGTTCACAATCGAAATTGATATAATTTCGTCGCGGTCGTAGAAACCGGTCAGCTCAAGATCAAAGAAAAGCACGCGGGAGCGCTCCATATTATACTCCGCGTTACGGTGCTCCTCTCCCTCGGCGCGTCGCGCAGCCATCTCCTCGTTGTAACAGCTTTCGCAAAGCTTCTTGCGGTATCTGACAGACTTTCCGCACTTGGCGCACATAAGCGGCTGACGGATCGCGGTTTTCTTGTCAAAGAAATAAACCAGCGTTTTGTCGTTCTTGTAAGTGTACGCGACCGGCTCCTCGATCACCTCATAATGCATCTGAGCGAGCCGCTCTTTTGTATAATAACCACAGGATGCAGCGTGTTTTACACTCATCCTGACAATCACATTCCCGCTTTCAAGCGTCATTTGCTCGGCCTTTGACTCGGGAAAATACCAGAGTTCGGGCGGAGCCTCAACCACTGTGGAAGGGTCGTAATAATAAACTATGCTTCCGTCCTCGTTCGCACCGTATGCGACCGGATCGCTGCCGGGCATAAGATGCATCTGTCTGAGAATGCTCCGGGTAAGGTATCCCCGCGACTCAGCGTCTTTTTTCCGGATCTCGTTTATGGCGGCGCCCGAACGCAGCCTTATTTCGGTATTCAATATTTGCCTCCACGGTATAGGTATAATAAGCTTCCCGCGTCAGATTCTCGGCGCATCTTACGCGGCGATTATACGGTCAATATATCTAAATAATTATAACACACAATTTATTCTTATTCAATAGCCGCTATAAAATTTAACTTTTTTTGTTTAAAAATTAGTGTCTTTTTATGTTGACAGAACCCCTTGATTTATTATATAATTAAATTTGAATGTTTTGTTTCGGCCATAAAGGCCGACAGGAGGTTTACATATGTCAGAAGTAAAAAGAATTGCGATAATTACAAGCGGCGGGGATTGCCAGGCCATGAACGCCACTGTGCGTGCGGTCGTTCTTGCCGCAAGAAAATACAATATAGAAGTAGTCGGAATCATGGACGGTTACTACGGCATGACTCACAAGCGCCCCGGTGATTACCGTGTTTTGCGCGCAGAGGACGTCGAGGACATAATAAGCCGCGGCGGAACTATACTCAACTCCGCAAGATTTGACGAATTCCGCCAGGAAAGTGTGGTTAGAATTGCAGCCAAAAACATGAAAGACGAAGGAATCGGTGCGCTTGTCATCGCCGGCGGCGACGGCAGCTTCCGCGGCGGGCTTGATCTTCTCAAGTACAGCGACATACCCTGCATCGGGATCCCCTGCACCATAGACAATGACATCACGTCAACCGAATATACGCTCGGTTTCGACACGGCCCTGCGCAACACAATCCAGATGGCCGACGCTCTGCGCGATACCTGCAACTCACATAAGAGATGCAATGTCATCGAGGTCATGGGGCGCGCCTGCGGACAGATTGCGCTGATCACAGCAATAGCCGTCGGCGCTTCAGCCGTCGCAGTTCCCGAGGCTCCCGATGCTTTCAACGTGGACAAGGTCATTGATAAAATGATTGAAGCCCGCAAGCGCGGCAAGCGCAGCTTTCTTGTGGTTGTCGCAGAAGGCGCTGTCGACACGACTCTTACCGACGAGAAAAAGAAATCCGCCGTCGCCGCTGCTGTTGAAAGTTACAGAGCCGGCAAAATCAGCGAATCGGATCTTGCAATGATAGCTGATGAAAATTACATAAGCTCCTTCGGCGAGCAGTTCCGCACAATACTCCAGCGCAAATCAAAAGAGGAATTTGCAAAGTACTACGCTGAAACCGGCGACATAAATTTCAAAGGCGAATATATAGAAACCAAGTTTGCGCGCTTCGCTCACGTTGCCAGAGGCGGCAGCCCGACTGTATACGACCGCCTTATTGCTTCCCAGATGGGCGAGCTTTCTGTAGATCTTATAGCATCCGGAACGTTCAACAAGTGCATCTGCGTACAGGACGGCGTCGTCACCTCAATGGATATGTGGGACGCCATCAATGTCGATTCCCTCTACCGCAGATACCGCAAAACCGGCGTTGAGGACGCCGAGGCAATCGCAAAGCTCACTCCTCAGCAGAAAAAGATGTATGATTTCAGATTCAGGAGCAACGAACGCCTGCTAAAGACGGTCGCGGCGCTTTCCGAAATATAAAACAGCAAGGGGATTGTCTCATTCTTCCCGGATGGGGCAATCCTCTATTCAAAAGAACAAAAACAAAGAGCGCCGCCCTTGCTTACCGACGAAACATCGTTTCTCGAAAAGTAAAATATAATTTATTATAATATTAGCCGGCTGCAAATATATCCAATAGCGATGAAGGGAGGCAAACAAGCATGGATTTTAGCATTATACCGCAGGACGCGCTGAGAATCGTCGAAATTCTTGAATCGAACGGACACGAGGCATACTTTGTGGGCGGCTGTGTGCGTGACATTCTGCGGGGAGCGGCGCCGCATGACTGGGATATTGCAACATCCGCCGATCCCGGTCAGATGAAGGAATGCTTTGCGTCATACCGGACACTCGATACCGGCATCAAGCACGGAACCCTCTCGGTCATTGCCGGCGGAAAAATGTATGAGATAACCACTTACCGCATCGACGGAAAATACGAAGACAACCGCCGCCCCGCCGAGGTGTTTTTCACTCGGAGCCTGCCCGACGACCTTGCGCGCCGAGATTTCACGGTCAACGCTATGGCGTACAGTCCGACTCGCGGTCTTGTGGACATTTTTGGGGGTCAGGACGATATTGCGCGTAGGATAATACGCTGCGTCGGCGATCCGGACAAGAGATTCCACGAGGACGGTCTGCGCATTCTGCGTGCGCTGCGCTTCTCATCCACGCTTGATTTTTCGATTGACGCCGATACCGCACAAAGCGTGCATGCGAACCGCGGGCTGCTTGCAAATATCTCAGCCGAACGCATACGCGATGAATTTTTCAAGCTTGTGACAGGTTCCGGAGCCGAACGTGTGCTCCTTGATTTTCCCGATGTTATCGTAGAATTCATACCCGAGATAAACGCCGAGATCGGCTTTGACCAGCGCAACAGGTTCCACAATTATGATGTTTATACTCATTCGGTCAAGGCCATGGCCGCGGCGGACGGAGATGTATACGTTAAACTCGCGCTGTTTTTCCACGATATAGGCAAACCGTCCTGCTTCACGGAGGATGAGTCCGGCGGACATTTCTACGGGCATCAGGATATAAGCGCGGTAATGGCAGAGACGATCATGAAACGGCTGCACGCCGGAAACGAAGCCGCCTCAATTGTCGTGCGTCTTGTGAAAGAACATCACAGAATCATACAGAATAACGAAAAAGGAATCCGCCGCCTGCTCGCCGCTCTCGGCGAAGAAAACGCCCGGCGTCTTATAGCTCTGCGCCGCGGCGACAACTCGGCTCTGATTCCTGAGCTGCAGGCCGCGCGGCTTGCAGAGCTTGACGAAACCATGCGCCTGCTTGAAGCCGAATTAAAAAAAGCGTGCTGCTTATCGCTCAGAAATCTTACAGTCAGCGGCGACGATCTGATAAACCTCGGCATGAAACCGGGGCGCGAGGTAGGAAAAATGCTCGCCGGACTTCTCGACGGCGTAATTGACGGAAGCCTTCCGAATGAGAGGGAAGCCCTTCTCGAAGAGGCGAAAAAGAGGATGAAAAGCCAATAAAAACAGCCGAAGCCGCTTTTGCGGCGCTGGCTCAGATTTTTGACATAATTATCCCGAGGTTATTGAAAAGAAGCCTTGAAGGAAATTTTATCAAAATTACCCATTAGAGCAGAGAAAGCGGACTGCGCCGGTCGAGTGTTCGGAATGCTTTGCAAAAGACGCATTATTTACCGGAAACGACTGTTCCACTTATGTCCGCAAGCTGTCCCGCGCGTGTGGCCACGCGCGGGACTCTGTCACTGTTAATAGTTTATATCAGTATTCCCCGATTTTTACAATAATCACCGACAAATCGTCTCTTGCGCCGACGCTCTGCGCTCTGCCGATAATTTTTTTTGCCATGCGGTTAAGATCGTCCTCCCACTCGTGTGAGAGCAGGTCCGGCAGCCAGCCGCACTCGCCTCCGTCGGCATCTTTTGCGGCGTCAACCACGCCGTCGCTAACCATAACGATAACGTCCCCTAAACTCACCTCAAGCTTAGTCTGCTGCGCGTCGAGAGCAGTCAATATGCCTATAGGCACGGTATTCGAGTGCAGCCGGAAAACGTCTCCTGAGCGCCGGATATAGGTCGGCGCGGCGCCGCTTTTGATAAGAGAGGCCTCGCCCGTAAGAAGATCGACTTCAAGCAGGTCGACGGTAGCCGAGCTTTCAATCTCGCGCGCCCCTTTGCGCGAGCGCAGTACGCCGTTGAGCATGCGCAGGGCGGTGGAGGTCCTGTTGCCGGCCATGAGCATTTTTTCAAGGAAAAGCGAGCAGATACCCGAGCTGAAAGCGGCACCGCTTCCTGTTCCCATGCCGTCGCTGATAAGAGCATAAAAATAATCCCTTCCGTTTTCAAACATTATCGCACTGTCGCCGCAGACCCCGTCATCGTCGTCGTTCGCCGGCGAGGTAAGGCAGACCCGCTCTGCGCTGTAACGACGCTTTGTAGTCAGAGTCATGGACAGACGCCCAGTGTCCGAGCCGCCGGAAAACTCAAAGAGCGGATCCTCAAGCCGGCAGCCTGTGACGCCCTCCAGCGCGATCCGCAGCGCCGCGGCATCCGCCTTCATATTCCGCGCGTCAATCCCTCGTGCCGAGATATATTTTCTCCTGCCTCCGTAAACATACAGTACATCAGGCGTAATACCGTATTTTTCAAAAACAGCGCATACTTTATTTTCGCAGTCTTCGGTACGGGCGAAGTCTGAGCGCTGCTCTTCGAGAGTGTCAGACAAAATCCGAGATACTGCATCATAATCCAGCGCAAATATGCTGATTTTCTCGCTCCTGAGCACTGCCTCGGTCAGAGTCGCGCATCCGGTGTTGATATCGCTTATTATTGATTCTGTATTAGGACATCTTTTTTTTATCTGCTCCGGTATGCAGTCCGCGCCGGCGCGCCCGTTCTCATGCAGCGACGCGCAAAGACGAGCCGTCATATCGAGCGCTGAACCGTATTCAAGTCCCCAGCAAACATCACGCTTGGCGCAGCCGGTGCAGGTTTTATCAAAAATTTTATCGCAAACACGCCGCAGATCAATAATTCCCGGCCTGCGAAGACGGTCGGAAAGGTTATAAAACACCTCTGACAGCGACGCGAAGCTTTCCGAAACGGCGCCGAGGCGTTCTTCGTCAGACTTTAAGCGGTTCTTTGCCAACTCCGCCTCGGCCGTGAGCTTTTCCTCTTTCTTTGTAGGTATGCTGACCGCCGCTCGCGCTCCGCCGATCACTCCCGCTTTCTCTGCGCCGCAGAAGGCCGCTGCCGCAAGAAGAATTCCGGGAAGCAGCACGGTAAGCGAGTCGATTCCGTCTATATAAAGCCCCCATATCATACCGGAAGCGAAAGCAGCGGCTGCAGCTATTGTCGGCGAAAACCCGTGAAGCAATCCTTCCGCAATACCTGCGAGTACGAAGAGAGGCGCGTAAACCGGTTCGTAAGCAAGCCCTAAAACAAGTCCCGCCGCGGCTCCTGCAAGGATCCCATGCTGTCTGCATATCCAGAGAGTCGCAAAAAATGCTCCGAACGCCGCCATCGATATCCCCATAATATTCAAGCCGCGCGCAGAATAGCAAAGCCCCGTCATAAGCACCGCCGCGCCCGCAAGATACCTTGCGCGGACTTTGATTTCTTTCCCGTCCCCGGCAAACCAGCCGCATAGCAGCCAAACGGCAGCGGGAGATATTACTATCGCGAATATTGCACCGAAAAGATCATAATACCTATATCCGCCGGTTATTATAGCGTAAAGACTTATTATAAAAGCACAGAGCGACGCCGATGTCATGCGCAGGCTTACGCTCTCGCCGAAAAGCCTTTGGCGCATCCATCCCAGCCAACCGGCAGGGTTAGGCGGCGCCTCCCCGGAACCGGCTGTATCAATAAATATTCTCGTAACAATCCTGAGCAGCGCCGCGATCACATAAACGCCAATGTAAACCGACGGGTAAGGTACTCCCGAAAAAGCCGAGGCGCAGAGCCCTATAAGTATGAAAGGAATTTTCACGCTCGAGGCACATAACAAAGCCATTCCCAGCGGATAACTGCCGAAAAGCAGCCTGCAGCTGCCGAGAAGATATGCGGCTCCGGCAAATGCCAGACTTTTGATTCCCTCGTTGATCAGCACCTTGCCGTTGATTTTCTTCTCTGTATGAGTCAGCACGCCTCCGCCCATGACAGTCTGTCCGCGCGGAAAATATTTTTTCTGATCCTGCATTTTTCATTCCACCTTTCGTCTTTTCCCGCTAACCGGTTGACGCATATATGATACAACACCCCTGACCTCAAAACCCGTCGAAGCGGCGCGGGCGTGAATTGCAGTTTCCGGGCGGGCAATTGCGCGAAATGACCGCGTGTGGAATATCCGGACGCCAAACGGCATAAAAAAGCGTTCTCCCGGAAGCAATATGGTAAATTATGTTATTTTTCCTCGAACGATTTTTTTGTTTACGAACAAATTTTCGCGAATACCTCTTTAATTTTCTGTATAAATATGGTAGAATATTCCCGCAGCAATAACTGCAGCAATGACACTGTTACCATATAAAAACATATATGCAAGAGGTTACTCATGGACATTGACAAAATCTGCTGCTTTACCGGCCATCGCTCGATTCCGTACCGGAATCTTGTTAAGCTGAACGATATTCTGGAAAAAACCATTAAGAGTCTTGCTGCCGAAGGAATACATGTATTCCGTGCCGGAGGAGCTGTCGGTTTTGATACTCTCGCCGCGCTTAAAGTTCTCGACCTGCGCGACGAGCTCGGCATTGAGCTTGAGCTTATTCTGCCATGCCGGAATCAGACGCACGGCTGGAGCCCGCGCGATAAAAAATACTACGACTATATCCTCGCCTCCTGCAACCGGTTTTCCTATATCAGCGATATATACACACGCGACTGCATGCTCGAGCGGGATCGCAAGCTTGTCGAAGGCTGTACGCGCTGTGTTGCGTACTGCAACAAAAACACAGGCGGCACCGCATATACCATGAGCTACGCCCTGAAAAAGGGCATAGATGTAATAAATCTGGCGGAATCGATATAAAATACCGGGCGCTTCTTGAAAGAGGCGACCCGGTTATTTCATAAAATTAAAAATCATCCTGCTCTGCCGTTCGATCCGTCGGGGAAAACGATATGCTCGGCAACTGTTATTCTACCCGAATTGCTTTATACCGACAGCGCTGGCGATGGTTAAATTTGAACTTGATTTTTATTATGCATTATGATATAATTTATTCATTATACCATAACATAGCATAAACCGAAAGGATGCAAACATATGGGCCTCACAGTATCGAATCTGTCAAAGAAATACGGTACAAAAACCGTTGTTGACAATCTCAGCTTCGAGATGAAAAAGCCGGGAGTCTACGCTCTGCTCGGAACCAACGGCGCCGGAAAAACCACCGCAATCCGCATGATGCTCGGAATGCTCTCGCGCGACTCTGGCGAGGTGCTCTGGAACGGCGCCCCTCTTGACACCGCAACATGCAACGTCGGATATCTTGCCGAGGAACGCGGGCTCTATCCAAAATATACGCTGCTCGACCAGCTTATCTATTTTGCCGAACTCCGCGGCGTTGACAGAGCCGAGGCTCGGCGCCGCATACGCTACTGGTCGGAACGTCTTGAGGTCGACGAGTATCTGTATCCCACAAAAACTGTGCGCCGCAGATCGTTTATGGGTATGTCCGGCGGAATGCAGGATGGGGGGCAGACAGTAATCACCCTTCCGTCAAAGAAAGCGGATCAGCTTTCAAAGGGCAACCAGCAGAAAATCCAGCTTATGACAGCTCTTCTGCCCGATCCCGAGCTTATAATTCTTGACGAGCCTCTATCCGGCCTTGATCCGGTCAACACAGACCTTTTTAAGTCAATTATCCGGGACGAGATTGCGAAGGGCAAATACCTCATAATGTCGAGCCACCAGATGCCGACAGTCGAGGAGTTCTGCACAGACATAACAATTCTTGACCGTTCAAAGACAATTCTTCAGGGGAATCTGAATGATATAAAGAAGAGCTACGGGCGCGTCAACCTCTCGCTCAAGACCGAGCGCGATATAAGCGAATACATAAAAGCATCCGGCGCATCACTGAGGAATCAAAAAGAATTTGAATACGATATAAAGGTCAGCGGCGAGGATGAGGCGAACAGGCTGCTCGGACTTCTTATCGCAAACGGTATAACTGTCATACGTTTTGACCTGCGCGAGCCGTCGCTGCACGAAATTTTCGTTGAGAAAGTGGGGGAAACTCATGAAAAAGAGTGACTTCACGGGAACGGGCAAGGTCTTCTCGTTCACATTTGTCCAGTATTTCAAGAGCAAATCGACTATCTTCATGCTTGTCATAATGCTTGTTATGTCGGTGGTCTGCACTTATCTAATATCGAATCAAATGGGCGGCATGCTGTCCGAAACTTTCAATGCCGAAAAGGTTACGGTTATGAACTCCTCCGGCTTTGAGCTCAGAACATCCGATATAACCGGCTTTTCGGACGAACTCGTCTCCGCCGATATTATTATCGTTGACGGCGAGCATGAATCCGAATCTGTTTATGAGCAGCTTGACGAAGACCCATATTCCGCCGCGGTGCTGGTAGAACCAGATGCCTACGGCTCATATTCCGTCACTGTTTTTTATGGCGCCGGCTCAAAAATCAATTATCTCACCTCGTCCCTTCTCAGCGACGCCGTGACAAGCGCCCTCACCGCCGCCCGCTGCCGCTCCCTCGGAGTCAGCGGCGAGCAGCTTGCGGCCGCTTTGGCTCCTGTTTCCGTCAGTACGATAAGCGCCGGAGATTATGCTGGAAAAGATGACGGACTTCCCGGCGGCGAGACCTTTATGGTGCTGACATACGCCTATTCCCTGATTGTAATGATGCTTGTGATTTCGTCGACATCCTTCATAATACGTTCTATTGCGGAGGAAAAGTCGTCAAAGCTGGTTGAGCTGCTCATGGTCAGCGTCAAGCCTCTTGCGCTGATACTCGGAAAAATACTCGCAACCATGTGCTTTATGATTGTGTCCATGCTTGTCCTTATAAGCGGCGCCGCCGTGTCCTCGGTCGTGCTGAAACAGATAACAGGCGTGCAGATTTCCACCGATATGCTCTCGTCTGTCGGAATCAATCTTTCATTCTCGGGCGTAGGCATAGTGCTTGTTCTTGTGGTGTTTATTTCGATAATCCTTGGATACCTGACATTTTCAATTCTCAGCGGGATAGCGGGAGCCACCTGCTCGTCCATGGAGGATATAAATTCTGCAAACAGCCTGACTGCGATTCTTACTCTGTTCGGATATATGGCAGCTATCATAGTGTCCGCGGTTGGCAGCCGGGGGCTGATGACGGTATGCTCGCTTCTCCCCTTTGTCTCGGTTTTCGCGGCTCCGGTCAGCTTCGCGTCCGGAGTGATAAGCTTCGGGACGCTGTTCATCTCATGGCTGATTCAGATTGCCTTGATAATACTGCTTGCCGCTTTTGCCGCCCGGGTTTACGGTGTTCTCATAATATACCGCGGGAACCGCGTAAAGCTCGGACAGCTCATAAAGATAGCCCGTGAAGCAAAAAGCGGAAAGGGGGCGGAAATATGAGCAGAAATAAAAAGGGATATTTAACCGGCTGGCGCACTGTCCTTGGCTTCTCGCTTGGCAGGCAGCTCAGGTCAAAGTCTTATATTGCGCTGACAATTATCATAGCCGTGCTTATTTTCTCCGGCATCTTCGCCGGTTTTGTCATCGGCAATTCGTCTTATACAAAGGACGCGGTTCTTACCGAATCCTTGATCCGGAACGTAAAAGTCATTGACAATACAGGAATGTTTCCGGGCGTTGATTGGCTTTCCGCCGGCAGCTCCGGGATTTTTGACGAAATAACGTATTTGCCGTCCGACTCAGCTGAGAACGCGCTGTCTTCCTGTGGCGAATATGACCTTGTGCTCGTAGTATCCTCAGCCGACGGAAAATACAGCCTTGAAATCGTGAAGCCGGACAGCACGGCGCTGAACGATAAAGATATTTCGGGTTTCGGGAGTTATGTGTCGGCCGCTTTTCGCGCAGAACTGATAAGAGATTCCGGAATTGCTCCTGAAAATATCGCATGGCTGGCCGCGCCGGTGACACAAAATATAAAGGATACCTCATATATTGGCGAAAGCTCGGCCGACCAGATGCGTGACAACATCAATATGGCCATATCATATATAACTATTTTTGTTATGTACCTTCTGGTCATACTCTACGGTCAGAGCGCAGCTTCTAACGTAATCCTTGAAAAAACCTCAAAACTCATGGACTATTTCCTTGTTTCGGTCAAACCCGCGGCAATGATACTCGGAAAGGTGCTGGCCTCTGCCGCAGCCGCGTTCATTCAGATTGCAATCTGGATTGCCGCCGCCATCGGCGGGCTGAAACTCGCGCTTGCCTCGCTTCCGGTCATATTTGATTCAGTCAGTCCCGACATAACCTCTTTCATGGATATGCTCGGCGGAATCGGCGGCATGCTTTCCCCGGGCGGCATCGCGGTGGCTCTTATTATGATTGCCACAGGATTTCTGCTTTACTGTTCGCTTGCCGCTATCGGAGGCTCGATGGCATCAAAGCCTGAGGATCTGTCTTCAACCAACATAATTTTCACACTTGCCGTTGTTGCGTCATTTTTCATTTCTATGTTTGCGGGCCAGTCTAACGGCATGGTGTCAACCGAAAAGTGGCTGATTTATTTTCCTTTCACTGCAATCCTTGTGACGCCGGGACGTGCAATGACAGGAATCATAACGGTTGCTGAAGGAATTGTTTCAATCGTGCTTGTTGCTGTCCTCGCCTTCGTCGGTATAATAATAGCCGGCAAAGTTTATGAAATGATGTCGTTTTACCGCGGCAACCCGCCAACTCCTGCAAAAATGATAAGTATGCTGCGCGACCGCAGGAAAAATTGATGAAAACCATGTTTTTGTTATACTTAAATAAAAAATTAAAATAGTCTATTGATAAATATCGGATATTTTATGAACATTGCGCATATCCTCTTGGAGGCAGCTTAAACCATGTCAATATTTATAAGGAAAAAAATAAGAAAACTATCAAATTTCCGCGATCTCGGCGGAATAAAAACCGCCGATGGCCGGCGCGTCCGTCCGGGACTTTTATACCGCAGCGGAAACATCTCAAAGCTTTCGAAAAAAGGCGCTGCAAAGCTGAAAAATCGTTACGGAATAAAGATAATTGCCGATCTGCGCTCAGACTCGGAGCAGGAAAAGCACCCAGACGTGCTTCCACGAGGCATCAGATATTACGATCTTTCCGCCTTAACAGATAAGGAGCATCCTGCTGTAACCAAAGAAAACCGCAGAATCCTGCTCAAACAGATTATGAATTCGGAGGGCGGCGCGCGCGGCTTTCTGAAGGAATCATACCGCAAAATGGTCACAACTCCGAAAGCTCTCGACGCCTACAGCCGTCTTCTAAAACTGCTTATTGACGACAAAGTAGACGGCGCCATCCTCTGGCACTGCACACAGGGCAAGGACAGAACCGGCGTTGGCGCGGCGGCAATACTCATGGCTCTCGGCGTCAGCCGCGAGGACATAATGAAGGACTACCTGCGCTCAAACCGCTATTTCCGTTTCAAAAACAAAGCGATTTTTGCACTCGTATGTATTCTTGCCCACAGCATTAAATCCGCTAAGACCCTAAACAACCTCCTCACGGCACGCGCCGAATACCTTCAAACCGCCTTTGATGCCCTCGACGAAACCTTCGGCGGCACAGAAGCGTTCCTGCATGAAGGTCTGCACCTCTCCGACCATGAACTGATGCAGCTCCGCAAGAAGTATCTGGCGTAAAACAAAGATACGCCGATAGGTTTTATTAAATTCTTAGCATCACGCAAAAATTTATCAATATATGTCAGATGGGTGATTTTATTATGAGGCGGCAGCCGAACGGCACATAAAAACCGGACGGCTGCTTTTTTTGTTGCGGAAGCGAAAACAGCATGTGTTTATAAAAAAGCAAATAATCCGCAATTCACCGCTAAAATATGATATAATATAATTGTACAGCCATTTCTCACGGGAAGGAGAAACGCGAAACATGAAGCTTGCCGCAAAACTTTTACGCGCCCAGCTTGAACTTCTTCGCCCTTTTGTGCAGACCAGTCCTCTCGAATTTTCACGCGCGGGACAGGACAAGCTCGGACGTCTTATGCTTACTGTAAAGCGCCGCAGCATTGTTGTTCAGGACAAACCGTTCGAAAAATTTGAAGCCGCCTGGATACTGCCGCGCGACGAGGTGCGCTCCGGCGTGATTATGTACCTGCACGGAGGCGGTTATACCTGCGGTTCTCTTGACTATTCAAAGGGGTTCGCCTCCTTTCTTTCATCCTTATGCGGTATGCGCGTACTCTGCGTAGCATACCGTCTTGCGCCCGAAAACCCTTATCCAGCGGCGCTTGAGGACGTTCTTGAAGCCTACCGTTTCCTTACCGGCTCGGGTTATGATCCGAAACAGATTATACTCTGCGGCGAGAGCGCCGGCGGGGGACTTATATACTCGCTTTGTCTTAAGCTTAAGGAGCTTGGTATTTCTCTGCCCGCAGGCATAATCGCGCTCTCTCCCTGGACCGACCTCACGCTTTCCGGCAAAACATATAAAACCAATAAGAAAGTCGATCCGTCAATGCTTGAAGAGCGGCTTGCCTTTTTTGCGGACTGTTATACCGGCAGACGGTCCGACCTTGTCAAATCCGCCAACAATAAAGAAGGGGCGGCTGAGTCTGCGATCACCGAAAAAAACAATCCTTTTGTTTCTCCGATTTTCGGAGACCTTTTCGGCATGCCGCCCTCTCTCATCTTTGCCGGCGGTGACGAAATCATGCTTGACGACGCGGCGGAAATGCACGAGCGCCTGATCGCATACGGCGCACAAAGCCACCTTGTTGTCAAGCCGCACATGTGGCATGCATATCTTCTATACGGGCTTGAGGAGAACGAATCAGACTTTGACCTGATCAACGATTTTATCAGCTCTGTGTTTCCCGACGGCTCGGAACGCAAGCTCAGATGGATGAAGCTGGACAACGCCGCGAAGATTTACCCCGCGGCGGCCACCCGCAGGTGGAGCAATGTTTTCCGGCTTTCGGCGACGTTAAAAGAAGATATCGACCGCGATATACTTCAGTCGGCGCTCGATGTGACCGTAAGGCGCTTCCCGTCAATAGCAGTGCGGCTTCGGCGCGGGCTTTTCTGGTATTACCTTGAAGAAATACCCCGGGCGCCCCGTGTGCAGGACGAAAAAAGCTATCCTTTGCACAGAATGCCGTTCGATGATATCAGAAAATGCGCGTTCCGCGTGCTTGTTTACAAAAAGCGAGTCGCGGTCGAATTCTTTCATGCGGTTACCGACGGCAACGGAGGACTTGTTTTTCTCAAAACACTACTGGCGGAATACTTAACCGAAAAATGTCATGTTCAAATACCGAATACGCACGGCATACTTGACCGGCTTGAACAGCCCTCCGAGGAGGAGCTTGAAGACTGCTTTCCGAAATATTCAAGCAAAATCAGAAAGGGACGCGGTGATCAGAACTCTTTTCGCCCGTCCGGCACTCCTGAAACAGACGGGTTTCAGCACATTACCACCTTTATGCTGAACTTGAATCAGGTATCAGCGGCCGCGAAATCCCGAAAAGTGACTATCACCGCCTTTCTAACCGCAGCTATGATTGATGCCGGAATACGTATTCAGGCCGAAAAGAGATTGCCGCATATGTGGCTGAAACCAGTCAGAGTGCTTATCCCCGTCAATCTCCGTAAAATGTTTCCGAGCAAAACTCTGCGAAATTTTGTATTTTACACGATCTGCGGCGTCGACCCGCGCCTCGGCGAATATTCCTTTGACGAAATCTGTACTTCCGTTCATCACCAAATGGGGCTTGACATCACGCCTAAAAGCATGGCAAGCCGCATAGCGACAAATGTTCGCGACGAACAGCTTATGGCGCTTAAAATAATGCCCCTTTTCATAAAAAACATAGTCATGAAGGCCGTTTTCGGTCTTGTTGGCGAGCGGAAATCAATGCTTTCGCTGTCAAATCTAGGACCGGTTCAGGTGCCCGAGCGCATGAAGGACATGATCGAACGGTTTGATTTCGTTCTTGGTGTACAGTCCTCGGCACCGTATAACTGCGGAGTGCTTTCATACGGGGACACCCTTTATTTTAACATCATCAGCAACATTAATGAACCTATGCTCGAGAGGCGCTTTTATGAGGTGCTGCGCGAACAGAATATAGCCGTCAAGGTTGAGAGCAACCAAAGATAAGAAAGGAGCAGATTTTTATATGTACTGCGTTAAATGCGGCGTCGAACTTGCTGACAGCGAAAAAAAATGCCCTCTGTGCGGGACCGTAGTATATCATCCCGATATAGTAAGGCCGGCTGCCGAACCTCCTTACCCAACATATGAAAAGCCTGTGGAAACAATCAATCCGAAAGGAATGCTTTTCATAATATCAGTGCTTTTCACGACCGTCGCGGCTATATGCCTTTTCTGCGAATGGAATCTTGACGGCAAAATTTTCTGGTCCGGTCTTGTAACCGGGGCAATCATGCTTCTGTATATCGTCGTTATACTGCCAAACTGGTTCCGCAGGCCAAATCCGGCGATTTTCGTGCCGACTGCCTTTGCCGCGGCGGCAGTGTATCTGTTCTATATAAATTTCAGCCTCGGTCAAAACTGGTTCTTCACTTTTGCTCTCCCGATAACGGCAGGCGCCGCGCTCATCACCACAGCAATCGCCGTGCTCTCATATTATCTTCGCCGCGGCTATCTTTATATCTGGAGCGGAGCCTCGATTCTTACCGGCATTTATACTATAGGCATTGAAATTCTGATAAATATAACATTTCATGTCCGCAATACCCTGCTCTGGTCTCCGTATCCTTTTATCACTCTCTTTATGATAGGACTTATGCTGCTCGTCATAGCTATAGTAAAACCCATTCGCGAATCACTCCATAAAAAATTCTTTATCTGAAAACGAAAAGGCGTCATATAGGCGCCTTTTGTTTGCATAAATATGACTTTAAGCCGAATATTTTACACTGCCGCGGGTTCGGTAAACTCCATTTTCGACATTTTTCAACAAAACTATTGATTTTTGTTGTTTTTTGTACGATAATATATATGTAACATAATTTATTCAAAGTACGGGGGAGGAATACAGTGGAAAAGATAAAACGAATAATTCTTCTTTTCGTAGTGTGCTTTATAATAATCTTAACTTTTTCACATCGTTACACTTCTTTACTTGAAGATATTGAAAACACCGCAAAAGACAAAGAAGCTCGGGTTAGCAGATATGCGGATTTCAGCTACGGTTTTATTGATTTGATGGCAATATACGGCAACAATTTTTTCAAGTGCGGAGGACAGGGCGATAACGAGCTCTATAA
Organism: uncultured Lachnospiraceae bacterium; assembly: GCA_964570825.1. Lineage (GTDB taxonomy): Bacteria > Bacillota > Clostridia > Oscillospirales > CAG-272 > UMGS1002. The sequence goes on along the minus strand of CAZMZJ010000009.1, from coordinate 81,664 downwards.
ATTTTTGCAATATGATCCTGACACAGACAGTTATAATCTGGATTCAATTGAAGGAACGGAATATCAGGCTGTCGCAGGAAATCTGACCGGCATGGGGCAAATACCCGACGTCGGCATAAATAAAGATGAAATCAATCTTGCTTTGAATTTTAATCAGGAATTCAAGAGCATCTACAGCAAGATGCCCGACATCGCCTGGATTTACTATACCAGCAAAAATAATTTTATCAATATTTATCCGTGGATATCATCAAAAGACTTTGCTTTTAACAAAAGTCTTCAGGCGGAAAAATTTTACACATATGTGACTCCGGAACACGACCCCTTGCGTAAATCCGTCTGGACTCCGGTGTATCTTGACCATGCGGGGAAAGGCCTTATGGTGACATTGTCAAGTCCGATATATGACGGAAACACATTCATGGGGGCCATTTCCCTTGACTTAAGCAATAAACAGCTTAGCAAAATTCTGAACTCCCCTTATGAAGCATATCTGGTTGACAGTGTTGGAACAATCATGGCTACCACTCTTGATATAAATTTTGATGACAATATTGTTAAATTTGATACGCTTATTTCTGACGGTGAAATGGAAAAAATTAAAGAGATCCGAGACAACGAAATGGTTCTTGTCGGCAACTATTATATATATTCCGTTTCGTTCGGAAACGCACCATGGAAAATGTACTTCAGAGTGCCCGTGCTATCAATAATAGCAAAATCTTTGGTTTACACCCTTCCGGTATTTATCATATGCGTTCTCTTTATTCTTTCCCATGCTGAAAGCGAGAAACGCAAAAAAACAGAATTGCAGCTTAAAGAATCGCTTAAAGAATTAACGTCATACCATACTCTTCTTGAAAATGCCGCAAAATATGATTTTTTAACGTCAACAGTCAACAGACGGGGACTGATTGATATTTTCAACAAATATTTCGAATCTGACCCGGAAACAAAAAAATCAATTGTCTTTATAATGGCGGATATTGATAATTTCAAACTATTCAATGATACTTACGGTCATGCCGCCGGCGATAAGGTTCTTATGGAAATTTCAAATATCATTCAAAACAACATAGGCCCGGATGATGTTGTCTGCCGCTGGGGAGGAGAGGAATTTGTAATAATGCTGCGCAACAGCACATACGAACAGGCAATGTCAATAGCAGAAAATTTAAGGAAGAAAATTGAAAACACAGTCATCCCTTGGGAGAACTCCGCGCAACTCCGTGCGACCATGACCTTCGGCGTTGCTGAACATAACCCTGCCGACAGCATACACGTCAGCATTTCCAAAGCAGACGCGGCCATGTATGCGGGCAAAGAAAAGCAAAGAAATCAGGTTGTGGGGTATAACGATCTGCCATAAAATTTTATGCAAAAAACTTCCTATGCGAAAAGAGTGCCAAAACCCGGTATTTTCCTGCGCTCAATAATGCCTTTCTGAAGGACCATCCCGCGCCGCATACGCCATATAAAATAAAACAGAACCGCTCTTGCCCAAGAGCGGTTCTGCCTTATTTTTGTTTTAATTATTGCTTTTTTCAAGCTTCTTAGACGATATAAAGTATAGCGGAATCGAAAGAATCTGTGCGGACACAGATACAGCGATGAGCGCCGGCATTGAAATATCGTAAAGAACACCGAGAAGCCAGCTGCCAAGAAACCAGAAAAGTCCGAAGGAAAACTCAAATATACCGTAACCGGCGGCGCGGCTCTGTTTTGGGACCATACCGGATATCGCCGCCTTGAGTATAGATTCCTGCGCGCCCATGCCGACGCCCCATAGAACAATTCCCAGAATGGTCATTCCCACCGAATCGAATCCGAATATGAACAGCGCGAAGAAAGATGAAATAGCAGTCGACAGCATGAGTATTTTGAATTTGTATTTGTCATATAGCCAGCCGAATACAAGCGCCGCCGCGGCGTCGACCACCATTGCCCCCGCATAAAGAAGCGGCAGTGTGTCTGGGGAAATCAGAGAATTTTTTGCAACATGCATTGTTATCAGAGAGAAATCAATATAACCGAACGCAAATAAACTTATAGCGGCAATATATAGTACAAAGGCCGGCTTAAGCTTGAACGCCACAATTTCCTTTGGAGCAGGCTCGAAATTTTCCGGGTTCGGAAATTTATGCTTTGCAAAAATCAGAACGGCCATTGTAATGAACGCGGGCAGCGCAAGCACGGCAAAGCTTATCCGGTAAGTGTTAAAGGTGTTTTCTCCGGTCTTAAACAGCATTACTATATAAAGCAGAACCGGCCCGATAAACGCGCCGATCTGGTCGAGAGCCTCCTGAATTGCAAAGCTTTTTCCGGCTCCCTCCTGCGAGGCTGCGAATGACAAAATCGTGTTTTTAGCGGGCTTCTTTATTGCCTTTCCGGTTCTTTCTATAATAAGTAGAGCGCAGGCTAAAATCCAGCCGTTCGGTCCGACAAGGGCGAGAGCTGGAACAGCGAGAACGTCAATGGTATAACCGATCATTGTAATTGTCCAGTATTTTTTCGTCTTGTCGGAAATAATCCCGAATATAAATCTGAGTGAATAGCCGACAAGCTCGCCAAATCCAGACACGAAACCGATAGTGGCTGCCGAAGCGCCGGCAAGCGCCATAAACGCGCCTCTTATGCTCGCCGCGCCCTCGTGCGTCATGTCCGAAAACATACTGACAATTCCAAGCAGAACAATAAAGAGCATTGCTGGTGTTAACTTTTTGAATTTTTTTGACATACGGTGTAAATATCTCCTTTAATGAAAATCAAACAGTAAAACATGTAAGATAAAAATGCATGTATAGATGGCTTTTATAATATCGCCAGTTTTTTAGTCAAAAATACCTTTGCAAAGATCCTCTCCGTACGCTGTTTTGAGAGGATCGCCTTCTTCGATCAAAAAAGTCCTTGTTCCGTCGGGATTACGACCTGCGCGCAGGAACATGACATATTGGAGCCTATCTTTTCTGTATTGTTCGGTAAACGTATAGTTATGAGTAACAAAGAATATCTCAACACCGCTTTCGGACAGAGCCTTAGTTATCTGGCGGCAGATTTCGGCGCCCTCTCTTTCGTTTGTTGCGGCGAAGGATTCGTTGAAAAGCACAAGCGAGCCTGAAGTCAGACGGTCGGCAATACCGTTCATACGGGATAGTTCTTCGTCGAGCTTCCCGCTTTTAATCCTGCTGTCCTCTTCTTTTTTGAAATGAGTGAAAATCCCGGTAAAAACCGGAGCAGAAAAATAATCGGCGGCAACAAACATTCCGCACTGGTACATTAACTGAGCCTGACCTATGCTTCTTAAAAATGTGGATTTTCCCCCTTGGTTCGCGCCGGTTATTATATAAAAATTTTTGCCATATGCTTCCAGCCTGTTTCCAACGGCCTTCTTGCCTATCATTATGGAAAGCGATATGTCGACGAGACCCGAAAAATTCCTCTGCTTCGGCAAAGACGCCTCAGGAAAACATATTTTGATCTCTTTTTCTTTCAGCACATCATATAAGTTAAGACAGCCAATATAAAAAGCAAGTTCATCCCTTAAATTTTCAAAAAAGCCCTTGATGTGTTCAGCGGATTGAGCCAGAACGTTTGCGCTTTCGTTTATCGCCCTCTCGCGCCTTGCCGCAAGATCATCAGCCGCCGAATCATCGCGCGGAGCTATGGTATAGGAAGGGGCGAGATGCCACTTGAAATACGATTTTTCAATATTTCGGCGCAGAACATAACCCACGCCTTGATTATAATTTCCAAATTTAGCGCTTATGAGCATTCCGTCGGATTTCAGCTCTGCAAGAAGTCCGTATGCCTCCTTAAAATAATCGTCGTCAAGCTCCCTGTCCAGCACGGCGAAAAGATTTAAAAATCCCTGCGACCTGAAATTGATTTTTGAAGAGTCGGCTGTTTTTCTCAGCTTCAGCAGCATCTCAAGATATATTTTCAGCAAATTGATGGAGTTGGCAAAAACACTTGAGACAGGCTGGCTCGGCGATAGCCATGACCATGAGCTTCTTTCTCGTTCGAAAGTCTGGTATATTATATCATAAAATTCACGGATTGTATCGGAATTATTTATACAATCCTTGAGAATTTCCTGCCGGTACCTAATATCCTCGTGGTCGGCGAGTGGGCTGAAAACAGCTGCGTTTACCGATTTTGAAACCGCATTGTCACCGCCGCCCATTAAAGACAGAATTTTACTAAGTTCAAGGTCTGATATAAGAGTATTCTTCTCCGGCAGAGATTCCTGCTTAGGATTGAATATCTTATCCCTGAACATAAGATGGACATTCATCTGCTCAGCCTCCTTACAAGGGTTTGATAAGTGAGTCCGTACCGCTCTGCTATGTGGAGAGCATACGCCAGCCCGTCGGCCGGCCTGCGGATGATTTTATAAGTTCGCCGAGTTTCATCATCCTCATCAACGGTACTCATCATGCTGACGGTTTCAGGGCCGTGCGAGGCCAGCTCGTCAAGAAAAGTTACGCATACCGCGGGGCATCGTAGTGACGCAATTTTATCCATCATTTTTTCGCCAAGCGAAAGCGCGTCGTCAGTGGTCGTCGATGCGAATATTTCATTTATTATAATAACACTGTCTGGAGTTGCATTTATAAACAGTTCTTTCAGCCTCTGCAGCTCGTCGGCGAGTTTTCCGTTGAGAGTATCAAGGTTTTCCTCTCTCTCAAAATGCGTTAAGAGCTTATCAAATAATTTTAATGAAGCTCCGCTTCCCGGCACGCTCAGCCCTAGCGAGGCAAAATAATGCGCCTGGCCGAAAGCCCGAGCAAAAGTGGTCTTGCCTCCCTGATTTGGTCCGGTTACAACTATTATTCTTTCCGGAGGCGTAAGAACAAAATCGTTTGTCACCGGCTTCTGGGGAGAGAGAGCCTCGGCAAGCGCAAGGTCAAAGCCGTTGTTTACATAAAAAATCCCGTCATTGTCGGCAATCTCAGGAAAGCAAAACTCAAGCCCGACGCTTTTCATAGGCTCGATATAGTCAAGCCAGCTTATATAAAACTGAACCTCGCGGGCAAAACGCAGGATAACACCGTCAGTAATATTTCCATATTTAACGCAGAAACCGCGCAGGATTTCAAATTCATCCTTATAAATACCCGACAGTAAATCAAGCACTGCTTCTTCAACGTGCGCCGCCCGCGGGCTTTCCATCGTCCTCCTCCTGTAGTTTGTGACAGTCCCGCACTGGAAACGCCTGAAAAGCTCTATTATTCGTTTGCTCTGGTCTTCCTGACCCTCATATCTTCTGACACGGATATTTCCGCTGCTTATAAGCATACAGTATTCAATATCCGATAGTTTTTGGCTTAGTGAGACAGCGTCCTTGTGAAGAGAGATAAAACCCTCGGTTTTAATATATTCGCCAAGATACTCGGCAAAGTCTGATAAGCCCTGTGATTTTAACGGATTATTATTAAGCGTCTCCCAGTATCCGATTATGGCCTCGCAGTATTTTCTTACCGCATCAAGATATCGTCCACGTGTGAGCCAGCAGCCATGTTTGCTTTTGTCGGCTGCAAGATACGCAGAAGTGTTTTTTATATCCAGCCCCGCAAAATGAATTGTCGACGAGAACTGCTTTGTCGGTTCAAAAAGTCCTTCAGATAAATTCCTGAGCACATCATGCCGATATGCGACTTCAGACTTGTTGCGCAAAGGCGTATAATAAAATTCCTCAAGACGGAATTCCGCGCGGTTTTTCAACACTGCAGAAACGATTTTATCAAGAAACAAGTCGTTAAAACAGGACGGCATCACGGCGTTCTGAGCGCGGTCGGCTTCTTCCCTGCCGGGATATAAGATACTATAAAACATCCGGATGGTTACCTCCTGATTTTTTCTACATGTTATGAAAACGCGAATAATTAACCGTTATCTGATCAAATTTGCCGGTAATTTCATTGATCCCTTTTATCATAACGGTGGATAGGCTCGGCAGAAAATAATATTCCGCTTTATCTACCCGGCACTTGAACACATCGGTTGTGCCGCAGTAGATTTTAATGTATCCGTCGAGCGCTATGATTCTTCCTTTTTTACCGACTATTTCTATATCCGCGGTATCTCCGATATGGCGGGTGACATAGTTAATTTCCCGTCCGTCCAGTTTTTTTAATACTTCCCTGTGATATTTGTCAATACGCTTTTTGAAGAACATCAGGCATCCCCTCCGATCTCGGCTGTATTGTGAAATCATTATGAAAACAAAACTGCTGATGATTCTGCAAATATAAATATAGCAGAAGTCATCAGCATTTATGGCTTTTTCGGCGTACCGAGGGAGAACTTCATTCCCGTCTTCATTATATCATTTTTAATTAAACAAGTCAATCATAAATTCAGATTTTATTGAAACCTTCGTTGCCGAACAATTTCACGATTTTTAGTGACAACTTCCCATTATTAAACTTAATAACTTTCCCGCCGTTACTTCTTTATTACTGCCGCTGCTTGCGGCGTACCTATCATCGAAAATCAACTTGTACATCTGATATCGAATTCTATTTATTTCTGTTAAAAAAAGTGATATACTATAAAATGACTTAGTGTAAAGAGAGGTATAAAACTGATTATGGCTTGCGCAAAAAAGCTTCCGCTTACAATCGACGGAGGAAAGTGGAATACCGGTCATGTACAGGGCATCACGCTTGACACCGCCGGCAAATACGTATATTACTCGTTTACAACAATTCTTGTCAAAACCGATCTTGAGGGGCACCTTATCGGCACTGTCACCGGTCTTCTCGGGCACCTCGGCTGCATCGACTTTAACGACTCAGACGGTCGTGTCTACGGCTCGCTTGAGCTTAAGCATGACTCAATCGGAAAGGGGATAATGAAAAACACCGGAAAGGCAATAGCCGAGGAGGACGCTTTTTATATTGCAATTTTTGACGTGGACAAGATAAACCGCGTCGGCATGGATGCCGAAAAAGATGGAATTATGACGACGGTTTATCTAAAAGAAGTTGTTGACGATTACACCGCTGTAGACCCTGACGGCAGACCTCACCGTTACGGATGTTCTGGTATAGACGGCACCGCCTTCGGTCCTGTTTTCGGAAAGAGCGCCGACAGTCCCGAAATGCTCATGATCGCATACGGCATATACGGCGAGCCCGACCGCGGTTCGAACGACCACAATATCCTGCTCCAGTTTGACTGGCGGAAATTCGGAGAATACGAGCAGCCGCTGATACAGGGACAGCCTCACCACTCTGGCCCCGCCCCGGAAAGAAAGTACTTCATTTATACCGGAAATACCACCTGGGGCATACAGAACCTTGAATACGACGCCTATACGGGCGACTGGATGGCGGCTGTATACACCGGAAAAAAGCCTCAGTTCCCGAACTTTCCGATGTACATAATCGACGGAAGCAAAGCACCTTATGAAGACGAGCTTAAAGGAAGGGGCGGCGAAAGGGGGCTTCTGCTGACGCTCAAACAAGAAGGCGTGCTGCATAAGACAAGCGGCATCTGGGGCATTACATATCCGATGGGACAGACCGGTATGTATTCTTTCGGCGACGGATTTTTCTATATGTCATACAACGGGCGCACCAAGGATTCGGAGAAACTCCATACCTGCACATTGAGACTTTGCCGCAGGCTGCCGGGCGACACGGTTGGTTTTGATATCTGATAAAAAAGTGGCATTATAGAAAATTCAGCGGCACAGATACTAAATATAAATTTATAAAAACAGCTCGGCGTAAGATAAAATTATAAAAACAGCAGGGCAAGAACCGATAAACTTTTCAAATTAGCAATATTTGTCTTATTGACGTCATCGGATGACTTGAAATATATTTGATAATACATTATAATATAATCAACAAATTATGTTTGGAGGTATGAAAATGTCTTTTCCAGTTGCCGTTCAGGTCTATTCGGTGCGCGACGACGCAAAGGCAGACCTTCGTGGAACATTCGATAAAATAAAAAAAATGGGTTATGACGGCGTTGAGTTCGCCGGGCTTTACGACAAACCCGCGTCTGAGATAAAGGCCCTCTGCAATGATGTCGGGCTTGTTCCAATTTCTGCTCACGTTCCTTATAACGATCTGTTGAAGAATCCGGTTGGGACTCTTTCGCAGTATGCCGAGATAGGATGCAAATATGTGGCGATCCCTCATCTTGGAAACGATCAGCGCCCCGGTTCGCCAAACTTTCCTTATGTGCTTGGTTTTATTGAAGTTATTGCAAAGGCGGCAAAGTCTCTTGGAATCAGCCTGCTTTATCACAACCACGACTTTGAATTTATTAAACTCGGAAATAAATACGGACTTGATATTATTTATGATACAATCCCGGCGGACCTGCTCGGAACCGAGCTTGACACCTGCTGGGTAAATGTCGGCGGCGAGGATCCGGCGGCATATGTCAGAAAATACTCGGGACGCGCACCGCTGCTTCACCTCAAGGATTTCTGGGGCGACAGATCGGGCGCGGCATACGAGCTTATCGGCGTTGACAACAAAGCTCCCGCAAGGCCGGAAGGCTTTGAACTCCGTCCTCTCGGGAAGGGCGTTCAAAACATGCCGTCAATACTCCGCGCGGCGAAAGATGCGGGAACAAAATGGGTAATCATCGAGCAAGACAATCCGAGCATGGGACTCACACCGCTCGAATGCATCAAAGTCAGCATCGATTATCTTAAGACGATCAATAAATAATGTATGGAGGAATAAATCAAATGGGAAAAGACGATGCAATTCTCAACGCATTTAAAGAAGATCAGACAACTGACGCTGTAAGCGCGGAAAGAAAGCTCAGAATTGGCATTATCGGCTGCGGCTGGATTGCCGACGCGCATATCAAGGCATATCTCGCTCAGCCCGACGTTGAGATCGTGGCTGGTGCAGACCTCATCCCCGGCAAGGCGGCCGCTTTCTTTGCAAAACATGGCGTCGAGGGCGTAAAGACCGATTACGCTTCGCATAAGGAAATGATTGACGATAAGTCTCTGAAACTTGACGCTGTAAGCATCTGCACATATAACCGCCAGCATGCAGCACCGGCTATATACGCGCTCGAACATGGTGTTAATGTTCTGCTTGAGAAGCCCTTCACAGTCACTCTTGACGAAGCTGTCGAGGTCATGAGAGCCGAGCGCAAGAGCGGAAAGGTACTCTCCATCGGATTCCAGCCAAGACTTGACGATAACATGAAGATGATTAAAAAAATCGTTCAGTCGGGCGAACTGGGCAGGATTTACTACATACAGACAGGCGGAGGACGCCGCCGCGGTATACCGACGCCTTTCGGAACTTCCTTTATCGACGATAAAACCGCCGGAATCGGCGCGCTCGGCGACATCGGCTGCTACTCTCTCGATATGGTGCTCAACGCAATCGGTTATCCAAAGCCTTTAACGGTTACCGGCTACAAGTCTGCATTCTTTGGAAAGGATCCTAACTACAGCGGATACAAAGCCGAGAAGCGCGCGGAATACGCCAAGGTTTTCAGCGTCGATGATTTTGCTGCAGCGTTTATTCGCCTTGAAGGCGGCATAATCCTTGATTTCAGAATTGCATGGGCAATGAACATGGATACCCCCGGCGACACAATCATTCTTGGCACAAAGGGCGGCTTGCGCATTCCTTCAACCGAATGCTGGAACGGCACTGTCGGAGGTCCGATGAAGATTTACCATGAGGTCTGCGGGCAGCAGGTTGAAACGGAAATTCCGATTATCACCATGAAGAAAGGGCTCTTTGACCTGAAGATCCGCACTTTCCTTGACGCCGTTAAGAACGGGACACCGGCTCCGGTGCCGTCCTCACAGATTCTTTACAACCAGGCGATCATTGACGGTATCGCAAAGTCAGCTGAGCTCGGACGCGAGATTGAAATCGTGATTCCGGAGATATAATTGCATAAAATAAAAACCGCCGGCGGTGTCGGCGGTTTTTAATATTTTGCTTATTTTTACCGGCTTCTGGTACCCTTCATATTCAGAAGTGTTTTGGAAAATCATTTTCAGAGAATCACCAAAGATTTTTCCTCATCCTTCATATACCTTGTTAACATTAAGAGAAGCAATCGATGCCTGATCGAAATAATCGAGCGGGTTTACCTGGACGCCTGCGACTATCATCTCGAGATGGAGGTGCGGACCCTGGGCGACTTCAATCATTGCGCTCTCTCCTACGAAGCCTATGAGCTGTCCGGCGCGTACGCTTACTCCTTCCGCAATACCCTCGGCAGGTGTTTCGCCAAGATTGCGGTAGATGGTATAGGTGTCGGTGCCATGTTTGATGGAGATGCAGTATCCCATCTTGACGTCATAGAAGATCTGTGACACAACTCCGTCGGCGGCGGCATAAACCGGCGCATTTGCCTCGGTTGTTATGTCGATGCCGAGGTGGACGCGGTAGTCGCGCATCGTTACCGACCAGACCTGAAGCGAGTCGTCATGATAAGCGGAAAGCGAACCGCTGCATGGAAGCACCAACGTAAGCACTGGATTTCCTGCGTTTGCCGCATTTGTGTCGTCAGGCGTGACATTGCTGGGTGCCGCGGTGGTAACAGGCGTGTTGTTCGACGGCGCTTTTGTAGTTTCCGCTGGTTTTGTTGTCACGGGGGATTTTGTCGTTTCTGAGTATTTCGGCCCGGTTGTCGTATCTGCGGGTCTTTTTTTTGCCCTGTTTGCGGCCACTGTTATCGCTATGATAACCGCAAGCGCCACAAGCAGTGTGACGGCAGTAATGTAAACAGCACGGTTGGGTTTGAGCTTTTTAATAAAGTTTGAAAATTTGTTGTCCATTTTTTTGCTCCTTTGAAGGTTTTCAATTTATATTTTTGCCTTCATAGGGAGGTTTATTCAGTTGTTGTAAAAATATATAAGCTTTTTTTCCTTAAAATGTGACAATTCCAGTTCTCTGCGCGTAACAATCACTTATAAATCGAAATTTACCATAAGGCAGATATGCTGGCACTAATGTTTATTATAATAAGAAGGCAGGCTTAAACTGCTCCACCGCCGCTTTGGTATCCTCGGAAGTTTGGTTAACATTTATTAGCATAATTTCTAACGGCGCTTTTTGACAATTTCAAAGACTTATTAAATATCAGCGAAAGACAACCCAAGCGCAAACCGGGATGTTGACAAAATTTGTACAATAATATATAATATTAAAAAACTGATTCGGGTGGATGTTATGATTAAGCAGAAACGGCTGGATAATATTACAAGCTACGTCTGTTCAAACAAGGCCGCGACCCTGACTGAGCTTGCAGAATTAAACGGCGTGTCACTGGACACGGTAAGGAACGATCTTGCCGAACTTGAAAAACTAAATCCGATAATAAAACGCGTCCACGGAGGAGCGGTCTGCCGGAACGACGACAGCCGCAAACAATCCTTCAGTGTACGCAATGTATCCCGCCGGGAAGAAAAAGCCGAACTTGCGCAACTGGTTGAGGATATAATAATCGACGGTCAGGCGGTTGCGATTAACAACGGAACCACAAACATAGAGATTGCAAGGCGGCTTGTCAAATCTTTTAATCATCTTACAATCATCACAAACAGTCTCTCGGTTGTCCAGGTCTTCACCGAATCAAAAAACAATTCGGTGATTATAACCGGCGGGACACTCGATCCAAATGAATTCTGCATTTACGGAAATCATTGTGAAGAAGAGATCAGAAGTTATAACATTGATGTGGCTATAATCGCCGTCAACGCAGTTTCGCTCGAGAAGGGTGTAACCGATTTCAGGCTTCACGAAGAAGCGATAATCAAGTCAATGATAAAATGCTCTCAGAAACGCTTCATCGTAGCCGACTCAAGCAAGTTTGAAAATATATCGTGCATCAATATCTGCGGACTTGATGAGGTCGACGCTATCCTCACAGATTCAAAACTTGATGACAATATCTTCAATAAATATACGGAAGCCGGAGTAAAAATTATCCGGGCTCCAAAAAGCCAGAAATAAAACAACCCGCAACCGCCCCTGAAAAAATATTCAGGGGCGGTTGTTTTTTACTATATTACAGATTTTATGGTGTTTTATATTATCTCTATCGAAATATATAGTAAAAATATCGAAAATTATTGAAATATATATTGACATTGTGGATTATTATCGGTATAATATAGACAATACCATATAAAGGAGTAAAAAACATATGTATAACAGAACTTATACCGGTAAAATTGAACTCGCCGTTTTAGACACCGCAGGCACCTTCTGCGACGGTCCGTGCGACCTGCGCAAAAGATGGCCGCTCGATGACCTGCGTGGCTGCAAGGCTCCTGTCATTCCCTTTTATGAAGCCATGCTCAAATTCGGAATCGAGCTCAGCTGGGCGTCGATCAGAAAACCCATGGGAAACTTCAAACCAACACACCTGCGCATGCTGATGCAGCTCCCGGAATTCAACGAACAGTGGACTAAGAAATACGGCCGTCCGTGGAACGAAAAAGATTTCGAAAACATACTCGCCGAATTCAAACCGCTTATGTCAAAATACATAGTAGATGAAGACCTTGCAAAGCCAATCGACGGCGCCGTTGAATGCATCGCCAAACTGCGCGAAGCCGGAATTCTCGTAGGCTGCGACACGGGATATTATGAAAATGATTCAAAGAATCTCAATAACCTCCTCGCTAATAAATACGGCCTTGTATTTGACGTAGTGACAAATTCCGAAAAAGTACCGGGCAGACCGAGTCCATTCATGGTTTATGACTGTATGCTTGAGGCATATAAGCTGAATAAAAAGGTAATACCGATAGAATCTGTAGTTAAAATCGATGACACCGCCGCCGGTATGTATTGTGGAAACAACGCCGGCTGCTGGACAATCGGACTTTACGCCAGCGGCAGCAATAATTACGAGCAGCTGGCCGCATCAAAGCCCGACTTTCTCGTACCCTCGGTCAAATATGTTCCTGAAATTATCTTTGGACAGATTGAGCCAAGACTCCGCCGCGGAGAACGTCCGGGACAGGGACTGATCGAAACAATATAAACTGAAAAGAGATGATTGGAATGAATGAACTCTGCCCGATAGAAATTAAATTTGCAGATATTGATTACTTAAAAAAGTTGATTTCCGGAGCGCCGGCCGATACTGTCGTAATTTCCGAACGCTTCACAAGCAATATCTGGGGCATCACTTCCGTAATCGAGGGAAACCGCGGAATCGTCTGGATTGACAGTGTGCCGGCAAATCCCACGCAGCTTGATATTCTGCATGCGCTTGAAGTTGTTGGAGAGAGAGAACCCGGCCTTATCATCACGATAGGAGGCGGAAGCTCGATTGACTTGGCAAAAGCGCTCAGCACCTTCCGTTACCTTTACAAAGACACAAAGCTGACAGTCGAAAACATCACCGAGTCGATACAGTCGAAAGCATATACGGCTCCTCACAGAACAATCGACATAATTGCCGTTCCGTCCACTGCCGGAACAGGCTCGGAAGTTACAAAATGGGCCACCATATGGGATGTAAATAAAATATCAAAGTTTTCAATAGAGTCTCCCTCGCTTTTTGCAAAACAGGCGCTGATAATTCCAGAACTGACAATCTCCATGCCGCCGAAGCTGACGCTTTCCACCGCTCTCGACGCTCTCTGCCACGCAAGCGAGGCATTCTGGGCGAAACAGACTACACCCCTCGTCAAGGAAATTTCACTACGGGCGATTGAAATCATCATGACTAACCTTAAGCCTGCGCTTCTTTCTCCCGCCGACATAAAGCTCCGGGAAAATCTTGCCCGCGGGTCAGTCCTCGCCGGCATTGCCTTTTCCCAGACTCATACAACCGCATGCCATTCTATCTCGTATCCAATAACCATGACATACGGCGTCGCGCATGGCCTTGCCTGTGCTATAACTCTTGACGCGGTGTCAAAGCTGAACCGTCCTGCCACAAAAGACGCCGATATGCTCTTCCGTGTCTATGAGAACCACGGCGGTCTTAAAAATTGGCTTGATGATGTCTGCTCAGGCATAGTGTCACTCCGTCTGTCAGCCTTTGGGATTCCGCACGAAGCAATTCCCGCTATTGTAAAAAATACCTTCACTAAGGGCAGAATGGACAATAACCCGGTTGATCTGGGCGAAGCCGAGGTGCTTAAAATTCTTAATTCTGTATATTGATAGAGGAGTAACGCTATATGTCAGAAGTTGAGAGACTGAAACTTTTCATAGGCGGCGAGTTTGTTGAGTCATCGACAGATAAATATATGCCGGTGTATGATCCCAGTAAAGGCGAAGTCATCGCAGAAACGCCATCATGCACTGAAGCCGAGGTGCTCTCGGCGATTGAGGCCGCGAAAAAGGCATTTCCAAAATGGGCCGCCACCCCGGTTATGAAGCGGGTTCAAATTCTTTACAGGGTACGCGAACTGATAAACGAGCATATGGAGGAACTTACGTATTCGGTTGCCCGGGAGCACGGTAAAACATGGCTGGAAGCCGAGGGCGATGTGCTTAAAGCAAGAGAGGGAACCGAACACGCGATATCCGCGCCATCGCTCATGATGGGTGAAAGCCTGATGAACACCTCGACCGGATTCGATACTACGCTCTACCGCGAGCCGCTCGGAGTATTCGCGGGCATAGTTCCATTCAACTTCCCCGCGATGATACCTTTCGGCTGGATGACACCGATCTGCATTGCCACCGGAAACACAATAGTGATTAAAGCCGCAAGCATGACGCCGATGACAGCCATGAAGTTTGCCGAAATTTATATGGAGGCCGGACTTCCCGCAGGAGTTGTTAATATTGTCACCTGCTCAAGGAATGAAGCCGAAATATTCCTCAATCATCCGGATGTCAGGGGAATTTCATTTGTCGGCTCAACCTCGGTCGGCAGGCATATATACATGACCGCCGCCGCAAACGGAAAACGGGTGCAGTGCCTCTGCGAGGCAAAGAACCACGCGTTAGTCCTTGCCGATTCACCAATAGAGCGGACAGCCGCCGGCATAATAAACGCCGCCTTCGGCTGCGCCGGAGAAAGATGTATGGCTCTGCCAGTCGTCTGCGCCGAGGAGAGCATTGCGGGAGAGCTGGTATCGGCAATTGTAAATGCGGCAAAAAAAATAAAGATCGGCCCGGCTTATGACAAAACCAGCGGACTCGGACCCATTGCCACAGATTCTCACAGAAAATCAATTATTTCACACATTGAAAAGGGCATAGCCGAAGGCGCACAGCTTGTGCTTGACGGTCGGAAATGCGTAGTCGAGGGGTTTGAAAACGGGTTCTACCTTGGACCGACTGTTTTTGACTTTGTCACTGAGGATATGACGATCGGACGGGATGAGATTTTCGGTCCGGTGCTCTGCATCAAGCGTGTGAAGGATTTTGAAGAGGGTCTTAAGATAATGAACAGCAATCCCTTCGCAAACGGTTCTGTGATTTTCACTCAGAACGGCCATTATGCGCGCGAATTTGCCAGCCGGACACATGGTGGCATGGTCGGTATAAATGTAGGCATTCCGGTTCCCGTCGGGGTTTTCCCATTCTGCGGGCACAAAAATTCTTTCTTCGGAGACCTTCACTGCCTCGGTAAGGACGGCTACCGTTTCTACACAGAATCCAAAGCTATAACTGCAAGATGGTTCAGCGAAGAGGAGCGCGGTAAAAAGAAAGTTTCCACCTGGGACGGAACTATATAATAAATCAAAATGTGTACAGGTTAATTTCATATAAAAACACCGTCAAGTATTTTTCGCAAATTCATTTCTGAAAAAACTTGCGCCGCCCCCGGGGTACGGCGCCAGATTTCCCGGATTATCCGCTCAATCATGTTATTGGTACTTATCTTGAACCGGTGTTATATAAGCTTGTTTATACCAACGGCAGAAGTTTTGACAGGCTTACTCGTTTAACTGTATATTAGGATCGGACATGTTCTGAACTCTTTTCGAATGTCTGTATTTGCAGCTTTCATTCTATCAGAGTTTTAGAACATGTCTATCTTTTTGCCCGTTTTCTGAATTTGCTTTTTTTGAGTCTTGTGCCTGTTTCTTGCCCAAAAAGCAACAAAAAACGCCTTTTGTCTTGGGTAGACAAAAGACGTTATTTACATGTCTAAAGATATAAGTCGTGTCACTCAAATGTAACAGCGGAGAGCAGAGAGCGGTGACCGGTGGCATTAATTTTGATATTAGACCAGGTTTTCTGGAAATTCTGAAAATCTCGGCAGTATGTTAATGTCAGGTACTATTACCCTACTGTGGAAGCACTTTATATAGCTGTCGGTTTCTTGGCTATATATATATGAAAGCTCTGTATATTGTTTTGTAAAGAAAATCGGCAGTTGTTCCCGAAACCATCCGGAAAGATGTTGATTAGTCAAATCATCAATGGAAATCCATTTGTTTTCACCCTCGTCACAC
The DNA here is from genome assembly GCA_964570825.1 of uncultured Lachnospiraceae bacterium. GTDB lineage: Bacteria > Bacillota > Clostridia > Oscillospirales > CAG-272 > UMGS1002. The sequence continues at coordinate 65,271 of CAZMZJ010000009.1, read as the reverse complement.
TGTAAAAGCTCACCTGAAAATGTACCCGTGCGGTAAAAATATATGAATTCTTGTCTTCCGTTTTTCTTACTCCAGTGAACAAGCCCGCATGGAATCAAATCCGAAACTGTTAAACCCGTTTCCTCTTTCACTTCACGTATACATGAATTATAAATACTCTCTCCGATTTCAAGGTGCCCTCCTGGAAAGGCGCCTCCTTTCCAGATCTTTGTACGATCTTGCATAAGTACAGTATTATTAATTGGGTCGTATATCATCACAATGTTCATAACTGCGACATCCGAAAATTGCATAACTGTCTCCATAAAATTTTTTTATTTTATTCTACCACAAATATGCAATATTAGTCAATGGTTGTCTAATTTTTTGGGTACTTATCATAAATGGGACGTACCTTAAAGTTAAACAACAGTACAAGAAACCGGCGCTTCTCATTCTGGATGAGCAGATACCGGTGTCATTGACCGAACCTGAGGCGCAGGATGTACTGGAGATTGTTCATTCAAGGCACAAGCGCAGCTCGACAATTGACCTGCCCCCCGGAAATTGAACCAGTTACAATGTTAGTAAAAGCATGATAAAATCAAACTAACAAGGAGGACGAGGTTCAAAGGAGGGCAAAAGTGAAATACACTCCGGAACATATAATAATCGATCTGCGGGAAGTTGAAGTACTATGCGGAAAAGACAGCAGCATTGCTGAAGCTGTGCATAAGGTCGGTGTGATCGAAAAGCCCTATTACCGCTGGCGCAAAGAATACGGGAATATGGATACCCAGCAGGCAAAACGGCTCAGGGAGCTTGAGAAAGAGAACGAACGGCTGAAAAAGCTGGCAGCCGAGATGAGCCTTGATAACTCAATACTTAAGGACGTTATCTACTATTTCGCACATCGGAACACTGTCTGCACAATGACATGAAAACGAAAAGGACGAACAGCCATAACTGCTCGTCCTTCCCGCTCGGATTACTTAATTCACATAAACATCCTTATGGAAACTAAACAAATCCGTGGTTTTTCTCGTGTCTTAATTTTGGTCAGACATGTTGGCTGCGGCACTAGGATTTGAACCTAGGTAATGACGGAGTCAGAGTCCGTTGCCTTACCGCTTGGCGATGCCGCAATATTAATTGACAAGGCGTATTATAGCAGAATGCCGCTGATTTGTCAATACTTATTTCAAAAAAATAGGCTGAACATATAATTCGCTTAACCGCTGCTTTTTATTCCGAAAAAGGGTATTCAGAATATACTGTATTGAAAAATTAAAAACAGGGAGATATTGAAGTGAATCTTTCTGACGCGCTTGCCGGCGAGACTGTGATATTGACAGGCACTGATAAAAATGTGCGCTGGCTTTCCGATATCGGCTTCATCCCCGGAACACCGCTGACGCTGCTCACCCGCTCCGGCTGGGGTGTGACGTTTAGAATCCGCGGTATAAAGTATGCAATGAGTCTGAGGCTGGCACGGCTGGTTTACATAAGACGACCCGCAAAATAGATGTATTATGTCAGGATTGTTTGTTCTGACGATTAAATAATCCGATCATCTGCCTCATATATTCGAATATCAGAAAGAAAAGGCGGGTGTTCGTTATAATGAGCAGAAAAATTATAAGCGCAGCGCTTGTCGGAGCACCGAACTGCGGGAAGTCCACTCTCTTCAACAGGCTCGCCCGCACTAATGTTCCGGTTGGAAACCGCGCGGGAGTAACAGTTGATAAAACCATACGGCTTGTACGCGGGGAGTGGCTTGGTCCTGACTGCCCTGACATTCATTTGACCGACCTGCCGGGCATACGTTCTCTCTCTCCGCACAGCGAAGACGAGGAGGTAACGCTGTCAACGCTCCGCGACGGGAAAACGAGTATTATTATAAATGTGCTCGGCGCCTCGACTCTTGAACGGTGTCTCGCGCTTACTGCAGCTCTGCGTTCGGAATATCCCGGCGTTCCTATGATTTGCGCCGTAAATATGTGCGACGAGCTTGAAAAAGACGGAATCTCCTTGTCCGCACCTGTGCTCAGCCGGATGCTCGGCGTACCGACTGTCGCGGTGTCAGCCGCGGACGGAACCGGTTTTAATGAACTTCGCGATATTATCTGTACTACTGCCCGTGCTACCGCCGACGGAACAATTCGAAAAAATCATGACAGAAGTATGCCTTCAAATATAATTTTCCCCCGTAGCGAAGGCGGGCGTGCGGATTTTGCCTCGCGGGCGGCATCTGCTGCTTTGTCGCGCACAGTCTCTTTTCATAAGCCAACCGATCTCGCAGACAAGGTTATTACGCATCCCGCTGCCGGCATTCCGGTTTTTTTGGCTGTTATGGCGATAATTTTCTGGTTAACCTTTGGTTTTATCGGAAATTCGCTTACCTCGTTTTTTGAAAGTATGACTATAACTCCTCTTGCCGGCTTATTTGATTGTCTTGCATCAAAACCCGGTTTTCCGGTGGCGCTCGGATCGTTCCTCTCGGGCTGCGTGCTCGGCGGCGTCGGCGCCGTAGTTTCTTTTCTTCCGCGCATAACACTTCTTTTCATACTCCTCTCCCTGCTTGAGGACAGCGGATATATGGCGCGGGCTTCGTTTATAATGGACGCGCTTCTGCGTCGGGCCGGAATGAGCGGACGCGCCTTTGTACCTTTGCTGCTCGGATTCGGGTGCAGTGTAACCGCAGTCATGTCAGCCAGAACGCTCGGCGACAGAAATGAGAGACTGCGCTGCATAATTTTCTTGCCGCTTATTTCCTGTTCGGCCCGGGCGCCGATATACTCCGTCATCTCCTCATCGTTCTTCCCCGGCGCGGGCTGGTTCGCCGTGCTTTGTGTTTACTTGACAGGGATCGTTATGTTTCTAATCTGTTCCGGAATCGCGCGTTCAGCGTCGCATGCCGAAGTGCCTATGTTCGTCACAGAGCTGCCCAGATACCGGATCCCGCGCCTTTGGGCAATCATCCCCGCCGCAGCCGTACGTGCAAAAGAATTCCTCATCCGCGCCGGAGGTATCATCTTTCTGTCAACTTCCGTTGTCTGGCTGTTATCCTTTCTCACCCCTCGCTTTTCGCTCGCCTCTGTGCCGGACGAAAGCATCCTGGCCGTATTGTCAGGTTTTGTATCCCCGCTTTTCTCGCCACTCGGATTTGGGAACTGGAGAGCTGTCGCGGCTCTTATCTGCGGGATTGGCGCAAAGGAAGGAGTCATTTCGGCGCTAGGAGTGCTGACCGGAGGAAATCCTGCTGAAACTCTTGCAGAATCGGGTATTTTTACCCCGGCGTCAGCTCTGTCTTTTACGATTTTTTCATCGATGTATGTTCCATGTGCCGCCACAATGCCGGTTATGCGTTCGGAATCAGGCTCCGCAAAGCTTGCTGCCGCCGGAATCGGAATTATGTTCCTTGCTGCGTATTTGCTTTCGGCTATTGTTTATCTTTTTGCAAAAACATAAATAAATATTACACCCTCTAAGCCGCCATGCCAAATGCCTTGACATTTATCTTCTGCTATTTTATAATTATTGTGATTCAAAAGAAAGGCAGGCTTCTTCTTTGAAAAAAACTGCATCCTTGCTTACCATTCTTGCTCTGCTTACAACAATTATGCCTGTGTTATCTGTTTTATCTGTTTTACCTGTGTCGGCAGCGCCGGCTGAGCTTGATGTAAAATGGAATCTCGGGTATGTCGGCTCTATGGGAAATGCACTCGGATACGAAAACGCTCTCGGTTCGCTCGGAAACCCCAGCACTACTTACCGCCATACAGACGTCGTCTGCATTGAAAAATCCGGAACTACCGTCTGGTTTACCGAAAAGGGCTCGGGCAGCAGCGGTTTCTGCGCCCGGACCGGCTATTCTATTTCCTCGTGGAAGGAAGTTGACGGTGTGTATGTCATCGATCCGGAAGGCGCGAATTATCCGGGCACGGACGGCGTATCGGCAGGAATTGCCGAGAGGAACGGAAACACGATGACATATACATATACAACAAGCAAAGACAAAGAATATCTGCGTTTCTGCTTCTGCATCACAAATGACCTTGACGCCTCGGGAAATGTGATATACCCGAAGGTGTACTATGAATACACCGGCTTCCCCGGCACTTATGCCGAGCAGTGCGCCTTAGACAGCTCGCCTGTATATTTTATGCCTGACAAAACTGTCACCGGCGTTCGCTGGTTCGACGGATATGTAGGTTCGCAGTTCAACGATATGTATTATGTCAATGAGATACGTCCGTATTACTCAACATACAGCTATACAAGCATTATCACAGTACCGAAAGCGGGAACAACAATCAGCTTTACGGACAGCGCGGCTCCGTTTGCAGACACTGCGGTTTGGGTAATTTCATCATGGCGCGCCGCTGGCGAAACATGGGTGCTTGACACCGGCGGAGCTAATTTCACGGCTCAAGACCCTGCTGTTCTGACCGATTCAAACGGCCAGAACACCTATTCATATACAACCGGGCGCGACAACGAACATCTGCGCCTTTGTCTGCACACAGACGGGACTGGTAATCTGCCAGCGGTCATCTGGGACGCCCCCGAAGGGACATACAACGCCGACGTAACAGCGAACACCGGAACTGCGTCTGAAATAACCGAATTGCCGACAATAGCAGTAACAGAACCTTCCCGGAATTCACAGGCAAGCGGCAGCGGCAATGCCGGCGGCAGCTCTGCCGGAATATATGTGCTCTGCTTCACAGGTATCGCATACTTTGCGGGATATATGATTTTCAAGCGTCCGGAGAAAAAATTGAAAGAACAGGAAAAATGCAGAGATGATAAAAAATAATCCGCTCGCGGGACTTATGCTCAAAATCGGCAGCTATAATATTAAAGCCGGTGCCGTCGTCAGATATGATATGTCGGTCATTGCATCTGATATCACTTCTTTTGGACTTGATATCGTCGGACTGCAGGAAATTGATATGAAAACAACACGTTCCGGCGGAATTGATACAATAAAGCTGCTCAGCGAGGCGACAGGGTATCAATATTATAAATTCACACGCGCCATCGATTACCGCGGCGGCCAGTATGGGACGGCAATACTCAGCCGGCATCCGATAATATCGTCCGAAACAATTCAGCTCGACGCCGGTAATAAAGAGGGTCGTTCAATCGGTCATGCAATCATCAGTGTTGACGGCATAAATATAGACTTTTATAATACACATCTCTCATACGAATCAGCCGATCTGCGCGCCGGACAGTTCAAACAGCTTGCCGGACTTCTTAAAAAACATAATGTTTTCATCCTTACCGGAGACTTCAACACCGCAATAGCTTCGGAATTTTCTTTGATTGAGAATTCATTCCTTGTCAACATGAACACATATCCTACCTTTACGCCGTCCGGAGAAGGAATCGACAATATCGTTCTCTCGTTCGGCTGGACAGTTACCGCTGCCGGCATGGGACCAGCAGGACACTCCGACCACAACATGCTCTGGGCGGAAATAAAACATACATAAAAAATATTGAAGCGGGCTGCACTTAAAAATGCAGTCCGCTTTTTTTACAGCTTATAGTCCCGAAATCCTTCCGGCGTAAGATATTTCGCGCTCTTGTACCCGCATTCCCTCGCCAGTTCAGTCATTTCGCAGAACATAAATCCGATAGACGACGTGTCGTGCGCGTCGCTTGATAAAATTATCTCGCAGCCAAGCTCCTTCATAGACTTAAGAAGGAATTTTGCCGGATAAACCCGGCTGCGGTATCCCCGGCGAACCGCTCCCGAGTTCAACTCAAATACGCGGCAGCCATCGGCAGCGCTTTTCAGCGCTTCATAGGCAATCGCCCGGTACTCTCTGCTCTCCTCGTCAAAAAATCTGTTTCCTTCGTTGCATTTTGTGACAAGGTCAAAATGCGCGACAAAGTCGCACTTTGTCATCTGTGGAATTTTTGCAGCAAGCTCGTAATAAGCGCGAATATACTTCATCCAGTCGCCGCCGAAATATCTGCGGACGCCGTCTACGACAAGATCGGCGGAAGCATCGACAGTCACAGTCCCATTTTCCACCTTGATATAATGCGCCGCTCCTATTATATAATCGTACTCTGTGGCAGGCTCCGACCAGACTTCCTGCTCAATACCGAAAAAAATGTTGATTTTTCCGCGGTATTCTTTTTTGAGACGCAGCATTTCTGCTTTATATTCCTTCGCAGCCTCCGTCTTCATGCCAAATCCGCCATCATATGGCGTATATGAGTGAGCCGATATTCCAAATGACTCAAATCCGCGCGAATACGCGGCGGCAACCATTTCGGCGCAGGTATTCTTGCCGTCGCAGTATTTTGAATGCGCGTGATAATCACCCTTGATTAACATCAGGACATTTTCTCCTGTTTGATTTTTTTATCTATAACATGGCGGGATGCCAGCTCGGCGCGAATTTCTTCAAGCGAAATGTCCATTTCCGCCATCATAACCATAACATGATATGCAAGGTCGGCAATTTCGTATATAGCTTCGCGCTTGTCTCCACCCTTGCCGGCGATAATTACCTCCGCCGACTCCTCGCCGACTTTTTTGAGAATTTTGTCGATTCCCTTTTCAAACAGATATGTGGTGTAGGAGCCCTCTTTTTTCTCTGTCTTCCGGCTCTTTATCAGCTCCATCAGACTGCCGAGCGAAAATTCACCGTTTTCCGGTTCTTCTCCTTCAAAAACAATTTCATTGAAGCATGAGTCTGTTCCAAGGTGACAGGCAGGACCGTCTTTTTTTACTAAAACGGTCAGTGCGTCTCGGTCGCAGTCGGTAATTATCTTAATTATATGCTGCACATTACCCGAATGTTCTCCCTTGCGCCAGAGAACCTGACGCGAGCGTGACCAGAAACATGTGCGGCCCTCTTCGATGCTGATTTTAAGGCTTTCACGGTTCATGTACGCAACGGTAAGAACTTTTTTGCTTTCGGCGTCCACGACTACCGCCGGAATCAGTCCTTTTTCGTCATATTTAAGTGTTTCTATGTCAAACATAATTTCCCTCACAGTCAAATTCTCATTAGTATACCGTCTTTGGCAAGCTCGGCCTTAAGTTCCCTTATGTCAATCTCCCCGAAGTGGAAAACCGACGCCGCAAGTCCGGCGTCGACTTTCGGAAGCGTCTTGAACAGCACCTTGAAATCCTCGATGCAGCCCGCGCCGCCCGACGCGATGACAGGGACATCAACCGCGTCGCAGACTGCCGCGAGCATTTCAAGGTCAAAGCCTTTTTTAACTCCGTCGGTGTCAATGCTGTTGACAACAATCTCCCCCGCGCCGTTTCCGACACCCCGGCGCAGCCACTCGATTGCTTCCATGCCGGTATTGTCCCGCCCGCCGCGTGCAAAAACGCGGAAAACGCCGTCAACGCGCTTAATATCGGCCGAAAGCACCACGCACTGGCTGCCATAGCGTTTAGCAGCCTCGTAAACAAGGTTCGGGTCCTTTATCGCCCCCGAGTTGACGCTGACCTTATCGGCCCCGCATCCCAGCACTCGGTCAAAATCGGCAACGGTGTTTATGCCTCCCCCGACAGTCAGAGGTATAAAAACTCTGCGGGCGCTTTCTGCAAGTATGTCGGTAAAAATCGCCCGTCCCTCGGCCGAGGCGGTTATATCGTAGAAAACAAGTTCGTCTGCGCCCGAATCGCTGTAAAACTCGGCGAGGCTGACCGGCGAGGATACATCGCGAAGCCCCAGAAAATTTGTACCCTTGACTACTCTACCGTTGCGCACGTCAAGGCATGGGATTATTCTTTTGGTTATCATTTCGCTGCCTCCAGCGCATCTTTTAATTTTATGCCGCCAGTATATAGCGCCCGGCCAATTATTGCCCCGTAAATTCCGAGCTTTAACAGTGCCTTTATATCGTCAAGCGTGCTTACTCCGCCCGACGCTACAATATCCATGCCATATTTTTTTGATAATTCATGGTAAAGCTCACGGTTAGTGCCGCGCATCGCGCCGTCCTTTGAAATATCGGTGCATATAACAGTTTTAACTCCGATATCCTGAAGTCTTCCGCAGAAGCCGAAACAGTCCTCTCCGCTCGTCTCCCGCCAGCCATTGATAGCTACCTTGCCGTCCTTCACGTCAACTCCAACCGCGATTTTTTCTCCGTATTCACGCACAGCAAAGGTAAGAAAGTTAAAGTCCGCAACCGCGGCAGTGCCGAGTATCACACGAAAAGCCCCCGCGTCAAGATATTTTTCAATAACCTCGCGAGAACGTATTCCTCCGCCGACCTCGGCTTTCAGTCCGCTTGCCGCGATAATTTCTTTTATAATATGAAAGTTGGCTGAATTTCCGTTCTTCGCGCCCTCAAGGTCAACAAGATGGATGTATTCCGCACCTGCCTCCGCAAAACTCTTTGAGACAGACACAGGATTATCGCTGTAAACCGTCATTTGCGTGTAATCCCCGCGCAAAAGGCGAACCGCTTTATTTTCGTACAGGTCTATAGCAGGAAAAATAATCATCTTGCCTTTTCCCCCATCTCGCAAAAGGCTCTGAGAATTTTCAATCCGGCCGGCCCGCTCTTCTCCGGATGGAACTGGGTTCCGAAAATATTGCCATCCTTGTTCTCCACCGACGCGGTCAGAAGAGTTCCGTACTCGGTATAGGCGCTGACATATCCGTCACAGCCAGAACCGTGGTACGAATGGACAAAATAAACATATTCGTTATCACCTGTGTATTTATAAAGCCTGCTCTTCGGTCTATCCGCCGGAAAAATCAGCCTGTTCCAGCCGATGTGGGGAACTTTGAGTCCCTCTCCGATTTCGTTTTTTATGGGTTTTACGCAGCCCCCGATAAGCCCGAGCCCCTCAAACTCGCCGAACTCATAACTCTTCTCAAAAAGCATCTGCATTCCAAGGCAGATTCCAAGCAGCGGCTTCCCGCCGTTCGCCTCGCGGATTATGACTTTATCAAGACCGGTTGCCCTGAGCTTTGCCGCCGCGTCCTCAAATGCTCCGACCCCAGGGAGTATTATCCGCTCGGCACGGCTGATTTCGTCGGGATCACCCGTCACAATAACGTCCTCGCCTATATAACTGAGCGAAGATGAAAGCGAGAACAGGTTTCCGACGCCGTAATCAACTACTGCAATCATTGGATGAACCTTTCGTCATTAACAATCTTTTCAGCCATCATATTATAACACACCCTTGCTTGACGGCACAGCTCCGCCCGAGGAAGGATTGATTGCCGATGCCTGTTTCAGAGCGCGGGCAAAAGCCTTGAAAGCCCCCTCGATTATGTGGTGCGTGTTTGTTCCGGACATAGCCCGGATGTGCAGCGTCACTCCCGCGCGGCGGGCAAATGCGGTGAAAAATTCTTCGACCAGCTCGGTGTCGAAATCTCCGATGCGAGGGTTTATTCCGGGAAGGTCAAGGACAAGCATTCCGCGCCCCGATATATCGGCTGCCGCGAGAACAAGAGCTTCATCCATAGGGAGAATTATGCTGCCATAGCGGCAGATTCCGGCTTTATCACCGATTGCCTGCGCAAATGCGTCGCCGAGAGCTATACCGATGTCCTCGACCGTGTGGTGATAGTCCACCTCGGTGTCCCCGCGGCAGTCGACAGAAAACCCAAACCCGCTGTGGCAGGCGAAAAGCGTCAGCATATGGTCAAAAAATCCGCAGCCAGAATTTATTCCGCAGTTCGCGCCGCCATCAAGGTCAAGAGTAAGTTTAATATCGGTCTCCTTTGTTTTGCGGCTGATCTCGCTTTTTCTCATTTCCCCGCTCCTTTTATTATTCTGTAAGTATTTCCCGAACCGCCAGAAGGAAAGCTTCCATCTGCTGATCAGTTCCTATTGTTATCCGGTTGTAATCGGCAATTTTCGGCGAGTCGAAATGCCGTACAAGAATCCCGCGGCGCTTAAGTTTCATATAAAGATCTACGCCGCTGATTTTTGCGCTTTTTGCAAAAAGAAAATTTGTTTTTGAATCTGTTACCGAAAAATCAAGCGCTTCAAGCTCAGCTTTTATTTTTTTCCGCGTCGAGCAGATTTTTTGGCAGTTCGCGGTATAATAACCGTTGTCCTCGAGCGCCGCGGCACCGGCAAGCAGCGTCATCCTGTTTATGCTGTATGCGTTGAAAGAATATTTAACTTTTTCAAGATATTTAATAAGTTCCGGCGAGCCGATGCCCATACCCAGCCGCGCTCCCGCAAGAGAGTGCGACTTTGAGAAGGTACGTGTTATAAGAAGATTGTCATACTTCTTAATCAGACCGATGCAGCTCTCGCCCCCGAAAGCTATATAAGCTTCGTCAATAATCACCACATTGTCCGGATTGCTTTTTACGATTTTTTCGACATCCGCATTAGGAAGGAAAAGTCCTGTCGGCGCGTTCGGGTTGGCTATGATGATATTTTTTTCTATGCCGCAATAATCGCTCGGGTTGATTGAAAAATCCTTGCCAACCGGTATTTTCTCATACGGAATTCCGTACATTTCGCAAAGCACCGAGTAAAGTCCGTAGGTTATATCCGGAAAAACCAGCCCGTGCGACTTGTCGCAGAACGTAAGAAATGCAAAATTTATTATTTCGTCAGAACCGTTGGTGAAAATTAAATTTTTGGGCTCTACTCCCAGCAAGGCCGACGCCGCCGATGCAAGCGGAGCACAGGTAGGATCGGGATACAAATTTAAGAAATTTTCTTCACCTTTTAATTTTTCCGTAACAAGCGGCGACGGCGGAAAAGGTGATTCGTTTGTGTTGAGCTTTATATATTTCATGTCGCGCGGCTGCTCGCCGGGGACATAAGCGTCGAGCGACGCTATCCTATCGTTCGCCAATTTTTTCATTTCTTTTCCTTTTCACATTCACAGCGTATAGCCACGCTTCGTGCGTGCGCCCTAAGTTCCTCGCGTTCTGCGAATTTAATGATGTCATCAGCGGCTGCGGCAAGAGCATCGTTAGTATAATATGTATATGATGATTTTTTAATAAAATCATCAACCGAAAGCGGACTTGAAAACTTGGCGGTTCCTCCGGTCGGCAGAGTGTGATTCGGCCCTGCGTAATAGTCGCCGAGCGGCTCAGGGCAGTTCTTGCCGAGAAAAATCGAGCCTGCGTTCTTTATTTCCGGCAGATACTTTATCGGATTGTCAACACATATCTCAATATGTTCGGGAGCTATCCGGTTTGAAATTTCTATTGCCTCGCTTATGCTGTCAGTTATGATTATTTTGCCGTTGCTGTCAATCGATGTGCGGGCTGTTTCACATCTTGGCAGCTGCGGTATTTGCTTTTCAAGCTCGGCGGATACCGCGTCCGCAAGAGTCTCGCTGTCTGTGACAAGCACCGCAGATGCCATTTTATCGTGCTCTGCCTGCGAGAGCATATCTGCGGCGACATATGCCGGATTGCAGCTGCCGTCCGCGACTATGAGTATTTCGCTCGGGCCGGCAATCATATCTATTGACACCTTGCCATAAACCTGTTTTTTTGCTTCGGCGACATAAGCGTTTCCCGGGCCTACGATTTTATAAACCTCTGGAACAGTTTCGGTGCCGTACGCCATAGCGGCGATTGCCTGCGCGCCGCCGACAGCGAATACGCGGTTCACACCGGCCACATACGCCGCAGCAAGAACCGCTGGATTTATTTTGCCGTCACGTCCGGCAGGGGTGCACATTATTACACTCGGGCATCCTGCGATCTTGGCCGGAATGACATCCATCAGTACTGTGGACGCAAGGGGCGCAGTGCCGCCGGGAACATACACGCCGACTTTTTCAATAGGAGTGATTTTCTGACCGAGAATTACCCCGTTTTTTTCAATGCTGAATCCTTTTCGCACCTGTTTTGAATGAAAGGAGCGGATGTTTGCAGCCGAACGCTCGAGTACTCCCATAAAATCCGCTCCGACCGACTCGGCGGCGCTCTTTATCTCGTCCCGGCTCACCTCAAGCGATTCAAGCTTTACCCTGTCGAATTTCTCACAGAACTCAAACAGCGCCGCGTCGCCTTTTTCTCTTACCGCCAATATAATATCGGCGACATCTTTTGCAATGCTGCTCTTCTGATCCCCGCGCGCGAATATTTCGACGTCCGGAGTGCTTTTATACTTATAAATTTTGATCATATTTTATGACTGTACCTTCCTGTTTGCCGAGAGTTTTGCGCCAAGTTCCCGCAAGACGGCGGCAAAGGCGCAATATTCGCTATCCGAAAAGTTTAATTCAAACTTAGTCAATTTTACCTGTCATGATTGTCTGCCCCGCACCGAGCCGACGTATCAGCTCGTTTATCTGCGGATTCTTGAACCGGTAGCTGACCTTGTTGGCTATAAGCATTGCGCTGATATTCACAATCTCCCTCTTGACCTCAAGGTTGTTCTCCCGCAGCGTCGTTCCTGTTTCGACTATATCGACAATTACGTCCGATAGGCCGAGCAGCGGCGCCAGCTCTATTGAGCCGTTCAGCTTGATTATATCGATGTCGCGCCCCTGGCTGAGGTAAAATTTTTTCGCTATGTTGGGAAATTTGGTTGCGACCCTCAGCGTCCGTCCGGCGTCGTCATTGAAATCGCGCATTGCGGCGACAGCCATGCGGCACTTGCCGATTCCGAGATCCACCAGCTCATAGACATCGTTATTTCCCTCAAGCAATATATCACGGCCAGCCACTCCGATATCGGCGGCGCCCCGCTCTGTATATATTGCCACATCGGATGGTTTAACCCAAAAATAACGTACCCCGTGCTCTTTGTCCTCAAATATGAGCCTGCGCGTATCGCCCAGCACATCCGGACAGCCGTAACCTGCATTTTCAAATATTTTATACGCGCTTTCTCCAAGTCTTCCTTTTGGCAGCGCGATGTTTAACATTGTGTTCAACTCACCTGTCCCCCGCTATGGTTTTCATATTGTCAATTTCTATTATCTCGCGGCAGCGCGGGCAGTTCTCGGTCAATTCCCTGACCGCCAGCACGCTTCTACCCTCCGCTATCAGTTTTTGCACCACATGCGCGATTCTCACCCCGTCAGCTTCGCCTGTAATTAACACAGTATCCACATCAAAATCTTTCTTGCTTTCCGGCAGCGCCTCAAGCTGATCAAGGTAGATAGCAAATCCCACCGCTCCGCCAGGCTTTCCAAACTTTTTAAGCAGACTATCGTATCGCCCGCCGGAAAGCACCGCAAACGGAATCTCTTTGATATAGCCGCAGAATGTTATTCCGTTGTAGTATTTCATGTCACCCGTGTGAGATATGTCAATATTCACATTCTCCGCGCAGCCCATAGCCTCAAGTATTCCGTAAATTCCGCGGATTTCCAAAAGAGCCGACGCAGTTTTCTCATTTGCCGAAAGTTTCTCAAGAAGCGGCATGGAGGCCTTGTACGATCCGTAAACTCCCGTAATCCCCGCAAGCTTTTCCGCCAGCTCCGCCGGCACACCCCGTGCGGCGCAGACCTTACGAACTCCCGCGGCGTTTCTGCCGCTGATATTTTTCAAAAGTGCATCGCGCGCTTCACCGTCTATTCCCGCAGCGTCTGCGAGGCCGGCAATAAAACCCATGTGCGATATGTCAAGTATGTAATTTCCGCTGATTGCAGCAAGGCTTCGCGCCGCAAGAGCCATGACCTCGCCGGTCTGGTACAATCCGACGTCTCCGATACATTCAAGTCCGAGCTGCATTATCTCCTTGAACTCCGACGTGCCTTTGCTTGTTCTGTAAACGTTCTCAAGATAAAAAACCTTCTCCTGCCTCTTGTACTCGCAGGACACGTTCTTCACTATCGACAGCGTGACATCGGGCTTGAGAGCCATCAGCTTGCCGTTTCGCTCGGTAAAAGTGATAATGCTGTCGCTCACAAGGAAGTCCTTGTTTGCGGCATAAAGGTCGTATTCCTCAAAACGGCTCATTTTATATTGCCTGTACCCGTAGCGCGAATAAATTTCTCGGCAGACGGCACTGACCTCTTCGACCTTGCTGAAATATCTGTTTTTCTTCTGCATGTCGGCTCCTGTTATTATTTTAAGGGTAAAAAACCAACAACTTCGCGGCGGTATTATATGCACCTCCGAGATTTTGCAAGTTATGTCAGTATTTTATCACATTAAAAAGCGTTTGTCAATGCTTTATCGTGATAATATGATAAAGCATTAAATTATTTTGTTTGTGCATATTTAATATTTTTAATAAATTATCCTGCCCTCCCGCCGGCGTAACAAATTACGATTATCCTGTTGCGGCTTCTGCATATCTTATGTATTTAACAAACACGGGGGAGTTATCGGCAATACTCCCCCGTTTTACTGATATTTTCTGAAAATACAGGCTACCTGTCCCGCGTTAGTTCATTTTTATGAAATACTCTTTGATAGCCTCGGCCTTCGCCGCCGCGCTGCCCTGTATCATTTCAGGCGTTCCGCCCCCGCGTCCGGACAGCGCCTTGTTAATGTCCTTCGACATCGCACGCAAGTCAACCGTCCTGCTTCCGATGATATACTTATAACCGTCTTCATCGTTCCCTGAAAATGCCGCGCAAACACCGCCGCATTTTGGAACGCAGAGATTTACAAGCATCCGCAGACCTTCGGCATCGGTGTCCTCAAACAGGCAAATGTTGCCCGGCGTCTCGGCAACTTCCGACGCTCGGTATGAAAGCAGCTTACGTCGCAGCTCTCCACACTCGCCGCGCAGTCTGCCGCATTCATCGTTCAGCCTTGCGACCGCCTCAGCAGTTTCAAGCTGTTTGGCCGATAATAGATTTGAAATTTTTGCGGTAATCTCATAACGGCGGTTATAGTCCTCAAGCGCATCATAACCGCAGAGGATATGAACCCTAACACCGCCTTTATATCTCATAAAATCGAGAATTTTTATGATTCCGATCTCTCCTGTGTATGCCAGATGCGGCGCGCAGCAGGCACAGCGGTCAAATCCTTCTATCTCGACAATTCTTACCTGTCCCTCGATGGCCTTTTTACTGCGGTATTCAAGAGTCTTAAGTTCATCCGTCGACGGAAAGCTGACAATAATCCGGCGATTTGCCGTTACAGCTTCATTTGCCAATCTCTCAATCTCGGCAAGTTGCGTTCTGTCGAGGATGCCGTCAAAATCTATTGTAATGTCGTCGCTTCCCATATGAAAGCCGATGTTATTGTATCCGTACTTGCGATTGACAAGGCCTGATACGATATGCTCTCCGCCGTGATTCTGCATCCTGCGGAACCTTGTCTGCCAGTCTATCCTGCAGAGATAACTATCGCCGACCGCCAGTTCTTTGTCGGTAAAATGATATATCTCCCCATTCTTCTCGCGCACATCTGCGACTGCCGCTTCTCCTATGAAGCCAGTATCGGCAAGCTGCCCGCCTCCCTCCGGAAAGAATGCTGTTCTGTCAAGCGTGACTGCAAATTTACCGCCGTCCGCTTCCGTACATCCGGTTACTTTTGCATAAAACTCCGACGAGTGCCCGTCGGTATAGTAAATTCTTTCGGTTCCCATTTCTATTCCTGTCTGTTTTATTATATCTATGTAAGCTCTTTAAGTTTTGCCATGTCAAGTATTACTATTCCGCCGCGTCCGAGCTCGACTATCCCATCGGCGGCTAGTCTGCCCAGCGTGCGGGAAACCACTTCTCTTGCCGTACCCACATTCTTTGCTATCTGCTCGTGCGTTGCTCTTACCTTCATGTTCCCTGTGCGGTCCGATTCCCGGCAGATGTATGAGGCAATCCTCTTTTCGGCGCTGACAAGCAGCATATTCTGCATATTTATGACCACGTCTGAAAAATGTTTTGCCATCAGCCTTCTAAAATATGTTCCGGCGTCCTGGTTTGAATTGCAGATATCGATACAAACCTTGGAATCCAATATCACAGCCTCGGTTTCGGCTTCAGCGCCTATGTAGATGGGGAACCCTATGCCGCCAACATAATATGACGCGGCAAACAGGCATATATCACCCGGGAACAGACGCAAAAGCACAAGCTCACGGCCTTCCGATGTTATCGAATATGCATATGCTCTGCCGCTGCGCAGTATTATAACACCGAGGTCGCCCGAACCGGCGTAAATAAGCTCTCTTTTTTTATATGTGTTAACACGTAAACTGCTGTAAATGAGAGTCTTCTCCTCATTGTCAAGACCATCCCAAAACGGTAATTTACCCGGCGAAAATTTACTGTTTTTATCGTACATTAGATTTCCTCCGTTGTCCGGCGTTATTATGAAATACCGGCGCTGACGCGCAGCAGCTTTGCATTCATAATAATTATACACTTTTTTTATCCCGTGTCAACATTGTGTAAGCTAATGCACGAAGAGCTCGGCCTAAGCAGAAAGAAATTTCAATATATTATTAAAGCAGCCAAAACAAATCCGGGAGCCTTTTGATACAAGGCTCCCGGGCACATCCTTATTTATATCTATCCAGATACCTGCACGCCGCGAGCGCCGCGACGGCGCCGTCTGCCGTTGCCGTGGTTATCTGCCTGACACGCTTTGCGCGGCAGTCTCCCGCGACAAAGACGCCATCCGTTCCTGTAATGCAATTTTCATCAGAATCAAAATAGCCGAAATCATCAAGGCGCGCAATATTTCTGAAGGCTTCATTCTCCGGCTGAAGCCCTATCGCCACGAACACTCCGTCGGCATAAAGCTCAATTTTCTCCCCTCTGTCGTTGCGGACGCGGATACCCCGCAGCACATCGTCGCCGATTATGCTGTCTGCCACATATCCATAAAGCACCTCAATATTTTTCTTTTCCTTAACCTGTTCGACAAGCTTGGCTTCTCCCGTTAGGAACATCAGGTTCTGCACAATCGTCAGCTTTTTACAGCCTTCTGACAGCATGAGCGCCTCCTGCAGCGCCGAGTTCCCGCCGCCTATCATAACTACGGTCTTATCCTTGTAAAACGCCCCGTCGCAGACGGCGCAGAAGGATATACCCTCGCCTATAAACTCTTCCTCACGCTCGATCCCCATGTGCCTGTGGCGGCAGCCTACCGATATAATCACCGCGCGAGCCGTGTATTCGCCGTTGTCGCCTTTGACCGTCTTTGTCCCATCAGCATTTTCATTGATTCCGGTCACATTGTCAAGCTCGATGTCGGCTCCCTGGCCGAGCGCCTGCTCGACCATTGCGTCGGCAATCTGGTTGCCGCTTGCAGAAGCATACCCGGGGTAGTTTTCGATTTTTGGAGAATAAGTCATCTGACCGCCGAAAGCCGACCTTTCAATTATAAGCACCGATTTTCCCGCGCGTCGGGCGTATATTGCGGCGGTAAGCCCTGCGGGTCCGCCGCCGACAATTATCAAATCATACATCCTGATACATAGCTCCTCTCAGTTATGTACCGTTTCTTTGACATATGCGTCGGCAAATGCCCTTATGGCTCCGGCTCCCGCGATTTTTTCAAAATTCACTCCATCGTCCACAACAAGCGTCGGCGCCTGCTTTACGCCGTATTTCGCGGTGATTTCAGGATTCTCGTCAGCGATTATTTTTTCAAACGGAACACCGTCCTTTTCAAGTATTGCCGCCGCAATTTTGCAGTTCGGGCAGGTGCGCGTAGCGAAAAGCATTACCTTCTTTTTGCCGGCATCCGGTGTATTCTGCGCGGCTTCAGTCCGGTCTGCATTCCCGTGCGATGCCGAACGGTAATTTTCCTCGCAGCAGGGCGTTGAATCGGCATGATATTGAACGCCTTCATGTTTAAGGAAGGATTTTCCCATATTGTAGGTTTTTCTGTCCTTGTATTCCTGAGCCTTACCGTCGTTCCAGTTCTGAACCGGGCGGTAATAACCGGTTATGCGGCTGTAGACCTCGGTTTTCTCGCCGCACTTCGGGCAGGTAAACTGCTCTCCCGAGATATATCCGTGATTTTTGCAGACCGAATAAGTCGGCGATATTGTATAGTACGGCAGCCTGTAGTTCTCGGCAATCTTGCGCACAAGATTAGCCGCAGCTCGCCAATCGGGCAGTTTCTCGCCGAGAAAGGCATGAAATACAGTACCCGAGGTGTAAAGTGTCTGAAGCTCGTCCTGAATATCGAGAGCTGAAAAGATATCTTCCGTATAACCGACGGGAAGATGAGAGCTGTTCGTGTAATAAGGCGTCCCGTTCTGGTTTGCCGTTATGATTTCAGGGAACTGCTTTACATCATGCTTTGCAAACCGGTATGAGGTGGATTCGGCCGGCGACGCCTCAAGGTTGTAGAGGTCTCCGTACTGCTCCTGATAATCCGACAGCCGGTTTCTCATATGGTTGAGCACTTCCTTGGTAAATTCCTGTGTTTCGCGGTGCGTCATATCGGCGCGGATCCACTTTGCGTTGAGTCCCGCTTCGTTCATGCCGACAAGACCTATAGTTGAAAAATGGTTGTTGAATGTGCCGAGATAACGTTTTGTGTAAGGATAAAGCCCCTGTTCGAGCAGCTGTGTGATTACAGTGCGCTTGGTTTTAAGAGAGCGCGCCGAGATATCCATCATCCGGTCGAGCCGGCGGAAGAAATCATCTTTATTCTCGGACAAATACGCTATGCGCGGCATATTTATCGTAACCACGCCCACAGAGCCGGTGCTCTCCCCCGAGCCGAAGTATCCGCCTGACTTTTTGCGCAGCTCGCGCAGATCCAGCCTCAGCCGGCAGCACATCGAGCGCACGTCGCTCGGCTCCATGTCGGAATTGATATAATTTGAGAAATACGGTGTCCCGTACTTTGCCGTCATCTCGAAAAGCAGTTTATTGTTCTCTGTTTCGGACCAGTCAAAATTGCGCGTTATCGAATATGTCGGAATCGGATACTGGAAGCCGCGGCCGTTGGCGTCTCCCTCAATCATAATTTCAATAAACGCCTTGTTGACCATCGCCATTTCTTTGACGCAGTCGCCGTATTTGAAATTGCATTCCTTGCCGCCTACAATGCAGTTAAGGTTGGCAAGGTCTGCCGGAACTGTCCAGTCAAGCGTTATGTTTGTGAAAGGAGCCTGAGTTCCCCACCGGGAGGGCGTGTTGACGCCGTAAACAAAGGACTGTATGCACTGCTTGACTTCCTTGTATGTCAGGTTATCCACTTTGACGAAAGGCGCAAGATAAGTGTCAAACGACGAAAACGCCTGCGCGCCCGCCCATTCGTTCTGCATGATGCCGAGGAAGTTAACCATCTGATTGCACAGGGTTGACAAGTGAGATGCCGGCGTGGAGGAAATCTTGCCTGGAATTCCTCCGAGCCCTTCGGTAATCAGCTGCCTTAGCGACCACCCGGCGCAATAACCGGTGAGCATTGAAAGGTCGTGTATGTGGATGTCGGCGTTGCGGTGAGCGTTGCTGATTTCGTCGTCATATACTTCCGAGAGCCAGTAGTTCGCTGTTATCGCTCCGGAGTTGGCCAGGATCAGCCCTCCGACCGAATATGTGACTGTCGAGTTTTCCTTTACGCGCCAGTCTGTCGCATTGAGGTATCCGTCAACGACATTTTTGTAGTCAAGGAACGTATTTTTCATGTTACGCAGTTTTTCGCGCTGACGCCGGTAAAGAATATATGCCTTTGCCACGTCTGCATATCCTGCCTGTATAAGCACCGACTCGACGCTGTCCTGTATATCCTCAACCGCGATTTTGCCGTCAGTTATCTTGGGTTCAAAATCCGCCGTGACCTTGAGCGCAAGAAAATCAATGACATTCGGGTTGTATTGCTTCTGCTGCGCTTCAAATGCTTTCGTGATTGCCGCGCTGATCTTTCTGATGTCGAATTCAGCTATTTTTCCGTCTCTTTTGATTACCTGATACATTTTGTCCTCCTGAATATTATTGTCAATCGTTAAATCCCCCTGAGCTCCGCTCCGGGAATATATTGTCTAAGAACCGCAAGAAATTCCTCCATCGTTTCCCGGCTGTGCCCCTTTGTGCCGGGAACCAATATTCCGCCCGAATCGACCATATTCTGTAAATAATATTGCCTTGCGCCGGCAAGCCAGTGCCCTATCGCGTCAAAATCCTCTTTTTCATGCAAGCCCTTCACAACAGTGGTGCGGAATTCGTATTCAATTTTACCCCGCAGCAGCAAAGACGCGCTTTTTTCCACGGGTCTTATATCAAAATCCGGAATTCCTACGGTTTTAGGATATTTGGCAGGCGAATTTTTTATGTCCATAGCCACATAATCAATCGTACCGCTTTTTATCAGCTTCTCAAGCATATCCGGGTTGGTTCCGTTTGTGTCGAGTTTAACCGCGTATCCAATTGACTTTATTTTTATTATAAGTTCTGGAAGATCTTGACGCAACGTCGGTTCCCCGCCGGTGATGCAAACAGCGTCAATAAGTCGCCGCCGCATTTTGAGATATTCAAAAAGCTCCGCTTCTTCTATTATATGTTCGGCATTTTCCGGATTTGTCACCAGCACAGCGTTGTGGCAGAACGGGCAGCGCATATTGCAGCCTCCAAGAAAAACCGTCGCCGCCACCCTGCCGGGAAAATCCAGAAGCGTGAGCTTTGAAAGCCCGTTTATAATCATAATTTCTCTAATATCCTCCCGCTTTTTACTCCTGCAGCCATGAACACTGCGCTCTCCATGCAGCGGGAATGTATTTTGCATATGCAATATTATATGCACCGTAGGCTGTCGGGCAGTTTTTCAAGACGCCTTATCAGCCGTTATTTAGTGTAACATCGTAATTATACCACTATATTTTGTGTTTTATCTGTGACAAAATCACAATATATATCCATATTGAAATTTTTGGATACTTACATAGACATCATGTCGAATTTTTGGTTATTTCTGCCGATAAATTGTAATTTGTTAAATTCCCGTAAGTGATGGGGATTTTAATTTATTGCAACCGGCAATATTTCTGCGCAGCACATGACAATATAAAGTACGGCATTAGGTTTAAGCCATCCTCGTCTTGACTTTTATGCGCAAACGTGATATCATATTAAAATAAAGTATGATGAGGTATTGTTATTTTTATATACGTTTACCCACACCCGACAGAATCGGCAGAAGAGCAATAGAAGCAAGAAAGGAATAACCAAATGAAGGATATAATCCGCGTAGCGGCAGCGGTTCCGCGCGTGAAGCCCGGCAATATTGATTTCAACCTTGCCGAAACAATTAAATATATACGCAAAGCCAAAGATGCACAGGCGAGGGTGCTTGTGCTCCCGGAGCTTGGCATAACCGGCTACACCTGCGGCGATTTGTTTTTCAGCGACATCCTTACCTCAACTGCGCTTGACGCGGTAATGTCGCTTGAAAGCGAGGCGGACGGAATCGCCTTTGCGGTCGGCGCTCCTCTTAATGTCGGCGGACAGCTCTTCAACTGCGCCTTTTTCTTCGCCAACAGGCATCTTCTCGGCGTTGTTCCGAAAATGTTTCTGCCCAATAATGCAGAGTTCACCGAAAAACGCTGGTTCAAACCGGGGTATGAAGCCAATGTTGACAGCGTAATTATCGGCGGAAAAACCGTACCGTTCGGTCCCGGTCTGATTTTTGCGGGCGAGGACGGAAATTCTGTCGGCATCGAACTCTGCGAGGATTTCTGGACTCCCATTCCTCCAAGCACTTATCTTGCCATGGGCGGCGCGAATATTATCCTAAACCTCTCCGCATCAACCGCCTCAGCCGGCAAACGCGAATACCGCCGTTCACTTGTGATTGGCCAGTCGGCGCGCCTTATGACTCTTTATGCCTATGCCTCATGCGGTTGCGAAGAAGCGGTTTCCGACTGCGTCTTTTCCGGGCACTCAATGATAGCTTCCGGCGGTATATTGCTCAATGAAAATAAAAACTATGTGGACAGCGGATATCTGATTACAGCCGATTCGGACCTCGGCTGCGGCAAAGCCGACAGGCTAAAGACAAACCGCTTCCACGATTCGATGTTTTATAATAATGTATCCGAAAAAGTCAGATATATCCGCGACGAGGGACTTCGATTTACGTGCGAATGCGCTCCGGCCGACAAGCTCAAGCTCAGCTCTTCCCCATTCGTACCGGAAGACCCCGCCGCTCTTAGCGAACGCGTCCTGCAGCTTTTCGAAATGCAGACCTCAGCGCTCGCTCGGAGGCTTGAGCTGACCGGCTGCAGACCAGTCGTTGGTGTTTCGGGCGGACTTGACTCCACCCTGGCGCTGCTCGTATCGGTCAGTGCCTCAGAACGGCTCGGAAGGCCTCGTTCCGATGTGCTCGGCATTACGATGCCCTGCTTTGGAACCAGCGGAGCGACATTCGCAAATTCACTCGATATTATGAACGGTCTCGGCATCGAGACAAGGACAATAAAAATAGCCGACAGCGTGCGCCAGCACTTCGCCGACATAGGCCAGCCTGAAAACCTCTTTGACACGACATATGAAAACGCCCAGGCCCGCGAACGTACGCAGGTTCTGATGGACGTTGCCAATATGGTTCGCGGCCTTGTGGTAGGAACCGGCGACCTTTCTGAGCTGGCGCTCGGCTGGTGCACATATAACGGCGACCACATGAGCATGTACGGCGTCAACGCCTCCATCCCAAAAACCCTCATCCGTCAGATGGTCCGCGTTCTTGCCGAATCGGAACGCTTCCGGGCTGTAAAAGACGCACTCCTCAAAGTCGTCGCGCAGCCGATAAGCCCCGAGCTTCTCCCTCCCGACGCCAAAAGCGGCAACATCGCCCAGAAAACCGAGGATATCGTCGGCCCGTATGAGCTGCACGATTTCTTCCTCTTCTATCTCGTACGCTTCGGATTCAGTCCGAGTAAAATTTATGAACTGGCAAAGCTCGCCTTTAAGGGTGATTTTTCAGACGATACGATCAAAAAGTGGCTGGCCATATTCTTCCGCCGCTTCTTCGCCTCGCAGTTCAAACGCTCCTGCTCGCCAGACAGCGTAATGCTCGGATCTGTGTTCCTCTCGCCGCGCGGAGGCTGGAACGTCCCCTCCGACGCCGACGGGATACTCTGGAGAAGAGAGATAGAAAAGCTATAAGGTACCGGAACAGGCTTGGCCGGGCAGACAAGCTGATTTATTAAAAGATACTATATGTGTCCGGAATATTTTATAACAAAATTCCGGCATATTCCGGCGCCTTTTCAATTAAATACTTAGGAGTTACATATGAAAAAACTGATGATAGGCAACGAGGCGGTGGCACGTGGATTGTATGAAGCGGGCTGCGCGGTCATATCGTCCTACCCCGGTACGCCGTCTACCGAGATAACAGAATTTGCGGCAACATACGATGAAATCTACGCCGAATGGGCGCCTAACGAGAAAGTGGCGCTCGAGGTAGCTTTCGGAGCTTCTCTTGCGGGCAAGCGCGCCGCCTGCGGAATGAAGCATGTCGGCTTGAATGTAGCGGCCGACCCGCTTTTTACCCTTTCATATACCGGAGTAAACGGAGGTCTTGTGGTCTGCGTTGCGGACGACCCAGGCATGCACTCCTCCCAGAACGAGCAGGACTCGCGGCATTACGCTATTGCTTCCAAGGTTCCGATGCTTGAACCTGCCGATTCCTCTGAAAGCAAGAATTTTGCAGTTCTTGCCTTTGAGCTTTCGGAAAAGTATGATACGCCGGTTCTTTTGCGTATGTGTACCAGAATAGCGCACTCGCAGAGCATAGTCGAACTCGGAGAGCGGAAAGAAATCGCCGCCCGTGAATATGAGAAGAACCCGTCCAAATACATTATGATGCCAGGATACGCCAGACTGCGTCATCCTGTCGTTGAACAGCGGACAATCGCCCTCACAGAGTATTCCGAAACTTCGCCTCTCAATCGTGTCGAGAATAACAGTTCCGAACTCGGCATCATTACATCAGGCACATCGTATCAGTATGTCAAAGAAGTTCTGGGAGACAGCGCCAGCATTCTCAAGCTTGGCATGGTAAATCCCCTGCCGACTAAGCTTATAAAGGATTTCGCGGCGTCGGTCAAACGCGTCGTCGTCATAGAGGAGCTTGATCCGATTATTGAAAACCACTGCCGCGCTCTCGGAATCTCGGTCGAGGGAAAAGAATTGTTCTCCGCGGTAGGAGAATTTTCACAGGAAACGATTGCGAAAGTATTTGGCATAGCGCCGAAGCGGAGTATCGCGATAGATTCAAAAATACCCGTGCGCCCACCGGTTATGTGCGCCGGATGTCCGCACAGAGGACTTTTTTATACTCTTGCCAAGAATAAAATCACCGTCATCGGCGATATAGGCTGCTACACCCTCGGCGCTCAGCAGCCTCTTAATGCCGTAGACTCAGTTCTCTGCATGGGCGCGTCTGTGTCAGGCATTCACGGCTTCAATAAAGCCGGAGGCGAAACGGCTGAAGGAAAGACTGTCGCTGTCATAGGCGACTCGACTTTCATGCATTCTGGTATAACCGGTCTTGTAAATATCGCCTACAACTCAACAAACTCAACTGTCATCATCCTTGATAATTCAATCACCGGCATGACTGGACATCAGCAGAATCCCACCACCGGCTACAACATTAAGGGCGACCCGGCAGTGAAAATCGACCTTGAAGCACTCTGCCGTGCAGTCGGAATCAACCGCGTTCGCGTAGTTGACCCGTACGACCTCGCCTCCTGCGAAGCAGCAATAAAAGAGGAGCTTGAAGCTAAAGAACCTTCTGTCATCATCTCACGCCGTCCCTGCGCGCTGCTCAAGTACGTCAAGGCAAAGCCGGCTCTTAGCATCGACGCCGGCGCCTGCCGCGGCTGCCGCGCCTGCATGAAAATCGGCTGCCCTGCAATCAGCTTTTCGGATAAAAAAGCTCACATTGACGCAACTCTCTGCGTCGGCTGCGGAGTCTGCGCGCAGCTTTGCAAATTCGGAGCCATAAAAGGAGGGGACGCGAAATGAAAACGACCAACATAATGATAGTTGGAGTCGGGGGACAGGGTTCTCTCCTCGCCAGCAAACTGCTCGGCCGTCTGCTCGTCGACGAGGGGTATGATGTCAAAGTGTCCGAGGTACACGGAATGAGCCAGCGCGGCGGAAGCGTCGTTACATATATACGCTTTGGGGATAAGGTTTACTCTCCGGTTATCGGAACCGGCGAAGCCGATTTTATTGTTTCGTTTGAAAAGCTTGAAGCCGCGCGCTGGGCGTCATGCCTTGCCACAGGCGGCAAAATAATCGTCAATCTGCAGGAAATCGACCCGATGCCGGTAATAACCGGCGCCTCGGAGTACCCGCATGACGTACTTGACAAGCTGAAGTCCGCCGGAGTCGATGTCGATGACATTGACGCTCTCGACCTTGCGAAAAAGGCGGGATCGCCCAAAGCCGTCAATATCGTGCTGATGGGCAGGCTTGCGAAATATTTCGATATTCCGCTTGAAAAATGGCTTGCTGCGATTGAAAAAAGTGTCGCTCCCAAATTTGTCGAAACGAATGTTAAAGCATTCAATCTGGGATATAATTACAAAAAATAAGTAAAATC
Source organism: uncultured Lachnospiraceae bacterium (assembly GCA_964570825.1). Taxonomy (GTDB): domain Bacteria; phylum Bacillota; class Clostridia; order Oscillospirales; family CAG-272; genus UMGS1002. The sequence goes on along the minus strand of CAZMZJ010000009.1, from coordinate 39,874 downwards.
CGGAATCCGGATACAACTTCAATTATTTTCGGCAGGTCCGGTTGCGCGGCATTTGCAAATCCAGATGAATGCCTGTATTGTTTGCGTATTTACACCGGCCTGTACTCACTTGAAAGTATGGTATATAAAAATGAATAAAGAAATATACTGGCAGAAGGAAATCGAAACTGCCCCGCGCGAGCAGCTTGAAGCTCTCCAGAGCGCGCGTCTTTCGGCAACAGTAAAACGTGTTTACGATAGAGTCCCTCTCTACCGGGAGCGAATGGATGCCGCCGGAGTCAAACCTGAGGACATAAAAAGCATAGCCGACATAACTAAACTCCCGTTCACACAGAAGCAGGATCTGCGCGATACATATCCGTACGGAATGTTCGCCGTGCCGATGGATGAAGTTGTCCGTCTTCATGCGTCAAGCGGCACGACAGGCAAGCAGATTGTAGTAGGCTACACACGCCATGACCTTGAAATATGGGCTGATGTCTGCGCTCGCCAGCTCTGCGCCGCCGGAGCGACTAAAAGTGACAAAATTCATATCTCATACGGCTACGGACTTTTCACGGGCGGTCTCGGGCTTCACGGCGGAGCCGAAAAGCTCGGAGCCACAGTGATTCCGGTTTCCGCCGGCAACACCCCGCGCCAGCTGACCATCATTCAGGACTTCGGTTCCGACATACTCTGCTGCACACCGTCTTACGCGATGTACATGGCAGAGGAGATGGAGAAAGCGGGCATCGACACCTCAAAGCTCAAGCTCCGCGCCGGCATATTCGGAGCCGAGCCATGGACAGAGGAAATGCGCCGCCAGATCGAGCAGAAGCTGCATATTAAAGCATATGATATTTACGGGCTGACAGAAATCATCGGGCCCGGCGTTGCTTATGAATGCTCCGAACAGCACGGGATGCACGTCAACGAGGACCATTTTATCATCGAAATAATCAATCCCAAGACAGGCGAGCATATGCCCGACGGTGAACAGGGCGAGATAGTCTTCTCCTGCATCACAAAAGAAGCTTTTCCGCTAATCCGCTTCCGTACGAAGGACATCGGCGTTATCTCGCACGAGAAATGTCCCTGCGGACGCACATTCGTCAAAATGTCCAAGCCGCGCGGACGCACCGACGATATGCTTATCATCCGCGGCGTCAATGTTTTCCCGTCCCAGATCGAATCGGTTCTTCTCAAACTCGGCTTTACCCCGAACTATCAGCTTGTCGTTGACCGCGTGAACAACCTTGACACCCTTGAGGTCAAAGTTGAAATCACCAACGACAGCTTCGACGATGTTGTGACCGGTCTCGCCAAAATAGAACATACTATATCCGAAGAAATCAAGAGCCTGCTCGGCGTCTCGGCAAAGGTTACTCTTGTAGCTCCAAATTCTATCAAACGCTCAGAGGGCAAGGCGGTCCGTGTGATCGACAACCGCAAGCTCCTTGATTGAAGCCTCACATAACACAGAAAGGATGGTATCAATATGACCATCAACCAGTTGTCCGTTTTTGTTGAAAACCGGCAGGGCGCGCTTTCTCAAATCACAGATCTTCTTGCCTCAAAGGGCATCGACATCCGCGCAATGTGCCTCGCCGAAACCCAGAATTTCGGAGTGCTCCGGCTGATAGTCGACGATACCGACAAAGCCGCCGCCGTCTTTACCGAAAACAACATAGTCTTCCACATAACAAAAGTCGTAGCCGTAGCCGTTCCCGACGAACCCGGCGGACTTGCAAAAATTTTGCGCATACTTTCAGACAACAAAATCGATATCATGTATATGTATGCCTTCATCGCCGTTTCCGGTAACTATGCCACCGTCGTCCTGCGCATCAGCAGCACCGTGCGCGACAGCGCAATAAAAGCGCTCAGCGATGCGGGAGTCAGGATACTCGGCGAAAGCGATATTGACAAACTGTAACAATATGTTTATGAACCTTTCAAAGGGTTTCCGCAAACTTTTCTAAACTTATTGAAAAATGAGTGCGGGTATATGAAAAACAACATATGCCTTAAGTCACATTTGAACACTTTCAGACAAAAAGCACCGCTGTGCGGTGCTTTTTGTTTTATTGTTTTCTGAAATTTGCAAAAACCGGCAGCGGGCTTCCGATAAGAGGAAGGCAGTAATCAATAAACTCCTGTGTCACATAATTTCCGCGTTCGTTTATATATCTATCCGGCAGCTTTGCCTCGTGCAGCATTACATCTTTTATGTCAATCATCATAGTGTCAATGGCATACGGCCTGTTTGAAACGCGTCTGAATCCGACCATTTTTCCGTTTTCCCCTGCAAGCGCGGCACGCACCGCCGCGCGTCCGGCGAGAACAGCCTCGTCGCGGTCGGTTTCCGACTGCCACGCCACGGAGGCTCTCCCGAGAATACCGGGTTTTTCTCCGCGCGCCTTGTACCCAAGCTTTTTCTGAACCAGTTCCTGCAGATGCTCGGCGATGCTTCCGTATGATACCGAACGGTTGTCCACTCGAGCCGGTTTGACCAGCAGTTCGCCGTCAAGCCCACGCAGCCCCTCGCTGGCGACAACAACGCCCGACTTTTTCCTGATTATCAGCGCCATTACATCCTCAAGAAATTTTTCTTCCGAAAAAAGCCGCTCGGGCAGATATATAAGATCGGCTCCGGCGTTTCCGTTAAGTCCAGCCAAAGCCGCCGACGCCGCGACCCAGCCGGCGTTTCTGCCGCTTGTTTCGATTATGACGATATGGATAGGCATTCCGGCGACATCCGCTGCGACCTCCGCAACCGAACCCGCGATATATCTCGCGGCGCTGCCGTATCCAGGCGCATGGTCGGTAACAGCGATATCGTTGTCCATCGTTTTTGGAATGCCTATAACATGAATATCGCTGCCGAGGCAGGCTTCGCAAAGCTTGCCGCAGGTATCCATTGTTCCGTTTCCGCCGTTGCAGAAAATATATTTAATTCCGAATTTCTCGGCGAGTTCCGCCATCTTCGGGTAATCGCCGGGTTCAAGATGATCCCTTGAGGTTCCGACCGCACTGCCCGGCGTTGATTTGAGCATTTCAAGCTTATCGTCAGGAATACTCCTCATGTCGATAAGCTTCTCCCGGAGAAATCCGCCCGTGCCGCCGTCTGCGGCGTAAATCCGGTTTATTTCACCGTGTTTTTTCGCTTCGTCAACGGCTCCCCAGAGCGACGAGTTGATAACCGCCGTAGGACCTCCGCCGTGGAGAAAAAGAATATTGTCTTTCATACAATACAATGCCCTTTCATAAACCAGTAAAAAACGGAAACAATTATCTGAATACAGCCTCGGCTATTTTGACGGCTCCCATAGCGTCTTGTGCGTAATAATCCGCTCCGATATTTTTTGCGTATTCCTCGGTCAGCACTGCGCCTCCGACCATGACACGGCATTCCGGGAAACGCTCGTGCAAAAGCCTCACCGTCTTCTCCATTGCGGGAAGCGTCGTCGTCATAAGGGCGCTCAGTCCCACAAGACGCACTTTGTTTTCTGAAGTCGAATTAAGTATTGTTTCATATGAAACATCTCGCCCGAGGTCTATGACCTCATAGCCGTAGTTTTCAAGCAGCACCTTGACGATGTTTTTGCCAATATCATGAATGTCGCCCTTAACAGTAGCCAATATAATCTTCCCTTTTGCTCCGCCCGCTGATTTCATCGAAGCCTTAACCTTTGCAAAAGCCATATTAGCGGCCTCAGCGCTCATCAGCAGTTGCGGAAGGTAGATTCTCTGTTTTTCAAAGCCCTCGCCAACCTCTTTGAGAGCAGGAATGATATATTTCTCGATTACATCCATGCCGCCATTAGTTTCAAGCAGTCTTTCGGCCGCTTTTGCAGCGACGGCTCCTAATCCGCGGACTATAGCTCTGTAAAGCTCCTCGCCGGCGTCAGATGATACCGCCGTTTTTTCGGCATGGACGGGCGGGCAGCATGAGCATGATGTTCCGGCTGTGCCCATGGTCTCTGCCTTGACTGTGTTTGCGCCTGTTCCGGCAGCATTGTTCTGTGCAGCTGATGCTGATGCCTGCTGGGACTGCGCCGACGCGAACGCAATATATCCTGCGAAATTATCATCTTTGCCGCTTAAAGCGAGGAATGATTTGTAAGCCTTTTGCATTTCAATCGAATTCGGATTTATAATCGCAAGCGACAGCCCCGCGTGAAGCGCCATTGTGAAGAACACAGAGTTGATGATGTCGCGCCCCGGCAGGCCGTAAGAAACGTTCGACACTCCAAGCAATGTATATCTGCCCATTCTATTGAGCATAGCCACGGTAGACAGAGTCGTCAGTGCGGCGTTAGAATCGGCGCTCACAGACATGGCAAGAGGATCAATTATAATATTTTTAGGGTTTATTCCGTATTTATCCGCCTCGGCATAAATTTTGTTAGCAATTTTAAGCCTTCCGGCGGTGTCGGACGGTATCCCATTCTCGTCGAGCGTAAGACCTATAAGCACGCCGCCGTATTTTTTCGCGAGCGGCAGGATTGCATCCATCGACTCAGCTTTCCCGCTCACCGAATTTATAAGCGGGACACCGCAATACACTCGCAACGCCGCCTCCATTGCCGCAGGATCGGCCGTATCAATCTGAAGCGGCAGATCGGTGACCTTCTGCAGCTCGGTAACTATTGTCTTAAGTGCCTTCGCCTCGTCAATCCCCGGAAGACCCGCGTTAACATCGAGTATATCTGCTCCGGCATCAGCCTGTGCGGCTCCCTCTGAGATTATCTCGGAATAATTTCCGGCGGTCAACGCCTCCTTGATCTTCTTCTTGCCTGTCGGATTGATTCTCTCGCCGATAAGAAGCGGCTTTTTGCCCACCACAAGCGTATGCGTTGACGAAGAAATCATCGTCAGCCCTTTATCTGTGACCGGCACAGGTGCAATTCCGTCGACAGCTTTTTTAAGCTCTCTTATATATTCCGGAGTTGTTCCGCAGCAGCCGCCAAGGCCGTGCGCTCCGGCCTGCGCCATTTCTTTCATATATCCGGCAAACTGTTCCGGAGTAATGTCATATTCAGTTTTCCCGTTTCTTATGAGCGGCATACCCGCGTTCGGCTGCACAAGCACCGGAACCGATGCATATTTAAGCATCTCGTGCAGTGTTTCATTCATCTGCGCCGGCCCCAGCGAACAGTTCATGCCGAGAGCCGTCACTCCCAGACCCTCAAGCAGCGCAACGACGGAAGCGGCATCGCTTCCGCTCATCATACGCCCCGACGAATCGACGACCACGGTCGCAATAACCGGCAGGCTGCAGCTCTCTCGAGCTGCCAGTACAGCCGCCTTCAACTCATATATGTCGTTCATCGTCTCGATCAGAATGAAATCAACTCCCGCGGCAGCTCCGATTTTGACGGTATCCGAAAAAACACCGACTGCTTCCTCAAAGCCTATCCCGTAAGGTTTCCCCACAAGCTTTCCGAGAGGGCCGATGTCAAGCGCAATAAAAACATTATTTCGGTTCTCCGCGGCAGCACGGGCGCAGCTTACCGCGGAATTTACGACCTCGAAAAGCGTGTAAGCGCCGTTTTTGCCATTATATTTCAGACTGTTCGCACCGAAGGTGTTTGTTGTAATCACCTCGCACCCGGCGTCAAGGTACTCACGGTGAATTCCGGTCACAACATCGGGATGCGTGACATTCCACGTCTCCGGCAGCTCCCCTGCCGCAAGTCCGCGGGCCTGCAGCATGGTTCCGAAAGCGCCGTCGAAAATTACTAATCCATCCCTTATTTTTTTAGAAATATCCATCTTACTTATGCGCACATGGCTTTCAGAAACAAGCTCCGGACCTGCTTCTTCCGCCAATCCTTTCAAAAATATTTCATTACACACAAGCCATTATTGAAAAAAGACTGTGCATAATCCGAAACAGAGCTGTACTCGTCCGCTATTTGATTATCGCCGAAATATTGTCCATTACGCGCGCCGCCACATCCGGTTTGTTCATAGTATATATGTGCACATTTTTGATACCCGACGCATAGAGGTCGATAACCTGTTCGGTTGCGTATACTATGCCAGCCTGTTTCATTGATTCGGGATCCTCCCCGAATTTTTCGACAATTTTTGCAAAACGCCGTGGCAGCGTTTTTCCGGAAAGGTCAAAAATCCGCTTTATCTGCTTGGCGTTTGTGATCGGCATAATGCCCGGGTTGACCGGAACGTTTATGCCCTTCTTTTCAAGCTTTTCAAGAAAGCTGTAGAATATATTGTTGTCAAAAAACATCTGTGTCGTGAGAAAGTCGCATCCGGCGTCGACTTTTTTCATAAGATTTTCAATATCGTCGTCAAGGTTCGGTGACTCGGGATGCCCCTCGGGATAGCAGGCGCCTCCCACGCAGAAATCCCCGAAACGCTTTATTTCGGCGACCAGATCGGACGCATGAATAAAATCGCGGTGGATAACCGCGCCTTCGTATGCAGGCATATCGCCGCGCAGGGCAAGAATATTTTTTATTCCTGCCTCTTTGATTTTGGCAAGACTTTCGCGTATGTTTTCCTTTGAGGACGAAACGCACGTCAGATGCACCAGCGGCATTACGCCGAATTTATCCTGTATGTTTTTGGCTATGCTGACAGTAAAGCCTTCTGTCGAGCCTCCAGCGCCGCAGGTTACGCTCATAAAAGCGGGAGAAAGCTTTGCAATAGCTTCTGTTGCTTCTTTTACACTGTCGTATTTATCGCTTGTCTTAGGCGGGAAAACCTCAAAGGAGAGAGTTGTTCTCCCGCGGGCAAAAAGTTCAGTCAGTTTCATAAAAATGAACCCTTTCGAAAGCAATCTTTAATAATCCGTTAAAACTGGCACGCGATGTTGAAATCGGATGAATTATATGTTATTATTGTTAAGGATAAGTTATCGTGTCAATAGGAGATATTCTGTATGGTGACTCCGTATTTTAAGGAACGTCTTGACACTGGCAAAAAGCTTGCCGGAACTCATATACTGCTGTCCGACTCCGTATCATCAGACGCAGTGGGCCGTGTCGGTTTTGATTTTGTGCTCATTGACGCCGACTGCACCGAAAACAGCTATACATCGCTCCGCAACCACCTGACTGCTCTCAATGCAGGCGGTACGCCGGCGCTTGTCCGGGTATCGATAAGCACCGAAAGCCATGTCTCTCGTGTGCTCGAGCTGGGACCCGACGGAATAATTTTCCCCAGCATAAACACTGCAGCTGAAGCCGCGCGCGCGGTTTCACTGTGCCTGTATCCTCCAAAGGGGCATAGACGGCTCTCTCCTTTGCGCGCCGCAGGCTACGGACTCGGCGACGCATATGCGTTTGCCGAGCGCGACAGCCGCATGATGAGCATTTTAGTGCAGCTTGACACCGCCGAATCGCTACGAAACCTTGCAGACATAGTAAAAGTTAAAAGCATCGATGGTTTTTTCTTTGCCCCCGGCGACCTGTGCGGAAACGACGGCACCCCCGAGGGCCTGTTCGGGCCTGACACGCGCGAGCTTATCGCCAGCGCCGTTAAAACGCTAAAAAAAGCTAAGAAGCCTTTCGGCGTATCGCTTTACCGGACAGGTTCGGAAATACTTAAATTTTGGGCAGACCTCGGCGTTTGCATGGTGGCCAGCGGAGCCGATATCAGCTACATTATGAAGGGCGCCTGCGAAAATCTGAGCGAAATCAGAAACTTATAACAATCAGGTTAAAATTCAATCTCGCATAAAAGCATTCTGTGGTCCGACTCCCCGCCGCTTACAGTGTCAACCGTGCGGATGCCGGACATTTTTATGCCTCGCGAGTATAGAATATTATCTATTGCTTTGGTTGAATATGTCGGCAGTCCGGTGTTTGCTGCCGCAAGAAAATTTATTATTCGCATAACTTTCTCGGGACTATCATTGAAATCCCCCGTCGCGACGCACATGCAGTCGCATCTCTGCGGCGCATGCATCTGCATTCGTATATATTCGGCGTAGCAGGTCATGGTTTCGGTATTCTTCTCGTCGTTCTCACAAGAAAGGTGTGAATTAAAAACGCACAGCGTTTTTCCTTCGATGTCAAATTCCGCCATGCCGGCCGACGTCCCCCACTTTGCGAGCTTAACAGGGTAATTATATGTGTCGCGTCCGACAATGGGATATTTTCCAAGTATCAGCGTACCGTACTCACCGCCCTGAAAATCCCGTATTTTTATAAAATGGTAATACGGATACCCGGCGTGCCCGGAAATATACGCGGGCATATCAATGCCTCCCGACCTCTCGCAGCCCCGGTCGACCTCCTGCATGCACATGATATCCGCCCCTGAGTTTTTTGCGACGTCGGCTATTGCCGCAAGGTTTTCATCCGTATATTTTCCGGCGCGTTTTGCCGCGGCGCCTATGTTAAAGGTAGCGACAGTAATCTTTTTCATTTTCTTCACTATTCACCATTCACCCGTATGTATCAATTATTTTAATATTTTATCATATATTATTGCTGTTTGCAACAATTTGCAAAATAAAAATTCCGGCCTTTGCAGCCGGAATTTTTATAATTTTCAGTATCTAATCCTGTCAACCGTTTATGCGTCTTCTGATTGCTTCGAGAAAACCGAGCGTTCCTCCCGCGGCTATCGCCACCGATATTATGACCCCTGCCAATACGAGAATAATTATAAGTATGCAAAAATACGAACGTGCAAAATTCCGGCGGTTAATATTGCCGTTTGATAAAGATAGCACAAGCGCGCATATGAATCCTATAAAGGGAATGGAAAACAGAATTGAATAGCCGAAATAACTCCACGGTGAAAGCGGCTGTAGCTCTGGCGGTATGTTGTAACGTTTCATAACAAATTCCTTTCAGTTTTGCTTCTGCACTGATTTATACTCATCGTAAAACTTGTAATACGGGCATGCACCACTGTTTCCCGACAAAAAACGCATCATTTCATCCTCATCGAGGTTAAACTTACAGACATAGCAGTCCCAGTCCTCATCGTAGTCGTAATATTCGCATGAGTCGCATCTGCTCTCTCCTGCCGGAAGTTTTGCCGGATTTTTCCTTTTGTTTTCAATCATATTTTACAACACTTCCTTTCCTCTTTATTGCCGACTTATGATTTTTGATTGTGCAAACAATGCAGTTTAACCGAAATACTGCTGCAAAAATGCCGCGCGATATTCGATTGCAGGTGGTGACTTATAATATTCAAATTACCTAAGACTTTTGAGACCGGAGCATAATATGCTCCGTCCGGCGATTTATTTTTTATTATTCCTAATATATGCCCGCACCTGCGACGACGCTTCGATAATAAATATCAGCACAATGGCTGCCCATACAAACGGAGCATACGATGGAGCCGTATCCCAGTATCCCGGTTCCTTGTACGGCAGTTCGTATGTCATATGCGCTTCTCCGTAATCGACCGCCGGTATGTTCTTGTCATATGGGGCGTCAAGGCAAATCCAGCCCGAGCCGTCAAAATACACCCACACGCGCCCATCTGCATCCGCATACTGCGCCGTTATGTTGATTTCCTCCTCGGGAGAGCTGTCGGTTCCGATAATCACTCCGGAGCAGGGGTATGACCAGAGATAGCGCGGCCCGTCAGGTAGAATATTGCCTTGTGGATCGGTTATTTGTTCCGAATGCTCATCGAAAAAGGTTATGTTATCATAAACAAGACTTGCTTCGGACATACTTATCCAGCCCTCTGCGGGGGAGATTATATACCCCCAAACATCGCCGTCACCGTCCGTATAATAGCATATAACTTCCAGTATCTTGCCCGCGTCGGTCCGGGCAAGTGTTTTTCCGTCGGGTTTATTAAGTATTTCCGCCCCGTTTTGATTAACCGTGAAACGGCGTCCGCATGATATGCAGTCTTTTATGTTTTTATTATAAAACCTGTTGCCGCTTTGCTCGCCGGACGAGCAGGATTGAAGCGCCAATATTTGAACTACTAATATTATAACATAAATACATATAAATTTCACTATTTTTATATTTGTATGCGGCATCTGATATTCCTCGACTTTTCCCGCCTGACAGCTCATTTGAACCAAATATATATGCAGAACAGTATGAACAGTGCGAAAACGACCAGAAAAATCCCGCCGACAAGCATCGCCGCCAGAAGAACTCCGCGCATCATTGCAAGTCCTTCTTTTCTGCTCAGCGTGATTTTTTCCTCGTTGCCGCCGGTCACGGAGGCGTCGGTTTGTTTTTCCTTGTCGGTGCCGGGCTGATGTTTTTCATCGCGACGTCCATTGTACCACGGCATGCCTTCGACGTTCATGTCAGATATGGTTCTTCCGTCATCGTCGTCATATTTCTTTTTTTTACGTTCTTTTTTCGACATTTACGTCACCTCCTGATGATAATAACATTTTTCCACTTTTAGTTTTAGCGTCTAATCCAGATAAGTCAGGATTGGAAATTCGGAAAACCGGCGCAACATGATTTTCAAAGTCAAAAAGCTGTGCCGCGCGCGCGGCACAGCTTCGGTGTTATTTGCCGTCAGCCTTGACTTCTGACAATTTGACCGATTTTGCTTTAGTTTCAGCTTCGTATTTCAAGCGTTCAGAATCGGTATCGTATAGATGGCATGCGCAGAAATGCTCTGGCTCGACTTCTTTCCACACAGGAGAAGCAAATTTGCAAATCTCCATGCAATCTCGGCAGCGGGTGTGGAATTTGCAGCCTTTTGGAGGATTTGCCGGCGAAGGAATGCTGCCTTCAAGAATTATACGTTCCATTTTAAAGTCCGGATCCGGCACCGGAATAGCGGAAAACAAGGCTTTCGTGTACGGATGCAGAGGCTTTGAGAAAACTTTATTCGTCGGCGCGTACTCGACCATGCTGCCGAGATACATGACTCCGACGGTGTTTGAGATGTGTTCGACAACCGAAAGGTCGTGCGATATGAATAGATAAGTCAGGTTGAATTCCTTCTGCAGCTTTTTAAGCAGGTTGATGATCTGCGCCTGAATCGAAACGTCGAGGGCGGAAACCGGTTCATCGCAGACAATGAACTCGGGATTCAGCGCCAGCGCGCGGGCGATGCATATTCTCTGCCTCTGGCCGCCCGAAAATTCATGGGGATATCTGTCCTTATGGTACTCCTGAAGACCGCAGGCCTTCATTATTCTCGTGATATAGTCGTCAAATTCCTCAGGAGGCACGATATTATGCTCTCGCACCGCCTCGCCGATTATCTCTCCGACCGGAAGTCGGGGCGACAGCGATGAATACGGATCCTGGAATATTATCTGGATTTTAGGACGGAATTCGCGCAGCTGTTTTGCCGATAGTTTGAAAATATCCCTGCCGTTGAAAAGTACTTCGCCCTCGGTTTTCGGGTAAAGGCGTAAAAGTGTACGTCCTGCGGTTGACTTTCCGCAGCCCGACTCGCCGACAAGACCCATTGTTGTTCCGCGTTTTATGGAAAACGAAATGTCGTCAACAGCTTTGACATTTCCGATGACTGTCTTGAAAAAAGACGATCTTATCGGGAAATATTTTTTCAGGTGTTTTACCTCGAGCAGATTATCCGTCAGTTTTTCAGGGGGATAATTTATGGCTTTTTCAGTATTCATAACAGATCCTCCACGTTCACGGATTTCGGGTATCCTAATATTTTACCCTCGTCGAAGAATCTGTAGCAGGACACCACATGAGTGTCGCTGATCCTTATTTCGGGGGGATAAATACCGTTGCATTTCTCAGTGCAGTATTCGCAGCGGTCCTTGAAATAACAATAGTTGGGCATATTGACCGGATTTGGGACGTTTCCGGGTATATTGTAGAGCGCTTCAACCTTCCGTCCGACCACCGGCTTAGACTTCATCAGCCCTATGGTGTATGGGTGGCAGGGGTTATGGAAAATATCCGCCGCGGTTCCTTTTTCGACCACGCGTCCGGCGTACATGACGACTACATAATCAGCCATGCTTGCTATAACGCCGAGGTCGTGAGTGATCAGCATGATCGAACTGTTAATCTTCTTTTTCAGATCCTTAAGAAGGTCAAGAATCTGCGCCTGAATAGTCACGTCAAGAGCCGTTGTCGGTTCGTCCGCGATGATAAGCTCGGGGTCGCAGGCAAGCGCTATGGCAATCATAATTCTCTGCCGCATACCGCCCGAAAGCTCGTGCGGATACATGGAATATACTCCTTCGGCATTCGCGATTCCGACAAGGCCTATCATTTCAAGCGTTCTTGCCTTGATATCTTCCTTCTTCATATGCGGATTATGGAGCTTTATAACCTCCTCGATCTGCGCGCCTATGCGGAACACCGGGTTGAGAGAAGTCATAGGCTCCTGGAATATCATCGACACGCGGTTTCCGCGTATCTCCTGCATTTTGGATGTCGGCGTGTTGACGATATTATAAGCCTTTCCGTTTCCGAGATTGAACCTGATCTCCCCTCCGACAACCTGTCCGGCCGGACGCTGCACAAGCTGCATAAGCGAGAGCGACATAACGCTTTTCCCGCAGCCGGACTCGCCGACGACGCCGACTGTCGATGACCTTGGGATTTCAAACGTTACACCGTCCACTGCCTTGACCGTTCCGATATCGGTGAAAAAATAGGTGCACATATTGTCAAATTCGACAATATTATTATTGTCGTGCATCTGCGTGACATAGAGCGACGGGTCTTTTTTTGCGTTGTCTCTTTCTTTTTCGAGCTTACGCGTCAGTTTTCTGTTGAAACGCGAAATTCTGATCGATTCCCTACCCGAAATATACGAGGCATTTTTCTTTTTCTTGCTCATATGTGATTCTGCCTCCTTATCTCTTCATCTTCGGGTCGAATGCGTCGCGCAGACCGTCGCCCACAAAGTTGAACGCAATAACTGTAATGCAGATAAGCATTCCTACCGGTATCCAGATATATTCGTAATTTATCATGCTGCTGTAGTCCGACACCGAGTTTATCATCGATCCCCATGTGGCAAGCGGATGTTTTACGCCAAGGCCTAAGAATGAGAGTGTTGATTCGGTCAAAATGACAGAACCAAGTCCGGCAGTCGCGGTTACTATAAGCTGAGGCATAACATTGGGTATTAAATGCCGGAAAATCCTGCGTGAAATTCGCAGCCCGCCGACTTCTGTCGCGACCATGAAGTCCTGTTCGCGAAGCGAGAGTATCTGGCCGCGGACAAGCCGCGCGACACTGGCCCATCCGAGAAATCCGAGGACCGCCATAAGCCACATAAGGCGAACATACGGCTTCATCTGCTGGGCATCAAAAAACGCACCGAGAATAATCAGAATCGGAAGGGTGGGTATGCAGTAAAAAATGTCGACCAGACGCATAATGAGCGTGTCCACCCAGCCGCCGAAATAGCCGGAAATGCCTCCCATTATTATTCCGAGCAGCGTTTCAATAATGACGACGACAAAACCGACAATAAGCGATATTCTGCCTCCGTACATCATACGGGAAAGGACATCGTATCCGTCGCCGTCTGTTCCAAGAATATGGAACTTTTCGGACGCCTTGCTCCTCGGCGCTCCGTATATATCAATAAGGAAAAGATAACGGTCGCACGTTATTGCAAAATCATTTCCCTTGCGAGTTATCGTTATTTCCGTATCTTCGTAAACGATATTTCCGTTTTCATCTGTTACGACCGAACCGTCGCTTGCCTGTTTTTCAATAGGCGCCGTAATTGTTGCGCTCAACAGACTGTTCTCATCCATTTCTTCAATCTTAGACTGCAGTAGTTTTTTGAACTCAAAAGGCAGCGAACTGGAGCCGTCTGAACGGTTGACCGAAAATGTGGAAAAAATTGCATAGGGATTTTCCGAATCATGTTTATAAATTACAAGCGTGTCATCTTCGTTTTTTATTAGATATGAAACATTATCATATACAAACGAATTTCCGCTGAAAATTCCGGTCAGGGCCGCCTTAATAAAGTCTGCGGATGTAGCCGCAGACCCGTCGACACGGTCTATCACATACAGTGACGATACATAAACCGGCTTTTCTGCCGAAGCTTTTTCAATATTGAATGTAAGGTTTCCGTTGTTTGAAACAAAAAACACCGATCCGCCGAATTCGAGAGTTGAACTTTCTCCGGAGGCAATATTTTTGCTTGCCGTTATGACAGCATCCTTGAAGCTGTCTTCATAAACATCGCTGGAATATGTCATAATCGGGTCGGACATACATCTCACGAGATATTTCTTGCTTCCGGCGCTTTCAAGCAGATAAGTTGCGTCGCCGAACTTAAACTGTGAAGATTTCTTGATTCCCAGTATGGCGTCAGCCACCGCGCTGAGGAAGCTTGAATCCATTGAAATTCCATCCGAATATTTCATAGTCTCGGTTATGGTATCATACGTCCCGATATCATAAGCCATCGCGAGCGTTCCGACCGGAGATATGTTGCATGTGTTCAGCGTATAGACATTTTCAGCCTCGCGCTTTACAATGTATTTCGCCCCGGAGCTCGTGTCCATAACCACCCAGTTAGACAGACCCGCCGCTTCTATTTTTTTAATAAAATAGTCGATATTATTTATAACCGAATAATGAACCGTTAAATTCTTGTCAAGAGCGTAGCTGTTGTACTCTGTAATTTGCTTTGCAAAAGCATAGTTTGTATTTTCTTGGATATCGGTTTTATAAAATTTTTCCGTCTGTTTGTAGCGGTAGAAAAACGGCCCCGCAAAACAGAATAAAAACATGAACGCAAGAATAGCTGTTCCTACTATCGCCAGCTTGTTGCGTATGAAGCGTTTGAAAACCAGCTGTCCCGGGCTTAGGACTTTCACTCTCTGCGTATCGTCCAGCCGGACCGCTCCGCCGTTGCCGTCCTCGCCCGCAAGGCGTTTTTCCGCCTCCATATTCTTCAGCTCTTCATTGAAATTTTTAGCTGCCATGTCTGCCTCCTTATCAGTTCACTCTGACTCTGGGATCCACCACCGCGTACAAAATATCCGCGATAAGAGTTCCGAGCAGCGTCAGGATTGAAATGAATGCAAGATAGAACATGGTGAACGGAATGTCGCCGTAATACATTGAGTAATATGAGGTATAACCTATTCCGCGGATTGAGAAAAGCGTCTCGGTAATTAGAGCGCCGGAAAAAAGCCCGGGCAGAGAACCGCCGAGTATTGTCACAATAGGTATAAGAGTATTCCTGAACGCGTGATAGCCGATGACTTTGCTTTCCGGAAGCCCCTTGGCCCGTGCGGTGCGGATATAATCAGCGTTCAGCACTTCAAGTGTATTTGTTCTGGTATAGCGCATAAGACCGCCTATACCGATAATCGTCAATGTCATTGCCGGCAGGACAAAATGCCATGCCAAGTCAAGAAAGCGGTCGAAGCCGGTCAATTTTCCGGCAAGACGCGCAGTCTCCATGCCAATAGGTTCAAACCATCCGAGTTTGACCGCAAAAATCATTTTCAGCAATGTCGCCACAAAGAAAGTAGGCATGGATATACCGATGAGGGCGATAACCGTTACCGTATAGTCGGTAACGCTGTATTGTTTTTTAGCGGCTACGACGCCGAGGGGAATAGCAATAAATATTTCAAGTACAAAAGCAATCAGTCCAAGAAAAAAGCTGTACCAGATGACGTCTCCGAATTTTTCCGTACAGTTGACCGTCCAGTACCAGCTCTCGCCGAAGTTTCCCTGAACGGCAGAACCTATCCATGTAAAGAACCCTTGAATCGGTCCCTTGTCCATACCGTACTGTTTGTTAAGATCCGCTATCCATTCCTGAGCGCTTTTTCTGCTTCCGGGCTGCGTGGCAAGCTCTCTTGCGGTGTTCTCGACATAACTTGAGGGAAGGTTATACATAAGAAGATAGATAATGAACATCACAAAAAAGAGAATCATAACGCTGAGCAGCAACCGTTTTACGATGAACTTTAACATCTTAAATCTCCGTTTTTTGAATTGTCCGGTTCCATGCAATACTTAATAATACATAAATTTCATATGTATTCCGCAAATACCTCACAAGAGTCTGCCGTGGCAGACTCTTGTGAGGTTTTTTTCAGATATCGGCCCGGACTGCCGCTCAGTTCATTTCAAGAAGTTCTATATCGTTAGCCCAGCCCCAGAATGTTGTAATATCTGGAGTAAGCGTGGATATCTTGACTCTTGCCGTGCTGAATATCACGCAGTTCTGTCTCTGATATGTCGGAATCTCGACGGCCCAGTCAAGGATTATTTCAAGGCACTGTTTGTAGGTTGCCTTTCTGTACGCGGTATCCGCGCTCTTTCTTGCGGCCATGATAAGCTCGTCGAGCTGGCTGTCTGTGATAGCATAATGGTTGGAATCTGTTCCGCCCTGTCCCACAATGTTGCTGCTGTGGTAAACCTGATACATATCAGGGTCAGGAGTTGACTGCCATGCGGCTGCCCACATAGCGCAGGTGCCTGCCTCAAGGCTGGTCCAGAGCACATTGGAGTCGGACGGGTCGTTGATGTTGAGGGTTATGCCGATGTTGCTGAGCGCTGTCTTGGTGGAGGTGAGAATTCCGTATGCCGGGTGATCTCCCTTGCCGCTTGCGGGAATGATAACTTCATACGTCATCGAAGCGCCCGCGGGTGCCGCGGTAAACTTCTTTGCGCTGTCGTCCCATGTGTATCCGGCAGCCTTTAAGAAGCCGATTGCGGCGTTAAGAGCTGCAGCATATTTCTGCTCTTCTGTCATGCTGCTGGTATAAATGCTGTTGCCGTTTACATCCTTTGAATATGCGATCGAATATCCAGCGTCAGCAGGACGCGGAGCGGCCCAGGATGTATTTGAAATAGGATACTGGATGACGTTCGCTCTATCGCCGTAATAGGACTTAATGACTGTATCTCTATATACGGCAAAGAGAGTTGCAAACGCTTTTCTGAGGTTCTTTGATGCCGTGCTTGCCTTGTCGTCGCCGACCTTGACAAGATTGGCGTTGATTCCGATATAGCCGTAGCCTCTGTTATCGACAGCGTTGTAGGTGATCGTGTTGCCTGTAAGGGCTCCGTTTGTATTGGCGGTCTTGATAGCATTGATAATGCCACTGGTGAGGGACGGATCGGAAATATCTATTGTGCCTGTGACAATGCTTGCGACCTTATCCGCATTGTCCGTAATCTCCTGGAACTTGATATATGTGATTTTCGGGCATCCCTTGTAGAAATAAATATTGCGCTCGAATGTCACAATACCGTTTGCATATGAAATGAACTTATATGCGCCGGCTCCCATAGGAGTGGTTGTCTTTGCCTTTACTGTCGAAAGGTCGCCCTTGACAAAGCCGAATTTATTTTCGGAATACTTGTAGTTGCTTCTTGAGCCGTAGTAATGGAGCGGGCTTACGGCTATGCCGAGGTTGTAAATCGCGGTTGCGTCAAACTCTTTCATTGTTATCTTAAGAGAATACATACCGGTCTTCTCGATGCCGGTAATATTCGGAGCTGATTCTCCGGTAACAACGCCGACTGCATACTTGGCAGCGTCGGCTCCGAGCTTTTCGTCAATCATCGTAAACAGATCCGAACCTGCCGACTCGGTGTCGGAAAGAGTTGCCAAATCGCCGTTATAAGCAGCGTAAAGGTTGTTCCAGTAATCCGATATTGTCGGGAAGGTGGTTACGCAGTCATAAATCTTGCCGTTCTTATCCTTGAACTCGCCGGTATATTCGCCGGCATTGTTCTTGACCCAGCTTCCGAAGCCCCACATTCTCATGCCGTACGCAACAGCGTAGTTCGAGCCTGCGGTGATGGCTGCGCCCCATTTGCCGCCGTAACCTGAGGTTACATAATCAGCGCTGCCGTACTCTGCGAAAACATAATCAACTATCTCCTGCGCAAAATCCTTGCCTGCGGCATCGACGGCAGCCCAATATTTATCTGCGGCTTCCTTGGAGAAAAGTGAGAAATCGGCGTTGTCGCGTCCCTTTTCAAGAATAAGACTTGAAAGTACTTTCATACCCGATCTGTATGCTTCCATACCTTCAATCGGGAGGGTATAGAAAGACGAAGAACCGGTATATGTCGGGTCGCACAGAACATACATGGAGAATATAACGTCGTCGGCGGTAAGGTTTACGCCGTCGCTGAAGTAAACATTATCGCGGAGCGTGAACTCGTAAACAACGGTACCGTCCTGATTCTGCGTGATTTTGCAGTCTGCTATGCCTTTGTAGTCATAGCTTTTTCCGTTGAAGGCTCTGGTCTCGCCGGTCTTGCCGAGAAGAACTATGTTGCCCTCTCTGTCAACCTCAAGCAGGCTAACCTGCGTCATAGACGCAACATCCTGGTCATATCCGGTCTTTGCAAAGAACGGACTGAACTTTTGCGAGAATATGTCGTATCCTACGACCAGCGTGTCTCCGCCGGTATATGTTGGAATAGAAGCTTGGGGAGCGGTCTTGTTGCTAACAGCGTCTATATCTTCCGCTGTTTCAACCGGAGTAGTATCTTCAGTGCTACCGGTTGTGTCTTCTCCGCCTTTGTCGGTTTTGCATGCGGCCATGAGTGGAATCATCATGACAACTACAAGCATAACAGCGAGCAGTTTAATTAGTGTGCTTTTCATTTTCCTTCCTCCAAAATATTTTATTCTTAAAGTAGCCTAAACTACTAATTAAGACGGTGACGGTCAGGTTGCGCAACTGCAGCTTACCGTAAAAGAGATAATGTTATGAAAGAATTGTACATTAAATAATGCCCTATGTCAATGGTTTTATTGTAAAAATAGCTGTTTGCTGCATATTTTTAAGACGCAGCCTGCATTTTTGTATGTTTTTTAATTTTCAGAATCGCCGCAGAAGTGAAAATCATAGTTAAAACGGATATAGTAACTGTGATATCCTGCAGGACTTTTTCTCCTCCGGCTCCCGAAATATAATAAACGACAATTCCCGCTGCGGCGACGCACGAAAGAATCAGCATGGTCAGCGAGCACTGGGACAGTCTCCCGTACACCTTGTCGCGCTGCTCCCTCGTGAAGCCTTTTTCGGGAGTTTTCGCGGAAAACCTGATCAGATAATAAACCGAGGAAACAAGAAATGCCGCCGGAAGAAATCCTGCAAAATAAGGAAACGAGACATACCACCGGT
The DNA here is from genome assembly GCA_964570825.1 of uncultured Lachnospiraceae bacterium. Classification (GTDB taxonomy): domain Bacteria; phylum Bacillota; class Clostridia; order Oscillospirales; family CAG-272; genus UMGS1002. Next base: position 20,835 of record CAZMZJ010000009.1, on the reverse strand, counting down.
GCATCGCACCGCTGTCCACAACAAGTCCTGCTGAAAACGATATCCAGTATATTATGCTCAAAGCGGCGATAATGTTGCGGGAGCGCAGCAGTTTTAGCCTGTCCGCCAAAAAAACATAATATTCACCCTGATAAACTGCAATTGTTACCAGTTTCCCGTTCTGCGCCAGCTTGTTTTCAAGCCTGTAGTCCTTTGAGTATTTTTTATTAACCACCCGTCCCTCCGTATAATTTTATTATCCAAAATAACAATAAATGAACAACAGTTATTTTGATTTTACCACAACGTCAAAAAAAAATCAATACACGTCGATGCGGGAATGTTTATATAATTATGGAAAGTTATTGCCGTCTCGGAAAAATTGTGTTAAAATAATAATAATTTTTGATTATCCGTGCGGCACGGCGCACAGGGAGAAAATATGTTTTTCAGGATCAGTGAAAGAAACATCAGGAGAACGCCCGGAAAAACCCTGCTTTTCTCAGTTCTTATAACCGCACTCACCCTTTTGCTGTTTCTCTGCGTTTATACATACGCGCAATCCTTGAAAATGTCGGCTTACACCGAAGAAAGCTATATAACCATAGCGGCTCTTGAAATGTCTGACGCCGGGACGGCGGATATCGATTATTCTATTCTGACCGGAAACCGGTACGTTGCCGACTGGCAGCCGAATATTCAGCTTGACGCTCTTTCTTCATTTGACATACGCACGAACGACGGCGGGGATTATAAAAACATGGCGGTACTGGTCGTAGGCGGTCTGTTCTATGACTCGCACCTGCAGATGTATGTCGGAACAGTGTACCGGCAGCTTTCCGGCAACGAGGACGTTGAAGGGAATATGATACTGGTTTCCCCCGGAGCATCCGGATTCTCGCCCGAGTCCGGACGAAAGTATATCATGAACTGCGAGTTTGCCAAGTCGCCGAGCTCGTTAAAAGCGGTTGTGATATGTCCTGTAAATTTCGGCGGGAGCCTTGCGGATGTTTTGCCGTTCGAGCCGCTTGACGATGCCGACGCTTATCTTGCGGCAGAAGATGGGATATTCTTCAAGGCGGCAAAATTCTATAACACCGTCCGCAGCCTGCTTGTCGTCTGTCCGGTTCGCTCGCTCGATTCCAACCTTCTTTTCCACCAGCAGACATTATATCTGACCGCCGGACGCGGTTTTTCGAAAGACGAATTCAGCGCGGGAGAGAAAGTATGCGTTATAAGCGAAAAATTCGCCGAGGCAGCCGGACTTTCCGTCGGCTCCACAATACCTCTTTTCATCTCCTCTTCATCTGTCGGCGACGGAAGCGCGCTAACGCCGGAAAATCAGAAAAAATATGAAGATTACACTGTCGCAGGTCTGATGCACGCCGAGAATGAACTTGCGAATTATATATTTGTACCTGAAAAAGCCGTGGCTTTCGCGCCGTCCGCGCCCTCATTGAAATACGGGCTTGTCCTCGGACAGGCTGTGCTGAAAAACGGTTCGGGAGACGACTTTCTTGCCTCTGTAGCCGGCAGGCTTCCCGATAATGTGACCCTCACCGTATACGACCATGGATACGGGGCGATAAAGCGGGTGACCGACTCGATGCTTAACGTGACTCTTGTATTGAGTGTTGTTTCAGCCATTGCCTGCGCCGCGGTGCTTGCGCTTTACGGATATCTCTTCGTTGCGCGTCAGCGCGACACTGTTACGGCTATGGTTTGTCTCGGAACTCCAAAGCGCGGCATACTCACCTATCTCTTGTCCGGGTCAGCCCTGATATCTCTCGCCGCTTCGGCTGCCGGCGGTGTTATCGGAACATTGGCCGGGCCTGCGATGTTCAAAACAGTATTGAGGCTGTTCTCATCGCTCTCGGAGACAGACAACAGGTTCAGCAATACCTCGGTGGGCGTGATTATCGATTCACGCTTCAGCGCAGGTTTCAGTCTGCCTGTCAGCATATTTGTCCCTTTATCGGTGTTTGCTGTCTCTCTTGTTTTCTGCATAATATCATCATCCGCCGCCTTTGACCGAAAAAAGAAATCAAAAACCCGACGTGCAGCCCGGCTGCCGAAGCCGCCCAAACGTTCCTCCCTCCTTCCGCCGTCACCGTTCAGATACTCTCTGCTTTCGATAAGGCGTGGACGCATGCGCAGTCTCGCTGTGCCCGCCCTCGCCGCAGTCATGACAGTTTTCCTTTGCACAGTCGCCTATTCTGCAGACGCCGGAGAAAGGAGAATTTCCGAAATATATTCGGATACCGTTATCCGGGGGCATATTACCGATCTCTCGGGAAAAATGACACGAAATATTTCTGTGAACGCAAGACAGCTTGAAACCCTTGCCGAATCGGGGTATTTTGATAATATATCCCCCTCTGTTGCTGATTCGTACATGTATCTCGGCGTTGCGCAATACGCCGACGGCGGAAAGGCTGAAGAAATAAACTTCACAATGCCAAACGGATTCGCGCTTTCGACTTTCATTGACAATTTCTATCTCAATCCCGCAGCCGTCTTCACAAAAAGCCTTTCCATGGCTCAGGGATTCACCTCTTCGGGAATGTCGGTAATTTGGGGAACAGGATACGGCCCCGAAGATTTCTCAACGCCGGATTGGGTCGGCAATATCCCGTGTATTGTAACAAAAAAATTTGCTGATGAAAAGAAGGTCACACAGGGAGACATTATCCGTATAATTCTCACCGGGAACCTGAACAAGCTGGGGAAATTCAATATTGTTGACGCCGCTATAGCCGGAATCTGTGAAAATGCGGCGGCAGGAACGGGAAGCGAAACAATCTGGTTCCCGCTTGTAAATACGCTTGAGCGCGTCAGCCTGCCCCCGTCGGAAGAATCCGCGCTTCTCTCCGGAACGACACTTACGCCAGAACATTTTCTTCTCATATTCGGCGGCAGGAACTATTCGTCGGTATATTTCACCCTGCGCGACGCAGCCGAAATCAACGCAGTAAAGCAGTATCTTGCAGATTCCGGATACAGCTATACCGGTCACGTCGGAACTATCCGAATGTCTGTTCAGCTTGAGGACAAGCAGTTTTATGAAAACCTGCGGCCTGTCCGCCAGCAGACACAATATATGAACCTGCTCTTTCCGCTGCTTTTTGCCGTTTCGGCCGCCGTCGGCACAGCGGTATCGGCGCTCATGATCGGAGCCCGCCGCGAAGAAATCGCCGTGATGCGCGGCACAGGAGCCACCCGCACCCGCACATTTCTATCGTTCTTCGGTGAATCCGCAATTCTCGCAGTCACAGGGTCCGCCGCAGGCTGGCTGCTTTTCCTGCCGTCAGCCGTTTATTCGGGTCCGAGATTATGTATCTGCATGCCGGGTTTCATTTTATGCTATCTTACCGGCGCCGCAGTTTCCGTCACCGCCACATGCCGCAAAAAAATAATGAACATTATATACAAAGAGTAAACATTTTATGAACAGCAGCGTCAAAAGCTGCGCACACCCGAAAGGAACCGTTCAGATGAGCATCCTCGAACTGCAGAATGTGTATTATACATATAAAAGCAAATATCAGACCGTGCAGGCGCTGCGCGGAGTCAGCTGCTCTTTTGACGAGGGCAGCGTTTACGCCGTAATCGGAAAATCCGGCAGCGGCAAAAGCACTATGCTCTCGCTCATGGCCGGACTTGAATTGCCTGACACAGGCAGCGTTCTATACCGCGGAAATCCGACAGATGCGCTTGACCGCGATCGCTACCGCCGCGAGTCGGTGGCGGTAATCTATCAGAACTTCCGTCTTTTTCCGCTGATGACAGCCGCCGAAAACGTTATGTATCCGATGGAGCTTCGCGGAGACAGCGCGAAGGCTTCGCTTGCCCGGGCAAAGCAGCTGATTCTCTCGGTCGGACTGCCCGACAGTGTTTTCAACCGTTGGCCGGCGATGCTCAGCGGCGGCGAGCAGCAGCGCGTGGCAATCGCACGCGCGCTTGCGTCTGAAGCAAAACTTCTTCTCGCCGACGAGCCAACCGGAAACCTCGATTCCGCGTCAAGCGAAACGGTAATCACCATACTGCGCCGCCTCGCGCATGAAAGCGGCTACTGCGTAATCATCGTCACGCACGACTACGGAATCCTTGATTACACCGACCGCATTTTCCGCATGACCGACGGCACGCTGAGTGAGGAAAAGAAATAATGGCGCAGTCATAAAACTAAAGCAGCCTTTGGTCGGTTTGACCTCGGCTGCTTTATTTTATTGAAAAATCATCTGTACTGCAGGAATTAAAAGTATACTCCTATAAAATCCGGATTGCATTAGACTGTTGCGAAAGACCAGAAAAGCTTTATCAAAAAGCTCCCTAAAACATCTCACTGTCCTGTTACTTCAGCATCCCGTTTCTTGCGGCGATTTCCCTGAACTGTTTCACCGTATCGGCGAACACCGCCACCGCATCCTCTACGACCTCGGGCTGCGTCATGTCGATACCTGCGACCTTAAGGCTCTCAAGAGGGCTCTTCGAGCCTCCGCTTTTGAGAAAATCAATATATTTGCCTATATATTCTCCGCCCTGCTCGTTGATCTTTCTTACAACGCTTGACGCGGCGGAAATACATGTAGCATATTTGTAGACATAAAAATTATAATAGAAATGCGGAATCCGCATCCACTCCATTGAAATCTGCCTGTCAACCGCAACATGCGCGCCGAAATACTTTTTTACCATCGCATAATACTTGTCGCAAAGCAGCTCACGGGTGAGAGGCTCACCCGACTCTACAAGAGAGTAGATTTCCTTCTCAAATTCTGCGAACATGGTCTGTCTGAAAAGCGTACCCTTGTATGTCTCCATAATGTGATTGAGGACCGACAGCTTTTCCATGTCGTTTGCCGATTCGCGCAGCTTCTTGCCTGCGAGAATCAGTTCGTTGACCGTGGAGGCCACCTCGGCGACGAATATTGTGTAGTTTGAAAGATGAAACTCATTATTTTTCCTTGAATAATATGAATGCATCGAGTGACCGGCTTCATGCGCAAGAGTTGACACATCGTCGAATTTGCCGTTGAAGTTGAGCAGAATATAAGGCTCGGTATCATAGCTTCCGCCGCTGTATGCCCCGCCGCGCTTGCCTTTGCTGGGATATACGTCAATCCATCCTTTTTCAGTCACTCCGGTTTTAAGTGTATTATAATACTCATCTCCAAACACTAAAACGGCGCCAAGAACCTCGTCGACCGCCTCCTCGTAGGTGTAGTTCCTGTCGTAATCGGCGATAAGAGGCGTATAAACATCGTACATATGCAGCTTAGGCAAACCGAGAACCTGCCGCTTTAATTCATAATAATCAAAAAGCACGTCGAGATGGCGGTTTACGGTGTCTATGAGATTATTATAAATTTCTGGCGTAACCTCGTCCGAAAATGTCGACGCCTGCAGGCTGTTTTCGTATCCGCGCAGTTTTGCTATAGTGGATTTTTCCTTTACGAAGCCGTTGATTATTGTCGCAATTGTATTGCCGAACTGCCCGTAGCCTTTATAAAGCTTTGTAAAAGCGGCGCGGCGCACTCGGCGGTTTGTGCTCATCAAAAATTTCACATAGGTTGAGTCGGTCAGTTCGACGGGTTTGCCGTCCTCGCCCCTGATTTTTCCGAACTGCATATCGCAGTCCGTGAGAATACTGTATATTCCCTCGTGAGTATCAAGCCCCCGGCTCATTCCGGCAAGAAGCTTTTCGCTTTCATCAGAGAGTGTGTAAGGCTTGCGGCGCAGTTCAATCTCTATCGTCCTGCGGTATTTTTCAAGCTCAGGATATTCCTTATACCACTGTTCAAGCTTTTTCGCGTCAAGCTTGAGCAGATACGGGCTGACAAAATAAGATGCCGCCGCAAAGCGGCTGTTGAGGTCAATAACCTTTGCGGCCTGCGCCTGCCAGCTGTTGACCGAAGTGTCGACGTCAAAATTCCGCCCCGCATATTCATAAAGCTTTCCAATTTTCCGATCGATTGCAAAATGATCGGCGAAAGCGACCGCCAGATGTTCCGGTCCAGCAAGCATTGTTTTCTCATGCTTCGGATACTCGGCGATCAGTTTCTCGGTTTCGGCGAAATCAGCGGCAAAGTCCGCTTCGTTCGGATAAATTGCCGAAAGGTCCCATTTGTATTTTGCCGGAATCCCGGCTCTGTCGGTTGTCATCAATATTTATCTCCTCTGTATAAAATTCATATTTTAACGGTGCAGATACCCTCCTATCGGGCATCTTAAAAACGTACCGCCCTTTTTTATTGCAGCAACTATATTGCTCCGGCACACCTTGGATTCGGATTGCGTGCGGTGCCGTCGTAAAACCGGTTAACATAGGACATGTATTATATGGTATTTTTTGTTCCGGATATACTATATTAATTGCTCTTTAGGTCGGTTTCATCATGTCGTTCTTCTATGTCGCCGGCAAGTATAAGTTAAAAATGAATATGACAGTTGCTTTTTCTTAAACCGCCAATAAATGTATTATATCACACGTTTGTTCAACATGCAAGGATTTTAACGCCTAATGAGGATATATTTGGTCATTATTATTTTAATTATTTATTCTTTATGTTGCATCCGCAACGCTGCTGTCTATAAAAAATGTTTATAATATTCTTGTAAATAAACATTATGCTATTATACACCGAAAAGAGGCGCTTATTTATGAATCCGAAAAAACTAACCGCTCTGCTCCTTGCTGTGCTGTTCACGCTGACTTTTTTTGCCGGCTGCGCATCGGGAAGCGGCAATGATATTGTAACAGCCGGCGCAGGTACAACCGGCGGCACAACTGACACCGCCGCACCCGAAGATAATGTTACAATCCGCATAGGCGGGCTTGCCGGCCCCACTTCAATCGGACTTGTTAAAGTCATGGAAGACAACGAGGCAGGAACATCCGCAAATAAGTACGAATTCACCGTTGCAGCGTCTCCAGACATACTGACGCCTCAGCTCATTCAGGGCAAGCTCGATATCGCCGCAGTCCCCGCGAACCTCGCTTCCGTGCTTTACAACAATACCGACGGTAAAATTCAGCTTCTGGCGATAAATACCCTCGGGGTTATTTATATTCTTACAAAAAACACAACAATAACCTCTGTCGCAGACCTCAAGGGCAAGACACTCTATGCCTCCGGCAAGGGCGCCACACCCGAATATTCGCTACGTTATATTCTTTCTCAAAACGGCATTGACCCCGATAAGGATATAAATATCGAATGGAAAAGCGAACACTCCGAAATAGTATCTACGCTTAATACTGTCAGCAGCGGAATCGCCATGCTGCCGCAGCCATTTGTGACTATTGCGCAGAACAGCGTGCCCGGACTTTCAATAGCGCTTGACCTGACAGCCGAATGGAACAAAATCGGAAACGGCACCAAACTGCTCACCGGCGCGCTGGTGGTTCGCCGCGAGTTTGCAGAGGCACATCCTGAAGCTCTCGCAGCTTTTCTCAATGAGTACTCCGCTTCTACCGAATACGTCAACAACAACGTGCCTGCCGCTGCCAAGCTTGTCGAAAAGTTCAATATCTTCAAGGCTGCAATAGCCGAAGCGGCCATACCGTACTGCAACATCACATATATCGGCGGCGCTGATATGAAGCCTCTGATGGACGGATATTTGAGAGTCCTTTTCGAACAGAATACGGCATCAGTCGGCGGAAAGCTGCCCGACGATGGCTTCTACTATGGCTCTTAAGCGTCTGATGAAAAATAAATATGTTCAGACAGCCGCAGCCGTTCTTGCGTCGCTGGCTGTCTGGCAGATTGCCGCCATGGCTGTGGGGGAGCGGATTTTACTCGCTTCCCCTGTTGCCGTTATCGCGCGGCTGTTTACTCTTATCCCCGAGCCAAATTTTTTTGGCGCAATCTGGTTCAGCTTTATACGCATCGTCGGAGGATTCATGATCGGACTTTTCTCTGGGACGCTGCTTGCTATTGCCGCAGGAAGATTCAGTTCCGTCGATATTTTTTTGAAACCTGTCATGGCGACAGTAAAGTCTGTCCCCGTGGCGTCCTTCATCGTGATAGCGCTGATCTGGCTCTCTTCATCCGAACTATCTGTTTTCATCTCTTTCCTTATTGTGCTTCCGGTGGTGTATGCAAATGTCCTGGGGGGCATCCGCAGCATCCCGCGTGAAATGAACATAATGGCCGATGTTTATCATATGCCGTGGCACAAAAGGCTGATCTATATCTGGCTGCCAGCCGTCCGCCCATACCTTATGTCAGCTTGCAGCTCCGCTCTCGGAATGTCGTGGAAAGCCGGCGTAGCGGCAGAAGTCATAGGACTGCCGACCGGCTCGCTCGGCGAGGCGGTATACGACGCAAAGATTTATTTCAACACGACCGACTTGCTCGCGTGGACCGTTGTGATTGTCGCAGTCAGTGTTGTATTTGAAAAAATATTCATGTTATTGCTTAAATCTGGTTTCGGAAGGCTTGAGAAACTATGAAAGCCGAAAATATTAAAATTATAAATGTTTCAAAAAGCTTCGGGGAAAAATTGGTACTCAAGGATATGAACGCGGAATTCCCCGCAGGACAGGTCAGTATAATCATGGGCGAATCGGGCTGCGGAAAAACAACTCTTTTGAATATTATTCTCGGTGTCGAAAAACCCGACTCAGGCTTAATTGACGGTGTTCCCCGCCTCATCTCCGCCGTTTTTCAGGAAGACCGGCTATGCGAGGACTTCTCGGCTTTCACAAATATCCGCATAACCTCCTCAAAATGCACAACCAAAAACGATATATATGCCTCTTTAGCAGCCCTTGGCCTTTCGGAAAACGCAGCCACACCCGTCCGCGAGCTCTCCGGCGGAATGAAACGCCGTGTCGCAATCGCCCGCGCAATGCTCGCCGAAAGCTCGCTTGTCATTATGGACGAACCTTTCAAGGGCCTTGACGACGCAAACCGCGCCTTTGCCGCAAAATTCATACTCAACTCGCTTCGCAGCCGTACACTCATCACGGTCACTCACACCGAGTCCGACGCCGAGCTTCTCGGCACCTCGAATATTATCAGAATGGCAAAAATATCGTAAGTAAAGCAATAAACAAATCCGGCTTCAGAAAATATAACTCTAATTTAACAACAAGAACTCCCGACTATTTGCGGGAGTTCTTTATCATCAGTAATACTTTAACGGCTGTGGTGATTACTGTGAGCGCATATCTCGTGCATTTCGCATATGCGGCAGCTGTCATCCGCGCAAAGCTCTCCCTCCGCGTCTGTTTGAACTGTTAGATGCGCAACTCCGAATTTTTGGCTTATTTCACAGATTTTTTGTTTCACAGATGAAATTTTATTCATTTCAAAATCAGACGGAACTACTATATGCAGAGTGGCTACAGAAGCTTCACCATCGAAACTCCAGATGTGCAGGTGATGGACAGAGATAACGCCGTCTACTGCTTCAATAGCGGTTTTATAAGCTGCGGAATCAAAGTTTTCAGGCGCCTTTTCAAGCAGAACGCGGAAAGCGTCGCGCAGATTGAGCAAAATATTATATACAATAAATACAGTTACAAGAAGTGACATTGCCGGATCCACATACGATGCGAAAACATATCCGCGAAATATATACATAACGATGCTTCCAATAAGGACAACTACCCAGCCGAGCACGTCCTCAAGCATATGAAGACTTATCGCATGTTCGTTAATATTGCTTCCGTGCGACGTGCGGTATGCGGCAAGACCGTTTATCAAAACACCGAACACGGCGATTATTATCATCCAGCCGGATTTGGGCGCTTCGGGCGCCATAAGCCGGAGAACAGACGAATATACCACAACGGCGCTGCCGATAAGAAGCACAGAGGAGCTTATTATTGCCGACACAATAGAGTACCGGCGATACCCGTATGTATAGCTCTCTGTCGGCCCTTTGTGTGAAAAGCGCTCGAGAAAATAAGCACTGCCAACAGCTATACAGTCCCCGAAGTCGTGTATCGAGTCAGAAAGAATAGCGACACTGTTGGTAAAAATTCCTCCCAGCAGTTCGATTATAACAAATCCGAAATTAAGAAGAAAAGCCGTCAGTATGTTTTTTCGGGTATCAGTTTCTTTTTTCATTGATATGTTCCATCGCTTTCTCGAGAATTTCCCTTACATGGCTGTCCGCCAGAGAATAATATACTTCCTTTCCTGCCCTGCGGTTTCTGACAAGATCCTTATCGCGGAGCAGACGCAGCTGGTGCGATATCGCCGATTTGCTCATTCCGAGCAGCGACGCGATTTCGCAGACGCAAAGCTCGCCGCCGTCAAGCGCCCATAGAATGCGTACCCTTGAACTGTCCGAAAACATGCTCATGAAATCCGAAAGGCGCAAAATATTTTCTTCTTCCGGCATGACCTTGAGCAACTCCGCCACCCTCTCCGCATGAATGTCACAGTCACTCTCACTCTCACTCTCGCCGCATGCACAGGTTATATCCTGTTCTATATTCATGTTACTCCTCCATATGTTGAACAGTTGTTCATATGTTCATATATATTATACTGCAAAATCACTTTTTGTCAATAGTATTGTAAAAAACTCCGGAAAAACCGATCGTTTCCCGGAGTGATTTTTTAATTTTATTTATGAGCGAACTGACTGCTGTAAAGCTCGCTGTAAAATCCGCCGCGCGCAAGCAGCTCCTCATGCTTGCCCCGCTCGACAATTTGTCCGTCCCGCATGACAAGAATAATATCTGCGTCCTGTATGGTCGAGAGCCGGTGCGCGACAATAAAGCTCGTCCGGCCTTCCATCAAAGACGAAATAGCTTCCTGAATCTTTCGTTCGGTGCGCGTGTCAATCGATGAGGTTGCCTCGTCAAGAATCAGCATGGGGGGACGGCGAAGCATAACCCGCGTGATGCAGAGAAGCTGTTTCTGCCCCTCTGACAGGCTGCCGCCATCCTCGCCTATGACCGTATCATAGCCATCAGGCAAGCGACGTATAAAGCTGTGGGCGTGAGACGCGACCGCGGCGGCAATGATCTCTTCGTCTGTAGCATCGGGCTTCCCCATAATAAGGTTTTCTCTGATTGTTCCCGATTTGAGCCATGTGTCCTGAAGCACCATGCCAAAGTTTGTCCTTAGGCTGTGACGGGTAACCTCTCTTATATCCTCGCCTTCGACCTTTACCGCGCCGGAATTCACGTCATAGAAGCGCATAAGCAAATTTATCAGTGTGGTTTTGCCGCAGCCGGAAGGCCCGACAATTGCCACGCGCTGGCCCGGACAAACATTTAGTGAAAGATTTTCAATAAGCGGCCGGTCAGGACGGTATGAAAAGCTGATGTTCTCAAGCGAAACCCTACCTGATACTGGTGCTGGCAGAGCAAGTTTTCCCACGTCAGATTCCTCGGGAAGCTCGTCAATCAGCTCAAAAAGCCGACCGGCGCAGGCAAGGGCGTTCTGCAGCTCGGCTACAACACCCGAAATTTCATTAAACGGTTTTGTGTACTGATTTGCGTAAGCAAGGAACGATGCAAGCCCTCCGACAGTTATGCTCCCCAAAACCGCTGCAAAAGCACCCGCAAAGGCGACGCCTGTATAAACCAGACTGTTAACAAAACGAGTTACCGGGTTAGTTAATGAGGAGTAAAATATTGCGGAAAGCGAGCTTTTCCGGTATCTTTCGTTAATTTCGCCGAATTTTTCAAGTGTTTTTGCTTCCTGCGAAAAAGCTCGCACAACCTTCTGGTTTTTTATCAGTTCGCTTACATATGCCGTCTCTTCGCCGCGTATTTCGGACTGCCGGCGGAAAAGATTATATGTCCGTACCGCAATAAAACGGGCAGCAAAAAGCGACACAGGCGTCAGTACGACAACGACAAGGGTTATTCCCGGATTTATAGTCAGCATAAAAACCAATGTTCCGACGATGGTAACAATTCCGGTGAAAAGCTGAGTGAAACCCAGCAGAAGACCGTCGGAAAACTGGTCGGCATCGTTTATTACACGGCTGACAAGCTCGCCTGCGGGGTGTGAGTCAATATATGAAAATGGAAGTGATTCAATCCTGACAAACGCCTCGCGCCGCACATCCCGAACAACATGGTAGGTTATCCGGTTGTTGACAATATTCATTATCCACTGTGCAAAGCCAGCTCCGGCCGCGCAGATTCCGATTCGCAAAAGTATAACCGTAATTCGGGAAAAATCAACATTTCCCGGACCGGCAATAAGGTCAACCGCGTCCCCGACCAGTATCGGAATGTAGAGTGCAAGCACAGCGGATACACCCGAAAGAATTATTGATACCGCAAGAAATGGTAAATATTTTTCGATATGCCGCAGCACTTTTTTAATTATTCTTACGCGCTTAAACTTATTTTTATCTTTGTTTTCACTCATTGCCCGCCGCCCTCCTTTCACGCTGCGACTCGCATATCTCGCGGTAAACGGGACAGCCGTTGATCAGCTCGATGTCTGTTCCGACACCAGCTATCCTTCCGTCGTCCAGCACTATAATACGATCGGCGTTTCTGACAGATGATACCCTCTGGGATACTATGAAAACTGTCGGCTTCCACTTAAGCTCGCGGAGCGAGCGCCGCAGCGCAGCGTCTGTTGCGTAGTCGAGTGCCGACGAGCTATCGTCAAGTATCAGTATTTCCGGTTTCCGTAAAAGAGCGCGCGCTATTGTCAGCCGCTGGCGCTGACCTCCCGAGAGATTTCGCCCTCCCTCTTCAATAGCTCCATCAAGTCCACCTTTTTTTTCAATAACGTCGGCAGCCTGCGCTTGAAATATAGCGTCCATAAGCTCACTGTCAGACGCGCTCTCTTTTCCCATTCTGAGGTTTTCGGCTATGCTGCCCCGAAAAAGCGCAGCTTTCTGCGGAACCACACCTATTTTTTTGCGAAGCCTGTCCGGCGAATAGTTGAGCACATTTGTACCGTCGACCAGCACCTCTCCGTCCGTAGCGTCATAAAAACGCGGAATCAGGCTGACCAGTGAAGTTTTGCCCGAACCAGTACCACCTATGACGCCGATTATTTCACCGCGTTTTACCGCAACATTTATGTTTTCGAGAGAGTTTGCCATAGCTCCGGGATATCGCAGCGAAACATCCCGGAATTCAACCGCAAAATAGTCGTTCTTAATATAATTTCGACTGTCTGAAACAGACGCTGTACTTTCACCTGCAGTACTTTCGAGCACCTCCTGAATACGGTTCCCCGATGCGATCGATTTAGTCAGGTTTATTATAAGGTTTGCTGTTTTTATCAGCTCTACAAGAATCTGAGCCATATAATTATAAAGGGCAACAACTTCGCCCTGCGTCAGATTTCCCGCATCCACGCGCGCGGCGCCTGTCTTTATAAGCAAAATAACCGAAATATTCACCATCACAAGCGTTACCGGATTGAGCAGTCCCGAAATGCCGCCGGCAAGTTTCTGCGCTTTTGTTAATGCATTATTCTTAATGTCAAAGTCGCGCACCTCGTCATCCTCACGGCAGAATGCCCGTACAACCCGCGCACCGATGAGATTTTCGCGCGTTTTTCTAAGAACACATTCAAGTTTCGACTGAACACGCTTGTAAATTGGCACCGAGGCAACCATCACTCCGGTGACAACGACGCTAAGAACCGGTATTGCTGCCGCGAAAATAAGCGCTGCGGGGACATCGACGAAAAATGCCATCACCATCGCTCCCAGAACCACAAACGGAGAACGCAGCAAAAGACGCAGCGTAAGATTGACTCCCGTCTGCACCTGATTTGTATCGCTGGTCATGCGGGTTATAAGCGCCGACTCTCCGGCGCGGTCAAGGTCCGAATATGACATTCGGCTGATATGCTCCATCAGCGCGCGCCTTATTTCTGCGGCAAAACCGCAGGACGCTTTCGCGGCAAAATACTGCGCCGTAACCGAACACAGAAGCCCCAGTGCGCCGAGCCCTGCAAGAACAAGACACATGTGCATAATAAAAACGCGGTCGGCGCCGCCGATGCCCCGGTCAATTATCACTGCGACTACAATAGGTACAAAAAGCTCAAACGTCGCCTCGATAAGCTTGAAAATCGGGCCGAGGATACATTCGCGCCTGTACCCCTTCATATATTTGAAAAGTTTTCTCATTTTTTATCAGCCTTTCCGAATGAGTTTCAACTATTATAAAAAGAAAAACGCCCAGCACCCGGGAAAGATGCCGGTTGATATCTAATATTTAATTTTTATTATATTTTATGATATGTTATTTTTCAAGCACTTTTAGAAAATTAACAAAAAAAAGCGCAAAGACAAATGTCCCAGCGCCTATTGTTTATTTGGTTTAGCTTCATACACCGGATACTCGAGATCGAATGTTTAACCAAGCCTGCCCGAAAATTCGTCCGGCATATGGCTATGTGCGCCCCGTCACAATTTTTCCCTTATTTATATATCCACATTGTATATTTTGCTTACATGCTTTGCGTTCATTGCCATAATGAAAATAACGGCAAAAATATTCAGTCCCATAAAACCGGCAATAAGAGGTCGCGAAGGAATGTAATCGCCCAGCCCGCCGGCAATAAGCTGCCCCAAAATACCGCCAAACGATAAAATCATCTGGAATACCCCGTTGAAGCGCGCCCTCTTTGCGTCCGGTATGTAATTCTGCGTAGCAGAAATGCGGATATTATACGAGGTTACCCCCAGCGCGCCGTCAAAAAAGTTCAGCACAATCATAACCGCTATCGGCAGGTACAGATATACACCTTCGATGACGGATATTGAAAAGTAGACGCATAAAGCTATAAGAAACTTGTATTTTGCCGGAAGCTTCTTGAGGTAATGAAATCCACCGCCCGCAAGACGCCCGATCAAAGCGGCTCCCATTACAAAGGTGTAAAGCTGGACGCCAAGACTTTCCGTCGCCTTGAAATACGGCAGAACCAGTGTCCCGGCGGCAGAACCAAGCAGCATCGTGACAAAGAAATACGCGGTTATGCTCATAAGCCCTTTTTCGCTTTTTATATATTCTATGCCTTCACGGAAATCGCTGCGATAACGCTTAAAAGACTTTTCATGATTTTCCTGAGAGTGCGTTTCCTTAACTTTTATCTGAGTTTCAAATACCGCGGCGATGAGGAAGGATACCGCGTTGAAAAGGAAAATCGGTGTAAGTCCCCATTTGCCGTATATGTAAGCGGCTACCGGAACCATCAGCGATGCGAGCGGATAAATCATGCTAGAAATCGAGTATGCCTTCGACATATTTCCTTCCGATACAAGGTTCGGATAAAGGCTGTCATAGGCAACCATATAAATGCTGTCGATACCGCCTATCAGAAATGCCATAAAAGCAAACAGAGGATAGTTGAACATATCGAAATAAAGAAAAACCGACAAGAGGACGAATATGAACGCCGAAATAAAATCAAGCGTATAAATAGCTTTTTTTCTTGGTATAGCGTCGAGCAGCGGCCCGGCAAATATCGGGCAGATAATCATCGGCGCGGAATATATTACCGAAAAAAGCGCGTAAAGAAGCACGGAATCGGTATAATCAAGCACCATGACGCCGATTGCAAATCCGCTCATTGAGTTGCCAAGCATGCTTATTATTGTGCCCAGTGTGATAATTGTAAAATCTTTTGTCCAAAGCCTGTTTTTTTGCATAAATATTGCCTTTCAAATCTGATGGCGACAAAATGTACGCTTATACTAAATAAATTCAGCATTATATAAAAAAGGAGCGGTATTTTGCTTTGTCCGGATCCGCTCCCGATTATCATTCATTTTCGGAAGTATAAAAATCGTAGCCGTTCCTGCCGTTTCGTTTAACGTGATAAAGAGCTTTATCGGCTTTTTGGTACAGAACGCTGAAATCCTCGCGGCCCGATTCGGTCAGCACGCAGCCGATACTGACACTAATATTCAATCCGCAGATACTGGTCTCGGATATATGGCGGAGCAGCCTCTCCACTATTTTGCGCGCTGCCGTTTCATCTGCAACACGCGAAATCAGCGCCATGAACTCGTCTCCTCCGATCCGTCCGATAATATCGTCCTGGCGGAACTCGCTTATCATTATTCCGCCTATGGTTTTAAGCACTATATCTCCTACCGGATGGCCATATGTATCATTGATACTCTTGAGCAGGTCGATATCAAGGATTATGAGCATGCTGATACTCCCGTCCCCGCACGCAAGCTTGTCGCTGATCAAGTCCTCCGTGAAATATTTATTATAAACACCTGTGGCGGAGTCTTTCTGAGCCGCTTCGAGAGCTTCAAGCATAACCCGATTGCGTCTTGTGGCTTCAAGCTCTTTCAATGCAGTGATATTCTCAAACTCGGCGGCGAAAAGGCTGCTAAACCTGCTTTCCTTAAGCATATTAAGTTTTGTTTTTACCCAGACAACATCGCTGTCGTTATTTTTATTTCGGAATCTTACCTCACATTCAACATCACCGTTCTCGTCAGCGTACCTTTTTATAACTTCCTTGAACTGTGGGCCTCCAGCTTGCTCCGGGCAGGGAATTTTACGGATATAAAGGACAACTTGCTTTTCAGAAGCAGGAAATTCACCGGATTCAGCAGATTTCAGAACACATGAAACCGAACTGTCCATACCGTCAAGAAGAGCCGCGCTGCTGTCGCGGATATTCTTTCCGATTTCCATTGATATCCCACCTTTACTATAAATGTTATTATTTTGATATTATATATTATCCGTTTAAGAAAATCAATATATAATTAAGATTATTTTGTGATTTTTTCCATTTATAGTGCAGCATTAATGTATCTATTATACATTATTATATATTTAATTTCAATATCATTATAAAAAATATTATATTAAAGGTTGCAAAATCTTTTCCGTAATGTTAAAATAAATAAAAAACAGGGTTTCAGCCCTTATCTCAGAGGTGTTCATGGTAAATATTGCAATCAGCAAAACCCTTGAGTTGCGCGGTAATTACGATGTGGTTGTCGCCGGAGGAGGTACGGCCGGAGTGTTCGCCGCCGTCGCAGCTGCAATGGGGGGAGCCAAAACTCTGCTCGTTGAGAAAAACGGCATTCTTGGTGGAACAATCACAGCGGGATATGTCAACTACCCCGGAATATTTAATTTTTGGGGCAGGCAGTTAATCACCGGCCCTGCGTGGGAACTTATGTGCGAGCTTGCCGCCGAGGGAGAAGCAACTATGCCATCTTCCCCCTGCGACATAAAACATTTTTCAAAGCAACAGATAAAAATAGATGTCTTTTGTCTTGCCGCCGCGCTCGACCGTGTATGCGCCTCGCACGGCGTTGAAATAAAGCTTCATACCATGGTCTCTTTTGCAGACGAAAACAATTACAAGACCGATGGCGGAATTCTTGTAGGGCTGACCGGCAAGGAAGGGCTTTATGCCGTAATTGCCAAAAAAATTATTGACGCGACGGGCGACGCTAATGTCACCGGTATGATGGGATACAAACGTGTGAGAAACGACGTTCTGCAGCCCGCAACATATGAAAACCGGCTCGAAGGGTACCGTATAGAGGATATCAGAGAAGAGGATGTCAACTCCGCTTTCGCCCCGGCGCTTGAAAACGGTGAGCTTGACCCGAGAATTTTCAGCTGGAAGTCGCCTTATTCCATGCTAAAAGCTGCTCGTGCAAACATTCACATTCCTTGTAATAACGCTGAAACTTCAGACGAAAAAACCGCGATGGAACTTGCCGGGCGGCGGATTCTTCATAAAATGCTTCAAATTTACCGCACAGTACCTGGCTGCTCGGGAATACGAGTAAAAGTCTTTGCCTACGAATGCGGCATACGCGAAACATACCGGATAGTAGGCGAGAAAACCATGACTATTGATAATTATATGTCGGGGTATGTTTACGATGATGCGGTTTCATACTGCTTCTATCCGGTGGACGTCCACCGTCTCGACGGAATTTACAACCTCTATCATGAAAAAGGTATTGTCCCTACAATTCCGTACGGGGCTCTGATTCCGCGCGGCGCGCATCATTTGCTAATCGCCGGCCGCACAGTATCAAGCGACACCGAAACCAACAGCGCAGTAAGAGTTCAGGCACCGTGTATGTCCATGGGACAGGTGGCTGGAACAGCTGCAGCCATTGCGGCAAAACATAGTTTAAGCGTGCAGCAGATAAATTTCTGTGAACTGACCCGCGAACTGCAGAAAATCGGTGCAACGGTTCCGGAAAAATAAACATACAGTATGTTTTTATTTATTATATACTGAAAGGATTTTTTCAAAATGTCAAATACCGATATCCTAAACGGTAAAACACTTGTCGCTCTCGGCGATTCCTTATTTAACGGCAACAAAGACTGCAAGGGCAACACCTGGCTCGAAATGCTCGCTGCAAAACACAACATGACGCTCTATAATCACGGTAAAAACGGCAACACCCTTGCAAAGCAAGATGTTGAAGTACAGAAGCAGCCCCCCATGTGCGTGCGTTTCGCGGAAATGGAGGAGCCTGCAGATTATGTCGTCATCATGGGTGGCGCGAACGACAAACGGCTCGATGTTCCGCTCGGAGCCGACGACGCAACCGATATTACTACATTCTGCGGAGCGCTGAACACACTTATCTCCGGGGTTACCGCCAAATATCCGAAATCAAAAATACTTTTTATGACGAACTATAACCGCTGGCCGTCAAAAAACAAAATTGGTCTTTCGGATATAGACTATGTCGAAGCGATGGAACGCGTCTGCCGCCGCTGGGCTCTCCCCTGCTTCAATAATTATTACAACAGCGGCATTTCATTTCAAAATCCCGCGCAGCTTCCCTGGATTGACGAAGGAATTGTTCGCGGCGAAGCGCCGAACCACCATTTCTCGGCCGAAGCATATGCTTGGCTTGTGCCAAAATATGAAAGCCTGCTCGCCTCGCTCTGATCAAGCCAGCCAGTTGCCGGCATCAGATGCCGGTTTCAAGCATTTCACCCGTATCATAAACTGATACGGGTGATTTTTATAACTTCTTAATAACATTCTGTCGCTGTCTTGCCGCTTATTACTGAACACATGCAAGAACGGCGATTATCTGAAAACTATTGCTTAATCCTAAATAAACCCGCTTATTTTACATATAGAGTATGTAGCGTTCGTCGCCTGCAGCCTATAATCTTCCTTTACCTTTTCGGACGGATTCTTCTATGCTCCGCAACGCTTTTTAAGCTGCTTTATATCATGCCTTCCAAAGTCCGTGGAGATTGCAATAAGCGTAAACTGCTTCAACTTCATCGCCGGGACAAATCATAAAGCACACCTCCGGAGCCTGACCCGGAAGCAGGGCTTTTCTCTGATTGCCTTCTCTTGTCTGAAGACCCACCCACTCGATATAATGCTTTTCCGTCATCGGATGGGCAACACTGCCTATCTTGACATATACTTTGCCGCCGTTGCCATTGCCGTCGACAATTACGACCGGAACATGTTTCTCATGCGCCGCGTCGGTGGTATTTGGGACAAGCTCCTGCATTTTTTCGCCGCAGCATATAACAGGTACACCTTTGTTTGTGGCATAAGCAATGATGTTTCCGCAGTGACGGCAGATAAAAAATTTCATTTCCATGTCTTTCTCTCCTTTTTTATTTATTTTGAAGCTAAAAATCCGATTTTTTCGGGCTTTTGGAGATGGCTTGTCTTGCCGGCGTGCAGTTTGTCAAAAAGCACTCATTTCTTTGCCCCGGTCACTTCTGTGTCAGAACTGTGCTCGCGCTGCAGTGGTTTGCCATACACGGCTGGCCACACATATCCGAAGCAAAACATTCAATTTACTTTCCAATAAACATTTTGAGAATGTTTTTTATATTTCCAAGAAAAGGATGATTCTTTTGTCCCTTTTATCCTACGCTGCCGATATAATGCCGGTCTTACCTCATTCCCTTGTCGTAGGGAATGCCCTCGGCTTTCGGTGCGCGCGACTTCTTTGAGGTGAATATTAAAACTATAATTGAAATTATATACGGGAACATATTGTATACAGTCCCCGGAATTCCAAGGCTTTCAAGCAGCGGAAGTCCTGTATATATGTTTGACAACGATCGGAAAAATCCGAAAAGAAGAGCCGCGAGAGCAATCCTCCATGGCTTCCATTCGCCGAAAATCATAACGGCAAGCGCAAGGAACCCTGCGCCTGCGACGCCCATTTCAAATTTCCAGCTTGAATTTGCAGCGGCGATATATACTATACCGCCTATGCCTCCCAGCGCTCCTGAGATCAGGACTCCGGCATACCGCATCCTGTAAACATTGATGCCTGCCGAGTCGGCGGCCTGAGGATGCTCGCCGCATGCGTAAAGCCGCAGTCCGAACTTGGTCTTATAGAGCACTATATACGAAATCACAAGCGCTGCGGCGGCTACGACAAAGAACCAGTTAAACTGAAACTGGCCGATATTCACAATAAAGCTTTCCCGCGGCTTTATATAGTTGATATTTGACGATACATTGCTGCCGCCCGATGCGGAGGTATTGATGGCCTTAACTGTAACAGTCGCAAGTGCTGTGGCTATCATATTCATTGCGGTGCCGACCAGCGTCTGATCCGCCTTGAAATTAACCGCAGCGACGGCTAAAAGGAGCGAGAAAACCATGCCGAATATTATACTGGAAATAACCACCGACAGAACTATAAGATATCCCGGAGCGTCGCCCGGCAGCCAGTACATTATCAGCGCCCCTCCAAGCGCACCCATCACCATTATTCCTTCAAGCCCGATGTTTATGACTCCGCTGTGCTCGGAGAACATGCCGCCGAGTGCAACTAATATGAGCACCGACGAAAATATCAACGTATACTGCAGAAGCAGAAGCATTATTTATCGCCTCCTTTTGTACCCTTCTCCGGTTCGTTCTCCTCTTTTTTCTTTTCCTCGCGCTT
>CAZMZJ010000008.1:0-98798 GCA_964570825.1 uncultured Lachnospiraceae bacterium | reverse complement strand
TAAAGTGTGTTGTTCAATTTTCAAGGACCGTCCCCGCCGCTCTTCTCGCGGCAGCTTTTAGATTATAACACGACATTGTATTTATGTCAATAGCTTTTTTAATATTTTTTTTATTTTTCGATATGCTGTTCCCTGCAGTTTTCTTTTATGCATCATAAGCCCAATACATCCATTCTGCACTATAATTCCAATATATTTTTTGTTTTTATAATCTGTCTTTGGATAAACTATTATCTGCATAATAAATTTTTGCGGTTTTACAAATTTGAAATATCCTTATCAACTTAAATAATTTTCATTTCTATATATATTAAAAAAAACGCGCCGACGCCGTACCTGAAATATATTAGCACTCGGCAGAAAGGTAATGTTATAAACATGACGACCATTTTATTTCGCACTGTAATAATATATGTATTGTTAATCTGCGCCATGCGCCTTATGGGGAAACGCCAGATCGGGGAGCTTGAGGTTTCCGAGCTTGTAAGCACACTGATTCTGTCTGAGATCGCATCGATGCCTATAGAAAATCAGGAACTCCCCGTAAGTTTCGCTCTTATTCCTATAATCACAATTCTCACGATTGAAGTGGCCATGTCTGTGATACTGATGAAATTTCCGAAGCTGAAAAATATAGTTTCTTCTCGTCCCAGTACTCTGATAGATCAGGGCAAACTGAACCAGAAGGAACTTGACCGCGCCCGGTTATCGGTTGACGAGCTGATAGGCGAACTGAGGCAGAAGGACATAACCGACTTAAACGAAGTAAACTATGCGATACTCGAGCAGAGCGGCAAAATCACTGTCATCAAAAAAGCCCAATACAAACAGCCGACAATGCGCGACATGTCGATTAAAGCTTCAGAAAACGGCATAATGCATATAATAGTGGCAAACGGATACGTCAACGACTATAACCTTCGCAATCACAACAAGACCTACGACTGGCTGAACGGGAAGATATCAGAGCAAGGCTGTGCCCTTAAGGACATATTTTTAATGATGGTTGACGATTCAGACAATATCTGCTGCATAAAAAAGGAAAAAAATAAAAAATGAAAATTTTTATTATATCGCTTGTTTTTTTCACACTGATGCTTGCCGGGATAGTATTGAATTTTATCTATATAAATAAAGTTTCTGACGAGCTGTATGTCATGGCGTACGAGGCGCCCGCGGTGGGCGTCGAGGGCTGCTATGCCGCTGTCAGCAAACTTGACGATTACTGGCAGAAAAATCACGACATCATCCGTTTATCGGTGAGCTTTGTGGAGTTGAATCAGGTATCCGACGCCATAGTTTCAATGAAATCATATGCAAAATCCGGCAGCGCGGACGATTATGAAAACGCGCGCCAGATTCTTCTCAACGCAATACACGAGATGCGCCGGCTGGAATCTTTCAAGCTGAGCAGCCTCTTTTGAGAAAAGGAACGCCTTCCGGCGTTCCTTTCATTTTGTCTATATTAGTAAATGATTGTGTACTCGGCATAAACCGGGTAGTGGTCAGACGCATAATCGCCATTTATCATTTCGTTTGCCACTTTGTATAGGCTGACTATAATATTTTTGTCCGAAACGAAAATGAAATCGATGATTTTGCTTGATGTTCCGTAACCGTGGAAAGTGGCGCCTGCGTTTTCCTTTTTGAGCGCGATGTCTGCGGATGAAGCGAGGAAAGTCGAATCAATAATCTTGTACTCGTCGGTACCCGAGGAGCAGTTGAAATCCCCCGTAAGTATCACCGGATAATCCGGATATTTAATTATGAACCCGGCAAGCACGGTCGCCTGCTTTATACGGGCCTCGCTGCTCGTATGCTCGAGGTGGGTGTTGATATGTACGAATATCTTCCCGTCAGATTTTCTTTTCAAAACCACGTAAGTGAGAATCCGGTTAAGCGACGATTCGCTGTATTTTGACACCCGGTCCGGAGTATCGGAAAGCCATTTTGTGCCGCTTTCAACGACAGTAAACTTATCCTTGCGATAAAAAATCGGATTATATTCGCCCGAATTTCCTCCGTCCCGCCCCTCGCCGACATACGAATAATACTTATTTAGGCTTGCGTTGAGCTTGTTCACCCAGGTTGAGGACGCTTCCTGAAATCCTACGGTGTCGGGAAGATAGTTCAAAACCATAGTTGTTACTCTCTCAGCACGCTCGGCAGTTATATTGCTGACCAGAACATTGAAGCTCATTACCGACATTAAGTTATCGCCATTGCTTTTTAGAATCTCAGCCTCGCCGATAGTTAACGCAGCGCTTCTGCTTTCAGAGCAAGCTGCGTTAATCCTGTCGGTGAGTGTGCATATGGCCGCCGTGTTTCCCGAAAGACTGTTCGCCCAAACAAGAATATTCGCGCCGCACGTCCCTATAAAATATTCGCTTTCTTCCATCTGGCGCGAATAAATGCCGCCGGTCTCTCTTGAGGTCGTTCCGATAAGTATTTCATGGCTTCTTTTTGCCGTTTCCTTGTCCGAATAAGTCTCAAGCCGATATCCGGATGCGGCAGAGATTGAATTTTGGAGCTTTTCTGCGAGCAGCCTTTCCCCGCCGTCGCCTCCGTATTTGTAAACTATACCGTATTCATTTATATTTATGCCGTTGAGAGTGAAACTGTCCGTCATGTAGCTGCCGACATACATATAGTCATATTCGCCCGAATAAAAAATGTCGTTTCCGTCGGCATGTGAATTTATAATATCGCTCACGAACTTTTCCGCCGCAAGATATGTTTTTTCGGCGCTGACGCCGGTTATAACGAGCTTTTTGCCTACAAGCCCGTATCCGTAGTCGTCAATTCTCATTACGGCCCTGTATCCGGCAGACTCCTCTCTGTTTGTATCTCCGATAAGTATTTCATACTCACCCGCCGAATATTTTGCGTCTCCCGGCTTAATGAAGTCGGTTTTAATGGTCACATCTGCCCCGAACTTATTTTTTATTGCGTTAAAAACAAGCTTGGCAGCCTCGGTTTCGCTGCTTGCTGCGTTTTCCGGTCTCACAATATCATAATCCGAAAGTGATGATAACAGTATATTGTATATTTGTGATGTAGTTTCGGCGGTATCGTCATTTTTTGTTTCATCTGTTTTATCCTTTTCCGAAACGCAGCCGGGGAGCATAGCGGCCGCAAAAATAAGCGCAGCCAAAAAAATAATTACTCTTTTGAAACTCATAAAATTTATTCTTCCTTCCGAAAACAGCTGCTTAACAAATGCCCGAAATCAGCCCTGGCAAATCCCTCATGTCGTCGAACACCGGGCACCCGCATTTGGCAAGCCGTTTTTTTGTTTCATGTCCGCCCGAATACAGCATGCAGACGGCACCCACAGCCTCTGCCACCTCGTAATCGTGGACTGTATCGCCCACCCACACAGCTCTGTCATAGGGGTGCTTTTTTCTCCAGTTGAGCGCGATTTCTTTTTTGCTGTGAGCATATATATCACCGGTTCCGGCGATATCGTCAAAAAGCCTGACAAAGCCGAGCTGCCCCAGCTGATTCATCAGCATTTCAGTCTCGCTCGCCGAAATAACCGTCTGACGGTAACCGAGCGCCCGAAATTTCCGAATAACATCATAAACCCCGCTGACAGCCTTCGAATCCCTGCTTGCTTCCATATAAAACCCGACCCATTGGACTGCAAGCTTTTCGAAGGATTCCTTATCGAAATCAAATCCCAGCGACCTGTAATATTCTTTTACCGGGAATCTGAAGTGCTCCCTGTATGTTTCGATATCGGCAAGTTCGCCCAAACCCCGGCTTTTGAGCAGCAAATTGGCCGACGCGAATCCGGCATTGACGTCGTCGAATATTGTTCCGTTGAAATCCCAGATTATTACCGTATTCTCCGCCTGCATCCTGCTTCTGTCCTTTGCATTTTTTATCTTTTATCTTTAAGAGCCTGAATGAAAATCATTCAGGCTCTTCATAGTTTATTCGCTTGTGATGAAGCCCATCGAGTTCATCCAGTCATAGAATACAACGTAAGGCCATGCTTTGCCGTCCGCCGTGTTCTCCATGATCGGGTTAGTGTAGTTCTTGATATCCGTATTGCTCTGTGATTTCAGCTCGTTTGCGAGAGAATCCATCAAAGCGCTGAGTTCCGCATATGTCTTGCAAGCGTCAATCCTTGCTTTTGTCGAGTCTGACAGTGTCTTTATTGTTCTTATCGCATCCGTATTGACATTTGTTCCGACGAACGTGAAGCCGAGCAGCATATCTGTGGTGGCGTCTCTGTTCTGCTTCATACCGTATTCCCATATATCGGGGGCGGTTCCGGCTTCGGTATATGTGATAAATACGTTTCCGGTCTTATTGATATCCATCCAGTAGCTGTTGTTTTCTGTTCTCACCACCTGGCCGGCGTCATTGAGAGTGTAGTTGACGTTCTCGATTCCGTAGAGAAGGAGATTGCGGAGTTCGGCATTGGTGTTGAGATAGGTGATTATTTCCATGCTTCTGTCGACGCTTGATGTATAACCGCCGACGGCAAACATCGAGCTGAAAATTGTCTCCTGCGTTGCTCTTGGAGCTTCAAGAACCACCATGTGGTACTTGTCGCCGTAAATTTTTTCAAGCTCTGCCCCGCCCTTGACAATTTTAATTGCGCATGTGGCGTCTGCCGGGACATTGCTTCTGAAGTATCCGAGCTCTTCATAGAGCTTATTTGTAAGCAGCTGATCCATGTAAGCTTTTTTGGTTGCGAACAGGCTTGTGAACTGAAGCTGCGTTCCGAGCGATGCGTTTACGGAGTATGTGGTTCCTATCACCGAAAAGTTTTTCGTATCAATTTTAAGGGAATCGGGATCAATGGACCAGTAAAGCACGCCGTAAATATCAGGTGTGCCGTCAATAGGCACGACATTAGGCTCAAAGTAAGCTATGTCCGCCAGAAAATCCTTGCAGGACACAAGGTCGGTGATGTCACTAGTGTTATAATAATACTTGGCAAGAAGCTCCTTGTTTACGAGCATATAAGTATACTGTCCGATTGTACGGTTGTTGGGTATGGCGTAGGTTGCGCCATCTACCTTTACCGAGCTAAGGAAATTGCTGCCTATATAGTCTTTCAGCTTTTTTGCTCCGCTTGTGAGCTGGTCGTCGACTCTTGAAACCCATTCGTTATTGATATAGTTGAGCAGCCGGTCATAACCTCCGATGAAGAATATGTCGACCACATTCGGGTCTGCCTCGGGGTACTTAAGCTCTATCAGACCCGTATCCGGGTTGTAGTATGTTTCCTCGGCGGTTGTTTCGGCGAGGGGGTCTGCGGTTGTTTCCGCGTATTTCGCGTACTCGGGATGCAGCTGATAGAAGCTCTCCTTTGCGCCCTCTGCTCCGTAAAGCTCTTTGTTTTCCTTTACAAACTTTTTAAGCGCTTTTGCGGCCGCCTCTGCCTCCTCGGCCTCGGCCTTCTTATTTGCGAAAGTCTGCTCGAGAGCAGCGTAATATTCATCTTCCGTAAAGAAACTGATGTTAAGCTTTGTCTTGAATTTGGATTTTGTGATTTTATTTATGGCTTCCTCAACCGCTTCGGCGGCTTCGGGTGAAGTTCTCTCGTCAGTGACAACATACATGTTAAGCGTTATTGTTCCTCTTGACGCTTCATTCGTGACGTCGGATTCGGTTGTGCTATTCGTCGATGAGCAACCGAAAAGCGACAGCGAACTCATCAGCATTATGACGCATAGCGCCATGCACATGAGCTTTTTCTTCATACAAAGTTCCTCCTTAGTTTATCCGGGCGCAACCAGACATAAATACTTTATTATTTTACACTCAAAATATTGAAATGTCAAGTGAATTTTTGCTTTGATTTGTTGAAATCCCACAATCGCAGCCGCCGCGTGCGTCAGTCAAGGAAGCCGCGCAGGTGTCTTGCCCGGCTGGGATGACGCAGCTTTCTGAGCGCCTTAGCTTCTATCTGGCGTATGCGCTCGCGTGTTATGTCAAACTCCTTGCCCACTTCTTCAAGCGTTCTGGTTCTTCCGTCGTAAAGTCCGAAGCGTAGTTTGATGACGTGCTCCTCGCGCGGAGTGAGTGTATGAAGCTCTCTTTCGATGACCTCGCGCAGGATTGACGCCGACGCTGCTTCCGCCGGCGCCGGTGTATCGTCGTCGGGAATGAAGTCTCCGAGATGGCTGTCCTCTTCCTCGCCGATAGGGGTTTCAAGAGACACCGGGTCCTGCGCAATCTTCATTATTTCACGGACCTTGTCGGCGCTCATGCCCATTTTTTCGCCGATTTCATCAGCTGTCGCCTCGCGGCCAAGCTCCTGAAGCATCTGGCGTGAGTAGCGCGAGACCTTGTGAATGGTTTCGACCATATGCACCGGTATTCTGATCGTGCGCGCCTGGTCAGCGATGGCGCGGGTTATCGCCTGCCTTATCCACCATGTTGCGTAGGTTGAGAACTTATACCCCTTCTGATAATCGAACTTGTCCACAGCCTTCATCAGCCCGAGGTTGCCCTCCTGAATGAGGTCAAGGAAGAACATTCCCTTTCCCACATAACGCTTTGCGATGCTGACAACAAGCCGCAGGTTGGCTTCGACCAGCTCATTTTTGGCCTTGTCGCGTTCCGCCTCCGTGGCGGTACCGCTCGCCATTATTTCGGCAAGCTCCTTTTCGCGTTCGCCTGTAAGCAGGGGAACCCGGCCGATTTCCTTGAGGTACATACGCACAGGGTCGTCGATTGCAAGGCCCTCCTGCTCGAGCATGCGCTCCATGTTCTCGCCGGCGCCGAACGATTCGACCTCCTGCTGTATTTCGTTGATTTCCCGCTTCGACATTTCGTCGGGCAGAGTAATGCCGTTTTCCTCAAGAGTTTCATAGAGCTTGTCTATGCGTTCCATGTCATAGTTCAGATCTTCGATCGCCTTGTCGAGATCCTCTATGGTGAGAGTACCCTTTTTGCCCTTTTCTATGAGTTCATTTATATCGCATTTCTTATCTCTCTGAACGCTCTCCGGAACCGCCGCGTCCTCTGCTCCGACCGGAGATATGCTTGCCGCGCTTATATCATCGTTGAAGAGAAGGCCGGAGCCGTCGAAGAGCTCTCCTCCGTCGTCGGCAAGCTCGTCAAAAAGAAGATCGTCGCCGCGGACAAGATCCTCCTCGGTCAGTTCCCCGTCGGGTTCCTCGATATCCTCTTCTTCTTCCTCTTCTTCTTCTTCTTCCTCTTCCTCTTCTTCCCCGTCCTCAGCCTCTTCATCTGCGTCGGAGTTTTCTTCCGACTCCTCTTCGCCGTCTACCGGTCTCACGTCATCGCCGAGG
Source organism: uncultured Lachnospiraceae bacterium (assembly GCA_964570825.1). GTDB lineage: Bacteria > Bacillota > Clostridia > Oscillospirales > CAG-272 > UMGS1002. The sequence continues at coordinate 91,518 of CAZMZJ010000008.1, read as the reverse complement.
TGTTTTCTTTCCCCGATCCCGCTCTCGATATTGTCGTCAGCTTCGTCTGCCGGCTCGCGATATTTGTCCTTGAATTCCATTATTAGTTCCTTCCTTTTTATGTAATTGCTTTTTTCAATTTAACTGTTATCCTGAATTTTTTGCTTTTTATCCTGCGCTTTTTTCCGCTTCAGCATGATTGACGCGAACTTATCGCCGTTTTTCTCGGCGGAAACTATCTGCTTTTTTTCTTTCAGCAATCTGACAGCTTCGCGCAGAATATCGATGCTGTTGTTTTCAAGCCCCGAGCGATTTAATATGAGGCGGTGAATTCTGCCCATCTCGTCGGCATTGAAAAACTGTCCGAGCAGGGCTTGGCTGAATCCTCCGTCTGTTTTCTGGAGCTCCATGACGACCGAAAACACCCTTCTGCCGAATGCGGTAAAAAAGTCTTCTTCGGTTATCACGGTCTCGCCGCTGGCGACCGAGTTCCTGTATTCGTCATAAATCAGCAAGAGGCCGAGTATAACCTCCTCGGCTCCTGCGGCCGAAACGTTTTTCGCGGCGTCCGGGTTTATCTTATCGCCGTAGAACTTAGCGGCGTTGACCGCCTCTTTTCCTTCTTTCTGGCGGTACTCAAGCATTTGCTTTCTGCGGAGCTTCTCGACGTCGTTTTTCATGCTTTCCGCCGAAAGTCCGAGCTTTTCTGCGGCGAACGAAATATATACGTCCCTCTCGACGCTCTGTCCCGCATATGAAATCACGCTGCAGATATCAGCGGCGGCCTTAATTTTCCCCTCTGCGGTTCCTGTATCGTATTTTGCAATAATATTATAGAATTTATGCTCAAACCCGGTTTTGCTCCCGTCGAGCTCGGCTTTGAAGCGGTCGCGGCCGAATTTTTTTATATATTCGTCGGGGTCCTTGGCGTCCGGGAGCTTGAGCACCCGCACCTCAAGTCCGACGTCTCCGAGCAGCCTCATCGCCTTGTCGGCGGCTTTCTGACCGGCCTCGTCGCTGTCGTATGAAATTATGACCTTCTTTGTATAGCGCGCCATGATTCTCGCCTGCTCGCTCGTGATGGCGGTTCCGAGCGTCGCCACCGCGTTCTCGAAGCCCGCGGCATGGAGCGCGATAACGTCCATATACCCCTCGCAGAGTATCATCGACTCGGAGCAGAATCCCTTTGCGATGTTCAACGCAAACAGATTGCGGCTTTTTTTGAATCCCGGCGTATCCGACGAATTGAGATATTTAGGCTTCGAGTCGTCCATCACACGCCCTCCGAAGGCGATGATATTGCCCGAAGTGTCGATTATCGGGAACATCACGCGGTTGCGGAACAGGTCATGATATTTCCCTGTCGTCTCGTTTTTTCCGAGCAGGTAACACTCCTTAAGCTCCTCGTACGTGTATCCGAGCGAGCGCATATAGTCCCTCAGCATTGAAAACGAGTTCGGCGCGAATCCCAGGCCAAAGTGTTTGATTGTAGTCTGCGAAAGCCTGCGCACCTCGGTGAGGTAACGAAGCCCCTCGCCGCCAATTGATGGATCATTGAGGCATTTTCTGAAGAATTTAGCCGCCTCGAGATTTATCTCATAAACTCTTTTTCTCGGCATTTCCTCGCGACGGGTAATGTCGTTAACCACCGGAATTCTTATTCCGGCGCGGTTGGCGAGGAACTCGACTGCGCCCGGGTAATCGAGGTTTTCGGCTTTCATAATAAAGGTAATGACGTCCCCTCCTGCGCCGCAGCCGAAGCAGTAGAAGCTGGCTGTAGCCGGAAACACGGTAAACGACGGTGTTTTCTCGCTGTGGAACGGACAGAGGCCCTTGCTGTTGCTTCCGGCTCTCTGCAGCTTGACATACGAACCGACGACGTCTGAAATATCGTTTCTCTGAATTATTTCTTCAATAATGTTTCTTGTAATCTGCACCGGTGCGTCCACTCCTTCCGGAACATATCGAAAGACATGCGCCCTGAATATCACATATCACATTTTTCCGCGCCAGACCTCTGGGACAAAAATCTCCTTGAAGTTTTCGATGGCGTATCTGTCGGTCATTCCCGACACAAAATCCGCCGCGCATCTTTTCACGCCCTCCTCCCCGATATTCCGCCGGTAAAGCTCCGGCATTTTTTCGGGGTGTTCGGTGTAGTAATCGAACAGCTGGATAAGCAGAGCCTTTGCCTTGCTTTCCTCCGACTTTGCCACGGGATTCAGATAGACGCTTGAAAAAAGGAATTTCCGTAGTTCGTCGGTTGCTTCCTGTATGTCAGGTGTCATTGAAATCGAAGGCTGCTCCCGGCTCGCCTCAATCACCGCCATGACCATTGTGTTGATTCTTTCTGAATGCGTCTCACCGAGCGTTTTCCGCAATTCCTTCGGGATAGACTCGACGCTGAGAATTCCCGCGCGGCAGGCGTCGTCGATGTCGTGGTTTATATAGGCGATGCGGTCGGCATACTTGATTATCGCGCCCTCAAGAGTGGAAGCCGCGCACTCGCCTGTGTGGTTGACAATGGCGTCGCGCACTTCCCATGTCAGATTAAGCCCCTCTCCGTTTCTTTCGAGCTTGTCTACCACCCTGAGGCTCTGTTTGTAATGCGTGAAGTCAGGCGAATAGCACTGCTGGAGGGCAGCTTCGCCGGCATGCCCGAACGGAGTGTGTCCGAGGTCATGTCCGAGCGCGGCAGCCTCGGCCAAGTCTTCGTTAAGGCAGAGCGCGCGCGCGATAATTCTTGCGACCTGAGTAACCTCAAGTGTATGGGTAAGACGCGTGCGGTAGTGGTCTCCGACAGGCGCGAGGAAGACCTGAGTTTTGTTCATCAGCCGCCTGAAGGATTGCGAATGGATAATCCTGTCGCGGTCGCGCTGGAACTCGGTTCGCACCTCAGACGGCACATACGGATGTTCCCGCCCGCGCGTATTGCAGGTAAGAAAGGCATATTTCGACAAAGTGTTCTTTTCCCTTTCGAGGAAAAGAGCGCATATGTTTTCCATACCGAAAGCACCTCTTTTCAGAAAGCTAACGCCGCCGACGCGGCATTTCCGGATATCATCACTTTATTTCATAATATACGCAAAAGAATGCGGTTTTACTTTTTTATTCGCGCAAATTTATAAATTGTGCAATATTTTTATTTAATTTTTTGTTTTGCGCCGAGTCCCGCTCAAACATGACGCCGCGCGGCAATAATAATCCCCGCGGCCGTTCTCTGGTGCGACATAAAAAAACACCATGAAATCGTATAATTATAGCAGTTGTATTACGCGCAACAATAATTATATGCGGCGGGGTGGGATATGCGTCAGGAAGTATATGCGGACCTGCTGTTTCTGATAAATTTCAGCATGGATTTTTTATGCCTTTATCTTACCGCGCGCTTTCTTCGCCGCAGGATACTTCCGGCAAGAATCACGTTTGCGGCGATTATCGGAGGGGTTTATTCTGTAGTAGCTCTATTTTTCGAGATAGGGATAATACTGTCGCTGCTTGCCGACGCCGCCGTCTGCGTTCTCATGTGCGCACTGACCTTTCATCGCCGCGGGAGGAAGAAAATGCAGTTTCTGAAGGAGACCGCCGTATATTGTCTTGTGTCGACGGCTCTCGGCGGCATCATGACTGCGCTTTTCAACCTTCTCAACCGCTTCGACCTGCCGCTTCAGAGCGGCGGAGACAGCATATCGTCCTGGCTTTTCTTTCTGCTTGCGCTGATAAGCGGTTTTGCCGCCATAAAGAGCGGAGGCATACTGAAACGGATGGCCTCCCGAAAGCTACTGACATTAAAGATAGTCTTTGACCAGAAAAGCGTCACTCTGACCGGGCTTACCGACACCGGCAATATAATCCGCGATCCCGCAAGCGGGAAGCCCGTCATAATCACCGATATAAAAGCGACGCTTCCCATTCTGCCGGAGCCGGTGAGCCGGGCGGTGCTGTCGGGCAGGGTGGACGCGATATCTGACATTCCCGCAAAGTACTCGACGCGCATAAGGATTATACCGAGCGTCACCGTATCCGGTAGCAGTCTTATGCTCGGCATCATACCGGACAGCATAACGCTGGCGGGCGAGAAAGGCGAAACCGATGTATCGGCGCTTTTCGCCCCGATGTTAATCCCCAATCTGCCGGACGGCTGCGGAGCCATAGTTCCCGGCGAGCTGAACGCATGAAGGAGTAAAAAACATGGACTTTCTGACAAAGCTGATATTATATTTGATAAAAATTTTTTTCCGCCGCCGCGAGAGTGGCATATTCTATATCAACGGTCCGGAAACCCTCCCCGCGCCGCTCTCCCGGGAGGATGAGGCCGAGATAATACTCAGGCTTGAGTGCGGCGGGAGCGCATCTGACAGGGAGAGAGCCAAGAATATTCTGATCGAACACAATTTAAGGCTTGTAGTCTACATAGCCAAGAAATTTGAGAACGCCGGGACCGGGCTTGAAGACCTCGTTTCGATAGGGACGATAGGGCTCATCAAGGCAATAAACACCTTCCGCTCAGACAAAAACATAAAGCTTGCGACCTATGCTTCGCGCTGCATTGAGAATGAAATACTGATGTACATAAGGAAAAGCGGGAACGTGAGAAGCGAGATATCTATAGACGAGCCTCTCAACATCGACTGGGACGGCAACGAACTGCTGCTGTCCGACATTCTGGGCAGCGAGGAGGACGCAGTGTCCTACAATCTCGAGCAGCGCGAGGAACGCGAGGCGATACTCCGCGCCGTATCGCAGCTCTGCGACCGTGAAAAGCTGATAATCGAGCTGCGTTTCGGACTTAACGGCAGACGTGAAATGACCCAGAAGGAGGTAGCTGACCTTCTGGGCATATCGCAGTCATATATATCGCGGCTTGAGAAAAAGATACTGAAAAAGCTGCGCGGAGACATGCTCGAGCTGATATAGGCTTACCTGAGCCCGTATCTTTCGCCGGTCAGCTCAGGCCTGCTTCTGCCTTCGCAGATGCCGGTCAGCTTTTCGGTGACGGCTCCCGCAATTTTTTTCTTCACGGCAAACCGCACCGTCACAAATTCGGAAAAATCGGTTCCGTCGAGCACCGCCCCAGCTCCCGAAAGCTCGAAAAGCACTCTTTGGTAATCGGAGTACTGACAGCGGAGCCTCATTTCGGCGTAAGCCTCGTAAACGACGATGCCTGCCGCCTCGATTGCGGCGGCAGCCGCTTTGGCGTAAGCCCTTGCGAGTCCGCCCGTGCCGAGCAGAATCCCCCCAAAATACCTTGTGACCACAACGCAGGCGTCTACGACGCCTGCGTTTTTAATGCACCCGAGCACAGGGATGCCGGCGCTGCCCTGCGGCTCGCCGTCGTCAGAGCATCTCGCGCAGCCGCCGGCGAGCAGAAACGCCGAAACATTGTGCCGCGCGTCATGGTATTTTGCCTTAATGCTTCTGATGTATTCCGCGGCTTCCTCCTCGGTTTTGACCGGTCTTGCGTGTCCTATGAAAACCGACCTTTTTTCTTCGTATTCAGAAGACGCTTCGTTTTTTATGGTAGTGTAAAGCTCGCCGCCGCTGCTGCTGCCGCTTCCGCTTCCGCTGTTTGCCATCGGATACCTCCGTCACTCGGTTTCGAATTTTTTCATCAACCCCTGTGTTTTACGGTCAACCGTCGCAATGACGAGAACCCCGTCGTCAAGGAACTCAGCGTTCTCGACCGCGGCGTTTTTATACAGTATATTCAGCGCCGCCGCCTCGCTGTGCGGAATAAGATACTTGATTTTCTTTTTGCCGTTCTTAACCATTTCCTCAAGCTTTGCGGTAAGCTGGTCTATTCCCTGTCCCGACGTTGCGGAAATAAAAACCGTCTGTTTTGAGTTACCATTGACGTACGGGACCGCGCCGAGCGCGCCGCGGTCGCATTTGTTGAAGACATAAAGGGTGGGCTTGCCGGACGCTCCGAGCTCCGCCAGCAGATTTTCGGTGACCTCAAGATGCTCGTTGAATTCCGGGTCCGAGGCGTCGACCACAATAATCAGTATATCTGCGCAGACCGCCTCGTCAAGCGTGGACTTGAACGCCTCGATAAGGTGGTGCGGCAGCTTGCGTATGAACCCGACGGTGTCGGTCAGTAGGATGCACTCGCCGCCCGGCAGGGTATATTTTCGCGTCGTAGGGTCGAGCGTTGCGAAAAGCTTGTCCTCGGCAAGTATTCCCGCGTCGGTCAGCCGGTTGAGAAGCGTTGATTTGCCGGCGTTCGTATATCCGACGATGGCGGCTTTAACGATTCCGCTTTTATCGCGCGAGAGGCGCATCGTGGCTCTGTTCTTTTCAAGCTGTTCGAGTTCGGCCTCAAGGGCGGCGATTCTTCTCTTCAGATGTCTTCTGTCTGTTTCGAGCTTGCTCTCTCCGGGGCCTCTCGTGCCTATTCCTCCTCCGAGCCTTGACATGTTTTTGCCTTTGCCGATAAGCCTCGGCGCCGTATATTTGAGCTGCGCCAGCTCGACCTGCAGTTTTCCCTCGCCCGACGTGGCGTGCATGGCGAAAATGTCGAGTATAAGCATTGACCGGTCGATAACCTCGATATCGCCGCCGAGCATTTCCTCCAAATTGTTAATTTGCGAAGGTGAAAGCTCGCTGTCGAACACCACGAGCCCTATATTGTTCGCGGTGCAGAAGGTCTTGAGTTCGTTAATTTTTCCGATGCCGAAATATGTCGCGGGGTCGGGATTTTCCCTTGTCTGCACAATCCGCGCGGCGGCCTCTCCGCCCGCGGTTTCAAGCAGCCGCTCAAGCTCGTCGAGCAGGCGCTCTTCCTTTTCGGCTTCCTTTGCGTCCTTGACCAAACCTGCCAGAACCGCCTTTGAAATATTGATTTTTTCCATAAAAACGCTCCGTTTCCGAAAGTCCGGCTTGATATGCCCGGGGCATAAAAGTCCCGAAGTCCGGATTTCTTTCCTTATGAAAAGCGGCAAGCAATGCGTCCGCCGGACTGCATTCCTTGCCTGCTTTTCGATTTGCCGATAACAGTCGTGCGAAAACGCCGCCGACCATTATTTCTCGCTGTTGTTTCCGAGTCTTTTTTTGAATTTATCGACACGGCCGCCAGCGTCAACAAACTTCTGCTTACCAGTGAAGAAGGGATGGCACTTTGAGCAGATATCGACTTTGATTTCCCCGCCCTTAGTGGATCTCGTCTCGACAGTTTCGCCGCAAGCACACTTGATTACAGCTTTCTGATACTTGGGATGAATGCCCTCTTTCATTTTACACACCTCGCTTTATGGAAAAAGTATTAACTCACACAATGCCAAAGGATTATACCATATTTGTAACCTGTTTGCAATAGTTTTTTAATTATTTCCGAAAAATATTTCAAATAAATGAAGATTTCTATTATAAAACGATTTTTCTCGCCTCGATGTAGTATCTTTTATCCTCGGCGTGACCCATCGAGAAGGTCTTCCGCGGCAGCGCTCCGTCGCACAGAACCGAGCGGAAGAGGTCGTCCTTTGTCATGCCGTCGAAAATGAAGGCTGTTACACCGAACTTTGACGCAAGCGACACCGCCTCGTCTTTTCCGTGGATATAATCGATTTTCACGTTTTCGTGGCTCTTTGCATAGATATCAAGGAATTTCTGCAGCGTTCCGACGGTGAGCTGATGTTCGGGCCTGTCGATTTCGATTTTTTCCTTTTTATTGCCGTAAAAGGCGGTTATTTTCTGCGGCGACGCCGCTCCGTCCAAAGAGGCGCAGAATTTTTTAAGGCTGCCGATAAGCTCGCGCGGATCGGCTCCGAACACCACCCGGTAAATCGGCTCAAAATCGAGCGCGCTGTCATGGATATTCGTCAGCTCAGCCAGCGCGAAGCGCGCGGGGTGCAACATTGCCGCCTCTTCTCCGATTTCGTCTTTCAGTTGTTCGTAGACCGCCTTTGCCGTCGCAAGAGAGTGGTTTCCGTCCCCCACGGCTATGGCAAGAGGCTGTTTTCCGGCGACGCCGTACTTTTTCAGAGCCGCGTCCGGAGATGAAAGTGCATTTATTCCTTCCTGCACATGGCTGATGCCGTCCGAACTGTCAATAAACCAGCCTTTCACATGGCCGCCGCCCAGCATCAGGTCGAAATCGTACGCTTCGGTGAGTTTTTCTTTCTGCCCGTCGAAGTATTCAATGATATTCCTGTCGGGATCGTCGACAAGCATCATGATGTGCGGCAGCTCGAGCGGCGCGCTTTTGCGGATCCGCACGCGCGGTGGTATCCGCTCCGGCACGGTTCCTTCGGTTGCCCGCACCAGCGTTTCGGTCCCCGGGCGCCAGTCGTAGCACTCAAGGTCGACCGCACCGACGATTCCCCTGCGCACTCTGCCGTCCGGCTGCGTGCGCTCAAGATATATCATTGTATTTTTATGTTCGATAAGCAGATTTTTCAGATACTCCTCCATATGCGAGGCAATGAGAGGCAGTCTGCTATTCTCCTCGCCGAGGTAAGCCTCAGGAAGAATAAGGTTGAGAGTTGACGGACAATTCCCCGCTATTCTCGCAGCCTCCTCCCAGTATTCCGGCTGGCTTGTAAACTGGTCGCAGGCTATAACCGCCCACTTCTCCCCGTTAGTGGTCCTGAAATCCGGCAGCAGTATGTCGGCCGGAACGAAACAGCACTTCATCTTTGTCGATATTTCCTTTCACAAACTGCGGAAACGCTTCCGGAGCTTGAAAATCTAATTCCTGATTATTTTACATTAAACTGTTGAAAAAATCAATATATTTTTATTTTTTCCGCTTTATAGTTGCTCTCGCAACTATTTAGTGGTATAATGTACTTGACAAATGATAAAAATGAAAGGTCAAGGTTTTTAATTTATGACTGGTGGTCCCCAGATGGGCGGTTTCGGTTATGGTCCCGGAAGCGGGTACAAATACGACCGTGTCGAGCCGCCGAAATCCTTCAAAGACGTCTCTCGGTACCTGAAAGAACTGCTGGGCGGTTTTTTCTACCGGCTCTTCTACATATTCGGACTTGTATGGAAGACCGGGCCGTGGATAATGTTTCTCATGATTTTCATAGCTCTTTTCAACGGAATAATGCCTGTCGTCGGCTCTCTGATATCCAAAAACATATTGAACGAGCTGCAGGTTAATTACCAGAACTCCACCGGCAGCGAATCCATAGCCAGGTTTCTCGGATCGGCGGCATTTTACCTGCTGCTTATTCTCTTTGCATACCGCATACTGAACCGCGTAATCAGCCAGATATCGAACGCCGTGACCCGTATAGCCGGCGAAAAAGTCGTACGCAGCGTAAAGATTGAAATAATGAAAAAGGCGAAGACTCTCGATCTTGCCTCGTTCGACCGTCCCGAGTTTTACGAAAAACTCGAGAATGCGAACCGTGAAGCCGGGAACCGCCCAATTTCCATACTCTCGTCGACCTTCACAATGATAAGCACCGCCATAAGTCTTGTCAGCTATATTGTGATTCTTGCGACGGCACCCGGGATGTGGTGGACCGCGCTGCTTATTTCCATAGTTTCAATCCCGTCCGCCATTATCAGCTTCATATACCGGAAGAAAAACTTCCAGTATATGCGCCACCGTTCAAAGGACCGCCGCCAGATGAGCTACTATTCAGACCTGCTCGTCAACAAAGACATGGTTAAGGAAGTCCGGATGTACGACCTGTCCGACACATTTATCAGCAGATACGAGGAGGTTTTCAGACGCTATTACGCCGGACTGCGCCGCCTTATTGTGAATGAAAGCCTCTGGCACGTTGCGATATCGGTCATTTCGGCGCTGGTTAACTGTTTCTGCTATGCTCTTATCGCGCTCGGAGTATTCCGCGGCATTTTCCGCATAGGAGACTATTCGCTGTATACCGGAGCGCTTTCAAGCATCGCGTCAGACGTCACATCGCTCATCAGCGTATCCGCGACAATATACGAAGGCACGCTGTTCATCGACAACCTTATATCCTTCATGAAGGAAAAGCAAACTGTTGTGCCGCTGAAAAAAGTGCCCGAGCCGGTAAAGCATAACAGTCCGCACACGATAGAATTCAAGAACGTCAGCTTTTCGTATCCCGGAACCGACAGGAAGGTGCTTAAGAACATCAATCTCACCTTTCGTCCGGGTGACACCATAGTTCTCGTCGGTCTCAACGGAGCGGGTAAAACGACGCTCATCAAACTTCTGACGCGGCTTTACGATCCGACCGAAGGCGTAATCCTGCTTGACGGGCGCGACATACGCGAATATGACACAAAGGAGCTTTACAAAATATTCGGCATAATATTCCAGGATTTCGGGAAATACGCAGTCACCGTCACCGACAACATTCACTTCGGCGAAATAGAAAAAGAAATAATAACCGACGAAATCATAAACGCTGCAAAGCAGTCGAGCGCCGACGAATACATATCTAAGCTGCCTTATGGTTATGAAACGCCGCTCATGCGCATATTCGAGCAGGAAGGAATAGAGCTTTCCATCGGTCAGTGGCAGAAGCTCGCCATCGCGCGCGCATTTTACAGCGATTCTGACATTCTGATTCTCGACGAACCGACCGCCTCGCTCGACCCGATGGCGGAGCAGGAGATATTCAATCAGTTTGACCGTCTGCGCAAGGATAAGATGACGATATTTGTTTCGCACCGTCTTTCAAGCGCCACCGTAGCGACAAAAATCGTCGTTCTTGAATACGGCGAGATAATCGAGGAAGGCGACCATAAAACCCTTATGTCAAAGCACGGCAGATACTACGAGCTTTTCTCGACCCAGGCAAAACGCTATCTCGGCGAGGATGAAAACGGCGGGCTGGGGCATGGGATGAACATGGGGGAGCGATACTCCGGATCATTTTCAAGACGCGCCGGCGAAGGCGCGCACGGAATGTCCGATAATCCTCTGCGCGACGCTGAAAGAAGCACACCCGATGATTTCAGCGGAATAACGGCTCAGTAGTATTATATAACATAATTATAATCATAACCGCCCGTCCTCAAGGCTTCTGCCTCAAGGCGTATTGAGGACGGGCGGTTTTCGTTTTTATACAATAATCAAAAGGCTTGCGTCTTTACTCGCTGAATTATATTCATTTATGCGTATTATCTGAATAATTATAGCATCGCAATTTATTTTTTTCATATCTCTTGACATGCAGCCTTAAAACACATATAATATCATAAATTATAATTGACAAATGAGCTTAAGGAGAAAATATGCTGAAGGTTGTAAAATTCGGAGGCACGTCACTTGCCGACGCAAAGCAGTTCCGGCAGGTCGCCTCAATCATAAAGTCCGACCCGTCCCGCCGTTTCGTGGTTCCGTCCGCGCCGGGCAAACGCTTTTCCGGCGACACAAAAATCACCGATCTGCTCTACCGCTGCTATGACGAAATCCATTCCGGCGGCAATTTCGAGAAGACCTACGGGGAGATAGTAAACCGCTACAATTCGATTATATCCGAGCTGGGGCTTAACATAAACCTTGCCGGCGAGTTCGAGTATATAAAAAACGCCTTTCTTCACCGCTCCGGGCGCGACTTTGCGGCAAGCCGCGGCGAATACCTGAACGGCATAATACTTGCGAAATATCTCGGCTTTGACTTTATCGACGCCGAGAACGTGATATTCTTCAGGGAAAACGGCACATTCGACGAAGACAAGACCGACACAGCGCTTCGCTGCGAGCTGTGCAGCCACAAGAACGCGGTCATTCCGGGGTTTTACGGTTCGATGCCGAACGGCACAATCAAGACGTTCTCCCGCGGCGGATCCGACGTTACCGGTTCGATAGTTGCGCGCGCTGCCGACGCGGACATATATGAGAACTGGACCGACGTGTCGGGCTTCATGATGGCTGATCCCCGCATTGTCAAGGACCCCTGCGTGATAGATATGATAACCTACCGCGAGCTGCGCGAGCTTTCTTACATGGGTGCGACGGTGCTGCACGAGGACGCCATATTCCCGGTCCGCCACGCAGGTATTCCGATCAATATAAGGAACACGAACGCTCCCGAAGACAAAGGCACGATGATAGTGGCGAACGCTCCCGCATACGACCATAAGCGCGTGATAACAGGCATCGCCGGAAAGCACGGCTTCTCGGTAATCACCATCATCAAGGATATGATGAACTCGGAAATCGGCTTTGGCCGCAAAGTACTCGAGATACTCGAGGACAACGAGCTTTCGTTCGAGCATCTGCCATCGGGCATTGACACAATGAGCCTGATTCTCCCGACAGCCGATCTTGAAGGCAGGCGCGACAAGCTGCTGACGCAGCTTAACAGAGCGACAAAGGCGGACAGCGTTACAATCGAGGACGGTCTTGCGCTTATCGCCGTCGTCGGGCGCGGCATGGTCAAGGCAAAAGGGATCGCCGCGAGAATATTCGGCGCAATATCCGCGGCCGACGTCAATATACGCATGATCGACCAGGGCTCGTGCGAGCTCAACATAATAATAGGCGTGGACGAGAACGATTTTGAAACCGCGCTCAAAGCAATATACAACGAATTTGTAAAATAAGCCGGACATATTGTACAATATTTACAATTGACAAACCGGACAGAATTACTTATAATTATTCATATAATATTGAAAATGCGTTAACGGAGAAAAAGTAGGTCGGGGCAAAACCCGGTCATACGGCACAGAGAGGGACGGCAAGCTGAGAAGTCCCCCGGAAGACAGACCGAACTCACTCCGCCGGCATAAAAGCCGCGCACGGCACCGAACGCCAATAAGGTCAAGTAGGCTGCCGCGGTTTCCCCCGTTACCGGGATGAGGACATGACAGTGTCCGAAAGGGCGTCGTAAGACGAATTCGGGTGGTACCGCGAATAATAAGTTTATTCGTCCCGGAAGGCTTAATTAAGCCTTCCGGGACTTTTTTATATAAATCAGCATAACAACACATAACATACCACAACACAAGGAGAATTTATATGGAATTTATCGATATTACAATCGGCGAATGGATGGATAAGATGGCGGCCGAGCATCCGGACCAGCCCGCGGTTATTTATACCGACAAATTTGAATACCGCCGCACATACCGCGAGTTCAACGATGAAATTCATATGATTGCCAAAGCGTTTCTTGCGCTCGGGATAAAGCGCGGCGACCATGTGGCCATCTGGGCGACCAACTATCCTCAGTGGATGCTCACGCTTTATGCCTGCGCAAAGATAGGCGCTGTGCTTGTCACTGTCAACACGGCGTATAAAATCCACGAAGCCGAATACCTGCTCAAGCAGTCGGACACAAAGATGCTCGTCATGTGCGACGGGTTCAAGGACGTCAGCTATATAGAAATCATAAACAGCCTCTGCCCCGAAATAGCCGCGGAGGGCAAGACGGCCGAACACAACTGCAAACGCCTTCCCATGCTTAAAACCATAATTACCATCGACGAGGACAGCTACCCCGGGATGTATAACTGGAACGAGCTTCCCGCGCTTGCCGCCGGAATATCCGATGAGGAATACGCGGCGGCCCGCCGCGGCATATCCTGCCACGACACGGTAAATATGCAGTACACCTCCGGGACCACGGGATTTCCGAAGGGAGTCATGCTCAGCCACTATAATATACTCAATAACGGCAAGACAATCGGCGACTGCATGAAATTTTCGACTAAGGATAAGCTCTGCATCACGGTTCCCTTTTTCCACTGTTTCGGCCTTGTGCTCGGGCAGATGGCGTGCATTACTCACGCAACTACAATGGTTCCCGTGAATTACTACAGTCCCGTAAAGGTTATGGAAGCCTGCCAGAAGGAAAAGTGCACGGCTCTGCACGGCGTTCCGACCATGTTCATCGCGATACTCGAGCATCCTCGCTTTAAGGAATTCAAGTTCAATCTGCGCACGGGAATTATGGCGGGCTCTCCCTGTCCTATCAAGGTCATGCGGCAGGTTATAGACGAAATGGGGATGCGGGAGATAACCATTACATACGGCCAGACCGAGGCCTCTCCCGGATGCACGCAGACAACGACGGACGACAGCATCGAACGCCGCGTCAATACAGTCGGCCGCGCCTTTCCGGGCGTGGAAACCAAAATAATCGACCCTGTGACAGGCGAAACGCTGGGGCCGGGCAAGGTCGGGGAGTTCTGCGCCCGCGGGTACAATGTAATGAAGGGCTACTATAAAATGCCCGAGGCGACCGCACAGGCAATAGACAAGGACGGCTGGCTGCACACCGGCGACCTTGCTACGGTCGACGCCGACGGCTATTATAAAATAACCGGCCGCATCAAGGACATGATAATCCGTGGCGGCGAGAACATATATCCGAAGGAAATCGAGGACTTCATCTACACGCACCCGAAAGTCCGCGACGTTCAGGTTGTGGGCGTTCCCTCGAAGGTCTACGGCGAGGAGGTTATGGCGTTTGTGATCCCAAAGGAAGGTGTAAGCATAACCGAAGACGAAATCAAGGAGTATGTGCGCGCCTCGATGGCGAAGCACAAGGTGCCTGCATACGTCACCTTTATCGACGCCTTCCCGATGAATGCGGCGGGTAAAATACTCAAATACAAGCTCCGCGAGATGGCAATCGAGGCAAAAAATCTGCAGGACGCTGCCTCGATTGAGACCGCCTGAAAATTCCGAGCCAAGCCGACAAAATAATAAACAGTTTATTGACAATTTGTAACTATTTTGTGAACGCGGCTGCAAAACGCTAAAAGCCGTCCTTGCAATCTAATAAAAAATATGTTAAAATAAGTTATACTGAATAAGGGAGGTGTTCCCATGAAATTGTCGTTTTCGACTCTATCCTGCCCCGACTGGACTTTCCGGGATATATACGCCACCGCCGCTGATCTCGGCTATAAAGGCATCGAGATACGCGGAATTGCAGACGAAATATACGCTCCGAAAATTTATGCTTTTTCTGATGAAAAATTAGAGAGCACAAAAGGCCATCTTGCGCGCCGTTCGCTTGAGATACCGATTCTGACCTCGGGCGCATATATACTTGAGAATCCGGATATAAATGCCGCGCGGCGCGAAGTCGAGGATTATTGCGTGCTTGCCGCAAAGCTGGGTGTGAAATACACCCGCCTTCTTGTCGAAAAAACTCCCGAACCCGAGATCACCAATCCGGAATTGGAAAGCGTGGTTAAAATATTTTCATCATTTTGTGACATCGCCGCGAAGCATAACATAACTTTACTGACAGAAACCAACGGGGCTCTTGCCGACACCAAAAAGTGCCGTGCATTTCTCGACTCGGTAGACCGTGAAAACTGCGGCGTCATCTGGGACGCTCATCACACAATAAGATTTTTCGGAGAATCCCCCGAAGAATCCCTTGACAATATAGGTCCGTACCTGCGCCATGTGCATCTTAAGGATTCCGTTATGGGAACTAACGGCAGAATCACATATCTTCTGACCGGCTACGGCACGATACCGTTTGATGAAATCGTCAAGTCGCTCAAAGCGATCGGGTATGATGCCCACCTGTCATACGAATGGGTGAAGCGCTGGTCGCGAGAACTTGCCGAGCCCGGAATCGCGCTTTACCAGTATATCAATTATATGAAAGAGCTGGTCTGAACTTCGGTTCAGACCAGCTTTCAAAGATTATCCCGATATAGTCACGCCATCCGCTCAGACAGCTTCTTTCCGCCCAAAATGTGAAAGTGCATATGCTTTACCGACTGGCAGCCGTCCTCTCCGACGTTTGTAATGACACGGTAACCGTTTTTAAGACCTTCGGCCGCGGCAATTTTCGGTATAGCTTCGAATATCCGGGCGACAGTTGCGCTGTTTCCTCCGTTTACTGCGTCTGCGCCGGAAATATGAGTCTTTGGAACGATCAGTATGTGAACCGGCGCCTGCGGGTTGATATCCCTGAACGCATATGTGTTTTCATCCTCGTAAACCTTTTTTGACGGAATCTCTCCACTAATTATTCTGCAGAATATGCAATCCATTTGACAATCCTTTCTTGATAATTTATTTTGCTGTTGCAGCGCGGGTAATTTTTAGCATACATTATATGAACAGTTAAAATTTTAGCACAACACGGCGGCTTTGTCAATAACGGCTACGCCGCCGTTTTTGCGGGCCGCAACAACCTGGAGGCTTGCATGGAGCTTAATATAACTGAAGATTTATGGACATATCTTGCGCGTCAGGAAAAGCCGATTGTCATGTACGGAATGGGGGACGGCGCAGACAAGGTGCTTCGCGTCGCACTGGAGCGAGGCATCGAGGTGCGCGACTTTTTTGCAAGCGACGCTTTTGTGCGCGGCCAGTCATTCCACGGTAAAACCGTCATGACCTACTCCCAGATCTGCGGCAGGTATGGGTGCGGCAATTTTATAGTATTGCTTTCATTCGCGACAAGACTGCCCGACGTTATTGAAAATATAAAAAGAATAGCCTCGGAAAACGAGCTTTACGCCCCAGATGTTCCGGTTGCCGGCAGCAACCTGTTTGACATGAGTTTCTATAATAAGTATAAAAATGATATGGACACAGTATATGAAATGCTTGCCGACGATGTGTCAAAATCCGCATACCGTGATATAATTTCATATAAATTAACCGGAAATATAAATTATTTATTGAATTGTGAGCATCCGCGTGAGGAAATTTTCACTTCCCTGCTGCACGCCTGCAATTACCGCATCTTTGCCGATCTCGGCGCCTACACCGGTGACACAATAAAAGAACTGCTCGGGTATTCACCTTCCCTGCAATATTCAATAGCTTTCGAACCTGATAAAAAAACCTTCCGGAAGCTTGAGAAATACGCTCAGGCCGAAACGCGCTGCCAGATTGCGCCGCTTAACTATGCCGCATGGTCGGAGAAAAAAACGCTTGCTTTTGACTGCTCCGGAAACAAGAATTCAAATGTTTCACAAGGGCAGAATACCATTGAAATAGAAGCCGAATCGCTTGATAATATTCTTCTCGGCCGTCCCGCAGACTACATTAAATACGACGTTGAAGGCTCTGAAACCGAAGCTCTGCTCGGTTCGGCTAAAACCATCCGGCAATACACACCAGACCTCTGTGTATCCCTCTATCACCGTTCGGAAGACATATTCCTTCTCCCGATGCTCGTCGGAAGCCTTAATCCCCGATATAATTATTACATTCGCCGCGGCAGGTATATTCCCGCATGGGACATAAACCTTCTCGCCGTCCGGAAATTCTGATTATTATATTAAGGATTTTCCATCTGATATTGCTGCGCGTCTATTCCGTAAATTTATTAACAATCAATACAGATCTGATTAAATTTAACGTTTTAATACGGGTGCTTCTCTTCTAAGCCTTCCTTCATCAAATATAAAAAAATCAGGCCCGAATAATCAGGCCTGTTTTTATTATTATTTGCTCTTGCGCTTTCTTGCGGCTTCGGACTTCTTCTTGCGCTTTACGCTGGGCTTCTCGTAGTGTTCTCTTTTGCGGAGCTCGGCAAGGATTCCGGAGCGGGCGCACTGTTTTTTAAAGCGACGGAGCGCACTGTCAAGAGTTTCGCCATCCTTGAGTTTGATTTCTGCCATTCTTTTTTCCCCCCCCTCCGCTTGCAGTCAAGAGTATGTTATCTCACGACAAATTTACTTTAGTATTATACCTTATTAGCCATCGTTTGTCAATAGCTTTCAGCTACTTTTTGAATATCCCGGCCTTTTATTTAACCACAAAATTCACAATGCGGTTCGGCACCGTGATTTCCTTGATTATTGTTTTGCCTTCGAGCATCGGCGCGATTTTTTCGTCAGCCTTAACGGCGGCAAGCGCGTCGTCGCGCGGACAGTCAAGCGGAAGCATCACCGTCCCGCGCAGCTTGCCGTTAATCTGAACCGCAACTTCAACGCTTTCATCAACAGTTTTTGCCTCATCGAACGAAGGCCACTCGGACAGCGATAAAAATCCTTTCCCTCCGAGCTGCTCCCATATTTCTTCACAAAGATGCGGAGCAAACGGGCATAATATTTTAATAAATGTTTTAAGCTCGTCAACGGTCAGAGAACCGTACTCGTATATGTCGTTCACCAGAGTCATCATGGCTGCGATTGCGGTGTTGAATTTCATCTCGTCTATGTCAGCCGACACCTTTTTGACTGCCTTGTGCATCTTTGCGTCAAGCTCAGGTGAGACTCCGCTTCCCGTCACCATGTCGGCAAGTCCCGCAACGCGGTCAAGAAACCGCTTGCAGCCGCGCACGCTGCTCTCGGACCACGGAGCCGCCTTTTCATAGTCGCCCATGAAAAGAATATAAAGACGCAGCACGTCAGCGCCGTATTCGTCCACCACATCGTTCGGGTCAACCACATTCCCCTTTGACTTGCTCATCTTTTCGCCGTCAGGCCCTAAGATAAGGCCCTGCGCCGTTCTCTTTGCATACGGCTCGTCGGTCGGGACCTCGCCGATATCATAGAGGAACTTGTGCCAGAAACGCGAGTAAATCATATGCCTGGTCACATGTTCCATTCCGCCGTTGTACCAGTCGACAGGCAGCCAGTATCTCAGCTTATTCTTATCGGCAAACGCCGTATCGTTCTTCGGGTCGATGTAGCGCAAAAAATACCATGATGAACCCGCCCACTGCGGCATGGTGTCAGTTTCACGTTTTGCCGCTCCTCCGCATTTGGGACATTTGCAGTTGACGAAAGATTCGATTTTAGCCAGCGGGCTTTCCCCGCCCTCGCCCGGCTCGAAATTTTCGACTTTTGGCAGTTTAAGCGGCAGCTCGTCATACGGCACGGCAACCATACCACACTTTGGGCAATGAACAATCGGAATCGGCTCGCCCCAATATCTCTGGCGGTTGAATGCCCAGTCCTTCATCTTGTACTGGACTCCGGCCTCGCCGGCTCCGATTTCTTCAAGCTTCTTTATGGCGGCGTTTATAGCTTCCTCTTTTGTTTTTATCCCGTTGAGAAATCCGGAATTGACCATTTCGCCCTCGCCGGTATACGCGGCCTCGGCAATGTTTCCGCCTTTTATAACTTCAATTATTTCAAGTCCGAACTTCTTTGCAAAATCATAGTCGCGCTCGTCGTGAGCCGGAACCGCCATTATCGCTCCGGTTCCGTAGCCCATCATAACGTAATCGGCTATGTAAACCGGAATTTCTTTGCCGGTCAGCGGATTGATTGCTTCGATGCCTTCAATTTTCACACCGGTTTTATCCTTGACCAGCTGTGTGCGTTCAAACTCGGTCTTTTTGGCGCACTCGTCGCGGTAAGCCTCAATGGCCGGCATGTTTTTTATCTTGTTTCTGTATTTTTCGATAACCGGATGCTCGGGCGCGATAACCATGAAGGTAACTCCGAACATTGTATCGGGGCGCGTTGTGTAAATTTTCAGGCTGTCGTCTGTGCCTTTTATCCTAAAGTTGGCGAAAGCTCCGGCAGACCTGCCGATCCAGTTGACCTGCTGCTGGCGAATATTGGGAAGATAATCCACCTCGTCAAGACCTTTGAGCAGCTTGTCGGCGTACTCTGTGATTCGCAGATACCAGACATCCTTTGACTTCTGAACAATCTCGCTGTGGCAGATATCGCATTTTCCGCCCTGCGAGTCCTCGTTTGAAAGCACAACCTTACAGCTCGGGCAGTAGTTTACGAGCGCCTTGTCGCGGAATACAAGTCCGTTTTCGAACATTTTCAGAAATATCCACTGCGTCCACTTGTAATAGCTCTCATCCGTTGTATCAATCACGCGCGACCAGTCGAACGAGAAGCCGACGCGCTTGAGCTGAGAAGTAAATTTTGCGATATTTTTATCGGTTGCCGCCCTCGGGTGAACTCCGGTTTTTATCGCGTAGTTTTCGGTCGGAAGGCCGAATGCATCAAACCCGATCGGGAAAAGTACGTTGTACCCCTGCATTCTACGCTTCCGTGAAATGACCTCAAGCCCAGAATAAGCCTTTATGTGTCCGACGTGCATCCCGGCGCCGCTCGGGTACGGAAACTCCACAAGTGCATAAAATTTGGGTTTATCAGAGCCGTCCTTCGCGCGGAAAGCACCCTCGCTCTCCCAGCGCGACTGCCATTTTTCCTCAATTGCCTTAAAATCGTATTTCATCTTAAAATGATTACCTTTCGTTTTACTGCAGCTGAACTCTGCGCGCATCTTTCGGAACACCGTGGACAGGAGTTCTGCCTCTGCCGCGCACTGCATATTTATTGCTGATCTGTTTACACGCGTTTAATTATCTATTATTTTTTCTTCGCCGGTTTCTTTTCCGTCATCGGATTCGGAATTATATAAAACTCCGTCGTCTGTATTTTCTTCATCCTCATTGTCCTTCATATTGACAACGGTTGCGTCGCCGTATAGTTTGTCAAGATTGTAAAACTCGCGCGCTTCGCGGTTGAATACGTGTACAAGCACTGTCCCATAGTCCAGGAGAATCCATGCTCCGTTTCCCCGGCCTTCCACATTTGACGGATGCAACCCGCGCAGCCGCGTTTTATACTCCACCTCGTCGGCAAGGCCTCTCACCTGCGTGCTTGAAGTACCGGTGCACAGAACAAAATAATGCGCTATTGTCGTCTTGTCCTCAACATGCAGCATCCTGATATTCCTGCCTCTTTTGTCATATAGTATATCGTAAATCGCTGTCGCCAACTCAAGCGGTTCGGCATTTTTCAGCGAAGGCAGCAGTCTGTATTGGTCGTCCGTCAGAATTTCTCTCATCAGTTCACTGTATCTCCTTCTTAAGTCAGAATCATTTGTCTGTTATACTAATTTCAATACCGTTTTCATTTATTTCATCGGCGCGGTATTCCTGAATGCTATATCCGTCGCCGCAATAGATTTCTTCAAACTGCGGATATTCTTCGTTTGTGAAGAGACGCTCCTTATCGAACATTTCTTCCGCAACCGGAGCATCAGAAGCGTTGAGATATTTATTGACCACCTCAAGCGCCGCAATCCTGTTTATTATATAGTACCACGCCCCGCTGTCAACCTTAGTTCTGGCATCGTTTCCGGGCAGGGTAATCATAATGACGTCGGTTGTTTTTACCTTCAGGGCCTTCTGCGCAAACTCAAGGCATTCCGTAAAGGTCATATTGGTTTTAACGTCGCCAAGCATAACGTTTATTATAGACGGAATCTTCAGAATGCTTACTCCCGTCGTGAGCTTTTTGACAAAAGCCGCCATGAATATTTTCTGTGCGTCTGTTCTGGCTATATCTCCACGGACATATCCGGCGCGGAAACGCACAAACTGCTTGGCGTCATCGCCGTTCAATATGTGTTCCCCCGCGTCAAGGTGTATATAAAGGTTCTGATATGGATCTTCATAGTCCATTTCATACGGAATTTTCACCGGCACTCCGCCGATGAGATCAACCATTTTTCCCAAGGCATCAAGCGAAAACTGCGCCGTATAGTCGATATTTATTCCCAACGCGGCTTCAAGAGCTTCAGCAAGCTTGTCGATTCCTCCAAGCGCTTCCGCCGCGCCGTTTATTTTACGGTAGGTGCGTTTCGTACAGCGGAAATATGTGTCGCGCGGGATCTGTACTACATTGACTTTCAGGTTTTCGGTGTCAAACGAAACAAGCATCAATACATCGGTGAGTCCGGACACCTCGTCCCTGCCTGCGGCAAGAAAAACATAAGTTTTTCCATGCTCCGCATCAGGCACAGAAGATTCTTCGACGCCTGTTTCAATGCCATTGTCCCGGTTGCAGCTGTTGCTGCCGGCAGTATAATCATCACCGAACAGACCGCTTCCCTCTTTTGTCAGTCTGCTTGTGCCGGCGACCTCACTTGGTTTTGCAAAAACAAAAACAGTTGCATAAATCAAAAGGAACAGCGCTGTTATCATAATGCCGATAACCGGCAGCGGAAGCAGCGTATAGCTGCGATTTGTTTTCCGAATCACAATAATTACACCTCGTGCTTTCATCATCCTTGACGGGCATGCCGCAATTATGTAATTCGGAAATATTTAATTAAACAATTTTGCTATATGTAATCTTAAATAATATGTATATCTCGGTTCAATTGTTTTTCCCAAGATATTTCAAAGCTTCATACGTATCGCGGTTGACTACTCCGCCTTTTGCCTCAACATGCGCCACTGTATTTTCCAACGATATTACCAGCGTGCGGTCGAGGAGACTAATACGTTCACTCTCACCCAGCTTTTCCGGATGACCGCCCCAGAATACTTCTCTGGCAGCGATGCAATCTGAATATTTTCTCCCATCCTCGATATAATCAGCAAGGCAAAGGATTTTTTCCGGGAGTGTCATCCCGGCGTGTCCTGTGGTATGCCAGCGGACAGCCCCGATTATTTCATCGCAGACGTATTCCGGAAACTCTGAAGGAATCAGCGCAGCTGCTGTTATAGAATGCAATATCAAGGGCGCTGATTTTTCGTCATCTCTTAATATTATACCAAAATCATGGCAGATTTTCAACTGCTTTTCCAAAGAATATTCTTTTGTAAAATCATGAAGAAGAGCTGCGGCGCGCATTTTTTGCACAAGTCCGGGAGCATATATCTCTGATATTGCCGCAGCTGTTTTTTCAACGCCTTCCGTGTGAATGAACCGCCCTTCACTCAGCCGCCCTCTGATTTCCTCGCGCAGCATGTTTAGCATCTTTTCTGTTATTTTTTCATTTGACATATAATTTATTCTCTTTTATATATTCCGCCACTTTAGGAGGCACATAATCAGATATATCGCCGCCGGCTTTTATTTTTTCCCTTATTTCCGTCGACGACATTACAACCGGATCTGCCACGATTTTTCTGAACGCAACTCCGTATTTATTATAATATTCGTTGTTCTTTTCGATTATCCTTGCGTCAAGCCCGCGGTCATCCTCTCTCCGTATATACACAGGGCAGCAAAGCTTGAATATCGTTTCAAATTCCCGCCATTCATCAAAGGTAAGCATCATGTCTGTGCCGCAGAGGAGAAACAGTTTCCTTCCGGGTGCTGTCAGCTCGCGGAGGGTATCGACAGTATAGCTCCGCCCGCCGCGCCGGATTTCTATATCAGAAACCACAATGTTCGGAATATCCCCGAAGGCAAGCTCGCACATCCGCATCCGATGTTCCGGGTTATCGGATTCGTCTATCTTTTTATGAGGCGGAATCGACGCCGGGATGATTAGCAGTTCGTCGAGCTTCATCTGCTCAAGAAAAGCTTTGGCTGCCAAAACATGGCCGTTATGCACCGGCGCAAATGTTCCGCCGTAAATCCCGGTCCTCAATATCTTGTCAATCATACTTCACAGCTCTATTCTCTTATGGTTTTCAGACTCGCGGTATAAAACGAATTTTGTCCCTATAACAGTCACCACTTCGGCGCCGGTCGCTTTCGCAATCTCCTCAGCCGCGCTTCTCGGCGTTTCTTCGCTGTTTTCGAGCACACGCAGCTTTATAAGCTCCCTCGCCTCAAGAGCGTCTGATACATTTTTTATCAGATTCCCGCCGATACCGCCCTTGCCTATCTGTATAATTGTATCCTCGCCGGAGGCAAGTCCGCGCAGATACGCTCTCTGTTTTGATGTCAGCATAACATATTCCTTATTCTGATTATTTCCTTGAGCTTCTCAGCCAGTGTCTTTACCGCCACAGCCCTGTGACTCACCTCATTCTTTTCCTCCATCGTAAGTTCCGCGAAAGTCTTTCCGAGCGGGTCAAACCAGAAAAGCGGGTCGTACCCGAATCCCCCATCGCCGCGCGCTTCGCAAAGAATTTCGCCGGGCACGGTGCCCTGGACTACAAAATCCCCTTCTCCGTCGCTGTTTGGAAACGCGCATGCAATACAGCAGACAAATTCCGCACTCCGGTCAGACACTCCACGCATTTTTTTCAGCAACAGCTCATTGTTTGCCCTGTCGTTGCCGTGTTCTCCGGCATATCGCGCCGAACGCACTCCGGGTTCTCCTCCGAGTGCTGCCACTGCAAGTCCCGAATCGTCGGCAATTGACAAATATCCTGATTTTGCCGCGGCCCTTGCTTTAATCATAGCGTTATCGTAAAACGTTTCGCCGGTTTCCTCGATGTCGCCACTTATTCCGACGTCGTCAAGCGACAAAAGCTCGATACCGTCTATGTGCCGGGCAAGCAGAGCCTCATATTCTTTAATTTTATGTTTGTTCCTTGTTGCAAGAACGATTTTCATATGACAGGCAGCCTTCCATTAAAATTGATTATATATAAACTGACTTGCGTCGTATCCGACGCCGTATGCTCCGAAAATTATGATAGACAAAAACAGCAGTGAAAATACCGATGCCGACAGCACCGTCCGCCCGTAAAGCCTTTCGCGGACGCTTTTCTTTTCGCCGAGAAAGCTTACCGCAAACATTATCAGACATCCCGCAGCCACAACGATGTAGTCGGCCGCGCCAAGTCCCAGCGAAATGATTTTTCCATTGAAAATATCTCCCCAGTTGGCAGCCGAGAAGATACTTCCCCACATTCTGAATGTCAGCGGCACATCCCTGTAGCAGTCAAGTACTCGTATGGCTCCCATCAGCCAGAATGTGCGCGCCGCCATGAAAATCCCATAGCCCTTCGATTCGGCAAACCGTGGGGCGGCGCTGTGGAATTTATCATAAAGCGGCTGGAATTCCTGCGATACGAGAATAACAAGACAGTTCAAAAGTCCCCAGACGATAAAGTTCCACCCGGCTCCGTGCCAGAGACCGGTCAGAAACCATGTAATTATTGTTGCAAGATAGACCGGTATCCGTTTACCGACCGTACTTCCGAATACTTCACGGCTCTTTTTCGACAGCTTCTGCATGGGTTTTGACACCGATAACGGATAAAAAATATAATCGGTGAACCATGTGCCCATAGTGATATGCCAGCGGCGCCAGTATTCCTTCGTAGACTTTGAGAAAAACGGGTGTCTGAAGTTTTCGGCTAATTTTATCCCCAGTGCTTCTGCAATGCCGATTGTAATATCAATTCCTCCGGTAAAGTCGGCGTAAATTTCAATCGAATAGAATAATATGAGAAGCACGACATACATTCCGCTGTAATCATCGGTGTTCTTCATCAGCGTCTGCACCGCCACAAGAATTCTATCGGCTATGACCAGCTTCTTGAAATACCCCCATATAACGCGCTGAAGCCCGAATACAAGATTTTTCGAGTCGAATTTATGCCCTGAGCATAGCTGAGGCTCAAGGTCTCCGAAACGCGATATAGGTCCCTGAATAACCTGAGGAAAAAAAGACACAAAAAGCGCAAGCTTTGCCGGGTTCTTCTCAGGCGCCGTTTTGCCGCGGTAAACGTCGATGATGTAGCTCATCGACATAAATGTGTAAAACGAAATTCCAAGAGGCAGCAAAAGGTTTGGAACAACCAGAGTGCGTGCTCCGAAGATATGGAGAAGCGAGTTTATATTTATTACCGCAAAGGCGGAATACTTTATTACCGCGAGAATGCCGAAGCCCGCGATTAGCCCCGTGAGCAAAACGCAAACCCTGCGTTTTTTTGCCCTCGCCCTGTATTCCTTTCGCTCGTCCTTTGACATATTGTCTCGGTTTGCGTCGATATATTGCTTTTCGCGTTCCTCCATCCTGCCCATGAAAAAGGCGGTGAAATACGACACCGCCGTCGTCGACACGATAAAGGCAAGATACTTCAAACCCGCAAAGCCGTAAAATATGTAGCTTGCGAGAAGAAGCAGCACCCATTGCGCCTTTTTCGGGACGATGTAATACAAAACCAGCAGCGTCGCGGCGAACAGCAGAAACTCAAATGATGTGAAAAGCACCTGCCTTAAACCTCGTCAAGTTTTGTGATTAGATTCATTATAGCTTTTGCCGAGTTGAAATTTTCGGGCAGTATCTCTTCAGCGGGTATTGATACGCCGAATTTATCGTTAATTTCTGTGACAAGGGTTACGATGTCAAGCGAATCGAGAATGCCGTTGTCAACAAGCCCCTCCTCGCATGTGAAATCCACATCACCGTGCAGCTCTTTCAGTATCTTCAACAGTTCATCCATTTCAAGTATTCACACAATCCTTTATTCTAAATTTTTAAGTGCCCGGCGGTCGAGCTTTCCGTTCGGAGTAAGCGGCAGCATATCGAGTTTCCTGATGCTTCCCGGCAGCATATAGCGCGGTAAATAGTCTTTAAGATATAGCCCCAGCTCCGTCGGTTCCGCGGTTCCTATATAAAACATGAGGATCCTTTTATTCTCATCGTCATAAATGCAGCATGAACGCGCAACATCAGGGTGTTTGTCTGCGGCTGCTTCAATCTCCCCCAGCTCTATGCGGTGTCCCATATGCTTTATCTGATAATCCCTGCGGGATATGAATATCAGCTCTCCCTTCTCGTTTCTGCGAGCAAGGTCTCCGGTTTTATACACAATCTCGCGGTATGCCGATACAAGGGGGTTTTGAACAAACGCTTCGTTCGTCTTATCCGGGTTGTTGTAATACCCCAGCGTAACACAGGTTCCTGAAATATAGATTTCCCCCGTTTCCCCCGGCGCGGCCTCTTTTCCATTTTCGTTAATCAGGGTTATACGGGTGTTCCTGAAAGGCCGGCCTATGGGTATGGGTTCACCGTCTTTAACTTTATCTTCTACTTTATACCATGTTGACATTCCGGTGCATTCGGTCGGTCCGTAAAGATTGTAAAAAGCAGCGTCGGGCAGCGCGTCGCGCCATATATTGAACTGTTTAATCGGAAAAACTTCGCTCCCGAATGCGACTGTGGTAAGATATTGAGGCTTGATTTTATCGAATGTATTAAAAGCGGATATCATTGTCAGAGCCGAGACCACCCAGCATATTGTGTTTATTTTATGCTCGTTCAGATACTCGACAAGCTTTACCGGAAACATAAACAGCTTTTTCGGGATAAAATATGTCGTAGCTCCGAATTTGAGCGTCGGCAGGATTTCCTTGAGCGGTGCGTCAAAATAAAGCGGCGTCTGGTTCCCGAAAACATTTTTTTCGCTGAATCCGAGCGCCTCAGAAAGACTTTCCGCATAGTCGATCACTGAACGGTGGCAGGCTGCAACGCCCTTCGGAACTCCGGTCGAGCCAGAAGTAAAAACAATATAAATCGGATCTGTGTCGATCTGTCCGGAGCGTATTCTATCGAGAAGCACATCGTCCGGCAGGTCTGACGAAATATCGTCGTAAAGCAGCACCTCGCCGGTTCCGAGTCCTCGCGCAAAATCACAGTTCTTTTTATCGGCTATTATAAATTTCGGGTTCAAAGACTGAGCTATTAGCTCCGCGCGCTTTATCGGCATCTCAGAATCTATCGGCACATAAAAACATCCGGCATATACAACGCCAAGAAATGCCGCAACGGTATTCGGATGCTTGTCCATAACAACGGGAACCGGCTCTTTATGGCAGCCTCGTTTCGCGATGAAGCTTCCGATTGCCTGCGCCCTTTTTAGCAATTCTCCGAATGATAAGTTGTCGGTGCCATCCGACAGGGCCGTCTTGTCCGGCAGTCTTGCGGCGGTATTTTCAAGATATTGAAGTATATTGTTGAGCATATGCGTAAGCCTGTTTACGGCTGTTTGTCCTTTTCAGTTATTATAATATGGTTCAAGCTCCGGTGTCGGAGTGATTATTATATTGCAGACCTCGGGGTATGCGGATTTATCGTATGCATAAAAGTTTTTTCTCACATGGTTATATGCTTCAATCTGAACCTCTGTAAGAAGACATCCGCTGTGGTTGTATTCCGCTCTCAGCCTTGTGGCGTCAAAGTGATACCAGCGCGGCTGCGCGCTGGTGCCAATATTCACAAGGCTCCAGTAATGCGTTTCGTCAAGCAGTCCGGGTGTCCGCTGGATATCGAGATTTTCAATTCCGAGCCTGTCAAGGAATGCTTTCGCTGCGGCAAAAAAGCTGAAGCAGTCTCCTGTCCCGCTGACAAATAACGCCCGGTAGGCTTCAGCCCGCCAGTCCGACTTATCGGATGTCGAGGCGTACGCAATGTGCCCCTGAATATAGCTATAAACAGCGCGGCATTGTGCTTCCTTGCTCATTCCGTCGGTAATAATTGCGGCGATTACATTGTCCACAGCCGCGTTGAGCTTCTCAAGCGGAATCTGCGGTTCTATGACTGTCACAAAAACCGAAACCGAAGTTTTATTTCCTGCTTTGTCGGTCGCAATATAATACACAACATATGTTCCGGGCTTATCAGTATTAACCTTGCTCGAATCAACCGTCAGCGTGACGTTGCCGCTTCCGCTGTTGTCGTCAAGAATAATATTTTTTCTGTATGCGACCGATTCTCCTTTATATACAGTGAGATTTTTTACTCCTTTAATAACCGGCGCCGTAGTATCCCAGCTAAAATCGTTTTCAGTTCCTTTTTTGACATTTTCCGACGTGTTTCCCCGAAAAAGCAACGGCAGCGTCAGTATCAGGATAAAAATCAACATGGCTGCCGACGCCATTGCAAGCGAAGAAAATATCAGTATTCTATCTTTTTGATCTTTTTTATATTTATCTTTGTTTTTATCGCGATAAGCGCGCGGAGTTTGAGCGGTCCGATTCATACATGACTCCCGTGGCGTATTGGCACATGTCATTATGCCGTATGATTTTTCGGCGGTATCGCCAATAGTTTAATAATAAATAAACATATTTATTATAACATCGCTGTTTTTCTTTGTCAACAAAAAGAAGTACTATATACTGTGATTATATATGCTTAAGGGTATATATGTTGACGAAATTATAAATGCAATATTGACTTTTACAATGTATCATGTTAAAATGTTTTTATTGTCCGTATCAATTATTTCCGGCTACGCCGGATTGCATAAGGATATAAATAAACCTATAGAGGATTTCTGAATTTATGATTAAGCTCCACCAGAACGGCATATTTTTAGCCGGCGGAAAACTGTCCGCGACATCTTCAGTACCCGCAGCCGAGGCGAGGAAAAACACAATTTCCTACGGCATCCTAAAGGCACATAACATTTCTGGCAAAGAGGACAAGCTTATGCTCCGCTTTGATTCGTTGGTGTCCCACGATATTACATACGTCGGCATAATACAGACCGCCCGGGCGAGCGGAATGACCGAGTTCCCAGTGCCGTACGCTCTCACTAACTGCCATAACTCACTCTGCGCAGTCGGCGGCACAATCAACGAGGACGACCATGTATTCGGGCTTTCCGCCGCAAAAAAATACGGCGGAATATATGTCCCTGCAAACCAGAGCGTAATACATTCCTACGCGCGCGAGGAAATGTCAAAATGCGGATCAATGATTCTCGGCTCAGACTCTCACACGCGCTACGGGGCTCTCGGCACTATGGGAATCGGCGAGGGCGGTCCCGAACTTGTAAAGCAGCTGCTCCGCCGCACTTATGATATCAACTATCCGGAGATAGTACTTGTCTATCTGACCGGCAAACCCCGCCGCGGCGTCGGCCCGCATGATGCCGCTATAGCGCTTATCAAGGCGGTGTACGAATCCGGATTTGTCAAGAATCTTGTCCTTGAATTTGCAGGCCCCGGTATCGCATCCCTGCCCGTGGATTTCAGAAACGGCATTGATGTCATGACAGCGGAAACAACCTGCCTTACGTCCATATGGGAAACAGACGATGTGATAAAAAAGCACTATGCGATCCACGGACGCCCGCAGGACTACAAAGAGCTCAAACCCGGAGCCGTCGCATTTTATGACCGCTGCATAGAGTTTGATCTTTCAAAGCTTGAGCCAATGATAGCTCTGCCCTTCCACCCCTCCAATGCCTATACAATAAGAGAATTTACTGCAAACGCCTCCGATATACTCTCAAGGATAGAAAATGAAGCTCAAAACTTATTCAAAGGGCAAAAATTTTCACTGCTTAGCAAAATTAAAGGCGGCAAGGTTTACGCTGATCAGGGCATTATTGCGGGATGTGCCGGCGGCATGTTCGACAATATTTGCGAGGCATCGTCAATTCTTGAGAAAGGCGGAGCCGGAAACGATTATTTCTCGCTCTCAGTATATCCGACAAGCGTTCCGGTATCGCTTGAGCTGACGCGCATTGGAGTAACCTCGGCTCTGCTGAAAAACGGCGCCGTAATAAAACCATCCTTCTGCGGCCCCTGTTTCGGAGCAGGCGACGTCCCGGCAAACAACGGCCTTTCGCTCCGCCATACTACCCGGAATTTTCCGAACCGCGAGGGATCGATACCGAAAGACCATCAGATAGCCGGAGTTGCTCTAATGGACTCGCGCAGCATCGCAGCCACAGCAATAAACGGCGGAGCGATTACCCCGGCGGATGAAATTGATTACCTTTCACCGACATATGACTATCACTTTGATAACTCACCTTACGAACACCGAGTTTATTACGGATTCGGAAAAGCCAAGCCAGAAACAAAACTTATTTTGGGCCCGAATATCACCGACTGGCCAGCGCAGTATTCACTTGGCGAAAACTTGCTCGTCGAGCTTGCCGCTGTAATACGCGACGAAGTGACAACCACAGACGAGCTGATTCCCTCAGGGGAAACATCATCATACCGTTCAAATCCCCTGCGCCTTGCCGAATTTACTCTTTCACGCAGAGTCCCGGACTATGTATCCCGTGCTAAAGCGGCGGCAAAAATTGAAGCTGAAAGGCGCTCCGGCGGCTCTCCCGAAAAAATCAGGAAGGTGCTTTCGCTTGTTGGCAGCGCGGACAATCTTCTCGGGAGAACACAGTTCGGCTCCTGCATCTATGCGACACGCCCGGGCGACGGTTCCGCGCGCGAGCAGGCGGCGTCATGCCAGAAGGTGCTTGGCGGACTTGCGAATATTTGCGTCCAGTATGCGACCAAACGTTACCGTTCAAACTGCATTAACTTGGGAATTCTTCCCTTTACCCTTGCACAGGGCGAAAAATTCGAGCTTTCACAGGGCGACTTCATATTTGTTCCAGACATACGCGCAAAGCTTGTGGCAGGCGATACGATTTTCATCGCAAAAACTATCAAAGCAGACGGAACTGTCGGCGATATAAAACTTGAAATAAACGGACTTACTACCGACGAGAAGCAGATAATCCTTGATGGTTGCCTTATGAACTACTACAAAAATCAAAACAACGGAGCCGCCAGATGAATAAAATCAAGATGAAAACTCCCCTTGTCGAAATGGACGGGGACGAAATGACAAGAGTCCTTTGGAAGATGATAAAGGACGAGCTTCTTATCCCTTACATCGACCTTAAAATCGAATACTACGACCTCGGCTTGCCCGAGCGCGACCGCACCGCCGATCAGGTGACGGTCGACGCGGCGAACGCCAACAAAAAATACGGAGTCGCGGTCAAGTGCGCCACCATCACGCCAAACAAACAGCGCGTCGACGAATATAAACTTCACGAAATGTGGAAAAGCCCGAATGCAACAATCCGTGCAATTCTTGACGGCACTGTGTTCCGCACGCCGATCATAGTCAGCAATATCAAACCAGTAGTGACAAACTGGGAAAAGCCCATCACGATTGCGCGCCATGCTTTTGGAGACGTCTACAAAGCCTCTGAAATCCGTACCGAGGAGGGCGGGAAAGCCGAGCTTGTCTTCACCGGAATGTCAGGCCAGGAAACCCGGCTGACTATCTGCGAGCTGAAAGGTCCCGGCGTACTTCAGGGAATGTTCAACAAAGACGATTCAATCCGCTCTTTTGCTCATTCCTGCTTCAAATATGCTATTTCATTAAAGCAGGATCTCTGGTTCTCGGCCAAAGACACCATATCAAAAAAATATGACCAGACGTTCAAGCTGATTTTTGAGGAAATCTACAATTCTGAATATAAGGCTGAATTTGAAAAGCTCGGCATAGAATATTTCTACACGCTGATTGATGATGCTGTGGCGCGCGTTATCCGGAGCAGTGGCGGATTCATCTGGGCATGCAAAAACTATGACGGCGACGTCATGAGCGACATGGTGTCAACAGCTTTCGGCTCTCTTGCAATGATGACCTCGGTTCTCGTTTCTCCCGACGGCAACTATGAATACGAAGCCGCACACGGTACTATTACCAAGCACTATTACAGGTATCTTAAAGGAGAAACGCCAACATCAAACCCAATGGCAATGATTTTTGCATGGACCGGGGCGCTTCGCAAACGCGGCGAGCTTGACTTAATCCCGGAACTCAGCGCTTTCGCGGATAAGCTTGAAAAGGCAAGTCTTGACGCAATAGAATCCGGAATTATGACCAAAGACCTCGCTTCACTTGTCGTTCCCGGAACTCCTGTAAAAGTGGTCAATACCCCGGAATTTATCACGGAAATAAAATCAAGACTTGAATTGACAATCTGATTGTAGCATTGTGATGTAACAAAAATTCCCGGAAAGGCTTAATGCTTTTCCGGGGTTTTGTTTTTATGCCATTACAACACGGCTTTCAAAAAGTTTTGTGTTCTTTCATTTTTTGGATGGTCAAAAATATCGGAAGGAGTTCCCTCCTCGGTTATCCGGCCGTCGCTCATGAAAATTATTCGGTCCGCTACCTCGCGTGCAAAACCCATTTCATGGGTTACAATCACCATAGTCATGCCTTCTCTTGCCAGTTCACGTATAAGGTCGAGCACTTCTCCGACCATTTCAGGATCCAGCGCCGATGTCGGCTCGTCGAACAGCATAACCTTAGGATTCATTGCAAGCGCCCGGATTATCGCGATTCTTTGCTTCTGTCCGCCGGATAATGTTGACGGATAAACATTCGCCTTATCTTCAAGACCTATTCTTCTTAGCAGCCGAATCGCATTTTCATATGCTTCGTCCTTGATTTTTTTCTTTGTTTCTCGCGGCGCGAACAGCCCGCCGGCTTTCTTTGTGCGCAGATAAACCGGGGCAAGCATAATATTTTCGAGGACTGTTTTATTGTTGAAGAGATTGAACTGCTGGAACACCATGCCAATATCCTCGCGGTGTTTGTTTATATCTACTCTCATATCGGCAAGGTCTTCGCCTTCAAAAAATATAGAACCGCCTGTCGGATCCTCCATGCAGTTGATGCATCGCAGAAAAGTGCTTTTCCCGCTTCCCGAAGGCCCGATAACAGCTACTTTTTCATTTTTATGAATTATGTTACTGACATGATCCAGCGCGTAAACTGTTTTTTTTCTGTTTACATATGTTTTGCAGAGATTGCGTATTACGATAAGGTCGTTATCGCCTATTGCGCCAAATGAAGTATTGTTAATATCGTTCATCTCAGCCCCTCCTTATGTCCGGTCGCTGCGGCGCAGCCATTTTTCAATTATTTTTACAAGGAGAGCTATCATAAGTACAAGTATAATATAAATAAGCGCCATCATCAGATACGGCATAAGATATTCATAATTCTTGTTCCCAAGCTCGGTAAATACTTTATAAAGGTCGACCGCAGCCACGAAGCTGACAACCGAAGTATCCTTGATAAGGGCAATAAATTCGTTGCCTAACGTCGGCAATATGTTCTTAACCGCCTGCGGGACAATGATTTTGAACATTGCCGGAGCATAGCCGAGGCCAAGAGCGCGCCCCGCCTCCATCTGTCCTATGTCCACCGACTGTATCCCGGCTCGCATCAGCTCCGATACATATGCTCCGCTGTTCAGTCCGAAAACCATAATACATGTGTTAAGCGAGCCTAAACTGACTCCTATGGTCGGCAGCACAACATAATAAGCCAGAAGAAGCTGAACAACAATAGGCGTCCCGCGGAAAAAGCCGACATAAACCGAACAGATTCCATTCAGAACCTTCGGCCATGTCTTATATTTAGGCATAACGCGAACCGCCGCGATAAGTGTTCCTATCACAATACCTATTAGAAGACCTGATATTGCGATTATCAATGTGTTTGAAAGGCCTTCCGAAAGCACTCTTTTGTATCCGCCGTTTGTGTAAAACAGTCTCCAGAATGCTTCCCAGCTTGCATTAAGATTCATCCGCTTTCCTTTCAGAAAAAGAGGCTGCACCGCAATAATGGAGCAGCCCCGGAATTTTTATTTGCCGTTTACCGACTTTACTATAGCTTTTGCCGGCGCGTTGTCAAGAATTACGTAGCTTATCTCGCCGTTTCGCATTGCTGTCACTGCAAGAGCGCCGTAATCATAAGCCATTTTAGTTGCAGGAACACCCTTGAAGCCGTATCCTTCATCGCCGAGATCAAGGTCGCCGGTCAGGTAAATCTCGCCTGTTGTGCCTGCCTGGCAGCCTATTTTCGTAGCGCTTGTCAGACCGTCAAGAATAGCAACCACATCATCAACAGTCTTGCAGGCGTCGAATGTTGTGTCATTTGCCATGACTATAAGAACCTGGGAGGCGTTGTAGTAAGGATCGCTGAAGGTCACGATTTCCTGTCTTGCCGGAGTGATCGAAAGGCCTGCCATGCCTATGTCGCAGATCCCATTCTGAACGGAAGTCACAACCGATTCGAATTTCATATCCTGTATAACAAGCTCGCGTCCGAGATACGCTGCGAGTCCGGCGGCTATTTCAAGGTCTATCCCGTAAAACTTTCCGTTTTCATCAACCATCTCGAAGGGTTCGAACCCTGTGCTCGTAGCAACAACAAGCTGATTTTTCGACGAATCAAGGGCAGCCGATGTGATCTTGACCGGTGTGCCGCCGCCGAAATATCTGTCGCAGATTGTATCGAATGTCCCATCGTTTACAATTTGCTTAAGGTATTCGTTTGTTTTTGCCAGCAGCTCAGTATCTTCCTTGCCCACGCAGAATGCGTATGTTTCTTCCGACAATGCTATGTCCACAACTTTGACATCCTTGTTCTTGCCGCAGGAGGCAAACATCGGAATCATTGAAACCATCATCAAAACAGCGAGAGCTAAGCTGAGTATTCTTTTCATTTTGTCATTTCTCCCGAATAATTATTCTTTTGTTCTCTTGTCTTAACGGAAACATTATAATACAACTGAACATTGTTGTCAACAGTTATACATTTATTCATCATTTATTCATTGTTCAATAATTTATTTAGATATTGACCCGTATATGAGCCGGAGCACTTCGCCACTTCCTCGGGAGTCCCTGTCGCGACGATATTACCGCCGCCGTTCCCTCCTTCCGGTCCGAGGTCAATTATATGGTCGGCGCATTTTATCACGTCGAGATTGTGCTCTATCACAAGCACGGTGTTGCCGGCGTCTGTCAGACGGTTTAATATTTCGAGCAGTTTGCTGACGTCATGCGAGTGAAGCCCCGTCGTCGGTTCGTCGAGCAGATAGATTGTTTTACCGGTTCCGCGCTTTGCAAGTTCTGACGCAAGCTTGACTCGCTGCGCCTCTCCTCCCGACAACGTGGTAGCCGACTGTCCGATTTTGATATATCCGAGACCTACGTCATACAGTGTCTGGAGCTTTTTTTTCAACGCCGGTATACCGTCGAAGAAACCCACTCCCTCCTCGACTGTCATTTCAAGAACCTCGTAAATATTTTTTCCCTTGTATTTCACATCAAGAGTGTCGCGGTTATACCTTTTCCCGTGGCAGACGTCGCATGTAACATATACGTCTGGCAAAAAGTGCATTTCAATCTTTTTAACACCATCTCCCTCGCAGGCCTCGCAGCGTCCACCCTTGACGTTGAATGAAAATCTTCCGGGACCGTACCCCCTTGCTTTCGCGTCGGCTGTCGAGGCGAAAAGCTCGCGGATATCTCCAAACAGTCCGGTGTACGTTGCGGGATTCGACCGCGGGTTGCGCCCTATCGGGCTTTGGTCAATATCAATAATTTTGTCAAGATGCTCGATTCCCTCGATTCTGTCATATTTCCCCGGTGTCGTAAAAGCACGGTTCAGTTTCGCCGCAAGTACAGGATACAGAATTCCGTTTATAAGCGATGATTTACCGGAGCCAGATACGCCGGTGATGCAGACAAACTTTCCAAGAGGAATCTCCACATCAATATTCTTCAGATTATTCTGCTGCGCGCCAATAATTTTCAGACTGTATCCGTTGCCTTCTCGCCGCTTTTTCGGGACAGGTATCGACATTCTTCCCGCAAGATATGCGCCAGTTATGGAATCTGGATTTTTTTTGACCTCATCCGGAGTTCCAGCCGCAACAACGCGTCCGCCATGAATTCCGGCGCCCGGGCCTATGTCTATAATATAATCTGCGTTTTCCATCGTCTCCTCGTCGTGTTCAACAACGATGACGGTGTTTCCGAGGTCACGCAGCCGCTTGAGCGTGGCGATCAGCTTGCCGTTGTCTCGCTGATGCAGTCCGATGCTCGGTTCGTCAAGGATGTACATGACTCCCACAAGTGCCGAACCAATCTGTGTTGCAAGCCTGATACGCTGCGCCTCGCCGCCTGAAAGCGTTCCGGCTTTTCTCGTGAGCGTCAGATAATTCAGCCCTACGCTGACAAGGAAAGTAAGTCTTGAGCGTATTTCCTTCAGAATCTCGTGTGCAATTTTCTCCTCTGTTTCAGTAAGTTTCAGCTGCCCGATAAAGTCAAGCGCCGATGTGACCGGAAGAGAGCAGAATTCATGAATATTCAGTCCGCCGACAGTCACGGCTAAAACAGTGTCGTTAAGCCGCTTGCCACCGCACACCGGGCACGGCGCTTCCTCAATAAATTGCTCGTAGTATTCGCCAATACCGCTCGTTTCGAGCCGATTTTCAATCATTTTAATAATGCCTTCGAATTTTGCGGACTGTGTATGCCCTTCGCCGCCAAAATAGCGTTTGAGCTTATATAATTTATCTCCTGTCCCGTACAGCAGGGCTTTGAACGCCTCCTCGTTCATTTCAGAAACCGGAGTGTCGAGAGTAAAGCCGGCATATTCTCCGACAGCAGCAAAAAGGGGGCCGTTCCAGCTTTCCATTTCAAGCGTCTTAAATCCGTTGACAGCTATCGCACCCTCTGACAGTGACAGCGATTTATCGGGAATAATCTTCTCGACCGAAATCCTTCTCATATCTCCAAGACCAGCGCATTTCGGACAGGCACCCGCTGGATTATTGAAGGAAAACATTCTGGGTTCAAGCTCGCCAAATGAAATTCCGTGCTCCTCGCAGGCATAATTCTGCGAAAATTCGAGCTCGCAGGCCTCTCTGCCATCTTCATCTCGCGGAACAGTCACGATAAGCAGATGCCCTTCGGCAATCGACAAAGCGGTTTCGACAGAATCGCCGAGCCTTGAACGGATGTCCTCGCGCATTACAAGCCTGTCCACGACAATTTCAATTTTATGCTTAATATTCTTGTCGAGTCTGATTTCCTCGCTAAGCTCGTACATGCTGCCGTCGACACGCACTCGGACATAACCGCTTTTTTTGGCGTCAGTGAAAATTTTTTCATGAGAACCCTTGCGGTCGCGAACAACCGGCGCCATTACCATGAATCTCTCACCTGCCGGCAATTTCATTATTCGGTCGATTATCTGGTCTGTCGACTGGCGTCTTATTTCCTTTCCGCAGACCGGACAGTGCGGGATGCCTATTCGGGAATACAAAAGGCGCAGATAATCATAAATTTCAGTCACTGTCCCGACAGTCGAACGCGGATTGCGCGAGGTCGTTTTCTGGTCAATTGATATTGCCGGTGACAGGCCCTCTATAGAGTCAATATCAGGTTTGTCGAGCTGCCCCAGAAACTGGCGGGCGTATGACGACAGCGACTCGACAAATCGTCTGTGACCTTCGGCGTAAAGCGTATCAAAAGCCAGTGATGACTTGCCGGAACCCGAAAGCCCCGACAGCACCACCAGCTTGTCCCGCGGAATTGTTACGTCAATATTTTTAAGGTTGTGTACTCTTACGCCTTTGATTACGATATTTGATGACATTTTTACCTCTGACGGCATGGAACCGCGCGGATTGCCGCCGCGATTATTTATTATGCCTTAATGCAATATTCTTTATTTGGAATTATTATAACACAATATCGAATATTGTCAAGACTTTTTATTATCATTTATTCCGTTTTTAGAATTTTTCGTGTCTTCCCTGAATCCGCCTTCCGGTTTGAAAAACTGATAAAGATTACAGGGGATCATGCCGTTATAAAGCTTGCGAATTTTATCGGCGCGCCTGCCGTAGAGCCGCTCGAAATTCTCGGATGCGGAAAGAATATAAATCTGCCACATTCCAAACCTTGAAA
The DNA here is from genome assembly GCA_964570825.1 of uncultured Lachnospiraceae bacterium. Lineage (GTDB taxonomy): Bacteria > Bacillota > Clostridia > Oscillospirales > CAG-272 > UMGS1002. The sequence continues at coordinate 53,490 of CAZMZJ010000008.1, read as the reverse complement.
AATTTTTCCCAATCTCGCGGTAAAGCCGCTCGGCTTCCGAAATCTCAAGCATCCGTTCCCCGTATGGCGGATTACAGACTATTGTCCCGCGCCGGTCGGGCTTCTCGATTTTTCTGGCGTCTGCCATGAAAATTTTTATATTTTTCAGCACTCCTGCGCGTCGCGCGTTTGCGTCGGAAAGCTTCAGCATCTCGTTATCAATATCCGACGCCCAGACTTCATAGTCCGGAGCCGGCGCAGCGGCAGACATTGCCTGTTCTCTGGCTTCCTTCCAGATTGCCGGCGGAAGCTGGGCGAAGGCTTCGCCTGCGAACCCGCGCCCGACGCCGGGAGCCTTCCCGGTCATTATCATCGCGCCTTCTATCGCTATAGTTCCGGAGCCGCAGAATGGATCCCATAAAAGGACATCGGCTCTCGGGCGTGACGTCATTACAAGCGCCGCGGCGAGCGTCTCGCGCAGAGGTGCAAGTCCGGCTTCGGGACGGTACCCGCGCTTATGAAGCGCGACGCCCGAGGTGTCAATCATAAGTGCGGCGATATCCTTGAAAATAAAAAATTCTATCTGGTATTTTGTTCCGCTCTCTTCAAACCATTTAATCCCGTACTTTGACGACAGCCTGTCGACGATAGCCTTCTTAATTATTTTCTGGCAGTCCGGAATCGAAGTCAGACCGCTTTTAATCGAGTGTCCTTTCACCGGAAAACCGTCGTTTCTGCCGATGAATCTCTCCCACGGCAAAGCCTTGGTTCCCTCAAACAGTTCGTCAAATGTTTTCGCGGAAAAGGAGCCGAGCTTAATCATCACCCGCTCCGCTGTCCTTAAGTTAATATTTGCTCTTGCTATGTCAAGTTCATTGCCTGAAAATGTAACCCTGCCGTCCATTGTGTCGATTCTTTTAAGCCCCAGCGCATCTATTTCGCTTCCGAGCAATTTCTCAAGACCGAACAGACAAGTTGCAACCAATTCAAAATCTGCCAAGTTGTTTTATTACCTTTCTAAAATTTAAAGACATTGGCTTACTTCTCAAAAAAAGTTATAAATCTTCCAAAAACCATTATACTTATACTTGTGCCTGCAAATATTCATTATGTTAAGACATTCAGAGCATCCCGGCATATTAGTATTTGTCATAACCAAACAATATTTAATTATACTTTGCCCTCTCGCCGCCGATATATTTCGGCCTTGTTCTCGCGCAGACAAGATTGGCCTCGCCTATCCGATGAATATTAAGTCTTACCGGAACCGCCACATCGCGCAGGTGCATTCCAATAATAGTATCACCGATATCCATTCCGGCATTGGCTTTTATATGCTCAACAGCCACGGGATTTTTGAAATTGGCATACGCAGTCGTTGCAAACGATCCTCCCGCTTTCGGCTGCGGGACAACAGATACAATCTCATAACCGTACTTCTCGGCGCATTCCCTTTCAATTATCAGAGCCCTGTTCAAATGCTCGCAGCATTGGGCGGCAAGATAAATCCCATGCTCGCACAAAACCGGGTATATTCCGGCAAATGCTGCCTCGGCAGCCTCAAGAGATGATTCTTTTCCGATTTTTCCACCCATTATTTCCGACGACGAGCAGCCGACGACAAAAATATCGCCGGGCTTAAGACCTGCGCATGAAAGCAGTTCGGCAACGGCGTCGGATGCCTGCTTCTTTATCACATCAAAATCCATTTTCACGACCATCCTTCCATATGACATGATACATATTTACAATAGTAAATTATACATCACAGGCAACATTTTTACAATATCCGCCCGATAAAAAGCGGAATTTGTAAATCGATATATATTAAAATAAAAACAGGAACTTCCGCCGAATGCGGACGTTCCTGTTTTTGAAAACATTTTATTGCTGCTGTTGGCACTGTTCGCAGGAGCAGGTTTCTTCTGCGGTTTCGGCCGGAGCCTCCTCAAGCAGCGCGCGAATTGAAAGGCTGACTTTCTTCTTTTCATCATCGATCCCGACTATCTTGGCATCAACCATGTCGCCGATGTTCAGAACATCCTGCGGTTTTGCAATGCGCTTGGTCGATATCTGCGAGATGTGAATAAGCCCGTCGACGCCGTCGATTATTTCCGCAAATGCTCCGAATGGCATCATACTTACTATCTTGACGTTTACAACGTCACCGACAGCATATTTGCTTGTGAATATGCGCCACGGCTCGGTCTCTTCGGTCTTATAGCCGAGAGATATGCGCTTTTTCTCAGGGTCAAAGCTCTTGACGAACACTGTAAGCTCGTCGCCTACCGAAACCACCTCTGCGGGGGACTTGATGTGCTTCCATGACAGCTCGGTGGTATGTACCATGCCGTCAACTCCGCCAAGATCCACAAACGCACCGTAGCTGGTTAGACTCTTGACTTTACCTGTGAACTGCTGTCCGACCGCAAGCGTGTCCCAGAAAGCAGCTTCACGTGCGCGTTTTTCATCGCGGATAACCATTCTTATGGAGCCTATAGCCCGCTTACCCTGTTCTTTTACCTCGATAATACGTATGCGTACGGTCTCGCCGACCAGCTTTGACATATCCTCGCCCTTCGGAATTCCGGTCTGCGAAGCAGGAACAAAAACGCGGTTTGAATTAACGCTTACTTCAACGCCGCCCTTGTTGACGGAAACGACCTTGCCCTCAAGAACCTCCTCTGTGTCCTTTGCGGCAGCGACTTTCTGCCAGTTTTTATCAGAATCGATGCGCTTTTTCGAAAGCGTGGCTACCCCGTCGATGTCGCTCACCTTGATGACAAATGCGTCAACTTTGTCTCCAACCTTAAATATCGCCGTCAGCTTTTCAGAGGGGTCATCCGTTGCCTGGTCGGCGGTGATGACGCCGGTAACTTTTGCGCCGAGGTCAAGCTGAAGCTCCGCGTCAGTTACCGATGTAACGATACCGGTAACGGTGTCTCCTGTATTTAAAGTTTTCAGTGATGATTCGAGCATTTCCTCAAAGTTTTCAGCTTTGATCTCAGTAATTTCGCTCATTGTTTTGTATACCTCCTGTATTATGCCGGCAGGCGTTGATGCACCCGCGACAATCCCCGTTCTTTTACGGGAAACTAACGATTTTATCTCCGGCAGAATCGCACGGAGCTCTGCGTCGTCTGCCACCAGATAGGCAGCGGGGCAGTTTTTTTTGCAGATGTCATATAGTTTTTTGGTGTTCGAGCTATCGCGTCCTCCTATAACTATCATGAGTCCGCATTGTTCCGAAAGACTTTTTGCTTCTGTCTGGCGTTTTTCAGTAACACCACATATTGTATCAAAAATAATAGGATTTGTATATAGCTTTTTCAATATTTTCTGACTTTTTTTCCACTCCGACAAATCGAAGGTGGTTTGAGCCGCAATAACAGTGCTTTTTTTGTGCAAATCGCCTAACAACCCTTCCTCAGCAGCTTTTTCAAGCTCATCCGCCGAGGAAAAAACATATTTCTCTCCCTTAGCAAAGCTCAGAATCCCTATTACTTCCGGATGCCCGGAGTCCCCCATAAGGATAAAACATTTCCCTTCTCCGGAGTTCTCCGAAGCTATCGAGTGTATTTTTTTCACATACGGGCAGGTGCAGTCTACATATTTGAAATTTGAATTTCCCGCGGCAGCATCGGCAAGCAATTGCCCGGTTTCCTTCGTTATGCCGTGCGCGCGCACAAACAGCGTCACCGGCGAGCCTTCCGTCGCCGATGACGCGAGCGCAACAATATCTGTATTGCCAACTATCCTAACTCCACGTGATGCAAGATATGAATTATAGGCGTCGTTATGAATCAGTTTCCCAAGCGTGCATATCCTCTCGCCCGGGGCAGATTCGCGAAGTTTTTTTTCGATACTGTCCGCTGCTCTTCTGACGCCGAAGCAGAAGCCCGAACTTACTGCTATTGTAATATTATTCATGTTCATGTGCTTCTCCGCCATACTCTTTTTTTATCAGTCCGCCGAGCGCACAGATCTCGTTAAAGATAAACCGGGATATCCTGCCGTATTCTGCGCCTTCGTCATGCAACTTATTTATGATTGAATTCGGAATAGGCTTACCGATTATTACAGTTTTCCCGGCAAATACCGAGGAACGGAAATTTTTAGCTTTTATATATACCGGAAGTACATCGACTCCTGAGCGGTATGCTATCATACCCGCTCCGCTTTTAACTTCCGTGTCAAGCGGATTGATTCCCCGATATCTGTGTCCCTGCGGAAATATGCAAACGCACTCGCCATTCTCAAGCATCGACATGGTCGTCCGTATGCTTGAAATATCAGCGGCACCCCGGTTAACCGGATAAGCGCCGAGCGAGCGGATAAGCCACCCAAGAAGCGGAATTTTGAACAGCTCCGATTTTGCCATGAAATGAATCTGCTTGTATTTGAGAGCTGCCGCAAGCCATATCACATCCCATCCCGACATATGGTTTGCACAGATAAGATATGCGCCGCCGTCAGTTTTGGGTTCATATTCGCGGCCGCAAACCTTTATCCTGAATATAAACCGAAAAAAAGCTGCCAGCAGCTTGTGAAAAAACGCATATGTTCCTTTCATTTTATACCCAGCCTGCTGTTTATAATATTAAGCGCGGCTTCAAGCGACATTTCGCTTGTGTAGCCGGAGTTGTCGAGCAGCACGGCGTCGGCGGCCGGAACAGCAGGCGCGATTTCGCGTTTTCTGTCGTTCGCATCCCTCTCGCGCATTTCCTTCAGCACCTTGTCATAGCTGACATCCTGCCCCTTTTCGCGAAGCTCTTCAAATCTTCTGCGTGCTCTGTCCTCGTCGGATGCGACAAGGAATATTTTCACGTCGGCGTCCGGCATAATCACGGTCCCGATATCCCGCCCGTCCATTATCACGCTGTTTTTTCTTGCTACATCTTTCTGCGTTTCAAGCAGGAATGCACGCACCGCGGGAATTGCTGACACCGCCGACGCGTACATTGAGATTTCCGGGCGGCGTATTCTATCTCCGAGATCCTCTCCGTTGAGATAAACACTTTGAACGCCGTTCTCGTATTTCAGCTCGATTTTTATTTCCGGAAGCAAAGCCTCAACTTTTTCAGCATCCTTCGGGTCAATTCCTTTTTCCTTAACATAATATCCGACCGTCCGGTAAAGCGCTCCGGTGTCGACATATATTATGCCCAGTTTTTTTGCAAGCGATTTCGCAAGTGTGCTTTTTCCCGCTCCGCTGGGTCCGTCAATTGCAATTTTTATCATAAATACCTCAAATATTATTGTATTGTGACATTCATAACGCCGAAATACCGTTTATATTTATATATTATTATGCTCCTGCTGCGCTCTCTCCCGCGAGCGTCCCGGTCGAAAATGCAATCTGCAGATTGAAGCCGCCGGTATAACCGTCAACATCAAGCACCTCACCGGCAAAATAAAGGCCCGAAACCAGCTTGGATTCCATCGTCTTGGGATTTATTTCCTTAACATCCACTCCGCCGCGTGTAATTATCGCCTCATCGATAGGTCTGAATCCACACAGCTTTATTTTAAAGCACTTGAGAAGCCCGACCAGCTGTCTGCGCTCCTCACGCGTTACTGAGTTGACTTTTTTATACGGGTCAATGCCAGAAAGCTTTACAACCACAGGAATCATCTTTTGAGGCAGCAGGTCGTCAAGCGCGTTTTGAAAATCGCGGTTCGCATATTTCTGAAAATCAGACAGCACTCGCGTGTCGAGCTTTGCCTCGTCAAGCGCCGGTTTCAGGTCGATTCTGGCTTCATAAGCTCCGGGTTTTATATCAGGTATATGCGCCGACGCACTGAGTATCATCGGACCTGATAATCCAAAGTGCGTAAAAAGCATCTCTCCGAAATCCTCGAAGACAATTTTTCCGCTGTCGCAGCGTAAAATAGCCAAAGATACATTCTTGAGCGACAGTCCCTGCATTTCAGCGCAGATGTTTCCGTCGCATACGATTGGAACAAGCGATGGCTCAAGATCAGTAACATGGTGTCCGGCTGCTTTAGCAAATTTATATCCATCGCCGTCAGAGCCTGTTCCAGGATAAGACAAACCTCCCGTACAGACAATCACAGAATCAAAACCGTACTTCCCAGTTTCTGTGATAACACCGTTAACACGGCCGTCAGCTATATCAACCGCCAGCACCTTTTCATGAACAATGTCGACTCCCGACGCCCGGCAGTCCTTTATCATCGCTCCGGCAATATCTCCCGCAAGGTCGGAAACCGGGAAGACTCTTTTACCACGTTCGGTTTTAAGCGGAACACCAAGCCCTTCAAACAGCTCTTTCGTTTTTTCAGGCGAGAAACGGCTGAGCGCAGACCATAAAAAACGGGAGTTAGCCGGAATGTTTGCCATGAACTCGTTCAACTGGCAGTCATTCGTCACATTGCATCTTCCTTTGCCCGTGATCCGCAGCTTCTTCCCGAGTATTTTGTTTTTTTCAAAAAGTGTAACCCTCGCACCGCATTTTGCCGCCGCAGCGGCAGCTCTCATTCCAGCGGCACCGCCTCCGATAACCGCAACTGACTTTTTTTCTTCCGAATCTGGCATTTCACCGGGCTCAAACGATGCTGCTTTTTTGGAATCAGGTGTTGTTTTTATCGTATACATCGTATTCGTCCCAAATTTTTTCAAGTTCGCGCAACCGCACGGTAAGCTCTTCTTTTTTCTTCCTTGAAAGCGCGACTATTATTGCGTTTATTATACTCAGCGGCGCCACAAGAGAGTCGACAAATGATGCCATGTCAGAGCAAGCGGTGAGCAGCTGGTTAGCGTGTGCTGCTATCGGAGACTGCGCGCTGTCCGTTATCGCCACGACATCAGCTCCCCGCGTGCGCGCAAAGGCAACGGCGTTGATGCTCCGTTTTGAATACCGCGGGAAGCTTACGGCAATCATAACGTCTCCCTCGCCAATCTGTATTATCTGCTCGAACATCTCGCTTGCCGAGGTTGTCTGGATTAGGCGTACATTGTCGAAAATCATTCTGAAACTGTAATTCATGAATCCTGCAAGATATGATGATGATCTTACGCCTATAATATATATATTTTTTGCCGAAACGATTTTGTCAATTGCGTTATAGAAAGCCTTCTTGTCAATCTGCTCAAGAGTATGGCGGATCTTATCCATATCAGAAACAAGCACCTTGTCAAGTATGTCGGAATTACCGATCAGAGTGTTTGTGACTTCCATCCGCTGCACCGAGTCGAGTTTTGTTCGTGTGAGTTCCTGCAAGGCGCGCTGCATTTCAGGATATCCCTCATAACCCAGCTCAAGAGCAAATCTGACGACAGTCGATTCCGACACCCCTGTAAGGCTTCCGAGTTTTGCAGCGGTCATATACGCCGCTTTTTCATAATTCTCAATTATATACCTTGCAATGGCGCGCTGACCCTTTGAAAAGTCAGTCATTTTTGTTTCCATTGAATTTAAAATATCATGTATCATTTATCCCTCACATCGTAAAACGCTGATATTTCATATCTGATTATACCATTTTATGTGATATTGTCAACATATATTTTATATAATATTGCAATTCTGACGCCACATTCCTGCATATATGAAAAATCATATTTTATTCTATCTTTCTATCTGATGTACTCGCAGTTAAGTATCGAGCACACGCAGACATTACGGTATTCGCCGTGTATCAAAAGAGACTGGCGGAACATTCCCTCATATTTCATCCCTGATTTTTCCATAACTCTTCTTGATGCGATGTTGCCTTCCATATACCTTGCTTCAATCCGGTTTAGCTTAAGGTTGCAGAAGCCGAAATTAAGCACCGCTTCAAGCGCTTCGCAGGCGTATCCGTGACCCCAGAAAACCGGATTTAACACATATCCGACCTCTGCGCTGTTTGACATAAAATCAAATTTCGTGAACCCGCATGTTCCTATCATTTTGCCGGTTCGTGCGTCAGTCACCGCCCAGTCATAAAATTCGCCTGCGGCGTATCTTGTCGCGATATATTCAAGATACTCCTTTGTATAGGCGCGGCTTGGATGCGGACTCCATGTAAGATATTTTGTAACATCGGCGCGTCTTGCATACTCAAACATATCGTCGGCATCTTTAACAAGCATTTTCCGAAGCACGAGACGCTCAGTTTTAAGTTCCGGGATATTGGAAAAAATCCTGTAAACAGATTCCCTTTTCATAGTGACAATATAAACCTCTCGCTCCGCAATTCTCTCTTGCTAATTATATATAATAATTCCGTCTATTTCAAGTCAATTCATATAAAAAAGCTTTCAGAGGCGAAAATTCTATTTATTTTATCGGTTCAGTATGGTATAATGTATGTTAAATATCAACCAGGAAAGTGCAAAGGGAAAGGATGACACCTGTATGGAAAACCTCCTTGAGCAAAAGCCGTATATCCTTCTTTTCGGCGCCGGCCCGGGAATTTCCGAGCTTATTCACGCTCTGAATAAAGATTATGAAATAGAGCCGTTTGTTTATGCAGAAAAACGTGTATCAGCAATACCCGGAATTATTAGATTTAAGTATGCCAAGCTAAAATATCCGGAAAACAAATTTTATTTGCTGCATACTTTGCTCGATTTCAACGACGATATTCATATCCGGCAGACCACGCTGCTTATTCCCTGCACTGCAATATATGAACAGTTTGTCACAGAATTCAAAGATACTCTTGAAACGTCGTTTATTATTATTTCTCTCAAAATTTTACGGGACGCGCTCCCGACTCTGCAGCAAAAAAGAAGGTAATCAAGGTGAAAGCCAGCAATTCGACCCCTGTGCTTGGGATACTTGGTGGCCTCGGCCCCATGTCCAGCGTTTATTTCTATGAACTAATAACCACACATACCGCCGCAAATTGCGATCAGGATCATATAGATATAATACTCAGCAGCCGGGCGACAACCCCGGACAGAACGGCTTTTATAACCGGCGCATCATGCTTGAATCCGCTTCCGGTCATGGTTGAGGAGGCTCGCCGTCTGGCTGACGCAGGCGCAGATCTTATCGCAATGCCATGCAACACGGCTCACTATTTTTACAATTCGTTAAAAGACGCATCTCCCGTCCCTCTGCTGAATATTATTGAACTGACCGTAAGATACGCAAAATATATCGGCGCTGGCAGCATCGGAATCATGTCCACAGAAGGCACGGCGAGGGCGGGGGCATACCGAACCGTATGTCTTACGGAAGGAGTCGGCTGCATACAATGCGCTCCGAAGGAACAAGCTCTGCTTACAGACATAATATATGGCGCGGTCAAACGCGGAAACGAACCAGATATGACGTCATTCCATGCCGTTTCGGAAAGCCTGCTCGCTATGGGCAGCGAAAGGCTGATTCTCGGATGCACCGAGCTTTCGCTAATAAAAAAGACATATCACCTTCCCGAAACATATATCGATTCGCTTGAAGTCCTCGCGGCATGCACCATCGCAGCCTGCGGCAAAAAAAGCCGCGGCTTTCCGGATACTCTTAACAGATTTGCCGCATCACAAATTTCAACAATAGGCATGAAAGGCTGTTCAATATGAAATTTAGTGATCTAATATCATTGACCTGCCCAAATAATTACTGCATTGGGAACACCGATATTGAAATAGGTCACATATGCTCCGACTCAAGAGCCGCAAGATCAAATTCAGTCTTTGTCTGCATCAGCGGTTCGGTGACAGACGGACATCTTTTTGCCCGGTCGGCATATAACCTCGGCTGCCGGGCGTTTGTTGCCGAACAAAAGCTTGATCTTCCAAGCGACGCGGCGGTTATGTATGCTGTCAATACCCGCAAAATTCTTGCCTCTCTTTCCGCCGGTCTTTATGCAAATCCGTCTCAGCGTCTTAAAGTAATCGGAATAACCGGCACTAAGGGAAAAACCACGACAGCGCTGATGATTGCCGGAATTCTCAACAGCTGCGGAATACCGGCAGGTTATATTGGTTCAAACGGCGTCGAATACGGTAATTTCAAACACCGCACTTCAAACACCACGCCAGAGAGCTGCGATTTGCAGCGTTATCTTTACGAAATGGCGTCATACGGTATCAGATATGTCGCTCTTGAGGTCTCCTCTCAGGCTCTCTACCTTGACCGCATTCGCTGCATAGATTTTGATACGTGCGTCTTTACAAATCTTTCACCGGATCACATAGGCGGTTCGGAGCACCCTGACTTCAGCCATTACAAGGCGTGCAAAGCAAGCCTTTTTACAAAATATAAGCTTGACCGTGCGATAATCAACGCTGACGATATCAACTCTTATGACATGGTAGCCGGCTGCAAAGCACCTGTAGATACATTCGGATTTAATACTGACGCAAACCATCGGGCCGGGAATATTTCCCAATTCAGGACTTCAGGAGCACTCGGAGTGTCGTTTGATTATATCAATGGCTCATACTGCAGAAGAACACAGCTAAATCTTCCGGGAGAAATAAACGTAAGCAATGCTCTCGCGGCTATTGCAGTCTGTAGAAACTATATTCCTGATACCGACAGGATTATTGATACACTGCCGCAGATAAAGGTGGAGGGCAGATTTGAGCTTGTCAACGCACTTCCCTATGCCACGATAGTCATCGACTACGCACACAACGGGACAAGCTTTTCCGCGGTGCTTCACACTCTGAGAAGCTACAAGCCAAAACGCCTTATTTGTCTTTTCGGATCCGTCGGAGGGCGCACGCAGATGCGCCGTCCGGAACTCGGGGCAATCGCCTCGTCACTGTGCGATTTATGTATTCTGACCGCTGACAACCCCGACTGTGAAGACCCTGCGCTTATCATTCGCGATATTGCATCTGCCTTTGTGCCGGGAGGATGCGATTATATATCTATTCCCGACCGCCGCGAAGCCATAAAGTACGCCGTCGGGATTCTCAGAGAAGGTGACATCCTGCTCCTCGCAGGCAAGGGACATGAGAATTATCAGCTTATAAGAGGAATAAAAACACCCTTCTGCGAAAAAGACATCGTCCTTGAGGCGGCTGACGCCGTGCTGAAATCGACTGTGTAATTCTTGATATTTGCAAAAACCGGCGGAGCCTTTTGTAAAAGCTTCCGCCGGTTATTTTTTTGTTTTTAATATATTTATTTTTTGTCCCAGTCATCGCTTCCGTCGCCGGGTATGACATTATTAAGCGCAATGATCGCGCATTCAATCATACTGTCGTCCGGCTCTTTCGTTGTGATACGCTGCAGCCAGAGACCGGGCGCGGAAATAATCCTTGTCAGCATATTATCGTGTTTCCCGGCAATTCTGATAAGCTCGTATCCGACGCTCATCATCACCGGCAGCAGCGCAAGGCTGATCAAAGTCCTCAATACCACGTTGAGAATTCCGTTATCGCTGAGGTTTGCAGGTATGAACATTGTAATGAATATTCCGACTATAACCATTAGGATAAGAAATGAAGTGCCGCATCTGGGATGAAAACGCCTCTGCGACCTGACGTTGGCGACCGTAAGTTCAAGCCCCTGTTCATAACACATAATAGACTTGTGCTCTGCTCCGTGATACATGAATGTCCGCCTAATGTCCTTCATAAGGGTGATAAGAGCCATATATGCTACCAAAATGATTATTTTCAGTATTCCCACGAACAGCGACCTGACCAGCTGATAACCATATCCCTCGCCGCCAAGCTCAGGGATTAACTTTTTTAGCATCTCATACAGCATTTCCGGAAGAGCCTTGAAAAGTACGATGGCAAGAATGACGCCAAGAACCGACGCCACAACCATAATCGCGTTTATAAAAACTGAATTGCTCTTCTTGTTATCTTTACCGGAAGATTTTACGTCCGTCGTTTTACTTTCTGCTGTATTTTCAGAAACCGAATTTGCGTCCTCGTTTTTGGGGGATTGGACGTCTCCGTCTCCGGCCTTGCCGGGCGCGATTTCAATATCGGCGGAAATTTCCTCTGTTAAAACCTGATCGGCATTATTATTAAAGCTGTCGTTAGATGAATAGTCCCGTTCAGCGCCGCTTACCGCCTTATTATCAGTATTTTCTTTTTTCTTTATTTTTTTATTGCCGCCCTTATCATCTTGGTTTTCAAGGTCGTCAAAACCCGCGATTTCAGCTGAACGCATAAGACATTTATAACCGAACCGCATCGAATCGATAAATCCGAACACTCCGCGCAAAAACGGAAGACGGTAATATTTCGGCCTGTCCTTGGCGTCAGAGTCCCATGTCTCAACAACCACGTCGCCGTCAGGATTACGCACCGCCATTGATATTTTTTTCGGGCCGCGCATCATTATCCCCTCGATCAGCGCCTGACCGCCTATCGATGTTTTCCTGACTTTTTTCCGGCAGGCACTGTTGTCTTCATCCCGGCTTGTTCTTTTCAGCATGTTTGCATCTCCCTTAACGGCCTAAATTCAAAACTTTATTGTCATCTGACTGTTTTCCATTTCAGCCTTGTGCTTTTCAATAAGATTGTGTATTCTCTGTACCGGATCAAGCAGATTGCTTATTGTTGCGTCATGGTTGAGAGTGTCGATTATGTATGCCACATATTTACACATATTGACCTCGACATACCACGGCATCGAGAGAAGCTCCGGCGTACGGTAGACAAGATTTGTCGTAAATACTTTTGTAATAAGTCCGTCGTTGTATGCTTTTGTAAATTTCTCAAGGCCGTCCGTGAAAAGCCCGAACGATACGAAAGCAAAAATACGTTTCGCGCCTTTCTGTTTGAGCTGGAGCGCCACGTCAAGGAGCGAATCACCGGAGGAAATAATATCGTCGACAACTATCACATCCTTCCCGGTAAGGTCGCCTCCGAGGTACTCGTGTGACTCTATCGGATTGCGTCCGTTCACAACTTTTGTATAGTCGCGGCGTTTGTAAAACATACCTATGTCAATGCCCAGCACCGATGAATAATACATGCAACGCCCCATGGCGCCCTCATCGGGTGAAATAATCGTCAGGGCATTTTTGTCGATGACAATATCCGGAACATTTTTTACGAGAGCCTTGATCATCTGGTATGTCGGACGCACGTCGTCAAATCCGCAAAGCGGAACCGCATTCTGAATTCTCGAATCGTGAGCGTCAAAAGTGATGATATTCGTTACTCCCATCGACTGAAGCTCCTGAAGCATAAGCGCGCAGTCAAGTGATTCGCGTGAGGAGCGTTTATGCTGTCTGCCTTCGTAAAGCATCGGCATAATCACCGAAACGCGTCTTGCCTTTCCCCCCGCAGCCGCAATAAGCCGTTTTAGGTCGGAATAATGGTCGTCCGGACTCATGGGTACGGTTTGTCCGTACATCTTGTATGTCACGCCGTGATTAAACACATCGCATATAATATAAAGATCATGACCGCGCAGTGACTGGAATATCAGACCTTTCGCCTCGCCGGAACTGAACCGCGGGCATTCGGTTTTGATAAAGAAAGTATCACTTTCGCCGCAGCCTCTCCATTCCTTTAGATAATAGTCAACCTGGGCGCCGAACTGCTCGCAGCCTTTCATTGCAATGACACTAAGCTCTCCGAAAAGCGAATCGTTCATAAAGCCTCCCGCCTTTTAAGGCATACTTACTTAATAATAGAAATTTTCAAATTGTCTACCGTATATTCATTTACAGTTTTACAATGCAAGCTTTCATTTGCTTAAATCAGTTAGTATTATATCATAAAACAGGCATTTTGAAAAGATATTCCGAACATATATATTTTATGCAGCTTTTGCCATGGCAAAAGTTAATTTTTTTAATATTATATACATCCAATGTTTTTCATCACAAAAATTCCCGCGAATATCGTAATAAGACAAAACATCGTAGTGAGCAGAAGAATCTGTCCCGCCAGCTCGTCGTCGCTCTTCATGTTCTTAGCCATTATATAGCTGGCGACAGCCGATGGCGTTCCGAACAGGATAAACAGTACTCCGAGTTCGGTATTCCTGAATCCGAATATGTACGCAATAGCAACCATAACCGCCGGCAGAAGCACGGTCTTTATAAATGTTGCCGCAAGTGAATATTTGATTTTTCCCTTGATTGCGCTGCCGGTAATTCCGGCTCCGAGGCTTATCAGAGAAAGCGCAACAGTTGCCTGAGACAGATAGCTGAGTGTCTTTTCGGCAAAAACCGGCAAAGATATGTCGGTGAGCATAAATGGCAGCGCGAGGACAACAGCAATAATAAGCGGATTCGTAAGTGTGCTTTTGGCAATTCTACCCGCAATTTTAATAATGCTCTTTTCCGTGCCGTGCGGGGCGAAAACGCTCAGAATAATTACCGAATAAATATTCACAAGCAGAATAATAAAAGGCGTAAGCACCGCAATCGCTATGCTTCCCTTCTCCCCGAACATGCTGGCGGCAAGAGGAACGCCGAGAATCGTAAAATTCGACCTGAAGCTTCCTTGAATCATAGCGCCTCGCTTTGCGTCGTCCTTTACGAAAACTGGAATTATCAGCCACAATATTAAAAACGAAACGCTGATCCCTGCGCATCCGAATAAAATAAATGACATCTGCCCCGAACCGCCGCGAAGATCCGCTTTGGACGATTCAATAAAAAGCATGCATGGAAGCATTATCTTGAAAACCATTTTATCCGCCGATTCAAGAAAGCCTTCCTTGAAAAAATTAAATCTCTTGAGCAGCCAGCCAAGCATAACAAGAATAAAAATCGGTAAAATTACATTAACGCTGTAAACAAAATTATTCCACATATAAATCACTCGTTATCTTCCGGGATAAACGTATCTCTTTCATTTTAATTTTCTGAAAACGGCGTAAGCCTCATCCCAAGCCCCGCGGTCTTCCGGCAAATAATACTCAGGAGCAAATGAATCCGCAATAACTGATCTTGCTTCGGCCATATCGCGTATTTCTCCAGATGCGATCGCCTGTATTGCAATATTGCCAACTGCTGTCGCCTCGGTAGGGCCGGCTGTTACCGGCATACCGCATGCATTCGCCGTCATCTGGTTGAGAAGGCCGTCTTTCGAACCGCCTCCTACAATATTTATTCCGTCGGGTTTTATGCCTGTCAGTCCAGATAACACCTCCGCTGTCATGCGGTATTTCAGGGCAAGGCTCTCATATATGCAGCGAACGATTTCGCCGGTGTCCCGCGGCTCATACTGCCCGGTCTCGCGGCAGTACTCCGCGATTCTGCCGGGCATATTCCCGGGTACAGCAAACCGTTTGTCATCCGGATTGATAAGGCAGGCAAAAGGTTTTGAATTTCTCGCCATTTTCTCAAGCTCCGCAAAACTATAATCCTTGCCCTCGCGCTTCCACTGGCGCCGAGATTCCTGCAGAATCCAGAGACCCATGATATTTTTCAGAAAGCGTATTGTATCCTCTGCTCCGCCCTCGTTTGTATAGTTAAGCCGGCAGGTTTCCGAGTTAATCAGTGGAGCGTCGAGTTCGGTCCCCATGAGCGACCATGTGCCGCTGCTTATGTAAATAAATTTCTTTCCTTTTTCCTTCACCGGAACCGATAAGACTGCGCTGGCAGTATCATGCGAAGCTACGTTTATAACTTCCGCATATGTGTTACCTGTATCTTCAAGGACTGAAGGAAGAATTTTTCCAAGCCGTCCGCAAGGCTTCACTATCGGCGCAAAAAGCTCGGTCTTAATTCCGAGCTTTTTCAGAAGATCGGATGCCAGAGCGCGTTTCTTTGCGTCAAGAACTGCGCCTGTTGACATGACAGTGTACTCTGACGCCATTTTGCCGGTCAGGAAATAGTTGAGCAGGTCAGGAATAAAGAGAAGCTTGTCCGCGCGGTCAATATATTCAGAATCGTCCCTTCTCTCGGAAGCAAGCTGGTATATGGTATTGAAATCCATCGACTGAATTCCCGTAACGGCGTAAATATCATCAACGCTCACACCGGCTGTATTTTTGATATAATCGGTTATTCCCGACGTCCTGGCATCACGGTAATGCACGGGATTTGACATAAGTCTTCCGCATTTGTCGATAAGTCCGTAATCAACGCCCCATGTGTCTATGCCGATGCTGGCTATATTATCCTTGTCAAGTACGCTTTGCCTTATCGAATTTTTAATTTCGTGAAATATTCTTAAAATATCCCAGTGCAGCCGGCCACAGAGCTTTACCGGTTCGTTTGCTAAGCGGCAGTTCTCGCGCAGCGTCAGTTTTTTTCCGTCAAAGCTGCCGATGATTCCACGTCCGCTCGAAGCGCCAAGATCTATAGCAAGATAATTTTTCGTTATATTCATACAGATTTGTCCTTTCCTTTAAGCATTAGGCGGCAATAAATATTTTTCATCCGTTCGCCGATTTTACATTACAAAAAATTATATTACTTTAACTCAATTACCGTGACGCCGCCGTCACCCTCGCCATACCTGCCGAGGCGGTATGACGCAATCCGCCGGTCGGACTGCAGAAAACGCCAGAGAGCATTTTTGAGCGCTCCGGTTCCCTTACCGTGTATCAGGCGTATCTCGTTCATATTCATCATCTGCGCCTCGTCGATATACTTGTCGACCGCATACCACGCCTCTTCTCCTGTCATTCCGCGCAAATCGATCTCCGGCGAAAATTCTTTAATTGGCTTCTGCTTGTATTCAGATGCGGATACTCTTTTGCTTTCCCGTTCTGATACAATTGTTTCGCCCGGTATTATAAGCTTCAGGTTCGATATATTTGTCTTTGTCCGTGCAGCGCCGGCCTGAACCACCACAGTTCCCGAACGGTCGGGAGCTTCTACCACGGTTCCCGAAGCTCCGATATTTTTAATATAGACCTGATCACCTTTGACGAGCTGACGCGGCAGCTTGTATCCGTCGTCTTCCACCTCATCGATAGGGTTAAATTTGTCGGAGTTGGCTTTAATATGCGCCCTTATTTCCTGACGTGTGCGCTCAAGTTCTTCTCCGAACCTTTCGCTTTCCTTGGCTTTTCTTGCTTTGTCCAGCTGCGCCATAATATAGTCGCTCGACGCCTTGGCGCTTTCCACCATTGCCTGTGCTTTTTCTCGTGCTTTTTCAAGCTCGCGTTCGGCCTCTGCCGTCTGCGCTCTGATTTTCTTTTCAGCTTCCGCCTTGAATTTCTCGTAATCCGCACGCAGCCTTGCTGTTTCCTCGCGGTCGCGTTCCATCTCCATCCGGCTTTTCTCGAGCTTTTCGATAACAAGTTCAAAACGCTTGCTGTCGGCACTGACGGAGTTCTGCGCGCGTTTTATTATCTCCTCCGGAAGCCCGAGCTTCCGGGAAATTGCAAACGCGTTGGATTTTCCAGGCGTCCCTATTATCAATTTGTATGTCGGTCTTAATGTTTCGATATCAAACTCACAGGAAGCGTTTTCGACGCCGTCTGTTTCAAGCGCGTAAGCTTTCAGTTCTGCGTAATGAGTTGTAGATGCGCATATGGCTCCCTTTTCTCTCACAGCTTCAATGACAGCCACCGCAAGCGCCGCACCTTCAATCGGGTCGGTTCCGACTCCGAGTTCGTCAAACAGGACAAGAGAACGTTCTGTAACCTCTCGCATAATCGACACAATATTTACCATGTGCGCCGAAAATGTTGATAACGACTGCTCTATGCTCTGTTCGTCGCCGATATCAGCAAGAACATTGTCAAACACGCAGATTGAAGAAGATTCCTCGGCGGGAATGTGAAGTCCGGCCTGTGTCATGAGAGCAAACAGACCGAGTGTCTTAAGTGTTACCGTTTTGCCGCCGGTATTGGGACCTGTTATTATCAGCGTATCCCTGCCGTGTCCGATCTCAATGTCTATCGGAACAACCTTTTCCTTGTCTATAAGAGGGTGTCTTGCCTTGTGCAGACTCAGTGAACGGTCGCCGGATATCATTGGAGCGATTCCGTTCAGCCTGAATGAAAGCTCCCCGCAGGCAAATATGAAGGCCAGCTCGGTGATGTTCTGATAGTCAAGCCTCAATGCGCCCGAAATGGCGTCAACCTCCGCCGAAAGAGCGGCAAGTATTTTTTCGACTTCATGCTGCTCCGCAGCTTCAAGCTCGCGCAGCTCATTGTTCGCGTCAACCACCGCCATGGGTTCAATAAAAAGCGTCGCACCCGATGACGATGTATCATGCACAAGCCCTTTTATCTCGTTGCGGCACTCAATCTTAACCGGCACTACATACCGCCCGCCGCGCTGCGTAACAATATTTTCCTGAAGGTATTTCGAATAAGCTCCTCCGGTGTATTTCGCCAGCAGATCCTTGATTTTATTGTTTGCAGCCTTGATTTTCCGGCGGATATCTGAAAGAGTTCCGCTCGCTTCGTCGGCGATCATATCCTCGGCAATTATGGCCCGGTAAATATGGTCCTCTGTCTTTTGATCGGTAATCAGACGTTCGAATATCTCGTCAAGCGAGGTGTCAAAAAGCTTGTTTGTCCTGATATAGTCAAGCATGGAGCGCGAGGTCCGGAGCACATTCGCCGCGTCGAGCAGCTCCCTCGTGGTGAGAAGCGCGCCTTTGTTCGCACGCTCGCATATACCGCTCATGTCTTTTACGCCCCCGAACGGCGGCATACCTTTATTCCCGATCAGCTTTTTGGCATCGCTGGTGTGCCGTAGATTCCGAAGTATTACAGTTGTATGTTCGCTTGGCACAAGGGATAGCGCCATCTCTTTAGCGCCGTCTGTCGGTGCACAGGCGGCGAGCATACTTCTTATTTTATCAAATTCAAGTGTTTTTAATGTTTTTTCCGTAAATTGCATAAATATTCCGTTATTTAATAAGTGTTTTATAAAAATTCAGAGAATCGAACCCACGCTCGAGGTGATTAAGCAAATATACCTCGCCCGCGCGGCAAAACTCATCCCTGTCCGACATATCTTTTATCCTGAATGAAAACATTCTCTCAGGCAGCGAAGAAAGCGCGTACCGCGATGCGGCGACGGCCCCCGCTCCCATCGGTATCAGAATGCTTCGTTCATATTCTGAACCGTCAATATATTTCCCGTCGACGTTCTCCTCCGCAAAATGCTTGTCCATAGCCTTATGCGGCATAACTTTAAGGCAAGCAGGGCATATAAGCCGTCCGTTCATCACGTCAAGATACATAACTTCGCAGTTCTCGTTCCCTGCCTCTACCCTGCATATTCCGCAGCATTCAAGGTCAGGCATATATCCCGCATACCCTGCGGCCCGCCATTCGTAAACTGCTTTTATTTCGGATGCCGGTCTTATGTTCTTGTCAAGAGCATAAAATGTGTTCAGCGTCATACGCAGTATATCGACAGCCGGGACATATTCACCCGTCACCTCGGCCGCTATATCTGAAAGGTATGCGGCAAGCGACAGTTTTTCAATATCCTCCCGCAATCCTTTGAAATATTCAGTCACCGTTCCTGCGCGAAGCCAGTTCATGTCGTTTTTGCGGTATATTTCATAGTTTCCATAAACATATGGCTGCGAGGCAGCCGCAAACTTGCTCCTCGGCGAACGGACTCCTTTTGCCAGCGCGCTAATCCTGCCATGCTCAGGCGTAAGAAGTGTCAGAAGACGGTCATAATCGCCTGTATCAAGGCTGCGCAGCACCAGAGCATCAGTCGAAAATACCATATTGCGCCGCCTCCTGCGACATACTTAAAATAAATTATTCTTTTTTATAGCCAAAGTTGCTTACCGCCGCGACATCATCGCGCCAATTCTCTTTGACCTTGACCCAAAGATTCAAATATACTTTAGTGCCGAAAAGCTTTTCAAGATCCTCTCTTGCGTATGTGCCGGCAAGCTTAAGCGCCGCCCCTCCTTTGCCGACAATTATACCTTTGTGAGATTCTTTTTCACAGTATATTTCGGCGCGGATGCTGATAAGCGAGTCTTCATCTTTGAAATCTTCAATAACCACGGCGACTCCGTGAGGTATTTCCTTGTCGAGTGTCCGTAGCAGTTTTTCACGGATTATTTCAGCAGCAATCTGCCGCTCCGGCTGATCCGTGACCATTTCCGGCGGGAAAAACCAGTCGGACTCGGATAGAAACTGTTTGCATTCGTCAAGCAACACTTTTACATTTTCGCCTTTTTTCGCACATATCGGCACTACGGCGTCAAAGTTATGCTTCGCCGCATACGCCGAGATTGTCTCGGCTATCTGCTCACGGCGGTAAAGATCGACCTTGTTGAGCGCCAGCAGCGAACCCGCTCCCGATTCCTTCATATATGCAATTACATTTTCCTCAATATCGGTTATAGGCTTGCCTGCGTCGGCGACAAGTATAACAGCGTCGGCATCCTTCATGGATTCGTCTGCAGTCTTAACCATAAAATCGCCGAGCAGATTTCTCGGCTTGTGCATGCCGGGCGTATCAATGAAGATAAACTGACAGTCACCTTCTGTGTGTATGCCGGTAATCCGGTTGCGGGTCGTCTGCGGCTTATTCGAAACGATCGCCACTTTTTCTCCAAGAATTGCATTGAGCAATGTCGATTTTCCGACATTAGGCCTGCCCACAATCGCGATAAATCCAGTCTTTCTCATATCACTGTTTCACTCCAAGTCCTATCGACTCCATAATTTCCCTTTGTCTTCTTCGCATATCCATGTCGTCCGCCTCGCTCTTCTCATGGTCATATCCGAGCAGGTGCAGCATGGAATGAACGCAAAGGAACGCCGCTTCGCGTTCATAACTATGACCGTACTCAGCCGCCTGCGCCTTCGCACGCTCGAGAGATATCACAATATCCCCGAGCACCAGCGTTCCGCTGTCACCTGAACATTCCGCGTTCTCCTCAAGTGGGAACGAAAGTACATCGGTAGCCTTGTCTTTCGACCGGTAAAGCAAATTAAGTTTTCTGATCTCAGCGTTGTCAACGAAAGTGATTGATATTTCGGTGTCTCTTGTGATATTCTCATACCTTAGTGTTGCCTCAACGGCATGTCTCATAAGAATTTTCAGCGAGTAGCATGCCGGAAGCTTGTTCTGCATGTTTTCAAAATAAATTCTGATTTTCATATCAGTGTTTTCCGCTTCCCTTCAGCTTTATATATCTGGCCACCGTCGGAGCGCTGCGGCTTATATCTTTTTCATACTTCTCATAAGCAAGGATGATTTTTTGAACAAGCCTATGGCGCACCACATCGCGCTCTGTAAAAGTATGAACGGCGATATCGTCAATTCCGTTCAGAATTTTAACAGCCTGAGCGAGCCCGCTCCTCTGCCCGTGAGGCAGGTCTGTTTGTGTCAGGTCTCCGGTTACGACCGCTTTTGAATTGAAGCCAAGACGGGTAAGAAACATTTTCATCTGCTCCGGCGTGGAGTTCTGAGCTTCATCAAGAATTATAAAGGAATCGTCGAGAGTGCGTCCGCGCATATACGCGAGAGGGGCGATTTCAATAGTCTGTTTTTCGCGAAGCCGCGCAAAATTTTCAACCCCTATCATCTCGTAAAGCGCATCGTAAAGCGGACGAAGATATGGATCGATCTTGCTCTGAAGATCGCCTGGCAGATACCCGAGTTTTTCTCCTGCTTCAATTGCGGGGCGCGTCAATATTATCCTGCTTACCTGCTTGTCACGCAGTGCTTTGACGGCCATCGCGACCGCGAGAAAAGTCTTTCCGGTTCCGGCAGGTCCGACACCAAGAGTAATTGTATTTTTTTTAATTTTTTCAACATACTGCTTCTGTCCGACTGTTTTTGCTTTAATCGGTCGTCCTTTGGTCGTTACGCAAAGGCAATCATCTCCAAAATCCGAGAGTTCGTCTTCCCTGCCGTTTCTTACTGTATCAATCAGGTAACGCACCGACTGCTCGGAAATTGTCTCCTCGTACTCCGCCATACGTTTGAGGAATGATATGACTTTTGCCGCCATCTCAACGGCTTCATCTGTTCCTCCGCTTACAGTCACAGTTTCCTCGTTGTCCGATATACGGTTGTTTATTGTTACCCCAAATTCTTTTTCAACCGCCCGCGTGTTCTCGTCAAACGCGCCGAATACTCTTGAAATCTGTTCGCTCGTATCAAATATTACTGTTTTCTGTTTCATCAAAACCTCTATTTTTCCGAAACATCAAATTCAGCGATTCCGGCAATATTTTCGATCAGTGTCGCCGTGCAGTCGAGAACATATGTGTCGTCTGTAATCGTCCATGTAATATTTTTACCGAGCAGAACGGCACCGTCCGACAAAAATTTTGCGAGTTCGACGTCAAGCTTATCATACGCAAGTTCCATCGCGGTATTTGTATCACGCTTCAATGTTTCGCATGTGTACCATCTGTTGATTGTCGTTATAACAGTCAACGGAATCCTGGTTCCGTCAAAAAGACAAATGTTCTCTTCCTTACATATTGTATCATATGTACCCACTAAAAATCCAGTGTTTCTGTAAAGTTTTATTGGCTTTGAGAAAAAAAACAGCGTGATTTCGCTGTATTCTTCGCCGCTGTAGCGTCTTTCCTCATAATAAAGAGGTATTTCAACGTGTATTTCGCGCACAGTCCGCGCATAAACGTTCCCGGCGGCACGGGTATAACGGTAGCCCCACACATTGCTGTCGTATACTCCGCTGACAAGAAGCTCTCCTTTTCTGACATGCTGTCCAACTTTCACCATGATATTTCCTTCAGTCGCCTCGATTGCCTCTATCATGCCATCCCATAAAGCTATCAGATTAGCCGGCCTGTCGCTCTTTTTCTCAGGTTCAGCGGTCTTTTCTCTGATTTCAACATAAGCTACGCTTCCCTTCATGTTAATTGAGATCCATGCAATATCCTGCGAATAGATTAACACGCGGTTCTCTATCATGTCAATATCTATTCCGGGAATATACGTTCCAAGCCTGAAATTCTGGTCGCTCAACTCTTTTTTTACAATAATTTCATCAATATTCTCGCATCCTTTTACGCGTATATCCCAGACAAACTGTTCCGACCATATTATAAGAACTGCGGAAATAATGAAACCTGCAAGTATTCCAATCCGCTTTCGGTAACGAATAAAAACATCCGGCAATCCGTACTTTTCAATGACCTTTATTGCAATACCGTACTTTTCGCAAACACTGCACAGCATATTGGCGGTATACATAGAACATTCGAGAGTGAAGAAATCCTTGCTGCGCTTCATATTGCGGTAAACAAATCTGTAATGCAAACAGATATTAAGAATTTTCTCTGCCTCATACGGTGCGGCGCAGAGTCTGCAGCCGCCGCAGAAAAAGTAAATTAGTTTCATTTTTACCCCCGGTTCAAAAAATGCTCAGTTTCGTTTATCCGCGCCTGAAGGCGGGCAAAAACTTATCGAATCGATAATACCGTCAATTTCGACAGTATTGCTGTGATATGCTGTGCAATATAATTGCTCCCCGCATACAATAAGCGTGACTCCGTTAAGAAGCAGCCGTACTTCCTCGGTTGTATATCGCAGAATTTTACGGCAGCCTCTCACTGTCAGGTTGTTTCTTCCTCGGAGCTCAATATGAATACTATTAAATACATCCATCGGAATATCGAGCTTTGCGCCAATACGCTCCATTAAATTCATCCGGTTTTTTTTATGCTCATCATCTTTTTTGTCTCTCATAGATTCCCTCCGTCGGAGCATATTATTTATTACATTTATCTATAAATATCTATGCCGGAGGATCACGTAAAATGACTGTTCAAAGGAGCCGTGCACGTCTGTCTCTCCCCTCGCCGGGGCAGTCTGTGTTTATTTTTTTGTGCGGATTCTCGCTGATCTTAATTCTCCGAAATTCTGATATCGCGATCGAATATATCGGAAACGGATTAAAGTTGTGCGTCCGAACCGTCATTCCGGCGCTTTTCCCTTTCATGGTTATCTCCGAGCTGATTGTCTTAAGCGGGCTTGGGGATATTTTGGGAAGATTCCTTGACAGGCCCCTTGGATGGATTTTCGGCATATCCGGAGTATCCTCCTGCGCGGTGCTGCTCGGAGCATTCTGCGGTTTCCCTATTGGCGCCCGTACTGCTGTCGCTCTGCTTGATCAGGGTCTGATTAATAAAAAAGAGGCTTCACGCCTTCTCACATTCTGCAATAACCCAAGCTCAGCTTACCTGATAAACGCTGTGGGAGTATCACTATATTTCTGCCGGAAGCTCGGAATAACCCTGTATATTGTAACACTTATCAACGCATTCATTATCGGCGCTGCCCAGCGTTTTTTCTGCCCAAAATTACAAACGGATAATGATCACAATATCAGAATATATCCCCGTAGTATCAATGTATTTACTGATTCTGTGACGCGCGCAGCAAACAGTATGCTGATAATTTGCGCTTATGTTGTTTTTTTCTCTGCCATTTTAGGCTGCCTCTCGCAGCTGCTTGCGGCCTTTAAATGTCCGCCGCCGCTGACCGCTTTTATCTATGGAATTGTAGAACTGTCTTGTGGCGTTAGCACATCATCATCTCTTGGCCTTAATACCGCAGGCGTCTGCCTGACGGCGTTTATTGTCGGATGGTCCGGAATCTCGGTTCACCTTCAAATATTATCAGTCTGCGCCGGGAAAGGACTGAATTTTCGGGGTTATTTTGCGGCAAAACTAATTCACGGGCTTTTGAACTCGCTGATCATGTTTATTATCTGCATAGCTTTTCCGCAATTCCTATCAACCGCTAAAAGTGCCGTCAGTTCTGCATACATATCAGGCGTGCAGAAGTATTTCATAACAGCAGTACTAATAACATTTGTCGCCGCTCTTTCCGGAGCGGTGATAAAAGCCATACAAAACAGACACATATGGAATTAAATCGTCATATATTGACATTAGGACCGATCAGTTATAACTGAAAGGAGGCCTTGAAAATGTATAACTGTACAGCCGTTATCGGCTCGCTGACAATAGCCATAAAAGCGCAGAAAGCTCTTGCTGCATCCGCTATTCCTGCAACTGTTGTTAAGCTTGATTCATCAGTCACAAAGCGCGGCTGCGCTTACGGTCTTGAATATGCGTGCAATCAGGATTCGAATGTTCATGCAGTCATGAATTCATCCGGCATCAAGGTCACCCGATATGTGAATGGGGGCGGCTTTATGTGATATATCTTGATAATGCAGCGACAAGTTTTCCAAAGCCCGAAACCGTATGCAATGAGGTGATGAATTGCCTTAAAAATTACTGCGGCAATCCGGGACGCGGTGCACACTCGCTTTCGATGGCTGCTGCCGAAAAAGTATTTGAATGCCGCGAGGTGGCTTCAGAATTTTTCGGATGCGGCGAACCTGAAAATATAGTATTTACTCTTAACACAACTCATGCTCTAAATATAGTAATAAAAGGGGTTCTCCGACGCGGAGACCATGTTTTAATAAGCGATCTTGAGCATAATTCGGTTTTCCGACCAATCTTTCAAATGGCAGAAGAAGGCTTTATATCTTACGATATATTCCCGACTTTCGTACAGGATGCCATTCGGAGCCGCAACCACAACCTTGTCTGCTCTGCAATTTCCGGCTTGATAAAGCCTAATACCCGAATGCTTATATGCTGCCACTCATCAAATATCTGCTCCTTTACGCTTCCAATTCAGGAAATAGGAGCTTTATGCCGCCGCCGCGGTTTGTTTTTTGCGCTCGACGCTGCACAGTCTGCCGGACACATACCAATTGACATGAAACGAATGAATATCAATGCACTTTGTGTTCCCGGACATAAAGGACTTCTCGGTCCTCAGGGCAGCGGAATCCTCGCCCTTAACACAGATGTCAAGCTGTTTACGCTAACAGAAGGCGGGAACGGGGTAAATTCTCTTGAAGGCTTAATGCCGGACTTCTCGCCGGAGCGTTATGAAACCGGCACTCTTGCTGTTCCCGCGATCGCCGGTCTTTGCGAAGGAATAAAAACTGTCAACAAAACAGGCATTCTTAATATACGCGCAAACATCAGCCTTCTCTGGAATTCGCTCTTCGATATGCTCTCTTCCGTCAAGGGAGTGACTATATACGCCCCTGATTATTCCGGAACCGTGCTTTTATTCAACGTAAAAGACATTCCTTCAGATAAAATAGGACGCGAGCTTGATAAGAAAGAAATATGCGTTCGCTGCGGTTTCCATTGCTGCCCCGTTGGACATAAGACGCTTAATACTCCGGCTTACGGAGCCGTTCGCGCAAGCTTTAGTATTTATAACACGATAAAAGATGTTGAAGCCCTTTGGCGTGAGGTTAAGAACATCGCACAGGGGTAATTTGTAAATACAATAAATTAAATTACTGTCGGAAGCTCGCTCAAAACCTCACTTGATTTTTGGAGCGTTGATACATCTTAATAACGCTCATCTCAAGTATAGGATATAACAAACCGCCGCAGGTTCAAAGAACCTGCGGCGGCCTTTTTAATTACTTTGTGTTGATTTACTTTTCATCGATAAGGCGCACAATCGCCATATCTGCCGAGTCGCCCTTGCGAGGACCAAGCTTGAAAATCTGTGTGTAACCACCGTTTCTGCCGGCGTACTTAGGTGCAAGTTCGCTGAACAGTTTGGAAACAACATCTTCTTTTGTTATATATGCGAGTGCGGCACGGCGGCTGGCCAATGTATTCATCTTTCCGAGCGTGATCATTTTTTCCGCTGCGGAACGAACTTCTTTAGCTCTTGCAAGAGTGGTCTCGACCTGTCCGTTTTCTAACAGCAAAGTTACGAGTCCACGGAGCATAGACTGTCTATGAGCAGTCGTTCTGCCGAGTTTTCTTGTTCCGGGCATTATAAATTCCCTCCTTCTGGTGATTCTCTGAGTTAAGGCTTTGTTTTGCGTTCAGCATTCCGCCGGATTATTCCTCTTCCTTTTTAAGGTCGAGTCCGAGCGAATGCAGTTTCTGTATTACTTCCTCAAGCGACTTCTTGCCGAGGTTGCGAACTTTAATCATATCCGCCTCGGTACGCTTCGTCAGGTCTTCGACCGTATCGATGCCGGCACGTTTCAGACAGTTGAAACTGCGTACCGACATGTCAAGCTCCTCAATGGTCATCTCAAGGACTTTTTCCTTGATGGTCTCTTCTCTTTCGACCATTATTTCGGCCTTCTTTGCTTCATCAGACAAATCCACAAACAAGTTGAGATGCTCGTTGAGAATCTTGGCTCCAAGTGAAATCGCTTCTTTTGCTGTTATCGTTCCGTTCGTGAGAACTTCAAGAGTCAGCTTATCAAGGTCAGTAATGTTTCCGACACGGGTGTTTTCAACCGTATAGTTAACACTATAAACCGGTGTGTAAATCGAATCGGTGTAAATCGTTCCAATAGGTGCGCTTACATTCTGTCCGAGCTGTGCGCTGTGGATCTGCTTGTTGCGCTCCTGTGAAACATATCCGCGACCGTGATCAAAGGTAAGTTCCATATAAAGTCTCTCGTTCTCGCCGATAGTCGCAATATGATGTTCGGGATTGAGTATCTCTATATCGGCATCCTGCTTGATATCGCCTGCTGTGATATCGCGTTCGCCGGTTATGTCAAGAATGACAGTCTTCGGCGAGTTTGTATGCAGTTTTGCCGTAATTCCTTTGATATTGAGGATTATCTCAGTAACATCCTCTTTAACTCCGGGGATTGTTGAAAATTCATGGAGAACACCGTCGATCTTGACGCTCGTCACCGCAACGCCGGGAAGCGAGCTGAGCAAAACTCTCCGGAGTGAATTACCCAGAGTTATGCCGTACCCCCGCTCCAGCGGCTCCACGATGAACTTGCCGCATCTGCCGTCTTCACTTAAGTTGACGGTTGTGATATTGGGCTTCTCTATCTCTATCATTCCAAATAAATCCTCCTATAATATTATTCGGGTCGCATAAAAACTGCTGTTTTTGCCGGGCTTTCCACAATATCCGCGCGGAAGCCCTATGTTTCGGCAAATCCTTCGGAATATTACTTGGAATAAAACTCGACGATAAGCTGTTCGTTGATATCCATATCGATATCATCTCTTGCCGGAAGCGACAGAACCTTTGCAGTTACCTTCTCTTTGTCGACTACAAGCCACTTCGGAACAGTAGCACTGCGGAAATTATCAACAAGGCCGGCATTTACATACTCTTTTTCGTCAACGACCTTCTTTGTGCCGAGGAACTTTTTGGATTCCTTGAATTTTTCGCTTATTGAAATAACATCTCCCGCTTTAACAAGTATCGAAGGAATATTAACCTTCTTGCCGTTAAGGAGAACATGCTCATGAAGAATAAGCTGGCGCGCTTCCTTGCGTGAGGATGCCATGCCCATTCTGTATACTACATTATCGAGGCGGCGCTCAAGTGTGATAAGAAGGTTAAGACCTGTCTGTCCCTTGTGACGCGATGCCTCGTCAAAGTATGTTACAAACTGTCTTTCAAGCACACCGTAGTATCTTCTTGCCTTCTGCTTCTCGCGAAGGTGCATGCCGTATTCTCTCTGCTTCTTTTGTTCTGCGCCATGCTGTCCGGGAGCTGTAGAACCACGCTTGGAATCAAGCGCGCATTTGCCTGATGTGCAACGGTCGCCTTTAAGGAAAAGCTTTACTCCTTCTCTGCGGCAGACTTTGCATGCAGGACCGGTATATCTTGCCATATTACTAAAATACCTCCGAATAATAATTAAACGCGTCTGCGTTTAGGCGGTCTGCATCCGTTATGAGGTATCGGCGTAACATCCTTGATCATAGTGACCTGGAGGCCGACTGTCTCAAGTGCGCGGATAGCCGATTCTCTTCCCGCTCCGGGACCTCTTACATATACTTCAACCGACTTGAGTCCATGTTCGAGCGCTGCTCTTGCCGCCGCCTCTGATGCCGACTGAGCTGCGAACGGTGTGGATTTTCTCGAGCCCTTGAAGCCAAGTTCACCAGCCGATGCCCAGGAAATTGTATTCCCGTCTTTGTCGGTTATGGTTACAATTGTATTGTTGAAGGTTGCGCGGACGTGAACGGCTCCCTCGGATACGTTCTTTTTCTCACGGCGTCTTTTGACAGCCTTCTTGGTTGTTGCAGCAACATTTGCCATGTTTTATGCCACTCCTTTATTTCTTCTTGTTCGCGATTGTCTTCGCGGGGCCTTTTCTTGTTCTCGCGTTTGTCTTGGTTCTCTGTCCTCTGACCGGAAGACCTTTTCTGTGTCTTGTTCCGCGGTAGCAGTTAATCTCGACCAAACGCTTGATATTCATTGCAATTTCACGGCGGAGATCACCTTCAACCTGATATCTTGATTCGATCTCGTCACGGAGCTTTGCAATTTCATCTTCCGTCAGGTCCTTCGCGCGGGTATCAGGATTTATTCCCGTCGCAGCAAGGATATCGTTTGCGCGCTTGCGTCCTATACCGTAAATATAGGTAAGAGCAATCTCAATGCGCTTCTGATTCGGAATATCAACGCCTGCTATACGAGCCATTCTGTTTTTTCACCTCTCTGATTAGATTGGGTTTATATTTTTGTCAACCGAGCTTGTTTCATACAATCACTTAAGACTGTAATCAGTGCTCAACCCTGTCTCTGCTTGTGCTTTGGATTCTCGCAGATGACCATAATACGGCCTTTTCTCTTGATTATCTTGCACTTCTCGCAGATTTTCTTGACGGATGGCTTAACTTTCATTGTATAATACCATTCCTTTCTAAAAAACGTTGTATCGGGCACGCTCACTTCGCGCGCCAGGTTATCCTGCCTTTGTTAAGGTCATAGACCGATACTTCAACGGTCACCTTATCGCCGGGCAGTATTCGGATATAGTTCATTCTTAGCTTTCCCGAAATATGTGCCATCACAATATGGCCGTTCGGGAGCTTTACCTTGAAGGTCGCGTTCGGAAGCGCTTCCAGTACAGTACCTTCAAACTCAATTACATCATCCTTCGGCAGAATTATCCCCCCTTGTATTCTTTTTCTTATGCGACAATATTTATTCACCAATCAGGATCGCACAGTGTGAATATCAGCGGACCGTCCGGGGTTATTGCAACGGTGTTTTCGTAGTGCGCCGATAAGCTTCCGTCGACAGTTTTGACCGTCCATCCGTCAGGAAGATCTTTTACTTCCTTAGCTCCGGCGTTTATCATAGGCTCTATTGCTATCGTCATACCGTTGCAAAGCCTTACGCCGTGTCCGGCTGTACCATAATTTGGTACGTCCGGCTCCTCGTGAAGCTCATGACCTACGCCATGACCGATATAGGGCCTTACTACCGAAAAGCCATTGCCCTCGGCATACTGTTGTATAGCGCTGCCAATATCCCCGATCCGCATGCCTGCCGTTGCCTTTGTTATTCCTTCGAAGAAGCACTGCCGCGTAACTCTTATCAGCCGCATAGCATCACTACTTACTTCTCCGACCGGTAACGTTCTTGCGGCGTCGCCATGAAAGCCTTTGTAATATGCGCCTATATCAATTTTCACGATATCGCCAGAACGTAGAATCCGCTTCTTCGACGGAATTCCGTGAATGACTTCATCATTTATACTGATGCAGGCTGACGCCGGAAAGCCGGCGTAATTCAGGAACGAAGGCACAGCACCTGATTTTTCAATAAACTGTCTTATAATTTTATCGAGTTCCCAGGTGCTGACACCTTCACGGACATGCTCACGGGCGAGCAGCAATGCTTCGCCTGTGATGCGTCCCGCTTCTTTCATGAGCAGCAGCTGCGCTGAATTTTTCAACTGAATCATTACTTTATCCTTTATGACTTTATCCGGAAAAGAGCCTCGGACACCAGTCTCGTTGTGGCTGATAAATCATCCTGACCTTCGACTGTGATAAGCAGGCCACGCTTTGAATAGTATTCCTTCAGAGGCTCGGTCTGTTTATGATAAGTGTCAAGGCGTTTCCTGACAGTCTGCTCAGCGTCGTCGCTTCTTGTATAAAGCTGCGCTGAACATTTGTCGCATATGTCTGGTACCGCAGGCGGGTTATACTTGATGTGGTATGAAGCGCCGCAATTCGGGCAGACTCTGCGTCCGCTCATCCTTTCGACTATCTTTTCATCCCCGACCTCTATGACAAGCACAGCGTCAATCCTTACGCCGAAAGCGTCAAGCGCTTCAGCCTGTGCAACAGAGCGAGGAAAACCGTCAAGTATAAAACCGTTTCTGCAACAATCTGCTGAAAGATGCTGCCTTATAATGCCGATAACAACATCATCAGGCACAAGGCTTCCCTTGTCGATATATGACTTCGCTGCCAAACCAAGCTCAGTACCCTGCCGTATGGCGGCACGAAGTATATCGCCTGTTGAAATCGCCGGAATTTTGAATTTTTCTGAAATTATCTCGGCCTGGGTACCTTTCCCCGCGCCGGGAGCTCCCATTAAAATCAAATTCATTACTTTTCCCTCAGGTTTTCATCAATCAAGGAAGCCCTTATAGTTACGCATTGTAAGCTGTGCTTCAAGCTCTCGCACTGTTTCAAGCGCAACTCCGATTACGATAAGCATTGAGCTGCCGCCGAATGCCAGACCGCCGAAAGTAAGCGAACCGTTGTGGATTGCGTAATCAATTATCGTGATAAGCATCGGAAAACCTGCGATGAAACAGATGAAAATCGCGCCTATCATTGTAACACGGTTAAGAATTTTTTGAATATACTCAGCTGTCGGTTTGCCGGGACGTATTCCTGTGATCGAGCCGCCATTGTTTTTGATATTGTTCGCGACCTCGACCGGGTTGAACGATATCATAACATAGAAGAACGAGAACGCGATATTGAGAATCAGGAACACGACAAGGTAGGGCCAGGTGTAATAGTTGAAATTTTCTGTTATCCAGCTAAGCCATTTTGCATTCGGGAAGAATGTGGCGACTGTAGCCGGAATCGCAACGATGGAGCTTGCAAAAATGATGGACATAACGCCCGTCATATTCAGTTTGAGCGGAAGGTGGGACGACTGACCGCCGTACATTTTGCGTCCGACAACTCTCTTTGCATACTGTATTGGGATTCTTCTCTCGCTGTTGGTGAACCAGACAATGAGAGTAACAACCGCAATGGTAATTACTACTGAAAGTATTGCCCAGAGCAGACCTACGAAATAAAATTTGTTGTCGTCGTTAAATAACATTCCCCAGACTCTTGACAGAAGTGCCGGTCCTCTTGCGATAATGTTCGCAAAAAGAATTATTGAAATGCCGTTTCCGATTCCGAATTCGTTGATTTTTTCACCGAGCCACATGATAAGTGCAGAGCCGGCGCAGAAGCAGGCGATGATGATCGCGTACTTAAAGTACTTGGCTGTGTCTGAGGAATCGAATGTAAGCATTTTGTAGGAGCTGAGGTACATTGCGTATCCGTATGCCGTGATAAGTCCGAGAACGACTGTCACCCAGCGGGTGGCGGCGGTAAGTTTTTTCTTGCCTGTTTCGTCCTTAGATAACTTTTCAAGCTTAGGAATGGCAACTGTCAGAAGCTGTATGACAATCGAAGCTGTAATGTAGGGCGATACGGAAAGAGCGAAGAGTGTCGCTTTTCCAAAAGCGTCGCCCGAAAGGATATTCATAAACTGGAAGATGGAGCCGGCAGCGTATCTGTTGAAAGACTCAAGAACGTCGGGGCTCACATATGGTACCGGGATGTTGGCGCCTAGGCGGTAAAGAAGAATGATGAGAAGTGTGAAGAGCATCTTTTTACGGAGCTCAGGGACATTCCATGCGTTCTTAATTGTTTGAAACATCCTTATACCTCCTCAGTCTTTCCACCTGCTGCTTCTATCTTTTCCTTTGCACTTGCCGAAAAGATCGACGCTTTTACGGTCAGTTTCTTTTTAAGTTCACCGTTGCCAAGGACCTTAAGTCCGTCATAAGCCTTGCGAACAATTTTCTTTTCAAGAAGTGCGCTGAGTGTTACTTCTGCTCCGTCCTCAAATGAGTTGAGCTCGGAGACGTTGACTATTGCGTAGTTTGTTGCAAATTTATTATGGAAGCCTCTTTTAGGAAGCTTTCTGTAAAGCGGAATCTGTCCGCCTTCGAAACCGGGGCGTACGCCTCCGCCCGAGCGGGCGTTCTGTCCCTTGTTTCCCTTTCCGGCAGTTTTGCCGTTTCCGGAACCTGTGCCTCTGCCTTTGCGGAACGCCGGCTTAGACGAGCCCGGAGCGGGTGATAATTCGTGAAGTTTCATTGTCCTTCCTCCTTCACACGTTTTCAACCTTGACCAGGTGAACAATAACTTTGATCTTGCCGGCAAGCACCGCGTCGTCGTTCGCGACGATGCTGTCGCCGATCTTGCGCAGACCGAGCGATTTTGCTGTTGCAATCATGTTTGGCTTCTGGCGGATAAGGCTTTTAACAAGTGTAACTTTCTTCATTTTGCCGCCTCCTTAGCCCTTGACCTGTTCAACGCTGATATCGCGGATTTTTGCAACTTCCTCAACGTTTCTAAGAGCTTTAAGACCTTCCATGGTAGCCTTCACAACGTTGACGGGGTTGTTTGAACGCAGGCTTTTTGCACGGATGTTTTTGATACCGGCAAGTTCAAGCACAGCTCTCACCTTGCCGCCGGCGATAATACCGGTTCCGGGAGATGCGGGTTTTAGAATAACCTCGCCTGCTCCGTATACTCCAACCACCTCGTGCGGAATAGTTGAACCCTTGAGGGAAACATGTGTGATATTTTTCTTTGCGTCTTCAATTCCCTTGCGGATTGCTTCGGGAACCTCGGCTGCCTTTCCAAGTCCTACTCCGACATTGCCGTTGCCGTCGCCCACGACCATGATAGCCGCGAAACGAGCGATACGACCGCCCTTGACTGTCTTGGAAACACGGTTCAGAGCGACCATCTGTTCCTTGAGCTCGTTTGAATCCTTCTCGCGAGGCTCGCGGTCGGCCGCATAACTTTTGTTAGCCATTAGTATGACATTTCCTTTCCTGAAATTTGTTCAAATATAATGTTTTGAACAGTGTACAAACCGGAATTCAGCCAATTGGCTCAGAACTTCAGGCCGCCCTCGCGAGCGCCTTCAGCCAGTTCCGATACACGTCCGTGATAAAGATAGCCGCCGCGGTCGAATACGACTTCGGTGATACCCTTTTCTATTGCTCTCTCGGCAATCTTCTTGCCGATAAGTCTTGCTGCTGCTTTGTTGCCTGTGCCGCCTTCAAAACCATTTTCATGGGTGGATGCGCTGGCAATTGTCACGCCCTTTACATCATCAATGATCTGAGCACTGATATGATTGTTTGAGCGGTAAACAGACAGGCGGGGACGGGATTCCGTGCCCGAAATCTTAGCCCGTATTCTAATGTGTCTCTTAAGGCGAGCCTGATTGCTGTCCTTCTTTGATACCATGTCATTCCACTCCTTTCTTTATTTACCGGTCTTGCCGACTTTACGGCGAATAACTTCGGTTTGATATTTAACGCCTTTTCCGTGATAGGGTTCAGGCGGTCTTACATCCCTGATTGTTGCGGCTACCTGTCCTACCAGGTGCTTATCGCAGCCCTTTATGACGATTGTCGGGACCTGAGCCTTGTCCGGAATCTCGAATTTAATGCCTGCGGGAGCTTTTATGCAGTATTTTTCCTGCGGCAGACCGTTTGCATCAAGCGAGTAGCCGAGATAAAGCTGAAGCGTTTGTCCCTGAAGGATTGCTTTGTAGCCTACGCCGATAATCTCAAGGGTCTTTGAGAAGCCCTCGGTTACGCCCAACACCATATTGTGAATAAGAGCGCGGGTAAGACCATGCAGGCTCTTGTCAGTCTTTTCGTCACTCGGACGGCTGACATGAATTTCTTTGCCTTCGACCTT
This sequence comes from uncultured Lachnospiraceae bacterium, assembly GCA_964570825.1. Lineage (GTDB taxonomy): Bacteria > Bacillota > Clostridia > Oscillospirales > CAG-272 > UMGS1002. The sequence continues at coordinate 18,874 of CAZMZJ010000008.1, read as the reverse complement.
AATGGTCATTCTGGGATGCATTGTTTCGGTAAGTGTTCCGAGGGGACCTTTGACAGTGACGACATTTCCGGCGCCAACAGTAACGGTAACGCCTGCGGGAATAACAACCGGTTTTCTACCAATTCTTGACATTTTTAATTCCTCCCGCTTTCATTACCAGACAAACGCAAGCACTTCGCCGCCGACTTTTGCCGCGCGAGCCTGTTTGTCTGTCATAATTCCCTTTGAAGTGGAGACAATTGCGATACCGAGACCGTTCATGACCTCAGGCATATCGTCATATCCTGTATAAACGCGGAGACCGGGTTTGGATACTCTCTTTATGCCGCGGATAACCTTCTGTTTTCCGGTCATATATTTAAGGGTGATTCGAATAGCTCCCTGCTTGCCGTCGTCGATAATCTGATAGCCTTTAACATAGCCTTCAGCAACCAGAATTTTCGCGATTGACTCTTTCATTTTTGATGCCGGAATGTCAACTGTAGGATGCTTCGCATCATTTGCGTTTCTAATCCTTGTGAGCATATCGGCAATTACGTCTGACATTTGCATTTCAAAATTCTCCTTTATGCAAGTTTATATCTTGCTGCCGGAACCGTTCCGGCGGCATATCGGTGGTTAATCCGTTTGTGTTTTACGAATTCCTTCCGATAGTTAAGGGTATAGGGTTTAAGCATGCCGCGAGAGCAACTCCTTCCGAGATTAAAACCTGAAATCAGTCGCTCTTCGCCGGATAGAATTGCGCTGACTGATCGAAAAGCTCCGGCTTTTCAGATCAGTTACCAGCTTGCCTTCTTAACGCCCGGTATCTGTCCCTTATATGCGAGATTGCGGAAGCAGATACGGCAGATACCGTACTTACGCAGATAACCGTGAGGACGGCCGCAGATTTTGCATCTGTTGTACTCGCGGGTAGAGAATTTCTGCTCTCTCTGCTGCTTGAGTATCATTGATTTCTTAGCCATTTCTCATTTCTCCTCTCAGCTTGCGAACGGAGCGCCCAGAAGTGTGAGCAGCTCTTTTGCTTCTGCGTCAGTATTAGCGGTTGTAACGAAGCAGATATCCATTCCGCGGATCTTATCGATTTTATCGTAATCTATCTCCGGGAATATGAGCTGCTCTTTAAGACCGAGCGCATAATTTCCTCTGCCGTCAAATGCGTTGGGATTGATGCCCTTGAAGTCACGGACCTTCGGAAGAGCAAAATTAAAAAGTCTGTCCATGAATTCATACATACGGTCGCCGCGGAGCGTTACCTTGGCGCCGATCTTCATTCCTTTACGGACCTTGAAGTTTGCAACCGACTTCTTTGCATATGTCGGAACAGCCTTCTGACCGCTGATGGCGGCCAGGTCTTTCATAACGCTGTCTATTACCTTTGCGTTATCCTTCGCATCGCCGGCGCCCACGTTGATTATTATCTTCTCAAGCTTCGGAATCTGCATCGGGCTCTTGTATTCGTACTTTTTCATAAGGGCGGGAGCAACCTCGGCCTTATAGAAATCTTTCAGTCTTGCCATTCTCGCACCCTCCTATCAAAGCACTTTTCCGCATTTTGCACATTTGCGGATTTTTTTGCCCTTGTCGTCGGTGCCTGATTTGACTCTGACACCTTTTTTGCAGTCGGGGCAATATAAAGCGATCTTTGAAATATAAACGGCTCCGTCTGTATCGATAATTCCGCCCTGATCGCCCTGCTTGCGGGGCTTTACATGCTTGTGAACTTTATTGACATTCTCGACAATTGCCTTTCCCTCGTCCGGGGATACTGCTATCACCTTGTGTGTAATCAGCTTGCCGGCACTGTCCTTTTTGTCCCCGTAGCTTCCGGTAAGAACTACTACGGTATCGCCGCTTTTAATTTTTGACATATCCGCAGTCCTCCTTACAGTACTTCGGGAGCAAGCGAAAGAATCTTAAGATAATCCTTTTCGCGGAGCTCTCTTGCCACAGGCCCGAATATACGGGTTCCTCTTGGGTTCTTATCTTCCTTGATGATTACCGCCGAGTTTTCGTCAAACTTGATGTATGAACCGTCGGCACGCTTGATGCCGTGTTTGGATCTTACAATTACAGCTTTGACAACTTCACCCTGTTTCACCACTCCGCCGGGGGTTGCTTTTTTGACAGTGGCGACTATAACGTCACCGATATTCGCGTATCTGCGGCGGGTACCGCCCAGCACGCGAATGCACAGCAACTCTTTGGCGCCGGTGTTGTCGGCAACCTTCATCCTAGTTTCTTGCTGTATCACTTTGTGTTTCCTCCTGTTTCAATACGACTTTGACGTATCTACTTAATGAATACAATGTGCAGTTATTTAGCCTTCTCGATTATTTCGACGACGCGCCATCTCTTTGTTTTCGAGAGCGGCCTTGTCTCCATAATCTCAACCTTGTCGCCGATGCCGCACGCGTTTTCTTCGTCATGCGCATGAACTTTCAAGGTGTGCTTGATGATTTTGCCGTAAACCGGGTGCTTCACGTTATCCTCGATGGCGACTGTAACAGTCTTGTTCATCTTGTTGCTTACAACCAGGCCTACTCTTGTTTTTCTGAGATTTCTTTCTTCAGTCATGACCTTCCTCCTTAAGCTTCCTTCTTTTCCTGAAGGATCGTCATAACGCGTGCGATGTCGCGCTTGACCTCGGGTATGCGGTTGGTGTTTTCAAGCTGGTTGATTGCAAGCTGGAAGCGGAGGTTGAAAAGCTCGGTCTTGAGCTCTTTAAGCTTCGCGTTGAGCTCATCGACGCTTAATTCTCTGATATCTTTGACTTTCACAGCTTTTATACCTCCCCGTTTTCATTTTTTGTTTCGTCTTTCATAACGAACTTTGTCTTGATAGGCAGCTTGTAGCTGGCAAGGCGCAGAGCTTCCTTTGCGGTTGCAAGGTCGACTCCGGCCATTTCAAACATCACTCTGCCCGGTTTCACCACGGCCACCCAGTACTCAGGCGAGCCTTTTCCGGAACCCATTCGAGTTTCAGCCGGCTTCTCAGTAACAGGCTTATCCGGGAATATCTTTATCCAGACCTGACCGCCACGCTTGATGAAACGTGTCATAGCGATACGGGCTGCTTCTATCTGGTTGCTGGTTATCCATGCCGGTTCAAGTGCGACAAGTCCGTACTCGCCGTTAGACACCGTGTTTCCGCGGGTTGCCTTACCTTTCATACGACCGCGCTGCACGCGGCGGTATTTTACTCTTTTAGGCATTAACATAATTATTTCTTGCCTCCTTCTTTAGGAGTTCTATCCTGACGGGGCGCATCGTTTCTCGGAGCTCTGCGCTCGCCGCCGAATCCCTGACGTGCATCTGCCGGACGATCGCCCTGACGACGCTCGCCGGAACGGAAATTGTTTTCGCGAGGGGGTCTGCGGTCTCCTCCCCTGTTATCGCGATTCTCACGGCGATCGTGCGGGTTGTAGCCCTGTCTGTTTACGTCCGAGAGGACCTCGCCGCGGTATATCCAGACCTTGACACCGATCTTTCCATAGGTGGTGTTTGCTTCCCAGAAACCGTAATCGATATCGGCTCTCAGCGTCTGAAGCGGGATGGTACCCTCGTGATAATGCTCAGCCCTTGCGATCTCCGCTCCGCCGAGACGTCCGCCGCATTTGATTCTAATTCCCTTCGCGCCGAGTCTCATTGTGTTTCTGATAGCCATCTTCATTGCGCGGCGGAAGGAAATGCGTCTCTCAAGCTGAGAGGCAATATTCTCTGCCACAAGCTGTGCCGAGAGATCGGGCTGTCTGACTTCGACGATATCGAGTTTTACCGGCTTATTAAGCATCTTTTCAAGAATTGCCTTGTATTTTTCCTTCTCGGAACCACCGCGTCCTATTACCATGCCCGGCTTTGCGCAGTGTATGGTAATTTTAACGGCGCGGCTTGTGCGCTCTATCTCGATCTTAGGCACACCGGCATTCTTGAATTCGTCCTTGAGAAATTTTCTGACTTTATAATCGGATACAAGGGTTTCGCCGAATTCTTCATCCTTGACGTACCATCTTGAATCCCAGTCTTTGATTATGCCCACACGGAGTCCGTGGGGATTAACTTTCTGTCCCATTCAGCTTTACCCTCCTTATGCTTTCTCACTGACAGCGATTGTCACGTGGCAAGTTCTCTTGTTGATTCTGTCCGCGCTTCCCTTTGCTCTGTAGTTGAGTCTCTTGAGCGTGGGTCCTGCGCACACGAAGCACTCCGAGACGTAAAGCTTGGATGTATCCATGTGGAAATTCTGTTCTGCGTTTGCGATTGCGCTTCCCAGCAGCTTGATCAGATAAGGTGACGCACCTCTCGGTGTATTCTTGAGTATTGCCATCGCAACACCCGTATCCTTGCCTCTTATGAGGTCAAGTACGAACTGAACTTTGCGCGGGGAAATTCTCGCATATTTAAGATATGCTTTTGCTTCCATTTTCAATGCTGCCTCCCTTTGCATTAAGCCTTCTCAGCCTTATCGGTGTTGGATGTTTTCGAGCCCGAGTGACCCTTGAATGTGCGTGTGAGAGCAAACTCTCCGAGCCTGTGGCCTACCATATCTTCTGTGATATAAACCGGAATATGCTTTCTTCCATCGTGAACCGCGATTGTGTGTCCGACAAATTCCGGGAATATCGTGGATGCGCGGGACCATGTCTTGAGAACTTTCTTCTCATTCTTCGCGTTCATGGCACAGATGCGGTCGTAAAGCTTCTTTTCCACGAACGGTGCTTTCTTAAGACTTCTGCTCATTTTTCATTCCCTCCTTATTTGTCGTTTCTGCGCTTAACGATGAATTTGTTTGTTCTTGCTTTCTTGTTTCTTGTCTTATATCCGAGCGTAGGCTTGCCCCAAGGAGTCAGCGGTCCCGGATGTCCTATAGGAGCCTTGCCTTCTCCGCCGCCGTGAGGGTGGTCGCACGGGTTCATGACAGAACCACGGACGGTAGGACGGATTCCCTTATGGCGTGTCTTGCCGGCTTTGCCGACTTTGACAGTGTCGTGCTCGATGTTGCCGACCTGTCCGATTGTGGCCTTGCAGTCAAGGCGGACGATACGGACTTCACCCGAAGGCAGTCTCACCTGCGCTTCGCCGTTTTCCTTTGCGATCAGCTGAGCGAAAGCTCCTGCGGCACGGACAAGCTGTGCGCCCTTTCCGGGATAAAGCTCGATATTGTGAATCATCGTACCGACCGGAATATTGTTAATCGGAAGCGTGTTGCCGTACTTGATATCGGCGTCTGCGCTTGAGTAAACCTTATCGCCGTTGGTCAGTCCGACCGGAGCAATTATATAGCTCTTTTCTCCGGCTTCATTCTGAAGCAGCGCGATATAAGCGGATCTGTTCGGGTCGTACTCGATTCCGATTACCGTTGCGGGAGAGGTGTTCTGACGCTTGTAATCGATAATTCTGTACTTCAGTTTGTTGCCGCCGCCTCTGTGACGGACAGTGATTTTGCCGTAGCTGTTGCGTCCGGCATTTTTCTTCTTGATAACGGTAAGCGACTTCTCGGGGATAAACTTGGTGATTTCCTCGAAAGAAGGCACCGTCATGTTTCTTCTTGCCGCGGTAGTCGGCTTATACTTAATTGTAGGCATTCTGCTTTCCTCCCGCTATCAGTTCATCCCTTCGAAGAACTCGATGGTCTTCGAATCGGGTTTGAGCGTGACTATTGCTTTCTTCCAAGCGGCGGTAAAGCCTGCCGGCTGAGCGCCGAGTCTCTTGGGCTTTCTCTTCATATTGATTGTGTTGACTTCAAGAACCTTGACACCGAAAAGTTCCTCAACCGCTGCCGCGATTTCAGGTTTTGTGGCGTTCTTGTCAACCTCGAAGACGTACTTCTTAAGAACGACTGCCGGCTCCAAAGGCTCTCTAATTTTCTTACCGGTCTTTTCGGCCTTGGCAAGTCTGTTCTTATATCTGTCGGACTTCATTACTTCCTTCGGATCCTTGCGGGCTTTATTCTTTTTGCCCGACATAAGGGCGAAGGCTTCCTCCGTAATCACAGGGGAGAGTATGATATCCTGAGCCATTTTACTCATTGCCATATACCTCCTCGAGCAGCTTAACTGCCTCTTTTGCCACGATGAATTTATCAGCGTTAAGCACATCGTATACGTTTATCGTGTTGTAGAGAGAGGTCTTCACACCCGGAATGTTGTCGCAGCTCTTGATAACGAACTGATCGACTGCCGGAAGCACCACAAGCGCTTTCTTATCGGATCCGAGTGCGTTCAGCATATTGACCATGGTCTTTGTGCTGTAGTCCTCGCACTTGATTTCGTCCACAACGACGAGATCACCCGATGCGACTTTAGCCGACAACGCTCCATAAAGCGCTGCTCTCTTTGTCTTTTTATTCAAGTCCGTACGGTAGCTTCTCGGCTTCGGGCCAAGAGCTATGCCGCCGTGCGTCCACTGAGGTGCACGGATTGAACCCTGACGGGCTCTGCCGGTGCCCTTCTGTCTCCAGGGCTTTTTTCCTCCCCCGGAAACCTCTCCGCGCGTGAGAGTCGACTGTGTTCCCTGTCTCTGATTGAGAAGGTAAGCTCTTACTGCGGCATGGAGAACTGCACTGTTCACGTCTGCACCGAAAATAACGTCGGACAGAGTGATTTCGCCGACTTCTTTGCCGGCCATATCCATTACTTTTACGCTAGGCATTGTTCTTCCTCCTCACCGCTTATGCTTTGACCGAATCACGGATGAAAACTATTCCGTCTTTCGCGCCGGGCACTGCGCCTTTAACCGCGATGAGATTCTTTTCCGTGTCGATCTTGACTACTTTAAGATTGAGAATTGTCACCTGTTCTCCGCCATACTGCCCTGCCATGTGCTTGTTCTTGCATATATGTCCGGGGCTGGTGTTTGAACCCATGGAGCCCGGTTCGCGGTGCACAGGTCCGACGCCGTGCGTCATCTTGAGTCTTTGCTGATTCCAGCGCTTGATAACGCCCGTAAATCCGCGGCCTTTAGTAATACCTGTGATGTCGACCTTATCGCCGGCGGCGAAGGTATCGACGGATATTGTATCGCCCACGTTGTATCCGGAGCAGTTTTCAAGGCGGAACTCCTTGAGGTGCTTCTTCACCGCGACATTCGCGGCTTTGAAGTGTCCGATCTCGGGTTTATTGAGATGCTTTTCTTTCACATCAATAAAACCGAGCTGAAGCGCATCGTAGCCTTCCTTTGCAACGGTCTTCTTCTGAGCGACCACGCACGGACCGGCTTCGATGACTGTCACCGGGATGACGTTTCCGACTTCGTCGAAAATCTGCGTCATACCCAATTTTTTGCCGATAATAGCTTTTTTCATTTTTCCTCCTGCAGGTTATTGGTTGACGTTTTGGATTTCCCTTTCGGGTTCGCCAACATGACCAACATTGCCGCACGCTGCGGCGGGGCTGCTATTGTGAACCTATTGCTTGATATTTATCCGGCAGGGATTGTCCTTTGTGTTCGCCTGCCGAGGTATCGCAGTTTTCTGCGTCATACCTTTGCGAATTACAGCTTAATCTCGATCTCTACTCCGGCCGGGAGTTCCACATTCATCAGATCCTCGACAAGCTTCTTTGTCGGTCTGATGATGTCGATCAGTCTCTTATGGGTGCGGTACTCGAACTGCTCGCGGCTATCCTTATATTTGTGAACCGCGCGGAGAATCGTTGTGATCTCCTTTTCGGTGGGAAGCGGGATTGGTCCGGACACCGTTGCGCCCTGTCTCTTTGCAATCTCGACTATCTTCTGTGCTGCCGTATCGATAATCGTGTGATCGTAGCTCTTGAGACGGATTCTGATTTTCTCATTGACTGCCATTTTTTCTGCCTCCTTTTCTTATTTCGCGCCTTTCTTGCATATTAATAATGCAGGCTTTTCGGCTGCGATTTGAAAGCGGGGCAATTTTCCTCGCACACGCCGCCGTGTGTTTCTTCCGCATCCCGATAAAAAACGAAATTTGTGCGCTCAGCATTGCGCGACAAATTCCGAAAAACAGAAGCAGCGGTCAGCGGTATGGGTTTTTACCGCGGTGCATTGGAATTATTGCCGCCCGATTAACGGACATGCTCCACGGAAATTACCTGTCTAAGACAGCAACCTTCCGTTTCAACGCATTGCTTTGGCTTCCGCCAAAGACTTCTTCGCATATCAAGCTTTATAATTTTATCATATCCGGCATCATAAATCAATAGTAATATTCAATACCGATATAAAATTTATCGACCTTTTTGGCAATAATATTTGTACATATTATACAATTTATGCCTCATAATTATTTAAATCAGAAAAACAAATCGTTTGACGCGAATTGTTTACAAATTGTTAACATTTACAGAGTATAATATATAAAATAATTTCATCTAAAGAAGGCTAAATATGACACAAATGTCGGGCAAAATTAAAATCTATGTAGCATCGTCCTTGATTTTATCTATTATATGTTCTCTTCTTTTTTCTGCTGCGTATCTGTTTTCATTCGAGCCATATATAGGTTATTTCAAAACTTCCGCGCTCCTGCCCCGAATAGCGGCTTCAATAACAATCCTTACGGTGTTATGGTTTTTTTCTTCATTATTTATAATACCTAATAAATCAATAGATGCCGGAGAGGTCCCGTACAGCAAAATGACAAAAATCATAGCCGGCATCTGTTCGGCAGGATTTGCCGCTTATTTCATATGCCGCTTGGTAAAAATGAATATAATGACTTTTTCACAGTTTACCATAGCGTCTTCGTGCTCTCTGCTCGGCATTCTCTCGGTAATATATTTTATTATGACTGCATTAAATAAAAAAAGCGGTTCGGGACACATTATTGCAGGCTTTATTCCGATTTTCTGGGCAGCGGTTTCAATGACCGAAGTTTATATAAATAAAAATATTGCAATGAACAACCCTTTGAAAATCAGTTTCATGATGACAATGATGTCGTTCATGCTTTTTATGGTATATGAGCTGCGCTTTCTTCTTGGACGGGGAATGCCCAAGCTTTTCATGGTATTCTCGCTTACAGGAGTTCTTGTTTCGTCGGTATTTGAAATTCCATTCCTTATTTTAACAATAACAGGCATCTATAAAATCCCCGATATTTTTTACTCTTTGTTCGCATCTATTCCGTTTGCAGTATATATCTTATCAAGACTAATTGATTTTACAAGATTCCACAACGTTACTACTTAAAATAATATACTTCCATAAAAAATGCGGTAAAATAAGCGTTAATCGTTTATAAGGAGGGTGTATGCCGGCAAATCTGCGTATTCAGTGGCTGCATCGCAAAATTACAGAGCACAGCTATCCGAACGCCAAGCGTCTTGCCGAACGGTTCGGCATATCTCATAGGCAGGCGCAGCGCGACGTTGATTTTTTACGCGACAAACTCGGCGCCCCCGTTGCCTTTGATTTTATTCATAACGGCTTTTACTATACAGCCGACTTTACTCTGCCTGTCGCCATAACCGCAGATAACGACGAGGACTACACCGGTGTTGTGGCATCCATTGCAGCAGAAACCTCACCGCAGCCTGCCGAAGCCGAAAAAATGGTGGTGCAGACACAGATACCATACGCCGCCACCCTGCGCGTCGGCGGGAAACTGACCGTAATTGAGCTTCAACCGTTCATCAGGGAAAAAAACAAAGACGGTACGTATCTGTGCGAATTTCATAGCATTGAAAAATTTATGAGCGTTATCCTCGCTCTTGATGCCGATATTACAATAATAAATCCCGACTGGCTACGTACAAGGCTGATACGAGCCGCAGAAAGGATAATCAGAAATAATAAGACAGACAATAAATAAAATTAAAATTGTCTGTATCAATGGTTGCAATCCGCATCCAGGCTCGTTTATTGCATATTTTGACGCATCACTTGGAAATTAGCAGAAATAATTTTATAAAACCATTGACAAAGCAATTCATAAGTAGTATAATGCTCATGTTATCCAAAGACAGCAGGTTCCCGTAATAGCCGTTGGCTTCCCTGCCGAGGATGTGTAATGGAATAGCGGCTTTTTGTCGCGCAAATCTGTTATCTTTCTTGGCCGGGTCATACGACTTCCGGGAGAAAGATATTTTTTTACCCTATTTCAATATTTCACATTGGGAGGTGAAAAGCAATGCCAAGTAATGCAATACTTGAACAGAAAAAGAAGATTGTTGCCGATCTCGCCGATAGAATAAAAAATTCGTCTGCCGGCGTGCTGGTAGGCTTCCAGGGCATCACTGTTGAAGACGATACAAAAATGCGCAAAGCTCTTCGCGAGGCTGGCGTTAAATATGTCGTCATGAAGAATTCCCTTACCGGAAGAGCTTGTGAAATCGCAGGCTACGGCGCAATAAAGCCGTATCTGACAGGCATGACCGCCATTGCCGTCGCAGGCAAGGACGAGGTTGCTCCTGCGAAAATTATAAAGGAATATGCCGATAAGGTAGAGTCCTTCAAAATTCTTGCAGGTTACCTTGAAGGCTCAGTCATCGACGCGAAGACTGTCGTCGCCCTTGCTGATATTCCGTCAAAGGAAGTTCTCGTCGCAAAGTTCCTCGGCAGTATCCAGGGTCCTCTCGCCGGTTTCGCATATGCACTCAAGGCCGCTGCGGAAAAGATGGGCGCAGGCGAAGCTCCTGCACAGGCTTAATCTTACAGGCTGTTTGAGCATAACAAACACATTATCCGCGGCGTAATACCGCCGCATACAAACAAAAAATCTATCCATTATCGGAGGTAAATTAAAATGGCATCTGAAAAAGTAACCGCTATTGTTGAGGCCGTCAAAGGTCTTTCAATTCTTGAGCTTTCTGAACTTGTAAAGGCAGTTGAGGCCGCATTCGGCGTTTCCGCTGCTGCTCCTGTTGGAGTCGCTGCTGCCGCTGCCGGCGCTGCCGCTGCTCCCGCTGCTGAGGAAAAGACAGAGTTTGACGTTATCCTTACCAACTTCGGCGCAAATAAGCTCGGTGTTATCAAGGTTGTCCGCGAAATCACCGGCCTCGGCCTGAAGGACGCTAAAGACCTTGTTGAAGCTGCTCCCAAGGCTCTCAAGGAAGGCGTTTCCAAGGAAGAAGCTGAAAAAATCAAGGCCGCTCTCACAGAAGCAGGCGCTACTGTCGAGCTTAAGTAATTTCACACAATACACAAATACCTGTCTGTACAGCGAACCGGGTGCATTCAAGCGCCCGGTTCGCTGTTATTACATTCAAAATTCAGCATTCAGCATCACTGCCTCAATTCATCGCGCAGTTCTGCTGGCGACGGCTCGGCACAGGCTGTCATAAGCTCTGACGTGCCCGTGATATTCGGCCGATAACAGAAAACCATTGCCTTATCAGTCACGACATCAAGCCCGGCGCTGCTGCCGAAGTTATACTCCGCTCTTGACAATATCTCGTTTCCGCAGATAAGCTCAAGTCTGCGGGCTTCCTTCGAGGAGGAGATAAAATGTACTTCGCTGATAAGAAGTTCTTCGTTTTCTCTGAGCGCTGTTCCGTAATGCCTATTGAAATCATCCGCCGTAAGAGTGCATTCCTTAGGCTTCTTCCATACGGTCAGAGTTTTCCCCGCGGGAATTTGATATCCGTCGAGCTTAAGCATTTTATCCTCGGCTGGCGGTTTTCCTGTGGCGGTCCAAATACGTGTATAGCACCCGTCAAGTTTCACTGTGCGGTTTGAAACGTTGCATATCTGCATATATGAATACGGATTTTTTATTTCGTTACCACTTGCATCAGCAACCGGCGAGGTTTCGGCGCAGATTTCCGTAATACGCAGCGGTGTAAGGAGAGCCGCCGCCGTGTCGCCGCATAAATGTTTCCCGCATTTCCCGCTTACAACGACAGACGCGCGACGCAGTCCGGCAATATCCGGAAACTCGCAGCTGATTTCAGTGCTTTTGCCCGCGGCGAGATCCTGCAGGCTGAAAGATGCATATGGAACCGTGTTCATAATATCAAATCCCTGCTGGGGAGTGAGATAAAAATCAGCCTGCAGCCTGCGGATTTCGCTATTGCTGTCATTGACGATGCATGCCGTCATGACATTAGGCTTATAATTATCGCCGCCGCGGTTGTAATAAAATTTGCTGATGCTAAGCGGCTGGTTCCCCTCAACCCAGACCGGTGCGGTTACTGTATACTGGCCTGCCGCCGTCACTCTAACATAATAATAGTCATATTGAGGCTTCAATTTAAGTTTCCAGTGATACTCACGCAGCGCTCCTGCATTGACGGAAGCCACTATTATATTATCTTCAGCGATCAGCGCAATGCTGCCGATTCCGCGTTCGTTTTCGGTGGAAATTTTAACATCGATATCAAGGCTCTCGGGTCCGTCAAGCCTTGCCCCCATCCACTCGCCGTTTACCCTGTAATATATTTTCATGGTCGGGTCGGATGTCGAATATGTTCTTCTTCTTCTGAACGCATCAAGAATATTTTCGCGTGTCAGCGCCGGAGCAAGAGCATAGGTTGTTGATTTTGTGGCGGTAGTCCAGTTAAAGTCATGGTTATCCTCGTTGAAAGCGGGTGACGCGTGCCATCCGCGCGAAAGCATATCCATATATTCATGGTCGTAACCGGCGCCCTTGATTTCCGCAAGGCAGACAGCGCGATCCGCTTCGGCGGAATAATTCGAAAAATCAAGAAAATTGCCCCACCCGAGTCCGGGGTGATTGAACATAGCGACGGCTCCGCGGTCTTTTTTTAATTTTTCATAAATTTCAGGAATGCCGTTTGTCCTAATATCGTTGACAATCCACTTTGAATTCAGAATATTTAGATGCCCCCATAGACCGCATGTGTTGTTCCATGTCATTTCCCAGCCGTAAAGGGCGGCAAATCTACCGGGTTCGTCGTGCCTGTCAGCCGCTTTTATCTGTTCGGCATAAGCTTCCGGAGTCATATAGTGTGAATGCTCAGTTACGGCGAAAAAGTCGACGCCTCCGACATGACGCGCGTAGTCATATGCCTCGTCTGGTCCGGCTATACCGTCAGAGTCCGCCGTATGAGAGTGAACCTCACCTTTATATAATTCGAGCTCATCGGGACGGCATACTGAAAAACCGACTATCTTTATCGTCTCGTTGCCCTTCTTATCCTTAAGAATGATTCTAAGCTTGTGACTTCCGTATCTGAGCGGTCTTTCGGGAACATAACTGACACGCTCCGGCCCCCATTCCGCTTCAGCCGTTACATTTTTCTTGTCAACAAACAAAGCCGAGCCACCGATGTCCACTCCGGAAACATCAAAGTATTCGACCGATATTTCAGGCTTCCGGCAATTGTCATACGCATATTTTTCCGCAGGCTTAACGCAAGTGATAACAGGTCCTTTGTCGTCAATAACCGAAGTTTCAATCAACGAGCCGGCAGAACCGAGAACCGAGTTTCTTATTCCGTCATATACTGTTATATAATATTCAAGTTTCTCAAGTCTGTCGGTAATATCCTCCGGAAAAACCGCAGAATAATGCCCTCCGCCTGTACATACCGCATCGCGTTCGACAAATGTACCGTCTGCCGTCTTAAGATGCACGGCAGCTCCGCATGCTTTTCCTGTAAACACATCAAAAGCAATTTTCATCTCTCCGCTTGATGAAAACAGTTCCTTCCCGGCGCTCGCAGGATATACTGCAGGATAACCGACGTTGAAATCCGGAAAACTCTGCCAATCCGAAAGTCTGCCGGGGGTGGCATATGCTTTGTGTTTCATCACTATGCCGACCGCAGGGTTCCGTATGTCTATTCCCCATAAGGACGAATGTCTTACCGGAGTGTCGCGGTAGCAACCGTCGTCCTTGTTGTATTCCATCGAATAAACAGCGTCCCCGGCTTCCTTTTCGCGTGGCACAAGCAAAAGTGTAATATGTTCGTTCTTTGAAGGCAGTTCCGCAGCGCCGTCCTTGAAGACATATTCTGCCGTCTCTTCGTCATAACGACAGAATTCGACCTTTACCAGCTTCAGCCCGTCAGGCTTCACCTCGAACTCGGGTCGCGGAAATTCAGCGTTAATAACCTCGCAGAAGCCTTCGGCGCTTGAATATTTCCCATTTTCCAGCATATGGTGCCTCGGGTACTGCGGCCAGAGCAGCGCCAGCGTGTGCGGTGCAATAATTTCCTCTCCCGGTTTGTCAGCAAAATAGATTACACCCAATTCCTTAACCGACAGATTGCCTCCCGGAAATGCCATCATCTTGTAATCATATAAATCCACCGGCTCGTTGTTCGGATTCATAACCTCTATATAAGCGGTTACTCCGAGCCCCTTCGGACGGGCGTAGAACTCAGTGACAATAAGCGGAGGCATTTTTCCGGCGTCTGAAATCTGTGCTTCGTACTCTTCAGAGCTGACATCTCGGTTTTCCATATAAAACCTATATTTTACAATGTCTGCGTTCAGAAAAGCTGATGCCGGTATCACAGCCGAAACCAAAATAAGCTCATCCTCGCTTGCTTCAATCACGGTTACCGTCATACGGATTCTTCCGTTTTCCCGTACTCCGTCCCCGTTTGACGCGGTAGACCATATCAGTTCAATATGCCCTGCTTTCGCCGTATCTGCATCTGTTACAGCATTGACACAAAAATCATGATCACGCAGTATAAATTCCGGTGTTGTATGCCATAACACCGTTTTATTGATATTATTTTTCATTTTGCTGCCTTTTTTCATTTTACTGCCTTTACAATTATTAAATAATTAAGTTAAAGCACGCATCCTGTCACATAGTTGCGCCAGACCATATTGCTGATATACGGGAAACTTCCGTCCCCAACGGGCCGCCCGTCAAAAGAAAGCAGCGGCTGTTCAAGCTCTTCGATTGTATCTATATTCCCGCTGACATATTCGGTAAAACGAAGAGCCGTCGATTCGAGCCTTGCCTTGAGGCCGCCGAGCCTTAACTCCTGCACGCTGAAACCGAAGGTCTTGTTCTCGGCATACCACTGTTTTCTGAATACTGAGATAAAATCATCAAGCTCTCTGATGATTTTCGGTATCTTCTCATTTGCAAGAGCAGCAAGGGATGCCTTGTCGCCTTTTTTGTAAGCGTTGCGCGCAATTATGCTTATATCGCACTTATCGGAAAGCAGCACGCATAATTTACCGAGGGTATCGTAAATATATCCGAAATCCGGATTGTCCTTATATCTGAAAAGCCTTTCCGCACTCTTGGCAAAACCGCCCGGCGCCGTGTCCGGATCCATGTGGGCATCAAGCAGTCCTTCAAGCGGATCGTTGAAAAGCAGGTATCTGCATGGATTAACCGGCCGACCGATAGCAACCGATACGCCCGGAAGCTCGTTCGGCGCGTCAAGTGTCAGAAGCGCCTCATAGCCGATACCGAAGCAGGCAGCGCAGCGCTCCTCAAGCTTTGCGTCGGAAACGTCGCTCTGAGCATACCCTCGTTCGGCAAAGTATATCATCGAGGCCAGCGCTGAAAACTGCGACGCATCGCCGCCGTTGTCCCCCCAGGACGTTACTATTATATTATCAATTTTCTTTTCCGCGCATATATTCAGCTGCATCCTGGTAGACTCGACAGAAAAACGATTGTGAGGAGCGAACCCATACCATTTCCATGCTCCGCCGGCGAAGACAACCGGGTTATGGAACTTGAGATGGCAGTCTAACATGTGTGAAAATATACCGGAATCGAGCGAATAATAATCCCAATAGACAAGCGTCAGATTTTGCGGTACCTTATCTATTATCTCCTGAGGAATTTCACCCTCGCGTACTCTGTAAACTCCACCAAATGCCATACGGAAGAACATATCGCTCCAGATCATCGGATAAAAACCGTTCTTTCCGCAAAGTCTGACAACCCTGTCAAGGTGTTCGAGCATTATATCCGGCGATGGGCGGTAGCCGTTCTGGGTAAGGTATTTCCCACGTCCGAGCATATGCGCTTCATCCATTCCGATGTTGATCCTGCGCGAACGGAAACACTCGGCGCACACCTTAAGAATTGCATCTATGAATTCATAAGTCCTCTCGTCGCCGACGAGGAGAATGTCCGGAGTGTCCTGGAAACCGAAACCCGGCCAGCGCAGCGCCGTAGTCAGATGCGCCAGCGTTTGCACACATGGAATAACCTCGATTCCGAGATTGTATGCGTAATTGTCAATTTCCTTAAGCTCAGCTTTTGAAAATCTACCTCTCATATGTCCGAAATATGGGTATCCCGGCAACTCGAACGTGTCCTCAGTATAAAGCATCAGACTGTCATATCCCATTAAAGCAAGGTATCTAAGCATCCTCTTTGCCGTAGGAATATTATAAACCGCGTTGCGCGACATATCCCCCATATAACAAAGCATGCTGAAGTTTGGCTCCTCGGATATGTCTTGTCCGCCTTCCAGAACCTTCGGAAGATATGAGAGCATGCGGAAGAACTGATGCTCACGCTTATATGTTATTACTATATTTTTTCCCTCATGCTCTACCGAAAGTTTATCTCCCCGTACAACGCTGACCTTAGTACCGCCGCGTTTGCATATTTCAAGTCCCAGACCCGGAGCAACTTCCCCGGCTCCGCGCGCAAGCCTTTCGTCAAGTCCTGATAATCTGATCTTAAATGCCATATTAAGCCCTTCCCTTCCTGCTGACAATGTGAATCGTGCGAATTTTGCTGGTCAGGCATATCCTGATTGCTTCCGTTGTTAATGCCGGCGAAAACACATAATCATAATATTTGTTTATAAACATTTCTTTATTGATTTTGTTGCATTATTTATTTGAGAGTTTTGTGAAAAGGTCGGCAAAAATTCCGTCGCGGCTGAGTTTGTTAACATAGATATAATGATGTCTCTCGGTGTTAAAGGAATACCGGAATTCAGCTGTAACATAAGGAGTCGGAATAATCGAGAATCTGAATGCTTCAGGCAACGTAAGTACTGCGACTGCCGTCACATCCCAGATCACTTTTGACCAACCGTATTGTTTTTTTGTATATGATTTAACTATATCAACAAGGTAGTCGCAAAGATCGTTTTTACCTCCGAGATAGTATTCAAGTTCGGGTATTGTTGTGAGGAACTCGCTGCATACGCCCTGGCACGGTATCTGTACGAGCGGAATTTTGGAATCGAACACAACCTGAGCCGCCAGAACATCCTGATAAAGATTGAACTCCCTGGTATCCTTGTACCAGAGCGCATGCCCGCCGAGCCATATCACGGCGCATTTCTCCACGATACCAGGACACTTTATGATGGCGGAAGCAACATTTGTTATTGCTCCTATTGCGACAATATATATGAATTCTTCAGAATTCATGACGGTGTTTATAATGTTTTGAGCCGCCTCGGATTCCACCGGTTGAGTTTTTGACTCGAGATATTTCTCCGAGCCGCGATAATATGGAATTTGGGCTTCGGGATTAACCAGCTTCATTATTTTGCCGATTTCATTGTAGCTTTTCTCCATGCCTTCCGCCGGACTTGCAGCTCTTGAGTTTTGAAATGGCGCGGCGTTTACCGAAAGCAGCTTAATTCTTTCCGGTGAAAGCATCGCATAAGCCAGCGCAAACTGATCGTCGATCTCGTTATAAGCGTCCGTGTCAAGTATTATGCTCTTGACTGCGTTTGCTTTGATATCATTAAGTACTTTTTGCATTTTTCATTCCCCTGTAATAAAATTGACATACCATAAAAATTATATCATTGCAAAGAGACGCATTCAACAAATTATTCTGCTATCAGCCGTTTTTAATTACTATTTAGCCAAAAAACAATAATCCGAACGGTCATCGATCTTCGATAAAATTATTTTAACACGGTCAGCGTATAGAGCGTACGGCAATCACATCCATGCCGCCATTCATAAACCCCTATTCCGGTTCACAAAATAGCTTTATTTGGCTGACTGCCGTTACAAGTACACTCTGACCGTGAAAAAACATTTTATTTTTGATCAATAATCTATCGTTCGGATTGTTATAAAATTATTTTTTTGCTATATTGCTGCGGTTCTTTGATTTACGCAAGATTGACATGATCTCATCGAAATCGCTGTCAGATATTGAGCCGGCGCCCTCGTTTTCGTCTTCTTTATCTTCATTTTCCTCAAAAGATTCAAGCACTTTTTTCTTATCTTCTTCAGTAGCAGCTTTTGCAGCGGGAGCCGCTTTGGCGTCTGAAGCCGTAGCGGGAGCGCTCTGTGCATAAACCGCTGAATTCTGTCCGAGTCTCTTATCACCTTTTGCGGCAAGTTTCTTTTCGGCCTGCACATTATCCTCCGGCTTCTTCTCAAAACCGGTAGCAATAATAGTTATGCGCATTTCGTCCTCAAGCTCCGGATCAAAGGCAACTCCCCAGATCACGCTTGCGTCTGGATGAGCTTCATTTGCAATCATTGTCGATGCAAGGTCAACATCCTCAAGACCGACATCAGGAGAAGCGGTAATGCTGATAAGAATTCCGCGTGCGCCCTTGATTGAAGTTTCAAGCAGCGGGCTTGAAATAGCTGCTTTAGCTGCGAGCTCCGCTTTGTCCTTTCCGGTGGCGCTGCCTACGCCCATATGCGCATAGCCGGCGTTGCTCATAATTGATGTGACGTCCGCAAAGTCGAGGTTAATGAACCCCGGTACATTTATAAGCTCGGAAATGCTCTGTACGCCGCGGCGCAGTACGTCATCGGCAATTTCAAAGGCGTTTGCAAGAGTGATTCGTGTTTCAGACACCTGCTTCAGTCTTTCGTTTGGGATCACAACAAGCGAATCGACATACTGGCTGAGCTCTGCGATGCCTTCTTCTGCCTGTTCCATTCTTTTTCTGCCCTCGAAAGCGAAAGGTTTTGTCACAATTCCGACTGTCAGGATATTCATTTCTTTGGCGACACGAGCGACAACCGGGGCAGCGCCTGTTCCTGTGCCGCCGCCCATTCCTGCCGTGACG